>DFFP01000020.1:27329-71951 GCA_002372275.1 Alphaproteobacteria bacterium UBA3773 | reverse complement strand
ATGATTATTATCAGCCGGAAGCGTACATTCCAAAAACAGATACGTATATTGAAAAAGATTCGGCCATTAACGAGCAAATTGACCGTATGCGTCATGGAGCAACGCGTCACGTTTTGGAAGAAAATGATACGATTATTGTGGCTTCCGTTTCGTGCATTTATGGACTTGGCAGTATGGAATCGTATTCTGCAATGGTGTTTTCTCTTAGCATCGGCGATGTGATTGACCCTGCAGAGGTTTGCCGAAAATTGACCGATCTGTTATATGAACGCAACCAAATGAGTTTTACGCGTTCGACTTTTCGGTTGAACGGGGATACGCTTGATATTTTTCCGGCGCACTATGAAGACAGGGCTTGGCGGGTGACGTTTTTTGGTGATGAGATTGAAAGTATCACCGAATTTGACCCGCTCACAGGGCATCAAACAGACAAACTTTCAGAAATTACGATATATCCGGCCAATCACTATGTGACACCGAGGCCGGCGCTTTCGCAAGCTATCACCCACATTAAAGAAGATTTAGCTATTCGTTTGGAGGAATTTAAAAACGAGGGGAAACTCCTTGAAGCCGAGCGTTTGGCACAGCGTACCAAATTTGATTTGGAGATGATGGAAACAACCGGACATTGTAAAGGAATTGAAAATTATTCGCGCTATTTAACGGGGCGAAATCCGGGTGAGCCGCCGCCGACGCTTTTTGAGTACTTACCCAAAAATGCGATTTTATTTGTCGATGAAAGTCATATCTCCGTGCCGCAAATCGGGGCCATGTATCGAGGCGATCAGAACAGAAAATCAACACTTTCGGATTATGGTTTCAGGTTGCCGTCGTGCTTGGATAACAGGCCGCTCAAATTTGAAGAATGGGATAGGATGCGTCCGCAAACGATTTTTGTTTCGGCAACGCCCGGTGATTTTGAATTAGAACAAAGCGGGGGTGTTTTTGCCGAGCAGCTCATTCGCCCGACCGGACTTTTAGACCCCGAATGCTTTGTGCGTCCGGCCGCAACGCAAATTGATGATTTGATGAAAGAATGCAAAGAAACAGGCAAAAAAGGCGAGCGCGTTTTGGTGACCACCTTGACCAAAAAAATGGCCGAGGATTTAACCGAGTATTTCAGCGAAAACGGCATTAAAGTGCGTTATATGCATTCGGATATTGACACATTAGAACGTATTGAAATTATCCGCGATTTAAGGCTCGGCGTGTTTGATGTTTTGGTTGGAATTAACCTGTTGCGCGAAGGACTTGATATTCCGGAATGTTCGCTTGTGGCAATTTTGGATGCAGATAAAGAAGGTTTTTTACGCTCAAACCGCTCGCTTATTCAAACAATCGGCAGAGCGGCCAGAAATGCCAAGGGCAGGGTGATTTTATATGCCGATCATATGACCGATTCACTTAAATTTGCCATTGATGAAACAAACAGGCGCCGCGAGAAACAAAAAGCTTATAATCTGGCGCATCATATCACGCCGAAAACCGTGCAAAAAAGTATTTCGCAAACACTTTCCGAAATGACGGAAACGGATTTTGATAAAAATAATGTTCAAAAGAATTTGCCGCCTGACCTTAAAGAAATTAAAAATATCGAAAAGCAAATCAAGGAATATACAAAGCTCATGAAAGAAGCCGCGCTGAATTTGGAATTTGAACAGGCGATGGTTTATCGTGATAAATTAAAAGAACTTGAAAATTTGGCGCTCAAAAATTTATAAGGGATGATTTTTATACTTTAATGAGTATGTGGGGTAATGTTTTTTTTAAATCGGAAGAATCGCCTTCAAGCGCCAAAGCGCGGGCGATTAAGGTTTAGATCCCTTGATGAGGTGACGCGTAGCGCACCTCAAGGGATGACAGAAAGGTAAGGAATGGATTGCGACGGCCTGATGGCCTCTGGATGACGTTTTTTTATGGACGCCTAACCTCGAACGCCGATGGCATTCTCGAGGCGTGACAGATAGAGAGACCCTCGGGACAAGCCCGAGGGTGACGGAAGGAAAAAGGATAATAGTTATTCACCCTCTCTGTATCTCCCCCCTCAAGGGGGAGAAAAGAAAGAGAGTCCCTCGAGGGGGAGGGAAAATAAGGAATGGATTGTGACGTTCGTTTTACTCACTCGCAATGACGTTTTCTTTTTTTTCTTAGCGGTACCTGATCGAAAATGTATTTTTATTGTTTGAGCCTAGTAATTGGGTTGCTTCATCAATGGTATAAATACGCTTTCCTTGTAATCCGATCAGTTTTCCGTTTGCATCATAAATTGCAACAGAACCGTCAGTGGCATATCTGTATTGCGTAAGCAAATGATCGTTTACGTCATATTTGGCAATTATATTACCATCTGAATCGTACTTAGAATAACCTGTATCGTTATACAATATCACATTTCCCTCACTATCTTCTTCTTGGTAATAATCATAAGTTACATTACCGGGGTTTCGTTTGTTTCGAACATTACTGAATTTATCGTAACAGCTGTCCGGATCTCCTTTGCAAGCTATGTGTATACTGTTTGGTGATTTAGAAGTGGCGTAATAATCCATTGCCCCATCATCAAAAGTAATATTTGCATCGGCATTCATCACTAAAGTGACATCTGCGTCATCGTTAAAGCGAAAAGAACCAGCCCCGATGGTGACATTGTTGCCAAATTCAATTGTTCCGAATCCAAGCCCCCACATGCTATTTATGCCTGTTGTGAAGTTATCCGGCAAAACAAGTTTGCCGTTGGCGGTTCCAACGTTTATAAAACCGGAGTGATCCGAGATCTCGACACTCGTTATCCCTTCATTAACAATGATATTCTCTATTGTGTCATCTATACCGTAATAATAATTACTAATAGTTATTTTCCCTTTACCATTGTTGGAATTTGCATCAGCAACCGAATAAGTTAAAGTACCATTGCTATATGTATAAACACAATTCGTTCCACAACTTCCGGTATCTCCGGCAAACGCTTGCAGACAATTTGCTAAAGCCAATAATGCCCCGGCTGTTAAAGTTTTTATTGATTTTATATTCATCATTTGAACCTCCGTATTGTGATCAATTAAAATAAAAAAAAATATCGCCTTTGAGAGGCGACTGGAAGTTAACGACTACTTAGATGAAATAGTGTGCATATTTGCTATAAAACTTATTTTGCAACCTTCCAGCCAACACTGGAAGTTTTTCATCATAAAATTATGATGCATCTAACAGAGGTCGTTACACCCCAGACAGCCTTTTGCTATCTGAAATTTATTTTATCAAAGCTAAATCGAATTTGCAAGAAAAATTAAAAGGGGATGTTTTTATTTATTGAAATAAAAAATACTTACGATATAATAACGCCAGTTTAAATTTTAGAATAAAGGTTATTTAAATGTCAGACGAGACAAATATTCATTATCAATCAAGATTAAACAAGCTTAAAAATTTGCAAGATAAGGGGTATAATCCGTATCCGTATAAATTTGAGCCGACAGCGTATGCCGCCGATTTGGATGAAAAATATAAAGATTTAGAGGCAGGCGTTGATACCGAAGACAGAGTAACCGTGGCCGGCCGTGCAATGGCTGTTCGTAACAGCGGTATGTTTATCGATTTGAAAGATAAATCGGGCAAAATTCAGGTTTTTTGCTATAAAAAGATTTTGCCCGAAGAAGATATGGAGCGTTTGAAATGTCTTGATGTGGGCGATTTGGTCGGGGTAACCGGTTTTATTCGGCGTACACCGCGCGGAGAACTCACGGTTGCCGCCGAAAAATTTGATATTATCGGAAAATCTTTACAACCGCTTCCGGAAAAATTCCACGGTTTGACAGATACGGAAGCCAGATATCGCCAGCGTTATGTTGATTTTATTGTCAATGATGAGGCGAAAGCCATTTATGAAAAACGTTGCAAAATCGTTTCGGCTATTCGTCGCTATTTTGAAATGCATCACTTTTTAGAAGTGGAAACACCGATGTTGCACCCGATTATGGGTGGGGCAAATGCCAAACCGTTTATTACGCACCATAATGCGCTTGATATGGATTTGTATTTAAGAATTGCACCGGAACTTTATTTGAAAAGATTGGTTGTCGGTGGTTTTGACAGAGTGTTTGAAATCGGTCGAAATTTCAGAAATGAAGGTATTGATAAAAGTCATAACCCGGAATTTACGGCACTCGAGGCTTATCAGGCTTATGCCGATTATAACACGATGGCAGAGCTTATTCCTGATTTGCTTCGCTTTGTGGCTCAAACGGTTTTGGGGACAACGGTTGTTGAATTTAACGGGCATACGATTGATTTGGCCAAACCCTTTGCCCGCAAATCAATTGTGGAACTCGACAAAGAATATGCCGGTATTGATTTAATGGAAGCTCAAACCTTAGAAGAAGCGATTGCGATGGCTAAAACGGCCGGTGTAGACGCCAGCGAATGTACTTCGTGGGGGAAGGTTGTTCAAGAAGTGTTCGATGAAAAAGTTGAAGCGCATTTGATTGACCCGATTTTAGTGACCGATATGCCGCGTGACGTTTCACCGCTTGCAAAAACACATCGAAATAATCCGCGTTTGGTCGAACACTTTGATGCTTATATCGCCGGTATGGAAATGGGGTGTGCGTATTCCGAACTTTCAAATCCGCTCGAACAACGTGAGCGTTTTGAAGCCGAAGTTGCGGCACGTGAAAATGGCGATGATGAAGCTCAAATGCTCGATGAAGACTTTATCACAGCTCTGGAAAATGCTTTGCCGCCGACAGGGGGTATGGGTATGGGAATTGACAGACTGGCTATCTTTTTGACAGGTGCGGATACCATTCGTGATGTGATTGCATTCCCGACACTTCGAAAGAAAGACTGATGGAAAAAAAAGACGAAGAGATTGAAGACTTAACCCCGACGCCTTGGCTTTATTGGTGCGTTTGCGGAATTGTCGGTTTACTTTGTTTGGGATTGTTGGTGTTTTTGCATGACGTTTATGCTAACGCAGGGCATAAACAAACTTTAAGCAAAGAAGTGTCAATTTTGATGCCCGCCAAAGAAAGGGATGCCATCATAGAGAAAAAAGAGCAAGATGTTTCGGCTCAGCCTGCTGTTAAAACAGGTGAAAAAATACCCTTGATGGCAATTGTGATTGATGATATGGGAATTAATCAAAAACGCACAAAAGAAATTTTAAGTCTTCAGGCGCCTTTAACTTCTTCGTTTTTAACGTATGGGAAAAACTTAAAAGAATTGTGTATGGAAGCTCAAAATGCCGGACATGAAATTATCATTCATGTGCCGATGGAGCCTGAAGGGCAGGCCAGTCTTGCCCCCGATACGCTAAGCGTTTCAATGACAGATGAAGAAATTGTGGCGGGCTTAAAGCAAATGCTTCAAAAATTTGAAGGTGTCAACGTGAAAGGGGTAAATAATCATATGGGAAGTTTGTTTACCATGAGTGCGCCTAAAATGGATGTTGTGATGAATGTTTTGAAATCAAACAATATGTTTTTCTTGGATTCTAAAACAACCCCTTATTCCGTTGCAGGGCAGTTGGCTGAAAAAAACGGCGTTCGGTATTTAAAACGTGACGTTTTTTTAGATAATCAAAATGACTATGCGTATATTTCAAAGCAATTAAAAGAGGCTGAAAAAATCGCGCAGTTGCAGGGATATTCGATTGCTATCGGACATCCGAAAAGTCAGACTTTTCGCGTTTTGAAAGAATGGCTTGAAACATTGAAAAATAAAAAAATTCGTTTGGTGCATTTAAGTAAACTGGCTTTGCATAAAGACAGTAAAGAATAAAAAATGAAAAAATATTGACAAATATTGAAGAGTGAATATAATGGCATCTATCTTGATGACTACTATGTTAAACTATTTAATATTACAATTATGCTTTACATTTCAAAAGAAAGGAAAGCTCAGATTGCCAAGGTGCTTGCTGAGTTGAAAGAAGGTAAACAACGTTATTTTATAATGGAGTTTACCGGTAGAGATGTTCTCTATGCAAATGATGCCTACCAAATTATTGCGGCATTTGTGAACTTACATTCCGCTCATAAACTTTCAAATTTTGTTTATTCGCCGAAAATCAAAATGCTGAAACTCGTTTGTCGGGGGATGTTTGCTGAGGACGAAGATTACTATTGGCTTTACAAAGATGTTTATTCCGGCCTTTGTTATCTGATGGAGATTTCAAAGTATAAGAAATGTCCGGGTATTCATCTGAGGCTGAAAGTTATGTCTGTGAGGAGCTTCAAGGAAGACAATTATCGAACAGTTCGTGCTTCAAACATAAAACTGATAAATTGTACTTCTGATAAAGATCCGTTTTTCTGTGTATTCCGCTATACAGGTGAAGACTTGGAACCTGTTAAACTGTGTAAGCCACGCGACGGCAAAGCAGAAACTATCTTAAGATTTAAGCCTCAAGATAGGCCGACCACATTCGATTTATTTGATGAATACAAATATTGTGTGTGCAAAAATTCGGAAGGTGTGCAGTGGATGACCAGTCGTTAAGAAAAAAAGACCGTGCAATATTAAGCACGGTCTTTTTTTATTAAAGTGTGTGAAGAATCAAATAATTTGTAAAAAAAATTAAAAATATGAAAAAAATTCTTGACCTTAAAAAAAAATTTTTGTATATATGCCTCATTAGCTTTGACGGTCCCATCGTCTAAAGGTTAGGACATCACCCTTTCACGGTGGTAATATGGGTTCGAATCCCGTTGGGATCACCAATAAAAGAACACCCCTTTGTGGGTGTTTTTTTATTGGTGAAATCAGCGGAGCTGAAGAAGCCATAGGTTCGGAATCGAGCGATAGCGAGATGAGCGAGCATTGCAAAGCAATGTCGAGCTCTATCCCGTAAAAAAAATAAAAAAACCTCCCCTTGTGGGAGGCTTTTTTATTGGTGAAATCAGCGGAGCTGAAGAAGCCATAGGTTCGGAATCGAGCGATAGCGAGATGAGCGAGCGTTGCTGAAAAGCAACGTCGCGCTCTATCCCGCCTCAGATCACCAATACAAACAATAGCCAGTAAAATGGCTGTTTTTTCTTTTTAAATCAATAACTTAACCGAGTTCGGATGTTTGCTTTTTTAAAATGCGCACTTTGGGAAATTTTACGAACTAATAAAGTAAAATATTATTATTTTTCAGTATATTAATCGTTTTAAAAAATTATTTACCTTTAAAAAATAAATATACTAGATTGTATATAACTATGTTAAAATTGATAGGATAAAATAATGCAAAAGAAATGTTTAGAGCCTTGGATTGATGATAAGACACGCATTTTAATCGTTGGAACAATGCCGGGTGATGAATCAATAGAAAAACAAATGTATTATGCCAATCCACAAAACAGATTTTGGAAATATATACAAGAAATTTTAAATAACGGCATTGAGTTAAAAAGTAAAGATGATAAACAAAAATTACTTCAATCAAATGGTATCGGTTTGTGGGATAGCCTTTCAAAATGTGAAAGAGATGGAAGTTTAGATTCTAATATTGAAAAAGAGCAACCTAACGATTTTTCAAAATTTCAAACCGTAAAATATATTTTATTTAATGGTCAAAAAGCAGCTAAATATTTTGAAAAATACAATTTAGAATATTTATCAAACAGACAATCTTTTTCTTTGCCATCAACAAGCCCGGCAAATGCTTCCATACCGGATGCTGTTAAATTTGGAAAGTGGAAAGAAGTCTTACAATCGCTTATTGAAAAATAAAGAGGAAATATATGTCTGATAACTTATCTAAATATTTTTCTAAATCAAAAAAGAAAAAGAGCTTACTAGAAGAATATGCCGTGCCTTTAGCTTTTGGTGCATGGCTTCTCAAAAGTGAAAAAGTTGCAAAAAAAGAACGTGAAAATGAGCAAATTATTCATTTGTTAAAGAAAATTTCAAAACAACAAAAAAAAGAACAAAAGAGCAAACATTCCTTTTTGATTAGAACATTCTTTTGCTTTTGGTCTTTATTTGTTTCTATCATCAAAATTATTTTTTGGCTTCTTGTTGCTCTGTTTATATTTTACATTTGCACACAATCAAAATAATTTCAGCTCGTAACTTGCGAGGTAAGCATCACGAAAATAAAAAAACCTCCCCTTGCGGGAGGCTTTTTTAGATTGGTATTTTTCAATGCTCTTCAAAACCGTCTGCCTTATATCGGCACTTTCCGCTAATATAGCAAGCAACAACAAATTGCCCTTCGGAAGGTGCGGAATAATACAGAGTGGCATAATTTCCGATTTTAGGTGCGGCCAACATCTTCTTTCCTTTTCTTTTCAGCCAATGCTTAAAGATGTAATACTTAGCACCACACTCCAAATAAATCGTGTAGCCACCAACCTCTTCTTCTACACGCACAATCTTCGAGCGCAAATGAGAAACCGGTTTGCCTTGATAAGAATACCTTTTCTTTGCCGCCGCTTTTTCTTGCTTTTCTTTCCTCCGAGCCAAAAAAGCTTCATGCTCAATACGAAATTGTTTAGCATCACTTTCCATTTTATCTCGAAGGCCACGTTGCACTTGCCTCAACAATCTCATTGTAGGCACACCCCACGCCAAATAAGGACCACCAATGCAAGAAAGTAAACCGCCGCTGATGACAGGAAACCAAATTTCCGTTGGAAACAGATACATCAGCATCCCCATCTGCAGGAAAGGAGCGATGAAACTGAGTACGCGAAACGTAGTCCACGCTCTCTCCTCATCAAAATCATCCGCACAGGACAAAAAAAGGATTGCAAGCAGGATAACAAAATATCCTACGCCAAAGAACTCTGAGTAAAGCGGGAAGATAAGAAATTCAACGGTCAAAACCGCCACGGTGCACAAAACAAGCGTTATGGACACCCAATAGTTTTTAAGAAATTCACGCATAACTATAAAAATTTAAAGGTTAATAATAACACAATAACTAAATGATTTCGAATAAGTATATTATTAAAAAGTATATTTGTCAATGTAAAACTGGTATGAATACAAATTACAAAATATGCTCGTAAACTGCCAGCTTTGCATCACCAATAAAAGAACACCCCTTTTTGGGTGATTTTTTATAACAAAATATCAAAAAAATATATTGACAATTTTGTCTAGATATGGTTTATTACACCCAAGAACCAATTTTTAAATTTTTACAAGTATGAATGTATTTTTTTTATTAGGCGTTATCGCCTTAGTGGCCCTCATCGCATGGGTCGGAACAAAAGCCAGTGAAAAAGAAAGATCAGAAAACGCGTCCAAGGAAGGTATCTCGGATGACGGTGAGTTACGGCTACTTTCTCTTGATCAACTGCTGAGTGATTACACCGAAGCTGAGCTTGAAAAGCTGGCAGACATTGCAATTTCACATCTCAAAGATGAATCTTTGAGTATGCGCGAACAGTGGGCGGATCTTCTCAGGCGCATATATCAAGCGTCTGATCTGAAATCCGGTATTTATCCCGCATGAAAAATCTTTGGCTCTTGCCATCGGTTTACAAAAAAACACCCTTTGACAGGGTGTTTTTTTTAATTGAAGTGCATTCTTGACTTTTGACTGCTGATTGGATAGTCTTCAAAAAAAATTAGTCTTTCCATCGGAGAATTTTATGAAAAAGATATATATGGCTTTATTTGCTTTTTTAGTTTTAATTCATGCGGTTTGCCATGCGGAAGTTGTTTCTTTTTTAACAATCGATGAGGTGCCGACGGCATCGGAATTTTTACCGCTTCCGCCAAAGCTGACGGATACTTCTTTTTATAATGATTGGTATCGCTATCAAAGGGGAAAATCTATGCGCTTGACAAAGCGTGGGGTGCAAGCCGTTGAAGATGCCGATTTTTCACTGCAATATTTATATAAAATCTATTCCGGACCTTTCGGTTTAATTATTTCAAAAGAAAATATTCCCGAAATAACGGCTCTTTTGGAACGTGTATATGAAACAGCGCTTGTCTGCAAAGATAAAGCCAAAAATCAATTGATGCGCACCAGACCTTTTGTTCAGTTTAATGAAAAAACACCAGTTCCGGATGATGAAGAAGCATTAAAGAATAATTCATCTTATCCCTCAGGGCACACCATAACGAGTTGGGCCGTTGCGCTTGTTTTGGCCGAAATCAATCCTAAAAAACAAAACGAGATATTAAAACGTGCGTTTGAATATGGTGAGAGCCGTGTTATTGTCGGGTTCCATTATCAAAGCGATGTGGATTATGCACGCCTTTTAAGTTCGGCACTTATAAACAGATTGCACGCAAATGATGAATTTATGAAACAGCTTCAAAAAGCCAAAGAAGAATTTAAGCGTCATCAATAATTTGTCACGCAAGAATTAAAAGACCATACTATTCAGCCATTGCTTTAAGCATAAAAATAAATCAAGTGACTGTTTTTTTGTGTTGCCTTCAAAACAGCGATAAGCACCATTGATTTCAAGCTCTATGGCAGAAATATTAAAATTGGTATGAACCCATTTGCTCATAATATTTTTTGAGGAAGCATTAAAATATTTATCTATCGAACATTTATTTTTGCCAAATGTGTTTTCTATAAATTTTTGTAAATCGGAAACATAAGTTATGTCATTGATGTTTTGACCGTCATCAATGCAAATATCGATAATGCTGTCACGCTTGCTTGAAAGTCCGTGAATATCAACAAATAATTTGATTTCATGTTCGCTTAAAAAGTGGCTGACGGTTTGTTTATACAGGCAATTTTCATCATCAGTGTTTGGGTCATCGCTAAAGCTATTTTCAATCAAATATTGTTTTGTAATGCACGCGCAACCGATTTGTTTTGACAGATATTCGACAATTGCACCGGTATAAAATTCGTGCGCTTTCATTTCGCCGTTTCGAATTTGTTTCACAGCGTGCGGTGCTGAAAGCAAAATAGGTATGTTTCCATATTTTTCAATTCTGCAGGAACAAACAAAATTTCCTTTATAATCATTGATTTGAAATTTTTGTTCTGCGCTTTGGAGTTGCTGTAAAATATTTTCGTTTTTCATAAATCTGCCGGATTATTTTTAGCCACAGAAATTATTATATTCGGCAAAAGTTAAAATTTTAAATATGGTATTTAATAATCGTGATTTTGTTGAAAAGATTGACAACTGACTTAAATGTGCTATAAAGGAAACTGGATTTCAATTAAATATAAATTATTAACAATTTGAAGGAGTAGGTTAAAGGGCCGAACCTCGCTAAAAAAATGTATTATCATGGAAAAATTAAATGAAATGCAAGAGCTTGAGATGATTACCGGTGGAAATCATAAAAAAATTATGGCTTACATTAAAGATAATTTTCTTTCTGATAAGGCTGAAAAATCTTTGATCAAGCGCGGTAATAACGATGAGATTATGGCTTACATTTCTCAAAGGCCGCTTTCGGAAAAAGCAGAAATTGCTTTAATCAAACGCGGTAAGCATAAAGAAATTATGCATTACATTACAGAGTGGCCTTGGCCTTTTTCAAGCTCTATGGCAGAAGGCGCTTTGTTGGTACGCGGAAATCAGGAAGAAATTGATGCTTATCAAAACGGGCAATCGCTTTCTTAAGTGAAAAAACAGTGTCTTTTTTTTAAGACGCTGTTTTTTATATATCAGAGTAAATTGAAATCATTTGTTATTACGAATATATTGACAATTTTTTTTTAATCATGTTAAATTTTATACAATTTAGAAATCAAGAGAGACAAATATGGATAAAGTATCAATCATTTTACCTTTGTATAACTGTGAAAAATATGTCGGGCAAACAATCGAATCGGTTCTTCGCCAGGATTATAAAAATTGGGAGCTCATTATTGTTAATGACGCTTCGACCGATCGATCGCTTGAAAAGGTGAATGAGTACGCTCAAAAAGATTCGCGCATTAAAATTTATTCTTTGAAAAATAATCAAGGGGCAGGCCCCGCACGAAATGAGGCCATTCAATATGCCACCGGAAGGTATTTGGCTTTTATTGATGCAGATGATTTGTGGGCCAAAAATAAATTATCCAGCCAAATCTTTTTTATGCGAAAACATGATGCAGGTTTATCACACACGGCTTTTGCCTGTTTGACCGAAGACGGTCAGGTGCGCGGTCGGGGGCAAGTGAATGTGGATGAATGTATTGATATCAAACGTTATATGAAAACATCGCAAATCGGTATGTCAACCGTGATGATTGACCGCGAAAAAATTAAAGATATTTGTTTTCCAAATGATCGAGAGCTTTGTGAAGATGCACGGCTTTGGATGCAATATCTGCGAAGAGGAGAAAAATTTTATGGTTTGAACAAAATTTTGCTTCTTTATCGTCTTCGATCCAATCAGCTGAGCCGACATAAACATATTATGGCATGGTTCGCGTTCAAAAGATTTATGAGCGAAAAAAGTATTTCACCGTTTGAGAGAATTTCGTGCTATGCTGCTTATGCTAAAAATGCGCTGAAAAAATATCATGATAAAAGGGTTGTGGATCTATCTTATGTGAAAGATCAATTTAATTGCAGATAGAGAATATATTTAAATTTTGAAATGGAATTAATAAAGCTTTTTTAATGCTTCAAAAAAATAATGTAATATAATCTATTGAAAGTTTTGAACAAAAGGATTTGAAAATGTCTATATCAAGAGCACAAGCACATGGAATAATTGAACAGGTTAAAAAGCAGGAAATTGCGCTCGGGCGCGATCCAAATACTTGGTATTTATATGAAAATCATGTGGTCGGGGCGGCAAAAATTGCGCAAATGATTGCATCGGAAATTCCGGTAATGGATGAAAACAGAGTCTACGTTATGGGGCTTCTTCATGATGTTTGCAAAACGGAGGAAGATAGAAAAGAGCGTTTTCACGGTATTTTGGGATATGAAAAATTATGCAATCAAGATGAGGAAATTGCGCGCGCGTGTTTGTTACATTCGTTTCCATGGAGAAAATTGGCGTGTTATGAAATGTATGCGCATTGGTTTTATAATAAAAAAGAAGATTATGATTTTATTGAAAATTATATAGCTACCCATCCGGCAAAAGATGAAGATTATTTGATTGAGCTTTGTGATAATTTGGCTAATAAAGACGGATTTGTGACACTTGAGCAAAGAGCCGAAGAATATGGCTCGCGCCATCCGAGTGAAGATCTTTCTCCTATTTTAATTGCCAGCAACGAAATAAAAGATTATTTTGAGAAAAAAATCGGGCACTGTATATACGATTTTTATAAAAAAAGATAAATAAATACCTTATAATATTGACAATTCAATTTAATCTGTTAGAAGAGAATCTGATTTGAATTAAATAAAAATTATTAACAATATGAAGGAGTAGGTAAAAGGGCCGAACCTCGTTAAAAAAAAAAGTATTATGGATAAGTTAAAACCGCAAGAAGAAGTTCAATTGGTAACCGGTCGCGATCGGAAAAAAGTTTTCGATTACATCGCCGAGTTCAGGCTTTCAAAAGAAGCTGAAATCATGCTGATGCGAAAGGGAAAACATAATGAAGTGATGAGTTATGTATCAAGGTATTCGCTTTATCCTGATGCTGAAGCATATCTCAAATATCGCGGAAACCGAGAAGAATCTCAGGCCTATAAAAATGGGCTTCGGTTGTTGGTATAACAGCGTCTTTTTTAAAAAGTGTCCTTGTCAAAAGGGCACTTTTTTAATATTTGAAATGTACAAAATAAACCTAAAATTAAATCTTACCTGATATTTTGATGTGTCAGAATAAATAGGAGTTTGGTATGTATTACAGTTTGTCTGAAATTTTTGCCATCGGAATCGGGCCTTCAAGTTCGCATACCGTTGGGCCGATGAAAGCGGCTAAGCGTTTTGTGGATAATTTGAAAGGCAAAATTGATAGCGTTCAGGATGTAAAAATTTATTTATATGGTTCTCTTGCTCTCACAGGTGTCGGGCACGGCACACCGAATGCCATTGTGTATGGTTTGCTTGGTCTGACGGCAGATAAAATCGACTTAAAACAAAATTATATTGAGCGTGTGAAAAACTCAAAATCGCTTCTTTTGGGCGACAAACAAAATATTAATTTTGATTTTGAAAAAAATTTTATTTTTGAGAAAAAGACTTTTTTAAAAGAACATTCCAACGGTATGAAATTTGTGGCGCTGGACGGGCAAAATAATATTGTTCTTGAAGAAACTTATTTTTCGGTCGGCGGCGGGACAATCGCGCGGCTTGATGAAATTGCGCATAGAATAGAACGGCAGCCTCTTGATGTTCCTTTTCAATTTGACAGTTTTGCTCAGCTGAAGTGTATTTGTGAAAAGCAAAATATGTCTGTCAGTGACGTTGTTTTGGCAAATGAACGCGCTCTGTATTCAGACGAAGATACAAAAAAATATATCCGCAAAATTTCACAAATTATGCAACAAAATATCAATGACGGTGTGCATAAACAAGGAATTTTGCCGGGAAGTTTAAAGGTCAGACGTCGGGCCCCCGAAATGTATGAAAGTTTGCAAAAACGTTTTGAAAATAATGTGGATGATGGACTTTTTATTTTAGACTGGGTCAATTTATGGGCTTTTGCCGTGGCTGAAGAAAATGCTTCAGGCAGCAAAATTGTGACAGCGCCCACCATGGGCTCGGCCGGCATTATGCCTGCCGTGATGCGATACTATCAGAGGTTTGCGCATAAAAAAGCATTTTATGACGATATGGCGGATATTGTTTATTTAACAACGGCGGCGGCTATTTGTTCACTCTATCGGACAAATGCTTCGATTTCAGGAGCAGAGGTCGGGTGTCAAGGGGAAGTCGGAGTGGCTTGCTCGATGGCGGCGGCCGGACTTTGTGCTGTGATGGGCGGAAATACGGCGCAAATAGAAAATGCGGCCGAAATCGGGATGGAACATAATTTAGGGCTAACATGTGATCCGATTAAAGGATTGGTGCAGATTCCGTGTATTGAGCGAAATGCGATGGCAGCCATTAAGGCCGTCAATGCCAGCAGATTGGCTACGCGCGGCACGGGAGAACACAAGGTCAGTTTAGACAGCATTATCAAAACAATGTATGAAACAGGTTTAAGCCTGCAAAACGATTATAAAGAAACATCGCTTGGCGGACTGGCCAAAAATGTTGTTTGCTAATTTGACAAAAATGTTGACAAATTAAAAAGAATTGTGCATAATCTGACTATAAGAACAATTGTTGAAAGGAGTGCGGATATGCCTTGTAACGGTGGTTTTTTAGATACAATAGATTTCATTAACGGAGAACTTGCTAAAGAAGATAAAGAAAAAAGAGTTATCGGATTTGAAAGGGATCGAAAAAATTCGAACAGGATACGTTTTTTTGATAAAAATAACAGAACAGTTTGGTTGTCGGATAATTTTTATAAAAAAATGAATATAGCAGTTATTCGAATGGGTGGCTTAAAAGCCGGCCGCGTTGAAAGCAACAGGTGGAAAGAAATTGCAAGCGGTCAATGTTCTGTGTTTGACAGATTTAATATGAAATTTAATCAGCTGACAAATACAATTGCAAAAAAATTATCGGAATTCTTGAGAGAGTGACAATTTCAATATTTATGCATTTTTGAATCTGTCATTTGATTTTTGTTGCAAAAATGACCTATAGGACTTATTGAATTATCCGCTAAAATGTATAAAAACCCCCGGTTAAAGCCGGGGGAAATTGATAAAATATATCATCAATTAAAATGAATATCTGACACCGAGTAGAATTTCGTGTGCGCGGGGTTTGTATTCATATTTTTCATAAATCGGACCAAAATGGTATTCTTTATCAAAATCACCATACGTGATATAACGATATCCTAAATCAGCTGTAACGTGCTCGCAGATTTGGTAATTGATGCCGCCGCCGATTTGTGCGGAAGTGCCGTTGTTTCTAATTGTTTTGGAGTTTTTGCTTTCAATTTCCGTGCGGCCCCAACCTAAACCGGCACCGATATAGGGCTTAAAGGCAGGAACTGTTTTTATATCAAAGTCATAATAAACGTTGAGCAAAACACCTTGTGTTTTAACTTTAACTTGTCTTTTTTTGGCGTCGGCGTTTTTAGTATATTCCAATTCAAAGCGGAAATTACCATCTAAAAGCGGATAAGTTGTACCAACGATAACCGAGCCGCCTAAAATATTATCGTTTAATTTTTCTTTGCCCTCAAAACTGCCTTTTACTTTTACTTCGTTGCGTGCAATAACATATTTTGCTTTAGCTGCAACGTACGGATTAAATTCAAAAGCAGAAGCATTTAAGGCTGCAAAACATGCACAGCTTGCCAATAATAAAACTTTTCTCATGTCAGTTTTCCTTATATCAGTTAGACCATGAAAGATAAATCTTTCGGTTACATTTAAGCCGCATTATTTAAATATATCAAATCAAAAAAAATTACCGATTATAACGACACAAAAAAAGCTCGCTTTCAAAAGCGGGCTTTTTTTAAGTTAGAGTTCTTGCAATTTGATTTCGTTTGCAATCCCATCGATAATGCATTTAACGCATTTATCTATTTTTTTGCCGTCAGAGTAATCTGCGGGGGCTATGAAATTGACACGATCATCTTCAAGAAATTTTTGTGCTTTTTTCGGGGCACCCTTTTTGCGAGGTTGATAAACCGCAATACAGTGACCGCCGTTTTTCTTGACGATTTCCATTGAAGGAACATCTGTGTCGCCATCGCCGAAATAAATCATGCGACTAAATGGAAGCGGACGCTCATTTTTTGGCATCACGGCATTGACACCTTTTTCGTCGTTCGGGTCTAAACAGCCTTTGTTGATTCGGAAAAGATACTGCGTTTTGTCGGTGTAATTGACAATTCTGGCCGGCCATTCGGCCTCGCCGTATCCGTTATACATGAAACTGCAAGCATAAAGCTTTTCAAAGTATTTTGCAATTTCGGTTCCTTCAACAATTTCCGCAAGACCTGACGAAATCAGATAGTGCTTGACTTCCACACCCTTTGATGCACCGTATGCGTTGATACGCTCAAACCAAGTTGCTACGCCTTCAAAGAGCTTGATATCATTTCCGCAAGCAATGAAATCTTCACGCTTAAACGGAATTTTTCGAGCCTTGGCTGCATCTAACATGCATTTCATATAACATAAAATATGATCTGCATTCATCTCATGTGAGAGTTTGTTTGATGTTGCCCAAAACTCTTTCGGGGTGATACCGAGTTTTTTCAAAAAACCGTATTCTTGCATATTTCCGGCTGCAAGCGTTCCGTCAAAATCATAGCATAGTGCTATACTAATTTTCTTTTTCATAAGCCTTAATAATTTTTTTTGTTGTGTGGAGTATAACACTTTTTTGTCAAAAGTCAATTCATAAAAATTATTGCGCACCATCAAATTTTATGATAGACGTTGTTTAGAAAATGTGTAAGGGATGTGTAGAAAAATAGTATGAGTATTGAGTATCTAAATATTGCGGAGAAAAAAGATGGAAAATAAATTTGAGTATAGAAAAGATTTGAGAGATGATATTCTTGCAGATGAAAATCCGCAAATTGTTGAACAAAAACTTTCTAAAATGAACACGGAAGATATTAAAGCAATAATTACTTCGGTCGGGTGTTTGGCCCAAAAGACTTCAACGATTGATTTGATGGTTAAATACGGCGCAGATGTGAATGCCATCACGGATGAATTTGGAAACACTGTTTTAATGAATGTGCTTGTTCCGCTCCACAAAGATAATCAGACATATTTTGCGAAACCTGAAATTATAGAAGCTTTTATCAAACACGGCGCGGATGTTCACGCCCAAAATTCAAACGGAACGAGTGTTTTTGATTATGCGAAAAAAAGCAATAAACCTGAAATAATTGCTGTGATAGAAAAATATTTGAACAGTAGCAAAAAATAAATTCAGCAAAAACAGAAAGGGGTGTTAAAATGTCAAATTTTTTAGATGCAAAATGGTGAAAAAAAGCAACTCCCGAAGATGTTATGGCTGAAATCGCAAACGGCGCAGATGTTAATGAAGAAGATGAGGAGGGCTGGACGCCGTTGATGTATGCGGCATATAATAATGAATATTCTGACGTTATAAATATGTTACTTGATAAAGGTGCAGATATTGATGCAAAAAATAATGATGAATGGACACCATTGGTTGCAGCAGCTAGTCATGGCTTCTTCGATATTATAGAAGCATTATTAAAAGCAGGAGCTGATGTCAATGTTAAGGATAATGAAGGGAAAACGGCTCTTGACTATGCAAAAGAGAACAAGAATCCTGAAATTCTTAAATTATTAGAAGGATATTTGACAGGAAAAAAATAAATTCTTCAGTCAAATACAAATATGTTATAATGCAAAACGAATCGGAAAAACTTTAAGGAAAGGAACTAAAATGACTGAAATTAAAAACAATATAGATGAAATTTTAAGCACATTAACGCCGAGGGAAGAACGTGTCCTTCGTATGCACTACGGACTTGGTAGAGATAAAGCTCTCTCTTTGGATGAAATCGGAGCAGAGTTCAGTGTTACGGCTGACCGTGTCGGACAAATTGTCAATAAAGCTTTGAAAAAAATGGAAGCGCCGGTAAAAGCTCTCGGCTATGCTTCTTTTGAAGATTATGTTAAAGATTTAAAAAAATAAAAAAAAGCTTGTATTTCGTAAATTTTTGTGATACGGTTGCAGTCAACCTATAAAGAGTGTGTGAGGGACAAGCCCGATGACCACACAGCAACCGGCAAATTGTACGGTGCTAAAGCTTGGACGATAGGAAAAGTTTATAAAACCCATCGTCACGATGGGTTTATTTTTTACCCTCTTTATAGGCTTTATTTTAACCAGCAGAGGATAAAAACAGATGAAAAATTCAGATGAAAAAAAAGTAATTAATCCCGTTTTTATAGGAAACTTTGACAATTTTTACACATATCTTAATGATTATGTCAAAAATAAAGTTCCTTATCTTACGAAACAGTATAAAAAAGGAACTTGTGAATTATGCGGGAAACAAAGTCCTTTAGAGGCCGCACATTTAAGAGGGCAAGACAGGCGATTTCTTATTAAAAAGGCTTTTGACGTGGTGGCAAAATCAATTCACGATGATGTTTATCAAGTCGATTTGAATGCGTTTGCTCTCAAAATTAATCAAATACATTCAGATCCGAATAATTTTCATTTTTTGTGTCATGATTGTCATAAAAAATATGATGCACCGAACAGTCATATTCAAGAATCTGATTTTAAGAGAGGATTTATTGTTCAAACAACTTCAACAAAAAATATAGTGAAAGGAAAAACAATGACTAAAACTCAAAATTGGTTAATAGGAACATTGAATTCAATAGGAAAAGGAACTTTTGCTTCTTGCTATGATGTTGTTGCAAAAAATTATATGAAAGAAGATAAATCTAATATAGATGAAGCAATTGAAAATTATGGTATTAAAGTAAACGGAAGACCATATGAAAAAAGTTCAGTTGTTACGAAAAGAAATGCTTCCTGTGCTATCTTTAGAGAAGGAATGCAAAAAGAAGCTCTCAATCTTTGTAAATAAAAGGAGAAAAAATATGTGGTACGTAGAATTAAACGGAACAGTTTTGCCGACACCTTATCAATATTATTCCGATTGTTTTAATGAGTGCAAAAGGCTCGAAGAAACAATGTGTGCGGTTATGGCAAATCCGGTATATATAGCTTAATTATGTAAAATTCATAATTAAAACTGATCTATAAAGAGTGTGTGAGGGACAAGCCCGATGACCACACAGCAACCGGCAAATTGTACGGTATTCAAGCTTGGACGATAGGAATAGTTTGTAAAGCCCATCGTTTTGATGGGTTTATTTTTTACCCTCTTTATAGGTCTGGATTTGAGATAAATTAAAGAGAGCAAAATGACATTAGAACAATACCATCAGTTTTTGTGCGCCACTTTGGAGTATTTATGTGAGCATAAAACAATATCAAGCGATTTTGAAAAATACAAAACACTTCAAGTAATGAAAGAAATTTTGAAAAAAATGGAGAATAAAAAATGAAACAAGAAAATATTATAACTTTTGAAGAATATATCAATCTGCCAATTATAAAATCAGCAGATAAAAAAGCTTGTCGTTATGAAGTTTTTGCTGCATTAACGACATATATTTTGCAGCGCGAAAATATCAATCTGATTAAAGATATTCATCATCCGGCAGAAGCTCTCAATTTAGCTAATAAATGTGCTGATGATAAAAATTTTGTGAAAGAAAGGCCTAATTTACACGACGATTGCTTACATTGTTTGGATTTGTATGTGCGCTATTTACAAGAAATGCAAAAAATAAGGAAAAATCAAAATGAATATTAGTGATTATCGCAAACAATATCTTGAGCTGGAACAACGAGTTATGCAAGCTCAGCAAGAATTTACAATTTTCAAAGCGGCAGAGCATAGTGAATTTTATCAATTATATCGCAAAGAGCAGAAAAAACACTTAAACTGGTTTGTGAAACATTTTGATTATTTTCAAAAACATAAAGAATACATCAAAAAAAGCCCTGTTTTGGGAAAAATTGTTGTCGATTTTATGACACTATACAAAGGTGGAGGGTTAATTTCAGGTGCCGGTTTTTCTATTGCCTCCGATGGGTATAAAATATTTTTGAAAGATTTATTTGATGTGTGGGATGCCGGATTTTGTTATGATAGCTATCCGGTTGTGCATTGCGAATTCGGAATGCACTGGTCAACGGATTATGTGATTAAATATATCAAAAATAATAAAATCAAAACAGCTCACAGAAAATATAAAGGGCATCAGTGGTTTGTGCCGGAAATCGGTGAGGAGGTATTTAATCTTTTGAAAAAATTTAATATAAATAAGAAATTTCCGGATATGTCGACATATAGAAATATTGAATTAATGATCAAAGGTTACCATAAAAATAATAATTGACGCATTTGATATTTAATGTGGTCCTTTGCTATCAAAAGTCAATTCATAAAAATTATTGTGCAGCGTCAAATTTTTATTAATAAATACTTTGTTAAAAGGAATCTTGAACAATCGTCGACTTAATGCACATTTTTGTGCCGGAGTGTTTGTTTTTTTATATCCTAAATGTTTACGTTGATATGGAAAAATAGAATGGAACAAGGAAAGAATATCAATACAAATTTATTGCATTTAATGTGGAGAACTGCAACGCCGGAAGATGTTGCAACAGCCATTCAAAACGGAGCGGATGTGAATGCTGCCAATAAAAATGGTGAAACAGTGTTGATGAAAGCTACTAAATTTGGTAAGCCTGATGTCATTCAGGCATTGATTGAAGCCGGAGCTGATGTAAATGCAAGCGATGATTTAGGATATACTGCTTTGATTTGGTCTGCGAGATTTGGTAGAAATCCTGAAGTGATCAAAGTGCTCATTAAAGCGGGAGCTGATATTCACGCAAAAGATCATTACGGTTGGACGGTTTTGATGAAAGCTTCTGCCTATAATGTTATTTCCGAGGATATTTATCTTTGGTATGAGTGTGGGGCAGATGTGAATGCACAAGATAAATATGGTCGGACAGCTTTGATGATTGCTGCTGAAAACAATAAAAATCCTGAAGTGATTAAAGCTTTACTGGAAACGGGAGCCGATATTCATATCAAAGACCACCAAGGTCACACTGTTTTTGATTATGTAAAACATAATGAAAATTTTCAAACAGCGCAAGTCATGGAAAGATATATACGCTATTTTTTAAATTGACAAACAAAATTATTTGATGAGTTTTTCTAATATACGGCTTAGAGGATTTTCTTCTGTGACAAGGATAGTTTGACAGCCGTATGTTTCTAATTTTTGGGTAATTTCAGGATTATCGTCAATCCACAAAAATTCATTTGCTTTGATGTGAAAATGCTCTTCAAGTTTTGAAATAAATTGAGGGGATTCCTTGTTATAAAATATGCCATTTTTATAAGCATAACACATATCAAAGACTTCAAACGATAAATCTTTGGAAGAGATATTAAATTTTGCTTTTAAAACCTTATCTAAATGTATCAGGTGGTTATTTGTGCAAATACAAATTTTGTATTTTTTTTCAAGCTGATTAAGTTTTTTTAAAATATCGTTTTGGTCAGGCTGAATTTTTGAATAATTAATGTGATCAACCATTTTTTTGATAAATTCATCAAGTGTTATGCCAGATTTTTTTGCAATAAAGGCAATATAATTACAAAAGCCTTGAACCGGTTTATCTGATGTGCAGTGACCGGTATGCGTAAATTTTTCTTTACTCAAACCTAAATCATCACACACATCATTAAACGCATAAACCATGGCGTTAATATCAAGCTCAGAAGGGTGATATAAAACACCGTCGCAATCAATGATAATCAGCTTATATGACATATTAATCCTTTTTTTTAAAAAAGCTTTAACAGGAGATGATAAAAATATCAAGAGGATTTTTATTGATTTAAATGTTTGGTTTTAATAAAATAAAGATGTTTGAAAGGTAGATTCAATGATTTATTATGATCAAAATGATATTTTAATCAGGGATATGGAAAATCAAGATCCTGAAATCATCACACGCGAAGAACATTTGCAAGGTTGGACACATCAAAAAAAAGAAAAATATGAGCAGCGTCTCAAAGATGTGGCAGAGAAAAAATGTGTGGCACTTGTGGCAGAATATCAGAAAAATGTGGCCGGATATTTTAATGTTTATTTTAATACAAAATGCAGTATTTTTCAAAATAAAGGATATCCCGAACTGATTGATTTAGGAGTGTTTGTTAAATATCGAAAAAAAGGAATTGGCAACATCTTAATGGAAGTTGCTGAAAATATTGCAAAAAAATATGCTGATACCGTGATTATAGGGGTTGGTTTGCATCGTGATTACGGACAGGCACAAAGAATGTATGTGAAGCGCGGATTTATTTTTGACGGATCAGGCCTTTGGTGGAAAGGAAAACCCCTTGAACCTTATGCCGATTTAAAAAATGATGATGAGGCGGCTCTTTATATGTATAAAAAATTAAGATAAAAGTTTTAAGGTTGTTTGCATGAAAGTTTATTTATACACGTATCTTTATGAAAAAATTAAAACAGAAGGGTATAAATCTTTGTCGATGTTTGACCCTCAAAGCGAGCATTTTATAAAAAGTTTATTAACGCACCGAAAAAGTGCAAAATCTGAAAATTTAGATGACATTTTAAATTATCTCAAAAATTCTTTTCCGGGACGCCTTCGATCTGTTTGTGTCGTTACCGAGATGGCTCCGTTAAAAGAATATAAGCACCCTTATTTAAATTGGCTTGTTTCTCATGCAGATGTGATTTCATTTGATTTAAGAAGGCTTCTTGAAGATGAAATTGTGGAAAGTATTTATTGTAAAGATTTAAGACAAACGATTTTAACAAATCCTGATTTTGAAAATATATATAAAGTCAATGATATCAGTGAGCTTGAAAACACAAAAATTGATTGGGATTTATGCGGCACAGAAAAATACATATCTTTTTCGCCTTGGGCAGCCGTTAAACATTATTTTTTAGTTTTAAAAAAAGGATATATCCCACCTGAATATATTACTTTGGAAGCCCGTAATTCAGCTGTCCGAGAGTAATTAAAATTTTTATCAAAAAAAACGGTGCGCGAATTGCACCTGAAATGCTTATTTTATATTTCACTTGACATTAATGCAAATCACAGTTAATTTAAGGCCTATCCTTTTATTAGTAATTTATTATTAACCATTTAAATAACATACAATTATGCTTAAATTTTTAAAAAATCACTGGGCGTCAATCGCATTTGTGTTGTGCGCCATGGCAGTTTTTGCCGTTGAACTTTATGTTCCGTTTTGTTCTCTGACAACGAGAATTTTGCTTGGATATGCTGTTTTGTCGGTACCGGCATTTTTCTTGGGATTGGGTGTTAATATTGAAACCGAACAATCTTGGCTGACGTTTATCATCATTAGCTCGCTGTTTTCGATTATTCAATGTGTGATTGGTGTGATTATGGTACCGTTTTTATCAGACTTACCTGTGATTATTTCAGGCGGTGTATGTGCTGCTCTTTGGAATTTTATCGTCTCGGTTTTTGCAATCAGAATCTTAGATGATCCGCTTGAAAAACTCCGCAAAAAATCGGCACAGCAACCGGACACAGATCTATCTAAAAAAGAAAAATGCTATTTTTGGGATGGAAAACCTGTCAGAGTTGAGAAATTAAAAATTACTCAAGTTGAAGAACAAGAAAGTAATTACAAAATTTGGTTTGAAAGAGGAACGTGGATTTATCTTCACAAGATCAAGAAAAAAGGCAAAAAGCCGGCTCCTCCGAAAATTGGAGATTGGGTGACACTTTATTGGTCACCTTATGGAGGAGATGTGTTGGCTTGTGCCGTTAGGCGTAAGTTTTGGTATCGCGCTAACAGGCTTGAGGAAAGAGAAGTTGAGGTGCTCTGACGTCAAATTTTTAAAAAAAACAGGCTCTTAAGCAGCCTGTTTTTTTATATTTATTAATAATTTTTGGGTATGATGTTTGAACGCTGTAAAAAAAACGGAGAAAAAAATGCACGCTTTACACCCCTTAATTGTTGATTTAATGTTGATTACGCTTTATGCCGCCATCACAACACTTATTTTTAAAAAATTAAAGCAACCGATGGTGTTGGGTTATTTGCTGGCGGGAATTTTGGCCGGCCCGTTTTTTAATTTTGTGCCGACCGTGACAGATCATGAAAATTTAACGCTCTGGGCAGATATCGGGGTGATTTTTTTACTGTTCAGCTTAGGCTTGGAATTTAGTTTCAAAAAAATGATGATGGTCGGAAAATCAGCCATGATTACGGCGATGATGATTATCTTTTTTATGCTCTTTTTAGGAAACTATACCGGTATGTTTTTAGGTTGGAGTACGACAGACAGCCTCTTTTTAGGTTCAATGATTTCAATGTCATCAACCACCATTATTATTAAAGCTTTTGATGATTTGAATATCAAAAAGCAGCGCTCAACCGATTTGGTTTTCGGAGTTTTGGTGATTGAAGATATTATGGGTGTTTTGATGCTGGTGTTGCTTCCGACCGTTGCACTTGGCGAGGGTATTAACGGCGGGGAACTCGGCGGACATATTTTGAAATTATCGGCATTTTTAATTTTATGTTTTGTGTGCGGTATTTATGTCATTCCGACAATTTTGCAACGTATCAGAGGGTTTTTAAATGATGAAATGATATTGCTGATTGCCATTGCACTTAGCTTATCGATGGTTTATCTCGCTGTTTATTTCGGATTTTCATCGGCGCTCGGGGCGTTTGTGATGGGCTCGATTTTGTCGGAAACGGGCGTTATTCATGATGTGGAGCGCGTAACAAAACCGCTCAAAGATTTTTTCGGTGCGGTGTTTTTTGTCACCGTCGGAATGACGGTTAATCCGCAAATGTTTATCACGTATGCTTATCCGATTTTGGTCATTACGTTTGTTGTGATTTTCGGGCAGGTTTTGTTTTCGGGTTTCGGATTTGTGGTTTCGGGGCAAAATTTGAAAACCGCCGTTTCCAGTTCTTTTTCACTTGCGCAGGTCGGTGAATTTGCGTTTATTATTGCCTCGCTCGGGATGAGCCTTGGGGTGATTGATGATTTTGTATATCCGATTATTGTGGCTGTGTCTGTGATTACAACATTTTTAACGCCGATTATGATTAAATCATCGCCTCATGCATATAAGTTAATGACGCGTATTATGCCTGAAAAATGGCTGACTTATATCAACCAAACGACAAAAGCTCAAAAAGCTTTTTCAGGTGATGAGATTTTGTGGCGTGAGCTCTTAAAAAATTCGGCTATTCGGGTATTTTTGTTTTCGTTTATTTTATCGGCCATTTTGGTTTTTGTAAATCGAATTATTCGCCCCTTTGTTTTAGAGTGGCTTCCGAATTTGCCGGCACGAATAAGCGTTACGCTGATTGCGCTTCTTTTGATGTCGCCCTTTTTAAAAGGTTTAATCGGGTGGAGTTTTACGCCTTCGATGAAAACGATACTTAAAAAAATTCCGCATCCGCATTTTTCTGATTTGAAACTTGAAAAATCAAAGCAATTAACGGCAAATTTAACCGAACCGATTAAAAATGTTCTAAAGGATAATAAGGAAACAATGAAAGATTTGTTTGTCGGGGCGCACGAAAAAATTGCGCAAATTTATAAACAATTATGGGAAGCCGATCCATCCAATCGTTTGCCGCTTTTGACGCTTATCAGTTTCAGATTAATGGTGGTGGCGTTTTTCATTGTGATTGCCGTTCACCAATTTTTGACCGAAAATCCGAAAGTGATTTTGCTTTTGCTTATTGCCTCTATTTTGCTTATTTCGCGTTCACAATGGCTTCTCAATCAATATATGAAAATTGAAAACCAATTTTTGGATAACTTAAACGGTGAAGAAACAGACGGCGAAGAATAGAATAAGACTGAAGATTTTTTTATCTGTGAAACAGTTTATTTTTTAAGTAGATAAGCTGATCGGTGAGGCTTCGTTTTTGCGTGTTTTGATGCCGATATTTATTTAACAGCGCCAAAAAACTTTTTGAAAGTTCGGCGTTCGCGGCCTCTTTTGAATTTTCGTGATAAGCTTTTTGATATCTGAACAGTTCTGATTTTTCAGATAAATCGGCCTTTCGTACACCATACCACTCATATTGTAACAAAAAGGCTTTGCCGAGCGGGTTTCCATCAACATTTTGACCGGTATCAAAGGCCGCAAAGTGGCAAGGATATTTGAAGTATTTTAAATCTTTGTCTGAAATGGAAATATTGTGTTCTTGAGCATATTTTTGAAAAGCTTTGCGCGCGGCATTTAATTCCGCTTCATTTGCAAAATCAAACCCGTATGTTGCCCAAATGTAGCCGCCAACAGTTTTCACGCCATCAACCTTTCCGGAATGCGCATGTATCGAAATGGCGGAATCATCCGGGTGAATATTGTTCTTTCGAGAATATTCTGAAATGAATTTTTGATGTTTATTTAATAAATGGTACACAAATTTTTCTTGCATCTGGTCAGGTGTACCGTTTCGGATAAGGGAGGTTAAATCAATCTTCAGCCCGTCATCTACTGAAATTTTTTCACGAAGAAGGTAGTGGTGTCTGGCAAAAGAAAACTTGATATCAAGACGCAATTCTTCTGAGAAGCCGAATCTATCGGGATAAATATGGGCAAAAAGATACTCTGTTTTAACCTTGTTTTTTTCAAAATCAAACGGCCATAAATCATCATCAAACAAAACGGAAGAAAAATATTCGTCCAATTCTCTTTTTGAAGAAATATCTGAGTTTTCAGAAGCTGAATTTAAAATGTTTTGTGCAATACTCATTGTTTTAATGCCCATAATTTGATGAGGAAATTTTATAACAATTCAGTCTTTTTGTCAAGAATGATACTTGATAAAAAAATGTAGAAATTTTATCATTATATGCTAAACTTGCAAAATAAAAGAGATAAAGGAAAAAAAATAATGACCTTAGAATTAGTGCGTCCGAGTGAAAAATATCTTCACAGTGTCTTAAAAGCTGCCAAAGAATTTTTGGATAGTCCGTCTGATTTTGATATATCAGGTGTCAAAAAAATAAAACAGGCGTCCCAAAATAACTTTGAAACTTATTTTGAGGATTTGAAAAAAGATGAAAAAGCCGATTTGAAAAACGGTCGGGTGGCACAAACAACATTTTGGCTGATAGAAGGTGATGAATATATCGGCTCGTTTGATTTACGCCATGAACTGACCGAGAATTTGGAAAAACAGGGCGGGCATATCGCTTATGAAATCCGTCCCGGATATCGAAAAAAAGGCTACGGCTATAAAGGGTTGAAACTTTGTTTACAAAAAGCCTTTGAGATGGGAATTGAAAATGTTTTAATCACATGTAATGCCAATAATGTTGCTTCATACAATTTAATACATAAAACAATGCTCGAATACGGCGGAACGGAAATTCCGGACATACAATTTGAGAAATTTGTAGAAAAAAGGCACTGGATACACACCAAAAGGCGATACGGAAAAATAAGGCCGCTTGCTATTGCCGTAATTAAAAAGGGAAACAAAGTTCTAGCCTATCACGGCTATGATGAAATTAAAAAAGAGCATTTTTATCGTTTGCCGGGGGGTGGTATTGAATTTGGTGAAACATTTGCCGAGGCTCTTAAGCGTGAAATTAAAGAAGAAATCGGGGCAGATGTTAAAATTGGCAAAAAGCTCGGTGTTTTTGAAAATATTTTTACCTTTAACGGACAGAAGGGGCATGAAATTATCATCGCTTATGAAGCTAAACTGAAGGAAGAATATATGAAAAAAGAAAAAATACCGATGATTGAAAAAGAAATGGAAGGAGAATTTTATGAATTTATTGAAATCAATGCCGGTTACAAAATTTATCCTGAAATATTAGAGGAAATATGAAAATTTTAATTATCGGGCCGCTCGGTGCAGGTAAGTCTTCGCTGTCGTATAATATCAGCCAAAAATACGGATTTAAAAGATTAAATCTTGATGAAGTTTGTCGTATGAAAGACGGCAAATATCGAGATGAAAAAGAACAATTTTTAATCTTAAATGATTTTTTAGAAAAAAATCAAAACTGGGTGATGGAAGGTTGTCAAAAAACACTTTATGAAAAAGTCAATCCGGATTTGATTGTTGATATGCGAATTTGGCGAATAAAAGCGATGGTGCGTTTTACGTTGCGGTTTTTTAAGGCTAAAAAGTTAATCGGAAAAGATATTGCGCCCGAACTTCCCGTTCAGGCATATCATTATAGAAAAATAACCTTATCTAAAATTTTGGAATGGGATTTGGAAAATAAAAAAATAAACAAAGAAATCAAAGAATTTTTGAAAAACGTTCAGGTTAGTGTTTTAACTTGCAAGGGTTTTAAGGATTATCCGAAAGTTTTTGCATTTATTGATAAGGATTTGAAAAAATGAAACTTTATCATTATGCCCCGAAAGAAAATACGGCCTTAAAAGATGGCTTGCTTTCTGTTTCAAAAATTCCGGCGCGCCTAAAGGTATATGCCAAGCGTGCAGGCACAGAAAATCCAAAAGAAATTATGAGCTGGCTTGAAAAAACTTTTGTAGGTCGAAGCCGGGCTGTTTCATGTTTGACCGAGCCGATTAAATGGCAAGGAAATGATGTTGTTTTAAAAAAAATTGTTGATGGATCAACGCTTTTTTCATTTGAACTTGATGATTTAATCAAAGACAATTTGGTTGAGGTTATTTATCTTAAAAAATGTTCGGACGCTGACGGATATAATGAAAAATTTGAGAAAATAACGGTGCGCGAAATAGATTGTTCAGCTCTTGATTGGGGAAAAGTTAATACCTCGAAGGGTTTGCTTTACGGTGTTATTCGTCATTATTTAATTGTTTTAAAAAACGGTTATATTCCGCCAAAATACTTGAAAAAAGAATAAAAATGCCCACTATTTATTTGATGACAGGGTTTATCGGTTTTGGAAAAACAACGGTTGCCAAAGAAATAGCTAAAAAATTATCAGCTGTGCGCTTGACACATGATGAGTTGATGGTTGAACGCTACGGCAATAATCCGGACAATTTTGAGGCAAAATATCAAATTGTTGATGACTTTATTAAGGATAAGACGGCAGAATATATCGAAAAAGGAAAAGATGTAATTTTAGATTATGGTTTTTGGACCCACAAAAAAAGAGAAGAGTATTATACTTTTGCTAAATCTTTAACAAATAATGTGATTTTTCACGTTTGCGAATGTGAAATCAATGAGGCTGAAAAAAGAGTTTTAAATCGCACAAAAAATGATCCTCATGCACTTTTTATTGATGAAAATATATTTTTTGAACTTTATAAAAAATACGAACCATGGGGAAAGAGTGATCAATATCCGGTTGTGTTTCATAATGCGCCGACATCAAATTACATCGGACAAATCGTTTTTGTAAAAGTGGACAGACCAAAAGGAAGTCATCATCTAAAATACGGATTTGAGTACCCTCTCAATTATGGTTATGTGCCACTGACTAAATCAGGCGACGGCGAAGAATTGGACGCTTATATTTTGTCGGTTAATGAACCTGTCCATGAATATAAGGGAAAATGTATAGGCGTGATACATCGTCTCAATGATGATGACGACAAACTGATTGTTGTTCCTGACAGTGTAGATTTATCAGATGAAGAAATCGAAAAACAAACTGCTTTCCAAGAAAAATGGTTCAAACATGTTTTAATCCGCAAGGAAAATTAAAAAATAAAAAGTTCTAAGATTTTCTTAGAACTTTTTATTTGTTTAGTAGGCAATTTTTTTTTATTATCTTTGATGGTTTTTCAAATATTTTTGATATTCGAGCTCAACAATGTCATTTAAGGTTCTACCCCTCGATGTGCCGAAAAGAACGTTTTTTCGCTCATTGACAATGGCTGACTTGGCATCCAAATTTTCAATTTGTTGCATAGCTTTCCAGTTTGAAAATCCGCTCATTTGGGAGACGATTTCAAGAGCTTCGGTATGGGTAATGTCAATCATTGATTTAAGCCGGCGTGCTTTTTGTTTCATCATCTCAAGATATATCTCTTTTGCACTCTTTTGATAAGAGGGTAAAACATCATAAATGGCTTTGATATAATCAATAGACGGAACGGTTTTAATTTGAAAATCAATTTCAGGAAAGTAACGCTGTAAATCTTGAATAAGAATATTGTTCATGCTGTTTTTGCTTAACACAAGTGTGCCGTCGGAAAAAAGAGCATAACCGTCTTTTTCAGGCATTAAGACGTAATAACTTTTTTCATCAAAAAGATATAAATCCGTCAGGCAGATTCTGCCCTGAAACATTTGATTGGCAAATTCAAGAGCTTCGTTTTGTGTGTTTTGTTCTTTGGGTTTTGATAAATCAGTTGCGTTGATAAAATTTTGAACAGCACCGATTTCATCTGCTTTTTTATAGAGCGCTGCAATATAAGAAGCCGGAACGTAGAGAGCATGCAAGTAAACATATTGCGGATTGAAAAGCGTAAAATCACTGATTTGACGCGCATTGAACGCAGCTAAGCGTTGTTCGTATTCTTCTCTGATAATCAATCTGCCGTCGGAGAGGATTGCTATATCCATTTTTTGTGAGCTGCAAAGGTCATTTTTGTTTTCGGAAATAATCAGCTTGCAACCATTTGAAAAACATTTTGAAACAAAGGATTTTTTGTCTGAAAGCGGAATAATTTCAAAATCGTTTTCATAAATGTATCCTATTTGCACGGTTTGGTCGATTTGGCGCATATATGTGTCAAACATCATCGTATCAAAATCGTTTTGAGGGGCATATATTTTTTTTACTTCATACCCGTTCAAGCGTAGTGCTTCTTTGATGTTTTCTAAAGCAAATCGGGCCGGTTCTTTGCTGACATCTTGAGGATAAATCAGGCTGCCGTCTTCAAAAAAATGAAACTTTGCTTGACCATATTGCCATAATGGCGCTGATTTTGAAACAAGTTGACAATGCGTCACGCCATGCTTTTTTTGATAATCGGTTCGAAGTGTAGAGGCATAAATAAAAGCTTGATTTGACAGGCATGGATAAAACGTCAAGCATTTAGATTTATTTGCCAAATTCAAAGCTGTCGGTAAATCGAGGGAAAAAATTGTATCAGTCATAACACATACTCCTTATGGGGTATCTTTTTGATGCCTGCCAGTCAAAAACCCCGTTTGTTAAGAGTTGTGTGACAACAAAAAATGAAAGGTTATTCCATCCGGATTCGCTCTATTAGGCAGGCAGCAAGCGTTAACCATCGCTTAAAATTAAACTAACATTTTTTATAAAACTTGTCAAGAGATTTAAAAATTAGTTATGGAATCTTAACTTTTAAGTTTCATAATAAGCTTATGATGATGATTCCGGAATATAGTGTCGGCGAAATTTCGCAGGCTATTAAAAAATGTGTGGAGACAAATTTTGAGCTTGTTCGCGTCAAAGGTGAGATTTTTGGCGCAAAAAAAGCGGATTCCGGTCATTGGTATTTAAGCTTAAAAGATAAAGATGCACTTCTTTCGGCGGTGTGCTGGAAAGGGGTGGCTTTGAGCTTACCCGTTAAAATTGAAGACGGTGTGGAAGTTGTGGCCACAGGTAAAATCACGACCTTTTCGGGTAGGTCTTCCTATCAGCTGGTGATTGAAAGTTTGGAAATCGCGGGAACAGGCGCACTTTTGAAACTTTTGGAAGAACGAAAACAAAAGTTCTTAAAGGAAGGGCTGTTTGATGAAGCACATAAAAAAAATGTGCCGTTTTTGCCGGATGTGATCGGGGTTGTGACCTCGGCCAGCGGGGCAGTTATCAGAGATATTATTCATCGGGTCAGAGACAGGTTCCCTCGAAAGATTATTGTTTGGCCGACACCTGTTCAAGGTGAGGGGGCAGCTTTAAAAATTGCGGAGGCCATTAAAGGATTTAATGCTTTGCCTGAAAACGGCAGTATCCCGAAACCGGATGTTTTAATTGTGGCCAGGGGCGGTGGCAGTCTGGAAGATTTGTGGCCGTTTAATGAAGAAGAAGTAATTAGAGCCGTTTATGATTCTCAGATTCCGGTGATTTCGGCTGTCGGGCATGAAACAGACACAATGCTGATTGATTATGTGGCAGACCTCAGAGCACCGACACCGACAGGGGCGGCTGAATTTGCCGTTCCGGTAAAATCAGAACTTGAAACGGCAGTTTTAAGTTTGAATTTACGTTATCATCAGGCAATCAATCGCTTGATAAACGAATGCTCGGACAGGCTTGAAGGCTTGAGACGCGGCATTCCGAAATTAAGCGAAATTTTGTTTGAATACAGCCAGCGTTTAGATGATAAATCAGAGAGATTAAATGTAGCGCTTCGCCACTATATGACCTTAAAACAAAATGCGCTTTTAAGTTCTCCTTTGAAAAAATATTATATCGAAAATTTAACCCAAAATAAAAAGATAAATTTGGAACACTTAAGTGCACGTTTGGATGCTGTTTCGGTTGAAAAAGTCTTAAAAAGAGGCTTTGCATGGGTAACAGACAGGCACTTTAAAACGGTTTATGACGCCTCTGAGGCCAAGAAAAAAGGAGAACTCAATATTCGTTTTTCAGACGGCATTGTCAAAACGCATGTTGCTGAAAAAATTGATACCAGACAATTTGATTTATTTTTAAAGGAGACAAATTAAAATGCCTTTAATTCATATTTTAGAATTGGCATTGATTCAAGGGGTAACGGAATTTTTGCCGGTCAGTTCATCGGGGCATTTGATTTTGTTTTCATCGCTTAATCATCTGAAAGATCAGGGAATTGAAATTGATATTGCATTGCATATCGGCTCTCTTCTAGCGGTTTTAATTTATTTTGCACCTATGATTTGCAAGATGTTTCAAGAAATGTGGCAAAGTAAATTACGACCTGATTTTCATCAAAGCGGCAATAAACTTTTTTGGATGCTTATTATTGCCAGTATTCCGGCGCTTGTTGTCGGATTTTTACTTCGAAACTATGGAATGGAATTTTTAAGGACACCGAAAATTATCGGATTTACAATTTTATTTTATGGTATTGTGTTGTATGTGGCCGACAGATTTTCATCCGCGCAAAAAGATTTAGGATCAATGACCTTAAAAGATTCTCTATTGATCGGGCTTGCACAGTGTTTGGCACTTGTTCCGGGGACCAGCAGATCCGGAATCACGATTACAATGGCACGTTTTTTGAAAATCAATCGTGTGGATGCAGCAAAATTTTCGATGCTTTTATCTGTTCCGGTGATTGCCGCAGCAGGGGCACTCGAAGGTTACAGATTATTCAAAACTTCAAATCTGGCGGCTTTGTCTGATTGTTTTTATGCCGTTCTTTTTTCATTTATTATATCGTATGGTGTGATTTATTTGATGATGAAATGGCTTCAAAGGTGGTCGTATCTGCCGTTTGTGATTTATCGGATCGCGCTGGGGGTGGCTGTGATTCTAACGGTGTTTTAGAAAGTAAAAAATGGAAAATATAAACGAAATTAAAATGGCAAATGATGATGTTTGTTTTCAAACTTCTGATAACAGACGTTTTCGTTTGCGTGCGGCGGCAATTATTATTGAAGACGGTTGTGTTCTTTTTGCAACAAATGATAGTGAAAGTTACTATTATTCCATCGGTGGTGGCATCCATTTTAATGAAACGGCAGAGCATGCTTGTTTGCGTGAGGTAATTGAGGAAACGGGAATTGCTTATGAAATTGAAAGGCTCGCTTTTGTTCAAGAGAATTTTTTTCATCGAGATGATGGTATGCTCAAGGGTCTTGATTGTCACGAAATTACGTTTTATTTTTTAATGAAACCCAGAGGAACGCAAGAGCTAAAGAGCAACAGCACAACGCAGGGCCTCAAAGAATATATGGTTTGGCTTCCCATAAAAGAGCTTCGCAAGTATGAAGCTTATCCGATGTTTTTTGCTGAAAAACTTAAAAATTTAAAACCTTATGTTGAGCATGTTGTGACACATCAAAATGCCAAATGAAAGGATAAAAAAATGATTTTAACACCAAAAGAAAAATTAGTGGCAGAACGCATTTATCTTCAAAAACCGGATGTGACGTTTGAATATGCATATAAAATGTTTGAGGCCGTTGATCAAAATAGATCCCATGTTTTGCCGTGGCTGGAATGGGCTTTGCCCGAAAACACAAAAAAGGCTGAGGATGAGTTTATTTTTGCGCTTGAAGCAGATAAAGATTGGCGTGAGGGGAAACGTTTTGAATATGCGATTTATGATAAAAAAACAGATGAGTATTTGGGCGGACTTGGCGTGATGATGAAGGGGGAAGAAAAAAACAAGCGTTGTGAAATCGGTTTTTGGCTGGTCAAACATGCTTGTGGTCAAGGCTTGATGCAAGAAGCCTTAAAACTCGTTGAAGATGAGTTTTTTTCGCTCGGCCTTGAAAGATTGGTTATTCGAAATGTGACCGAAAATATAAAATCAAAACATGTTGCAGAAAGAGCAGGATATTGTTTTGAGGGGGTACAAAGACATGGTTCTTATTCATCTGTTTTAAAAAAATTCAGAGATGTGAATGTGTTTTCAAAAATTTCGGAGCAGAAATGAAAAATATTGTGATTTTAACGGGGGCAGGGATTTCTGCCGAATCAGGGCTTGCAACTTTCAGAGGCTCAGACGGTCTGTGGGATAATTATAAAGTGGAAGATGTGGCCTCAATCGAGGGCTTTGAAAAAAATCCGGAGCTTGTGCATACGTTTTATAATAATCTGTTTTTAAAAGTTCAAAAAGCAGAGCCAAATGAAGCGCATTTAGCAATTACAAAATTTCAACAGGAAAGAAAAGATTTACAAATTGATGTTGTGACTCAAAATGTGGATTTGCTCCACGAAAAAGCCAAAAGCGAAAATATTTATCACATTCACGGACGCATCGATGAGTGTGTTTGCTTAAATTGCGGACATATAGAAAAGAGAAAAGGTGATTTTCATTTTAATATGCCTTGCAAAAAATGCGGGCAAATAAATGTGTTAAAACCAAATATCGTTTTTTTCGGCGAGATGCCGATGTATATGGACAAGGTCGAAAAAATGCTTCAGCAATGTGATGTGTTTATAGCAGTCGGAACATCGGGCGTGGTGTATCCGGCAGCCGGATTTGTGCAAACAGCCAAGTATTATGGGGCCAAAACTTATTTGTTTAATTTAGATAACACAGAAAATAATTTCTTTTTTGACAAGCAGATTTTGGGTAAAGCCGGTGAGACTTTGCCTGAATTTTTGGCAGATTTGAGTAAAAAATAAATTTGTAAAAAATGGAAATATGTTTTTATTTGATGTTGATGTGATTTATATTTAAGATAAGTTCCGTTTGAAAATAAAAGAGAAATAAATATGCTTGTGACGTTTTTTGTGATTTTAATTGCTTTGCTGTTGCTGATTAAACCGCTTCAGAAAAATGCATTTTTTTTGATTTATTTTGCACTGATGATGGCAAGCGCCTTTTTATGTGAGTATTTCGGGGTGCGTTATCGCCCCTTTTCAACACCTAGTTATGTCATTTTTTTGCCCTTTCATATTGTGTTTATCAATTTAATGACCGTTATGGCATACGGCGTTGATAAAAGAGCCGCACAAAAACATGCATGGCGCGTGCCGGAATTGCAGTTGCATCTTTTGGAACTTTTAGGCGGCACGCCGGGGGCTTTTTTGGCACAAAAAATGTTTCATCATAAAACGAAAAAAACAAGCTTTCGGCTGGCGTTTTTCTTTGTGCTTGCCATTCAGGCCGTTATTGTTTATTATGCTGTTCAGTTTTTAGTACGTATTTAAGGAAAGTTATCGATGTCGAAACATGAGCCGATAGAGCTTAAAATGAAATTTCATGAACATTATCAGATGATGTGGCCGTTTATTAAGCCCTATCTTTTCAGAGCTATATTGGCTGTTTTGGTTTCGATTCCGATCGGAGCGCTTGACTCGGTGATTGCGCTTGCCTTAAAGCCGTATATGGATGTTGTGATGATTGAAAAATCGGAACGTGCACCGTTTTATATTCCGTTTTTGATTATTGCTTTTACCTCGATGCAAGGAATGTTGAACTATTTGGCAACATATTTGAATACGTGGGTGGCCTTAAAAATCAATCAGGATTTGAAACGACATCTTTTTAAAAAATTGATGAAAATGGAAACATCATTCTTCGATGGGCATGAATCGGGCGTCATTTTGCAACGATTTTCGGCCGATTGTGATACGGCATGTACGGGGCTCTTGGATAATTTAAGAATTTTTATCGAAAAGTTTTTTTCATCATTCTCGCTCGTTTGTGTGCTGATTTATAACTCGTGGCAACTTGCCATTATTGCCATTACCGTGATGTTTTTGGCTCTTTTGCCGCTTTCAACGGTCAAACGTCGGATTAAAAAGACCATTCAAAAAAGCGTATTGGAAGCAACGAAAATTTATAGCAATTATAATGAAACATACAGCGGGAATAAAACTATTGCCGGCTATAATTTACAAGGGTACATGTATCGAAAGTTTGATGATGCTTTGATTGTTCTTTTTAAGCTCGGTATTAAAATGGTGCAAAAAACGGCATGGATGACGCCACTGATGCATGTGGTTGTTTCGGCCGGAATCGGCGCCGTGATTTGGTATGGTAGCTCGCTTATTGTTCAAGGGGCCATTACGCCCGGAAATTTCGTTTCGTTTATCACGGCGCTCATTTTACTTTATACGCCCGTTAAAAGTATCGGCAAAAGTTTTAATAATGTTCAAATTTCGTTTTTAGCCATTGAACGTTTGGTCGAAATTTTAAATATTGAACCCAAAATTAAAGATAAAGAAAATGCCATTGTTCTAGAAAAAATAAAAAAATATATCGAATTTAAGAATGTTTCTTTTGAATACCGCGAGAATGTCCCTGTTTTGAAAAATATCAATATTTGCGTCAAAGCATGCTCGAATGTGGCTATTGTCGGCAATTCTGGCGGCGGAAAAACAACACTCGTCAATTTGTTGCCGCGTTTTTATGATGTCACGCAAGGCGCTATTTTAATTGATGGGGTGGACATCAGAGATTATACCTTGAAATCTTTAAGAGACAATATCGCTGTTGTTTTTCAGGATAATTTTTTGTTTTCGGGAACAATCAGAGATAATATTTTATCAGGGCGTCCGGATGCAACAAATCAAGACATTGAAAGAGTTTTAAAGCTCGTTTATTTGGATGATTTTGTGGCAGGTCTCAAAGATGGATTGGATACGCAAATCGGTGAGCGCGGAACACTTCTTTCGGGCGGTCAAAAACAGCGTATTGCAATCGCAAGAGCCTTGATTAAAGATGCACCGATCGTGATTTTGGATGAAGCCACATCGGCCCTTGACAATAAGTCGGAGGCCGTGGTTCAAAAAGCAATCGAAAATTTGATGAAGAATCGAACGGTTTTTGTGATTGCACACAGACTTTCAACCATTAAAAATGCCGAGATGATTTTGGTGATTAACGACGGGCAAATTGTGGAAAAAGGAACACACGAAGAATTGCTCCAAAAAGAAAACGGCGCATACAAAGCCCTTTATAATGCGCAATTTAAAAACAATTAACTATTGCAATATATAGCCGCTTAAAGATTGAAGCGCTTGGCGCGGTAAAATGTTTTGTGTTAATACGGCTTGAAAAATCGGGTAAAATTTTTCACACTCCGTTAAAGCGATTTGAATCATTTCGGAAAGCTTGTTTTCAAAATTGAAATCCGTGTTGTCCATAATAACGGTATGCTTGAATACGGGGGTTTTGCGTTCCGCCCAGTAAGAAAAATGTCCGAGCCAAAGTTCTTCGTTAATCAACGCTAAAAGTTCAAACATACGTTCCGGCGAGCAAGACATTTGAGGCATATCCATAAAACAGGACAGCTGAAAACATTTGAGATTTTCTTCCCAGGAAAAAAACAAAAGCATGTTTGTCCATTTGCCTTGAATTTCAACCACAATCTCATTTAAGCTCCTCCGCTCAAATTCAAAAGCTTTCGCGCCGAAAACCGATTCAACAAAATCGATCGGGTTTGAAGCAAGATGTGTGGCACTTGAAAACATGAAAAATCCTTTTGTGTTTATCTGAAAGTCAGCATATATAGGCGAGTCGCTCCATGCAAGAGGCTCTTGATAATTTTGCAACAAAAAAATAAAATAAAAAAAACGAAAAAAATAATTTTTATAAAAAACAATGAGTTAAGAAAATTGATGCTCACAGATTTATTTTTCATGTGGAAAAAAAAAGAAATTTTAATATACTCTTAAAGATTTTGTAAATTTTTGAAAAAAAGGCTTTGATATGGTCGGTTTGGCTTATCCTGATATTTCGCCCGTTGCGGTTCATTTGTTTGGTTTTGAGGTGCGTTGGTATTCACTGGCATATTTATTTGGGATTTTAGCCGCATGGTATTTGATGGGGCGAGATATTAAAAAATATAAACTCGGAATTGAAAAAAAAGCTTTAGATGACACAATATTTAATGTCACAATCGGCATTATTTTGGGCGGACGTATTTTTTATGTGTTGTTTTATAACTTTTCGCTTTTTTTAAGCCATCCTTTGGAAATTTTTGCGCTTTGGCATGGCGGGATGTCTTTTCACGGCGGTTTAGTCGGGGCGATTGTCGGGTTATTTATCAGTTCAAAGCAAATCAAATGTTCGTTTTTTAAGTTATCTGATTTAGCGGCGCTCTATACACCAATCGGTCTGTTTTTAGGAAGACTTGCTAATTTTGTAAATGACGAATTGTGGGGCAGAACAACAGATGTCGCGTGGGCGGTTCGTTTTCCAAACGGTGGTTTTGTGCCGCGTCATCCTTCGCAGATTTATGAGGCACTTTTGGAAGGCGTGATGATGTTTGCGGTTTTAAATTTTTTATGGCGTTATGAGGTTGTTCGCCAAAAACAAGGCGTTGTTTCAGGGCTTTTTTTGGTTTTATATGCTTTAAGCAGAATGTTTGTTGAATGTTTCAGACAACCCGATCAGCAACTCGGATTTCTATTTTTGAAAATAACAATGGGACAGTGTTTATCGCTTCCTGTGCTTATTGTCGGTATTTTGATTATGCTTTGGGCATTTAAAAAAGAAAAACAGACGCTTTAAACCCGGCGGTATTTTTTTGTTTTTTCAATTTCTTCGCAAAATGTCATGTTTTGTGTAAAGCGATAGCGCGGATAAAACATCTCATACATACGGTTTAAGACTTCTTCGGCATTTTTATCACTGCGGCGTTTTTCGGAAACGGCCGGTGTAATGGTGATTTTGACGATTTTTTGAGAAGGTAAGACAAATTCCGTTCCGGCAATTAAGCGACGAACTTCTTCCATTTTTTCATAAGCTTCTTTAACATCTAAATCTGAAAAGACAAAACAAAACTCACTTGGTTTTAGTCTATATGTTAAAGCGTTCAATTCAAGCTTTTCAATGCGTTTTAAGACCATCATTGTTAAAATATCGGTTTGTTTTTGACCAAAAACTTTTAAGATTTTGTTGTAGTTGTCAATATAAAAAAAGGTCAGCGTATATTTTGGCGGAAATCCTTTTTTCCCGTACGCATTGTTTGACTTTTGGGCGTATTGATTATTAGAATTTTTATCATGCTTTTTAAATGAATGAACGGAGTAAACACCGGTTACGGTATCTTTATAGTATGAATATACAGCCTCTAAGACAGACGATAATCCAACCATGAAAGCAGCGCCTGCAAGACAAAAAATTCGTGATGAATGCTCGCTGTAATTTGCAAGTGCAAAGAAAACAAGAATGGATGAGAAAAATAAAGAATTGTCCGTCAGTGTCGGTGCATAAGAAATTTTGATGAGCATATAACAAAATACGCCGGCCCAAAAGAAACCGGATAAAAGCGAAAAGATAAAAGGTAAATCTAAAATATTCAAAAGATAAAGATTTTCAATAAGGGTTCCCTCAAATAAAAAGAATACGAGAGGTCCGAAAACAGAAAAATTTTTGTCCGGCATCTGAAATATGAGCAAGAGATTTAACGGGATGATAATAAGCAGCCATAATTTAATATTGACTAAAGCTGAAAGCGAGTATGTTTTGTTTGCTGAAATGTAAAGCATGACGATAAGCAAAAGGAAAAGAGCACTTTTGTTATTTTTGATTAAAAGAGAAAAGCAAAGACCGAAAAAAAAGGTTCCGTAAAAAAAAAGATTGTATATTTCGAGTTTGGAAGGCGGAGTATGGAAAAATAAAGCCCCCATTGCCATGGATAGCAAAAAACACAGCGCCGGAAGATATGACGTTTGAATTAAATTCAGCGATTTAAATAAAAAACGAAACAATTAAAACCTACGACCTTCATTTTTCTTTTTCAAGATCGAATGATAATGCAAAAAAGTTTAAATTTTGTTGACGCACTTTAAAATAGAGCTGTCACCGTAAGAATAAAAACGATATTTTTTTTCTATGGCGTGTGCATAAGCCTGTTTCATTAAATCAGTTCCTGCAATAGCACAAATGAGCATGAAAAGAGTGGATTTCGGCAGGTGAAAATTGGTGATGATCATATCGATGACCTTAAATTTATAGCCCGGTGTAATAAAAATATTTGTTTCACCTTGAAAAGGATGGACGATTCCTTTGTCATCTGCTGCTGATTCGAGCAAGCGAACAGATGTTGTGCCAACGGCAATAATGCGGCGTCCTTCAGCTTTGGCTTGATTGATGGCAGAAGCTGCATCAGGGGTAATCACACCATATTCCGCATGCATTTTATGGTCTTCGGTGTTTTCTGTTTTGACGGGTAAAAACGTTCCGGCACCGACATGCAAGGTTAAAAAGACCCTCTCAATTCCTTTTTGATCAAGCGCGTCTATAACATTTTGCGTAAAATGCAGGCCGGCAGTCGGAGCGGCGACGGCACCTTCGTGTTTGGCATAGACCGTTTGATAATCTTCTTTATCGTTATAAGGATTCCAAAGACCTTTCAGAGGTTTATCGCGCTTAATATAGGGCGGAAGCGGCATTGCTCCATATTTTTGAAGATATTCAGAAAGCGAATCAACGGCACATAAAAATTCAAGCAATACACCATCCGTTTCATCTTTTTTAAGAACGCGCGCCTTAAATGATGAGGATTCGACCGAAATTTCAGAAGTGTAAAATGTGATTTCATCATTTTCGCTTAAGCGCTTGGAATTTTTGATAAAACTCCACCATGTGAGCCCGGTTTCGGGGTGATAAAGCGTGACTTCAACTAAAGCATTGTTATGGGCGCCATATAAACGCGCCGGAATGACTTTTGTGTCATTAAAGACTAAAAGATCACCTTTTTGTAAGACTTGAGGTAAGTCGTAAAAATGACGATCAATTATTTGTTTGCCGTCGGATAAATCCAAGAGTCTTGAATGGTCACGGGGTCTGGCCGGTTCTTTGGCAATTAAATCTTTGTCTAAATCAAAATCAAATAAGTCAACACGCATTTTTTTATCCTATAAAAAGGGCTTTACATATTGCGACTTATAATGTATAATGCCACGCAAAGCAAGGGAAAATTCCCTGTTCTTCGATTATTGTTTTATACTGATTTTTCACAAAAAAATTTATTTTGTCAAAAAAAGTTCTTGATTTGACTCGAGAATCGGTGTATATTACCCACATATTTCATTAAAAAGTTTTTTGGAGATTTAAAAAATGGCAGAAGTTAAAAACGAAATGACAGTTGAAGAAGCGATGCGTATTGTGATGCAAATGTCACCGGACAGTACGGATTTTGAAAAGGCGAGTTCTTTTTTGAAAGCCAATTGTCCGGGTTTGTGGGCGGCTTATGTTAAATACGGCTCTGATTTAATGGCCTCAAAAGAAGATAAGCAACCTAAAAAAGATGCGGTTGCTCCTGAAGTGTTGGCAAGTAATTATCAAGAAATTGAAAGACTTGCCGCTCAGTATAGCTTTGAAGAATTTAAAGCGCAGGAAGAACATCAAAAGCTTTTGGCAAATGTTGAGGTCTTAAATGATACAGATGACACAAAGCCGGCTTCGGTTGTAAATGCCGATCGTCAAAATGATTATATGTCACTTTTGTTTGCTGCTGCCCAAATGAAAGCGCATGTCAGTTTGCTCGGTGATAAGTCTTTTGCAGAAGAAAATGATAAAGCGGGGATATATAAAGATCGCGTTGACAGCATCTTTTATACTGATTTAGCGCGTGTCGGTGTGGCCTCTGCCATTACAGCTCCGAATGAAAAAGAATCAAAAATAGACACGAAATCCTTTAAAAATTGGGTCATAAGAAACTCGAAAAAAGCACGTGATGTGTTAGGGCATCTTATAGAAGGAAAAAAGAAAGTCACTGTCAGAACAAGTGCGGTTGCAACATCACTCGGTGCTTCACAGGCGCAAACAGGCATTTTCGTTGATAAAATGCAAGCTAGAGCCGACAAAAGTAAAGGTGAGGCTAAAGGTTATTTACAAACCATTACAGACGGATTTAAACTTAACCTTTCCAAAATAGATGAAGCCATTAAAAATGCTAAAGATAAACCTTTTGAAGAAAAAGTTCAAATGGCAAGAAATTTCTTTAAGGAAGCATGGGCAAATAATAAATATAAAATTGCAACAGGTGCGGCTGTCGCTGTGGCGTTTCCGATGTTTTTTGCTGCCTACCCTGTGGCAGTTGCGGGTGCTTTAGGCGGTTATATAGCTGCCGGCAGTTGGGTATGGCCGGTTCATACAGAGAGAATGAAAATTCAAAATGATGCCAGAAGAGAAGGAAAGCCTGTTCCTTCAAATGCAGAAGCACGTAGATTAGCATGGAAAAATGTGACATCCAAAGATCGTCTCGGTTCATATTTAACGCAAGGTGCTGTTTCAACCGTTTTAGGTGGTGTGGCAGCTGCTGCGTTACCTCTTGTTGCAGGAATGGGGGCAACCGGTGTTGTTGCAGGCTTAACTGCCGGTAAAATGGCTCGTATCGGTGCACCGGCTGTCGGACAGCTTGTTGATGCAAGTCTTACATCATTGACGCGTCCTTATGATCCGGTGGCGCAGGCCAATGCTCAAGTCACGGCATTATCCGGTATGTCTTCACTTATACTCGGTGGTATTACAACCGGTTTGGTGGATATGGATACAAATGCCGTGAGCTCGACTGCAGAAACACCTCTTGTTCCACAGGTAGATACAGCAAAAGCCGCTATGCCGGGAGATACTCTTGCTTCTGCTTCGGCTGGAGGTTATGTTCCGGGTAGTTCTGAACAAGAGTTTAATAAGATTGTCAATCTTGTGACAGGTTCTCCAGAAGAAACACCTCATATGCTTGATTTTCCGGATCAATATTCGCCTAAAACCGGTTTAACGCAAAAGCAATTTAACACACTTGTCAGGACATCCCCCGGTGTGTTTGGTCCGCTCGCTCGCGAGGCCGGTATGACGGATGCACAATATATGGATTTGATTTATACCAATATTCATCAGCATATGGACAAGTTCCCCGGTTTGACCGAAGAGCAAGTTTTGTATGATGCAAACCGTATGATTGCATTCCATGCCAAAGCAACAAATATCGGCGGTGGATTTTTAGATAACATTGATACCGGTGCAGATCATTTGAATAATGAATTTTCAAAAATGTCATTTTTCAAAAACAATTGGTCTGAAGATAAAATTGCTGCTTTTGCAGAAGATATGCAGGACTACACATATTCAAGCAAACAAGAAGTTTTATCGGAACTTGAAAAATCGTATTCGGATATTCCGCTTGCTACAAGACAGGCTGTTTGTAACGCTTTGGTCGGCAACAGAGTAGCTTACGTTAACGGTCCGCAAATTGAAGCATTGCAAGCCATGATTATGGGATGTCATCCGGATGAACGCTATATTCAAGGCGCAGCCGATTTAGTCAGACAGCACGTCAATTCCAATTATGATTATTTAAGACCGGAAAACGGAACCGGTAACAGATATATCGGCGGATATGGTACAGATGCAGATTGCGGTAAGGGTATCGGTCATCATCGCTGGGCCACAGGTGATAAAGTCGTGACACATGAGCCTAAAGCCTCAATCGATCCTCTTAAACCTGCTTTAAGAAGAATGCCTATTGCGCCTGTTGATACGCTTGTGACACCTGTTGATACGCTTTCGACA
>DFFP01000020.1:0-27236 GCA_002372275.1 Alphaproteobacteria bacterium UBA3773 | reverse complement strand
GACACCTGTTGATACGCTTTCGACAAAAGTGGATACGCTTTCGACAAAAGTGGATACGCTTTCGACACCACCTGTTGTTCAGGATACAACAACTCAGAATGTAACAACTCATACTAGAACGTATAAAGTTAGGATTGGTCAATATGTAAACAATGCTAAAGGGGATGAGGCTATCCACACCAATGATGGCAAATCCATGCCTTTGGGATCAGCCGGAAAGAATACATTTGGTGTTAATAATGGTGGTCGTAATTCTTAATCTTATTATCCCAAATCACAAAAAAGAAGCTCCGAATTCGGGGCTTTTTTTGTGAGCATTGACAGGAAAATTGAAGTGTGTTAAATCAAAAGAAAAAAAATTAAGGGAAACAAAATGAAAATTATCTATTGCGGTGATGTGGTCGGACGCTCGGGGCGTGATGCTGTTTTAAAGCATATGAAAAATTTAAGAGAAAAGTACAAAGCTGATTTTGTGATTGTGAATGCTGAAAATGCAGCGCACGGATTTGGATTAACGCCTTCTATTTGTCGCGATTTATATGAAGTTGGGGTTGATGGTATTATTACAGGAAATCATGTTTTTGATCAAAGAGAGATTGTGCCGTTTTTGGATTACGACAAACGCATTATTCGCCCCTTAAATTATCCTTTAGGTACAATCGGTCGGGGGTTTGCCGTTTTAGAAGCCCCGAACGGAAAAAAGTTGTTGATCTGCCAAGTGATGGGACGTGTTTTTATGGAGGCTTTGGATTGTCCTGTTCAGGCACTGAATAACGTTTTGAAAGATTATCACTTAAAGCAAAATGTTGATGCTATTATGGTTGATATTCATGCAGAAGCAACGTCTGAAAAAATCTCAATTGCACATTATTTTGACGGCCTTGTTTCTGCCGTATTCGGAACACATACACATGTGCCGACGGCAGATGAAACAATTTTGAAAAAAGGAACGGCATATTTGACAGATGTCGGCATGTGTGGTGATTATGATTCTGTTTTAGGCTTTGAAGAAGAAGCGCCGATTAAACGTTTGCTCAGACAATATCCTTCAGAAAAACTTGTGCCCTCAACAGGTCAAGGAACGGTTTGCGCCGTTTATTTTCAAACTGATGATGAAACGGGCCTTGCAACTCATATCGAGCGTATACAAATCAAGCCATAAAAAAAAAAGCACTTTCGTGCTTTTTTTTATAAATCATTTAGTTTCCCTGTTGTTCTTCAGTCGGTTCAATTAAGACTTCTTGAAGACCTGCTTCATCACTTAAGCCCCAATCAATAGTGCCTAAGGCAACGGCAACGCCATCCGGCAAATCTTCAAATTCAACATTAAATGATTTACCATCATCAACGGCTTCGACCCAAACTTGCCCCTTATAAACATTACGAACATCAGGTATGTTTTTATCCACAATCATTTCTTCGGGGAACACATTCATTTCAATCAGTTTTCTGGTGGCGTCCTCTTTGCTGCCGACTAAAGCAGAATACGGTTGTTCTGTTGTTTGAACATTCACAAAAACGTGGCGAATGTTGTTCACAATTGTGACCATTTGATTGATGGTGGTATTAGCTTTGTGCTTATTCATTGCCTTGGAATAACCATATAATCCCGCGGCGGATAAAACACCGATGATGGCAATAACGCCGAGCATTTCAACCATCGAACGACCAAATTCATTTATTTTCATAGTCATTTCCTTTCAAATACAAAAGTTATATCTATTTTATCGTTTTAAATCATCACTGTCAATATGTCTTTCGTCATAATTTACGTATTAACCATAGCTGTTAATTCAGCTTCAGTGGCAAGTTTATTATTGACATACGCTTTTGCCGAACAGACAACGATGGTGCGATGTTGCTTTAATTTTTGGACATGTATTTCAAGAATATCACCCGGCAAAACAGGTTGGCGGAACTTGACCTTATCAATGCCCATAAATAAAACTTGCTTTTGACTTAAGTCACCGCCGGCAGCACCGATGATGAAGCCGGCTGTTTGCGCCATGGCTTCAATTTGTAAAACACCCGGCATAATCGGGTTTGAGGGAAAATGTCCTTGAAAAAAAGGCTCATTAATTGTGACGTTTTTATAACCGATCCCTTTTGTGCCGTCTTCGATAACTTCCACCTTATCAAGAAGCAAAAAAGGAGAGCGATGCGGTAAAACTTTCATAATATCAGTGATGGTATAAATTTTATTTTCCATAAGCTCGTTTTCCTTATTTTTTGATACTTTTTTGTAAAAAAGCGACCTGACGCATAAAGTCTTTGAACGGGACGGCAGGTGTTCCGAGCAGTACAGCACCACCCTCGACATCGCGCATCACACCGCTTTGAGCTGCAATTTGTGCACCATCACCGATTTTGATGTGATCGGCAATGCCGACTTGACCGCCTAAAACAACGTAATTTCCGATTTGAGTGCTGCCGGCCACACCCACGCCCGAACAACAAATACACCCCATACCCAATTTATCATTATGGGCAATTTGAACAAGGTTATCAATACGTGTGCCGCTTCCGATGACGGTATCGTCTAAAGCACCTCTGTCAACGCAGGAATTGGCGCCGATTTCAACATCATCTCCGATAATCACGCGTCCGACTTGCGGAATTCTTTGATGTTTGCCATCGATGAAATCAAAACCAAATCCGTCTGTGCCGATTCGGGCACCTGTGTAGATAAAGCAATTTTTGCCCATGATGCAATATGAAACATAAGCATTAACCCCGATGCGGCAACCCTCTCCGATTTGGCAGTTTCTGCCGATATAGGCGCCGGCTTCAATACGGCAATTATCGCCAATGACAGCTCCTTCTTCAATGGTGACAAAATCTGCAATGGAGCAATTTTGACCGATTTGAGCCGTTTTGTGAATATTGGCTTTTGATGAAATGCCGGCTTCAGATGAATACTCGGCATATAAAGCAAGATTCAGTTTTAAGAATGCAATTTTCGGATTTTCGGAAATCAAGACAGCTGTTTCAGACGGAACAAGCGATGCAAGCTCATTTGTGGTGATACAAGCTGAGGCCTTCATTTCAGATGCTTTTTCCTTCATTTTTTTATCATAGAAAAAGCAAATTTCGTTTGAGCCCGCTTTGTCCATGGTTGCAATATCGTTAATTTGAACCGAACCATTCGTTTCATCTTTTAAAACAGAATCAGTAATAGAAGCGATTTTCTTTAAGTCAAAAGGACCATTGTTTTTAAAAAATGATGTATCAACCATTAATTTTCTCCTTATAAACTTGTTCCAAAGTTCAAACGAAAGACTTCTTTTTCATCATAGGTTTCTTTCATGACAGGGAAGCCGAAGTCAATATCAATTTTGCCCATCGGGGAGAACCATTCAAACCCGAAACCGACAGATGCACGCGGTTTTGATGAATATTCAACATCGCGCGAGTCAATATCATCCGGTTTGCCGAGCATACCGATATCAAAAAATGTGCGTCCTCTGATGCCGACTTCATCAAGCCCGAGCGGGAAAGAAAGTTCAGATCCGCCGTAAACAGTCCAGTTTCCGCCCAATGCATCGTCTGTTTTTTTATCGCGCGCACCGACACCGGCATATTCAAAACCGCGCAGGCTGTTACCGCCTAAATAATAACGATTGGAAAGACGAACGTCTTTTCCGCCGTAACCGATAATATACCCGCCGTTGGCGTGCAATTTAACGGTCCAATAATCGGCAAAGGTAAAGTATTGGCGCGCCTTAACATCAAATTTGAAGTATTTATCATCGCCGCCTAAACCCGCAACATCATTACCGAATGAAAGGTAGTAACCTTCTTTGGTGCGTATTGCATTGTCGCGTTTGTCGTAATAAAGTGTTTGACCAATGACAGAACCGGTTGTTTTGCCTTCTTCTTTTTTAACGTAGTAAGAAGCGCTGTTTTTAACGTTTTTAATCTCATCTTGGCTGATGGTGTAACGAAGTGTTTGATAAAAATCATCGGTATAATTCCACCCTAAACGACCTCTAACGCCGACGCTTGATGTGTCATAAGAACTTTCATCTTGATAATCTTCATCCGTGTAAAAGACATCAAAACCTGCGCTCAAACGGCGGCCCAAGAAATAAGGCTCGGTGAAGCTGAATGAGTAATCTCTTGTTCGTTGTGAAACGGAAGCGTTCACGCCGACTTCTTGACCTTTACCCATGAAGTTTGTTTCCGTAATCCCTGTTTGAACAAGGGCTCCGTCTGTTGTGGAATAACCGATACCGACATTGAAATAGCCGGTTGATTTTTCTTCGAGCCTCACATCAATATCTGCTTTGTTGTTATCGACAGGAACGGATTGAATGTCAACTTTGCTAAAATAATTGAGGTTTTCAATGTTTCGACGAGAATCTTTGATTTTAGAAACATTAAAGGCATCGCCTTCATCTAAGCGAAATTCTCTGCGTATCACTTCATCTAGCGTGCGGGTGTTGCCGAAAATGTTGACTCTGTTTACAAAAATACGTTCACTTTGCGCAATGTTAAATGTTAAATCAATCGTTTTATCATCCACACGGTTAAGAGTTGGGGTAATATCAACAAACACAAAACCTTTCTTACCTAATTCGTCGGTTAAATTTGTGATGCTTTTTTCAATTTTACTGCTGTTATACCAAGCACCTTTCTTGATTTCGAGCTCTTTGTATAATTTTGAAACATTGACATCTTTAATTTCGGACTCAATATCGATTTTGCCGATTCTGTAACGCGGACCTTCATTTAAGGTGAAGTTTAAGATAAACGATTTGCCGTTTGGTGCCAGTTCGGCAACGGCTGATGTCACCTCAAAATCAGCATAGCCGCGTTCGGTATAAAAACGACGGAGTAATTCTTTGTCATAGTTCATTTTTTCATTATCATAAACGTCGGAATTGCCGAATATACGATACCAGCGGCTTTCTTTGCTCATGAGTTCATCTCTTAAATCAGGGGAGGAATAGTGTGTGTTGCCGAAAAAGTTAATCTTGCTGATTTTGGCGTCTGTCCCTTCATCAATTTCAAAAACCAAATCAACGCGATTTTCTTTGCGCTTAACAATTTTCGGTTCGACTTTCACATTGTATCTGCCGGCTTTTTTATAAATTTCTAAAATACGCGCGGCATCTTGTTGAACGGTTGATTTGTTAAAAACCGTATTGGGTTTGCTCTTAATTTCAGCTTTTAAAACTTTATCATCGAGTTTTTTATTACCATCAAAAGCTTGTTTGCCAATCAGCGGATTTTCTTCCAACGTGACTTTTAATGTTCCGTTTGATAATTTATCAATGCGGATATCGGAAAATAATCCGGTGTTGTAAAGATTTTTAAGCGAATCATCTAATGCTTCTTCAGAAATATTTTGCCCCGGTTCTAATCCTAAATAGGCCAGCACTGTTTCTTTTTCGACGCGCATTAAACCATCTGTTTCGATTTTTTGAATGTAAAAATCACCGGCATGCGCAATATGGGCTGAAAATAAAAGTGCGGTAATGATTAAAATGTGTTTCTTTTTCATGAATATTTCCTCTGATTTAAGATTTGAAAAGACGATTAAATAAATGTACAACATCATTGAAAGTAGCATAAACCATCAATGCCAGTAAGATGGTAAAGCCGGCTTTGAATAAATAATTTTTCATTTGATCACTTAACTCGCGACCTGTGATGATTTCGAGTGTGAAAATCACAACGTGTCCGCCATCTAAGACAGGTATCGGAAATAAGTTAATTAACCCGAGATTGATTGAAAGTAAGGCCAAAAATGTTAACATATCAATAAATGTTTCATTTTTTGTAATATCACCGGACATTTCGGCAATACGCAGCACACCGCCGACGTCATTGCTCGGACGTTTACCCGTAATCATTTGCCCCACGGCGCGTAAGGTCACCGCTGTGACATCCCATACCTCATGGCAGGCGGCTGTGAATGCTTCGAAAACCGAGAGGTCTTCATGAGAGAGTTCAACACTGCCGGTTGACTTGATGCCGAGCATATATTGCTTTGTGTCTTTTTGTTTTGTCGGGTGATTAAGTTCCGTTAAAACAATATCAAAATGAAGTTTTTTTCCCTCGCGCTCAACTTCAAGCGAGGTTTTGTGATCGGCGGCCATTAAGACTTCACGCGAAATATCAGAAAATTCCACGATTTTATGATCATTGACGCTTAAAATTCGATCGCCTTTTAAAAGACCTGCGCTTTGGGCCGCACCGCCTTCCATCACTTCACCGATGACGGGAGGAATATTAAAACGCCCGTATATCGCAAATAAAGCAAAATAAATTAAAATTGCAAGCAGATAGTTAAATCCGGGGCCGGCAATCACCACAGCCAGTTTTTTAAATGGATTTTGAAAAATAAAAGCATATTTTTTTTCTTCTTCCGTTAATTTTTTGGCCGTTTCATTTGATGAGGAGGAAGCTTCATCATCGCCTAAAAATTGACAATAACCGCCAAGCGGAACGGCCGAAATTTTCCAGCGTGTACCATGTTTATCGACTCTGCCCCACAGCTCTTTCCCAAAACCGATGGAAAAAGCATTAACTTTGATGTTGAGCGAACGCGCAACAATAAAATGACCGAATTCGTGCACAAAAACCAGAATGCTTAAAAATAAGACAAACGGTAAGATATAATAAATGATATTTAAAAACCACATATGTTTGAATGCCTCGTCTTAAAAGAAATATCCTAAACCGTATCCGAATAACCAATATACAATCGGCGCAACAAAAATAAGCCCGTCAACACGATCAAACACACCGCCGTGCCCAGGAATAAGGTTTGATGAATCTTTAACCCCGACATGGCGCTTGATGGCGGATTCAATTAAATCACCGACTTGGGATAGGGCTGCAACAATACCGGATAAAATTGCAAAAACAATTTCTGATTTAGAATCAATGGCAATCAATTTGCAATAAGCCAATAAACCAAAATACATTTCGTTGACGGCAACAGCAAGCAAAATACCGCCGATTAAACCGGACCACGTTTTGTTGGGGCTGATTTTGGGTGCAAGTTTCGGCCCTTTTAAGTTGCTGCCGACAATGTAGGCACCGACATCCATCGCCCAAACCACAAACAAAAACCACAGTGTCATATAAAAATTATAGGGTGCATAAGCAAAAATATCATGATAAATCCACATCATTGAACCGACGCCGATTGAAATGTATGGCACACCGAGTGTGAGAAGAAAACACTCTTTTTCTTTACGCGATTTTAAATAAACAAACAAGGTCGCCAGTAAAATCGTGACGGCAACGGCGTGTGTGGTCAAAACAAAAATAGAAACAGACAGCGCAAGCGCATAAGCACCGAAATATACAACAGGAGTGCGAGAGGGAACCATATTGCTCCATTCCCAAGCAAGAAGTATGCCGACCAGGAGGGCTAAAATATCAACATAAGGATACCCGAACCACAGTGTTCCGATTACAATCGGCAACATAATGATTGCGGCTAAAACACGCTTTGCGATATTTCCTAATTTCTTTTCTTTTGTTTTTTTAGACTTTACCATATCTTCTCTCCCTTGTTTGATAGGTTTCTATAATTTGTGCCAGTTCTTCTGGCGTAAAATCCGGCCATAAGGTGTCGGTGAAGAAAAATTCCGTATACGCTAACTGCCAGAGTAAAAAGTTACTTAAACGTTTTTCACCGCTTGTGCGAATGAGAATATCCGGATCAGGAATTCCTTTTGTGTACAGCATATCCGAAAAAGTTTTTTCATCAATATTTTGCGGTAAAATATCACCATTTTTGATAAGTGTTGCTGCCTTTTGAACGGCGTGAATAATTTCATCGCGCGAGCCGTAATTCAGACACACTTGAAGTGTTGTTTCATTATTCATAGACGTTTTTTGCTCAAGCTCATTCATCTTTTGAACAAGTGATGAATCAAGCATGTCTCTGTTTCCGATAAAGATAACGCGTATACCGTCTTCAACCAACTGCTTTGTATATTTATCAAGATAAACTTCGAAAAGTTTCATTAAAAAAGAAACTTCAGCCGGCGGACGTTTCCAGTTCTCGGTCGAAAAAGCGTAAACAGTCATATATTTGATCCCCATTCTGCGAGCCGCTTTACAAATGGTAATCAACGTTTCACCGCCTTTTTGATGGCCGGCTGTTCTGGGTAGACCTCTTTTTAAGGCCCAGCGTCCGTTTCCATCCATGATAATGGCAATATGTTCTAAAGCGTTTGTCATCAAAAATTAAACCTGCATAATATCTTTTTCTTTTTCACTCAAAAGTTCATCAACCTTTTTAACCGAATCATCTGTCAGTTTTTGAATGTCTGTTTCGGCTTTTTTCTCTTGATCTTCAGAAATTTCGTTTTCTTTTTTGAGTTTTTTCACTTCATCTAAACTGTCGCGGCGAATGTTGCGAAGCGCAATTTTGGATTGTTCGGCATATTTGCCGGCAATTTTGGAAAGTTCTTTGCGACGTTCTTCAGATAAAGGAGGCAGCGGAATACGAATAAGTGTGCCGTCAACAGCCGGATTTAAGCCAAGTTCGCTCTCACGCAAAGCTTTTTCAACAAATTTGACAAGCGATTTGTCCCATACGCTCACCGAAATTGTGCGCGGATCCGGAACACTGATACTGCTGACTTGAGAAAGCGGTGAAATTGAGCCATACGCTTCAACCGTTATACCATCAAGAAGACTGGCATGAGCCCTGCCGGCACGCAGACCGCCAAAATCGTTTTTTAAAGATTCAATGGTTTTTTCCATGCGTTGCATCGCATCTGTTTTAATTTGTGTGATATCAGTCATTTTTTGTTTCCTCGTTTTCAATAATGGTAAAGGTGCCTTTATGTTGCACCGCACTTAAAAAGGCATTTTCGTTTTGAAGATTAAAGACCATAACGGGAATATTGCTTTCTTTCAAGAGGGTCATCGCCGTTAAATCCATAATATGTAAATTTTTTTGTAAAATTTCATCATAAGAAATTTTGGCGTAATGCGTTGCATCAGGATTTTTTTTCGGATCTGATGAATAAACACCGTCAACTTGGGTGGCCTTAAATAAAATATCGCACTGCATTTCGGAAGCACGAAGCGCAGCAGCTGTATCTGTTGTAAAATAAGGATTGCCGGTACCGCCCGCAAAAATCACAACACGACCTATGGATAAGTGTTTTAAGGCTCTGCGGTACATATACGGTTCACAAACATCCGGAATATTGAGCCCCGACATCACGCGAACGGAAATTCCCTCTTTTTCAAGAGCATCTTGCAAATAAAGTGCGTTCATGACTGTTCCCATCATGCCGACCTGATCGGCAACGCTCCTGTTAACCCCCAGCGAGGCTTCTTTAGCGCCGCGAAAAATGTTACCTCCACCGACAACAATACAAATGTTAACACCTAAATCATGCACACTTTTGATGTCTTTAGCAATCTTGGAAAGAACAGCGGGTGACATACCAAATGCCCTGTCTCCCATTAATCCTTCACCTGAAATTTTAATCAAAATACGTTTATATTTTAAATCCATTTGAAACGCCTTTTTTTAATGCCTCTATAATAACTATTTTAAGTCGTTTGTCATTATATTTTTTTTTGATTTTCACAACCTTATGAAATTATTTGAAAAGATTTTTAAATGTTATTTCTAAAGCTGTACAAAACGGCGCTTTTTTAACTTGATTTTCATGAAAAGCTTTTTATAATTCTGTCTTGTAACCGGTTGGGTTATGGTGTTTAACAAACATCTCTCTAATAAAAGCTCCATTTTAAGGGGAGTTTCCGATATAAGGGTTATACCACGAATAAGGAAATCTGTATTAGAGCAGTTTGTTAACTCCCCGTTTTGATTTTATCGAAACGGTTTTTTGTTTGAAATTAAAAAGGAGTTTAAAAAATATGCTTAGCGAAGATTTAAGAAGACAGCTCGGGTACCTGTTGTGGCGCGAGCGGGCAAAACAGAACAAAAATATCAAGTGGGTGGCTGGTCAAGCGAGGATGAGTATTTTAAGTGTCGATTATTTAGAACACGGCAAAGGACATTTTAACTGGAAATTATATGAAAAACTAATGGTGCTTTATGGTAAAGAAGTTCAAATGACACTTAACGATAAAGAATAAAAAAAACACTCGCACGGAGTGTTTTCTTATATCTGGGGCGGACGATCAGGCTCGAACTGACGACAACCGGTACCACAAACCGGGGCTCTACCAACTGAGCTACGTCCGCCATAGACAAGACACTTTTAACGATATTTGTTTTTAAAGTCAAGAGCAAAATAAAAAAATTATATTTCACCCGTTATCAATTCTTTTTGAACCCTGATAAAGTTTATAAACAAAGCCTCAATGAACAAAATTGTGAGTTCAAATATGAATTCGGAAAGGATATTATATAATCTTAATGGTTCAAAAGTGTGAATTTTGAGGTTGCTCTGAACCAAAACGAACAAAAATAAACCAATGAGTAAAATAAACGTCAGTGATAAAATGATTTTTCCGCTTTTAAAAGAAGTTTTTTGATAGACCTGTTTGAAATTTTTATAATCCGTTTTTTCGATAAATTCGGCAATATTGGTATAAAAACGTGCTAAAACAAATGGAATAATAAACCCGATCGAGACAACGGTAAAATATATGAGCTCTATCTGCCAAACGGGATTTGGCTTACGATAAAGAAGTAAAAAAAGTGATGCAATCGGAAGAGTATTTAAAATCATAAATAAAATGAGAATACCAAATATTTTTAAAAATTCCAAAGCATTGGCTTTAAGATATTCTAAATTGATTGTGTTTTTGAGATAAAGTGCGTCGTACCAAATTTTGATAAAAACACTTAAAACGAAAAGTTTGAAAATAAAATATATAAAATATGATGTTCCGCCACTACAAAAAATATTTGTTTTCGCAGAAATGTCAGGTATCATACAAAGAAAAGACTGACCGAACACAAAAGATAAAAATGTTAAAAAAAGACCGACAACAGATGCATATTTTAAGAACAACAAGAAGTTATCCGTTAAATATAAAATCGGTTTGGAAAAAGATTTGAAAAAAGAGTATTTGACTTCGGTCATGAATTAAATCTCCTTAATATCCGTAACTCCATTGACGGAGCGTAATTTTGAAATAATATTGGTATCATAAAACGCATAGCCTTGTGGTAATTCAAATCGAACATCCCACCCGGAAATTTTCGGAACAAGATATACCTTATGTGTACCTTGTTTATCTGATGATAATATGTTTTGAATTTCGGAAACGGTCTTTATGTTATCAAAATAAATGATAATGCCGGCAGCTTGTTTGGCAATTGCTTCGTCAAGAGATTCAATGTCGTTAATCAAAGCGCGCGGGGCTTTGTCCGGGTCTTGTTTGTCAAGTGTTAAACTCACACACACGGGAAGTCCTGAAGATAAAATATTGCCGTATTTGATGAGCTTGTCTGAAAACATAAAGGCTTCAACAGAGCCGATGTCATCTGAAAATGAGACAATGGCATAAGGATTGCCTGACGTTTTGGAAATGCGTTTTTGAACGCCTTCAACACACACGGCAACGCGCGCCTTGATGCTGTCGCCTGTTTGAATGCCGCTCATGATTTCGTGGCAATTTTTAAGCCCGAGTTTTTGAATGCTTTTTTTATAAGCATCTAAAGGATGAGCCGATAAATAAAAACCGATGGCTTCGCTTTCAAAACGAAGTTTTTCAATATTCGGCCATTCGGAAGCCTCTTTTAATTTGATTTCGGAAGAAAGTTCTTGCGTGCCGAACAGCGACGTTTGCGCACTTGATTTTGTTTCAGAAGATGAAGCAATATGCTTTAAGATGTTTTCCATATTTTCAAAAAGTTTGCCACGGTTGTTGTCAATCGTGTCAAAAGCGCCCGATTTGATCAGTTGTTCAAGCTGTTTTCGGTTAATAAATTTGATGTCAACGCGGTGGCAAAACTCGGAGATGCTCTTAAAAGGACCGTTTTTAATGCGCTCTTGAACGATACCTTCCATGGCTGCGGCCGATACGCCTTTAATAGCGCCTAAGGCATAACGAATATTGCCGTCTTCAACGGAAAATTCAGCTTCGGATTTGTTGATATTCGGGGGCAAGACATCAAAATGCATGTCTTTGCAATCACTGACAAAGGTGGCCAGCTTGTCGGTGTTTGTGATATCCAGATCCATCACGGCACACATAAATTCCATCGGATAATGGCATTTCAGAAAAGCCGTTTGATAGGAAATCAGCGAATAGGCGGCCGCATGCGATTTGTTAAAGCCGTAGGAAGCAAATTTTTCCATTTGATCAAAAATGGAGCCGGCGACTTCTTCTTTGATACCGTTTTCAAGCGCGCCTTTCATAAATTTTTCGCGTTGCTTCGGGATTTCTTCGATTTTTTTCTTGCCCATCACTTTGCGGAGTTTGTCGGCTTCGCCCATGGTGTAGCCGGCTAAACTTCTTGCAATTTGCATCACCTGTTCTTGATAGACCATGATGCCGTATGTTTCATCTAAAATCGGCGCAAGGGCAGGGTGAAGATAAGTGATTTCTTCTTCGCCGTGTTTGCGTTTGATGTAGGTCGGAATGTTATCCATCGGTCCCGGGCGATAAAGCGAAACAATCGCGATTAAGTCTTCAAAGCGGTCCGGCTTGATTTGTTTGTGGACGCTTTGCATGCCGGGCGATTCAAATTGGAATACGGCGCATGTGTCGCCGCGCTGCATCATCTCGTATGTTTCTTTGTCATCCAAAGCAAGATTTTCCATATCAAGTTCAATTCCGCGCGTTTTTTTGACCCAGTCCACGGCTTTTTTAATAACGGTTAAGGTTTTGAGGCCTAAAAAGTCAAATTTAATCAGCCCGGTTTCTTCAACAAATTTCATGTCATATTGGGTCACGGGCATATCGGCTTTGGGGTCTTTATATAAGGGCACGAGCTGATCAAGCGGACGATCGCCGATCACAACGCCGGCCGCGTGAACGCCCGATTGGCGGTAAAGCCCCTCAAGCTTCATGGCAATATCAAAAAGTTTGTTGATTTGTGGATCGGAGGTGCGCATTTGTTCCAATTCCGGCACCATTTCAAGTGCTTGTTTTAAGGAAACGTTTTTGCCTTGAACGGGCGGTGGAACCATTTTAGAAATTTTGTCGGCTTGCGCATAGGGCATTTGAAGAACGCGCGCGACATCCCTGATGACGTTTTTGGCTTGTAATTTGCCATAAGTGATGATTTGAGCCACATGGTCAAAGCCGTATTTGTTTTGAACGTATTCAATTGTTTTGAAACGATTTTCTTGGCAAAAGTCAACGTCGAAATCGGGCATGTTGACACGGTCCGGATTTAAGAAACGCTCAAACAAAAGCTCGAGCTTTATCGGGTCAAGTTCGGTGATTTTGAGTGACCATGCCACAATGGAGCCGGCGCCCGATCCACGACCCGGTCCGACAGGAACACCGTTGTTTTTGGACCAGCGAATAAAATCAGACACGATAAGAAAATAACCGGGAAAGCCCATGCGTTTAATCACGCTGAGTTCATACTCAAGCCTTTCAAAGTATTTTTTATCGATTTCGGCTTTTTGATCTTGCGTCATACCCTCAAAGTAGACCTGCTTTTCCATACGCTCTTTTAAGCCTTTGGTTGCTTCTTCGGTAATATATTCATCTTGTGTTTTGCCGCCGGGACACTCAAAAATCGGCAAGAGCGGATTGACTTTTTCAGAAATAAAATTACAGCGTTTGGCAATTAAAACCGTGTTTTCTAAGGCTTCCGGCAGGTCGGCAAAAAGATCAAGCATTTCATCTTGTGATTTTAAGCGGTTATTAATGGAGAATTTGCGTCTGTTTTCGTTTGCAATAACTTCGCCGTCTGCAATACACACCAGGGCATCATGGGCTTCATACATATCGGGTGTGAGGAAAAATGCTTCATTTGTGGCCACAAGCGGTATGTTATATTGATAGGCCAAATCAATAAAGGCATTTTCGGTTTCTTGTTCTTCTTTGAGGCCGATACGCGACACTTCCATATAAAAACGGTTCGGAAAAATTTCGGAAAGCGTTTTTAAGACTTCTTCGGCCTCCTGATTTCGCTTTTGTAAAATAAGCCGACCGATCGGCCCCTGCCAACCGCCGGATAAGGCAATTAAACCCTCATTGAACTCTTTTAAGTCTTCCGTTTTAAGTTCGGGGTCGCCACCCTCTGCCGTGTTGGCAAGATAAAAACGCTGCATCAGCTTCATAATGTTTTGATAGCCTTGCTCATTTTGAACAAGTAAAATAATTGTATCGGGTTTTAAGACCTGACCTTTGGATTTTAAAATATCATCTGAATCATTATTATGAAGTGCAAATTGACAGCCTAAAATCGGTTTGATTCCGTCTTCGGGGGCATACGTTGAAATGGCTTTGCCGCCGAACATGTTGCCTGTGTCTGTCATGGCAACAGCGGGCATATCGAGCTTTTGAAGCGTTTCGATTAAATCATGTAGTTTAATGGCACTCTCTGAGAGCGAATAAGCCGTATGAACCCGAAGATGTATAAATTTTGGATCGTGCATTTTTTTGACCTGATTTTTCATTTACTATAATCGTTTGAAAATTGATTCTCAAGCCCAATTTCAAATTGATAACATCAAAAAAAATTATGTTTACGCTTTTTAAAATTGACTTGTGTCAAAAACTTCTTTGAGGTAAAAAGCTAAAAAAATATTTTGTTCTGAAATGAGGAATTTATGGCAGATTTGTTTGAAACATCCAAACCAAATGAGGTGAGCTATTCAGCAAATGATATTGAAGTTTTGGAAGGTTTAGAGCCTGTTCGCAAAAGACCGGGAATGTATATCGGCGGCACGGATGAAACGGCACTTCATCATTTGGTTGCCGAAATTTTAGATAACTCGATGGATGAGGCTGTCGCCGGTTTTGCAAGCAAAATTGAGGTGAGCGTGCATGACAATAATTCGGTCACAATTTCAGATAACGGACGCGGAATCCCTGTCGATGAACACCCGAAATATCCGGGGCTTTCGGCGCTTGAGGTGATTTTAACCACATTGCATTCCGGCGGCAAATTCGGCGGTAATGCTTATAAGGTTTCAGGCGGACTTCACGGGGTCGGATTGTCTGTTGTGAACGCGCTTTCTTCAAAACTTGTTGTTGAAGTAGCTAGGGAAAAAAAGCTTTATCGCCAAGAATATGCAAAAGGCAAACCCGTCACAAAGCTCGAATTTGTTTCAAATGTTTCAAACAGGCGCGGGACAAGTATCACATTCACTCCGGATGATGAAATTTTCGGCTCCTCTTCAAAATTTGATGCGATGCGTATTTTCAGAATGGCTCGCTCAAAAGCTTTTTTGTTTAAGGGTGTTAAAATATGCTTTCGCTGTGATGAGAGCTTAAAAAATGACAATGAAACGCTTCCGTTAGAGGCTGAGCTCAGCTACCCGAACGGTTTGAAAGATTTTTTAAATTTTCAGCTTAAAGACCGTCCGACCGTCAACCGCACCATGTTTGCGGGCGAACAAGATATGGCAGATGATGAGGGGCGTGTGGAATGGGCGGTTTCATGGCCTTTGGATCAAAACGGATTTTCATCTTCTTATTGCAATACGGTTTTAACGGCAAACGGCGGTACGCATGAACAAGGTTTTAAGTCTGCTTTACTTAAAAGTTTGAAAGAATATGCCGACATGGCAGGGGTTAAAAAAGTTTTAGCGGCGACAGCCGAAGATTTGCTTTCGGATTCGGCGTTGATGCTTTCTGTGTTTATTAAAGATCCTCAGTTTCAGGGACAAACAAAAGACAAATTAACCTCGGCCAAAGCTGTTCGCTTGGTTGAAAATGCGGTTAAAGATTCGTTTGATCACTATTTGTCGGCAGATCCGGAAAATGCGGCGGCTCTTTTGGAATATGTGACTGCTCGTTTGGAACTGCGCAAAAAACGCAAAGAAGAAAAAGTTCAACTCCGCAAAACGCCGACTAAAAAATTAAGATTGCCCGGAAAACTCGCCGATTGTTCTCAAAACGCGGCAGAGGATACGGAAATTTTTATTGTGGAAGGTGATTCGGCAGGCGGTTCGGCCAAACAAGGGCGCGATCGTCAGACACAGGCTATTTTGCCCCTTCGCGGAAAAATTTTGAATGTGGCAAGCGCAAGCTTAGAGAAAATTACGCAAAACCAAGAAATCAAAGATATGATTGAGGCTTTGGGTTGCGGCACCAAAGAAAATTACAGAGAAGAAAATTTGCGCTATGAACGTATCATCATTATGACGGATGCCGATGTGGACGGCGCGCATATTACCTCGCTTTTGATGACGTTTTTTTATGAGCATATGCCAAAGCTTATTGAAAACGGGCATTTGTTTATTGCAACCCCGCCGCTTTATAAAATTGTGATTGGCGCAAAAAACTATTATGCTTTAGACGATGAAGAAAAAGAGAAAATTTTGAAAAAATATGTCAAAGGTAACGCCAAAGCCGATATCAGCCGTTTTAAGGGACTGGGCGAAATGAGCGCCGAACAACTTAAAGTCACGACCATGGATAAAAATAATCGCGTTCTGCTTCGTGTTCAGCTCCCGAATACCTCAACCGAAGAAGGCAAAGAAGAAGCTTTTGCAACGCGTCGCCAAGTTGAACGTTTGATGGGTAAAAATCCGGAGCTGAGATTTCAATTTATTATTGAGCATGCGAAGTTTGCCGGAAATTTGGATATATAAAAAGGTTTTTTTATGTTAGCCGATGAATTAAGAGCTTTTCGAGAGTTCAAAAAAAAATATTGTTTTACTCTTAAAGAATTGAAAGATGTAAATGGTGTTTTGTATTGCGATAATTTACCTTTGAAAGATGAACAGGACAATCGGATTGAAGAGACTGATATATGGGTAGATTGTGCCTATATTTTTAAAAATTCGCTTTCCAAAGTACTTTCAAATTTATTTCCTTATCGTTTTATGTTTCGAGGTGAAGAACTCAACAGTATTGAGTGTTTTTTTCAAGGGATAAAATTTAAGGATAAAGATATTCAAAAGCTTGTTTTTGAATATAGCGGTAAAGATGCTTACCACTTAAAAGCTACGTCAGATTATGATTGGCGGAAAACAGGTTTTCTTTATTGGCAAGGAAAGCCGATAAACAGATTTAGTGCAGATTATGAGAATATTGTAGATGAGTTATATGTTTCAGCGGCACAAAACCCATTTTATCGGCAGGCATTAATTAAGACAAATAAATATATTTTACATTCCATCGGCGGTGCCAATCCGAATGAAACGGTTTTAACACGTTTTGAATTTGAGAAAGAAATCAATACATTGTCTGCTTTTTTAAAAAGTTTGTAAAAGAGCTCTTTCTTGTTTGTTTTATTAGCGATATTTCAGCGTAAATGTGTTTTTATTGTTTTGAACAAGGGCGGTCGCTTCATCAATGGTGAAGATTCTTTTTCCTTTGAGACCGATGAGTTTTCCGTTTGCGTCATAGGTAGCAATCGAACCGTCTGAAGCGTGAACATATTCTTCAAGTAAACGACCGTTCATGGTATATTTTGCAATTACATTTTCATTTTCATCATATAGACTATATCCGTTTTGATTATATTTTTGAATAAGTTTTCCATTATTGTCACGGAGTTCGTCGGTAAAGTTTGTTGTTAGGTTACTTGCAGAACGATATTGGCTAATTGGAGATTCTGTTTCACACTTTGAGACATCTCCTCGGCAAACAACAGTTAAGTTTGGGGCTTGTGATATACGATAAAAATCCAAATTTTGTTCAGCGCCGATGATTAACTTAGTAATTCCACCGCTTCGAATTCCTGCACCACAAAATGTCAAGCCATCAGGTTGTATACCATTTGAACCAAGAGAATTTGGAATATCTAAAGTGTTAATAGAACCTACATACCAAAATGCATTTGTACCGACGCTTGTGATGCCTTCTTCTATTTTAATAGACGTTGGTTGAACAGATAATCCTGAAAAAGTAGTATTGTAACCGCTACCACCATTAATGGCACCTGTTCCTGAAATGACGAGTTCTCCGTTTGTATTCAGTTTTGCTGTACAACGAGAGCCACAATCCCAGCACCCAACGAGATTTGAATCTTCACAAGATTTACTGTTCCAGTTATGAGCATTTGCTTTTAATGATAAAATGATGAATGCGAATACTAATGTTATAATCTTAAAGTCTTTCATATTTTTTCTCCTTAGATGGATTCCGAAACAAGTTCGAAATGACAATAATATGTACTAAAAAACCGCCATCAAAGAGGCGGTCGGAGAGTTGAGAAATCACATCATCGGAAATGACTCCCAAAACCTTTAGGAAAAATCCCTGAACATTCGCTTTGGGCTCCCCGAACCATAAGGATATCGGGGATAAAATGTGTATCCTTTGAAAATAAAAAAAGGACAGCACAATTTGCAGTGTTATCCATCACTGCCGATGATGAAAGCTTCTCACAGCTCCGCGCCTTACTTCAGGCACTTGATATCTTTCGATATCATAAATTTATGGTACAATATATAAAGCAAAATGTCAAGATATAATACGCTATTGCATGGTACTCACGGCTTTGCTGATTTTTTTAATCGAATTGAGCTCAATTTGGCGGACGCGCTCTTTGGAGATGTTATAGGTTTTGCTTAAATCATCTAAGGTAAAAGCTTTTTCGACCAAACGCCTTTTAAACAAAATGTCTTTTTCACGACTGTTTAATACATTGAGTGCTTTGTTAAACAGTTTTTTGCGATAATACATTGTTTCACTGTTGCTCAAAACTTCTTCTTGTGTCGGGCGATTGTCTGAAATAAAATCAAGCCACTCGGAGCCGTCATCTGAGCTATCGCCGATTAAGGTGTTCAAAGAACCGTCGTGGGCTTTGAGGCGGGTGTTCATTTCGGTCACATCCTGAGCTGTGACATCGAGTGATTTGGCAATATGATTGATGACATCGGTCGACATTTCTCGGTCGTCGGTTAAATTTAAGGTGTTTTTGATTTTACGCAAATTGAAAAACAATTTTTTTTGTGCGGCGGTGGTGCCGAGTTTGACAAGTGACCACGAATTTAAAATATATTTTTGAACCGAGGCTTTGATCCACCAAAGCGCATAAGTTGAAAAACGAAAACCTTTATCGGGTTCAAATTTTTCGATGGCATATAAAAGGCCTAAATTGCCTTCGGATATCATTTCAGACATCGGAAGTCCGTAACCCTTATATTTCGCAACGACTTTGACAACAAGTCGCAGGTGAGAGGTAATGAGTTTATAGGCAATTTTTTTATCGTGCGTTTTTTGATAGGCAAGCGCTAACTGATATTCTTCATCCTGCTCTAATATCGGAAATTTTCGAATGTTTTGAAGATAACGCGAAAAATTATATTCAGGTGAAAAATCAAGTCCCAGAAGTCCGTCAGAATCGTTCATCCTTTTTACTCCTTGAATGTGGGCTTTGCTTATATTAAAAAGAAAAAAATGATTGGCAATATAGCAAAAAGTTTTATTTTTAATTTTGAGTATATGACAGGTTATGAAGTTTTTGATACAAAAGTTCTAAGTCAGAGGGAAGAGGGGCTGAAAAAAACATTTTTTCATTTGTTTTTGGGTGAATAAAACCAAGCGTTTCGGCGTGCAGAGCCTGACGCGGAAATGAGGTAAGAAATTTTTTTAACTCAAGGTCTGCTCTTAAGGTTGAAAGATGATTTTCTTTATAGACCTTATCGCCGATTAAATGACAGCCCTTTGATGAAAGATGAACACGGATTTGATGTGTGCGCCCTGTTTCAAGTTTGCAACTCACAAGAGAGGCAATGTTTTGAAAAACTTCAAGCGTTTGATAATGTGTGATGGCGGGTTTGCCGGAGGTTTTAACGATCGCCATTTTTTTGCGGTCAAATTTGGAGCGTCCGATGTTGCCCTCAATCGTGCCCTCAAGCGGATTAAGTACGCCGTAAACAAAGGCTTTATAGGTACGCTCAATCGAGTGAACGGCAAATTGCTCGGAAAGTTTGATGTGGGTGAAATCATTTTTAGCAACCACAATCAAACCGCTTGTTTCTTTGTCGATTCGGTGCACGATTCCGGGGCGTAAGACTCCCCCGATGCCGGAAAGCGAGCCTTTGGCATGGTATAAAACGGCATTAACGATTGTGTTTTCATACACACCGGCACCCGGGTGAACAACCATGCCGGCCGGTTTGTTAATCACGATTAAATCGTTGTCTTCATAGATAATATCAAGCGGGATATTTTGGGGTTTTGGGGTGGCTTCTACCGGCTCTTCTTTTTCAATTTCAAGCGTGTCGTCTTGGGAAAGGTTATAATCGCAATCAAAAATCAGCTCGCCGTTTAAGCTTACATTGCCGTTTTTAATTAAGCGCTGGGCAGATGTGCGCGAAATTTGAATTTGACTGGCCAAAAACTTATCTAATCGCGTTTTTGGAGCGATATTTTCATCAATTTTTAAAAAAATGTTGTTTTCTTCTTCCATTCGTCGTAAAATAACATATCTTTTTAGGGTTCACAATTATTTTTTTAAAAAAAAGGGAAATTCATGGCAGAAGATATAAATCAAAAAATTATGAATCAATTGGATGACGTTTCTTCGGATCTTCCTTCTTTTCAAGACGATAATAACGATTCAGATGATGATTTTGAAAAACTCTTAAACGACTTTATCTTTGCTGAAAAACATGATACACCGGCAACGGAAAGTACGACTCAAAATCAGGAAAAATCTGAAGCTACCGATAATCATACGGCGCTCAAAGCTGAAACTGAAGAAGTTTCAAATACGCCTCAAACACCGGCGATTGTTTATGGACCGGATGAAAATGAATTGGTTCAGGCTTATCAGAATTTTATGGCTTCCATTAATGAAATTGCAGCGGCGCATGGACTTAAAATGCCGGATTTGGTGTTTGAACCTGAAAGATTGGTTCCGAATTATAAGCCGAGTTTGGGTTGGAGAATTAACGAAGATACGATGCATGGATGGGATATTATGCTTAAATCTTTTCCAGATGAAATCGCCTCGCTTTCGCCGAATTCTTCAGATGAGGAATTCTTAAATTTTGCCGAAAGACAAAAAGATCCGGATCTGCAGCTGGCCATTATTTCGTATGTTGAAATTTTAATTGATGTGGAAAACTGCGAAATTTCGTATGAAGAAAGACGTCTAAAAGCACAGCGCAAGCGTATTGAAAGAGCGATTTATGAAGAATATCAAAGACGGCGCGAACGTAAACAGCGCTTTATTGAAGCACTTAAAAAATATAATTTTCCGATCGATGCGGAGCGCTTAATTAATAATTATTTTAAGACCGCGAACAAAGACCCAAAAGGTGCGTTTGATGCGCTCACAACAAACCCCGCCGTTTATGCCCCGATTGAGGTTGAAAAAATTAAGCCCAGAATGTTCGGGCTGATTAAACCAACCCCCGAAGACGGCATTAGAGAAAATCATCGTATCGGAGTTTTTTTGAAAAACTTTAAGGCATAAAAAAAAGTATAAAAATAAAAAAAATAATAGACAAAATAATAAAAATATGTTAAAGTGTTAAAAAAATAATTGAAGGATTTGATCATGGCAGAAGAAGTTAATCCGCAAACAGCTCAGCAAGAAAACGCTTCCGAAGACGTTATGAAAGAAAAAGGAAATCGTTTATTCGAGCTCGCGTCTAAAAAAGAACTTTCGGATGATGAGAAAAAAGAAATCTCCGAACATATTGCCGCGCTGCCGCAAGCTCTCATGAGTAAGAGCTTTATGGAACACTTTAAAGTTCCGGATATGATATCTTTGTATCAAAGCGGAAAAAGCGTGCAGGAGATTCTTGAACAAAATGCAGCAGCCATGGAAACTTTAAGTGTTGTACTTGAAAATTTAAAGGATGTAAAACTTCCGGACGGCAGGACAGCTTCCAAATATATACTTGATAATGCTTGGCTTGCCAATGGCGAACTTATCGGGACGCAATTTGCTAAAAATATCCATTTTTTAGGTACGGCTTATACGGATGAAAAGACAGAAAATCTGCAAAGCAGTGAATTGCATGAGGCAATTGATAAGAGCTATGATCAAACAACAGCGTTTTATGAAAAACTTTATGGTAAAGAAGGGTATCAGGCTAATCCAAAAAGTCATAATGTTTTAGGGCAAAAAGTGGAAGATGTGATGCATGCTGTGAGGGAGGAATCTAAAAAAACGACATATCGCTGTTTGGCAGATTTGAAAGATCAGGAATGTATGCAAGCCCCGCGTCAGGAGTTTGTGGTGGAAAAAGCACGTGAGGATATGACGATACAAGGCTTAAAAGAAGCTCAATACCGCGGAACCTTGACGGCTGATCAGGCAGCAGCCTTGAAAAAAATGGAAGAAAAAGAAGCTGATCTTGAAAATTATAACGGAGATCAAAAACGCCCCGCTGATGATGGAGGTAAAAAAGAAAAGTTTAAGGATGAAGATATTATTAAATACATGTATGAAGAATGGTTCTTGGCAGGAATGAGCTGGATCTTTGATAAAGTTGAAGACGGGACAAAAATTATTTTAGATAAGCTTCTTTATGGCGGTTATGATTATAATCAACCCGTTCCGCTCAAAGCTGCCTCAACAGAAGACGGAAAGTCTTTTGTTGAAAAAGTGAATGCTTTTAATGATAGTTTTAAGCTCAAGCGCTCTCAAATTCACAGTGACTATGTTGGTGGAGAGGTCAACGGTCAACATATTGAGGGAAGAAAAGAAAAAGTTGCAAAACTCGGCCGGGAACTTTTGGAATTTTGTGTAGCACCAAGCCCTGAAAAAGAAGATGATTTAAAACAGCGCTATGGTGAAGCCTTTATTGATAAGATTAAAGAGGATTATCAAAAAGATCCTCAAAGTGTGGCACACTTTTTAACGCATGGCTCAAATTCAATGCTGCTGATGATGGAAACGGCAGAAATCTTTGCACAGCAAACAGCACATCTTGAAATGCTTTCGGAAGCAATGCATGATAAGTCAAAGTGGCTTGATCCGAAAACAGGTAAATTTAAAGGTACTTCCGAGCTTGAAGCTGAAAGAAACGCAAAAGCAGAGAAAATCAGAGAAGAATTGATCAAGTCTTGTTTGATTGTGGCAGAAGAAGAGCGGTCATCGGCTCAAATACGCTTTAGCGGATTAAACACGGATGAAGAAAAGGATCAGTTTGTTCAAGATGAAATTTTGAATACGGCAAAACCGGAAGATCAAGAAAAATTAAAAGCAGAATATCAACATTTGAAAGGAGATCCTGCTAAACTTGAACAATGGGTTTGTGAGACGATTGGCGCGCAAAGGATGGTAGCTTACTTAGATCAGCAAAGTAAGGATTTAATTGCGGCTGAGCGCCTTATTATGGAGGATATGAACCAAAGTAACTTTGATGCAAACGGCAAAAAACCACGCTCGGACGGACGAGATATTTTAGATAAATTAAGGACAGAACGCAAACAAATTCAAGAAGCAGGTGCACATGATGCAGAGCTTGAAGGCGGTGAGCGCTTAAAAGCAACGCTGGAACATGCAACAGACTTATTGAGCGCAGCAAAGCAAAATAATGCTCCGATTCCTTTTGAATATTTTTTAAAACGAAACAAGTCTGAAGAGGAAGCACTTAAGGCTAAACGCGAGAGAAATAATGAACGCCTTAAACCTTTTCAGGCTTTAGAAAGAAAAATACGTGGGAAAAATAAGTACCAGAAACTCAACTTGTCATTTACAAAACCCGGACAGGGTAGATCATGATTAAAAAGTTATTTTCAATCATCAGATTCTTTGTTATTTCAGTCAGCTGGACACTTTTTTGGATCGGTCTGACACAGCAGGCTGTGTTTCGGATTTGGAATTTTAATTTTTTATCTGACAGGCAGTGGCGATATCTCTCGACATTTTGGAAGGCGAACGGCGTGATTAAAGGGGCATCGGATTATTTTTTATTTATTGCTCTGTTTTTGATTGTTTTTTTGTGGATATGGTGGGGCCGAAAATTATTGAAAGTTCAATATTTTAAACTTTTCTTGAAACCCTTTGAAAGTTTTTCAAAACACCAAATCAATAAATATTTGGATGAGGGAAAGCATGTTGTTGTCAAAAATTTGGTTGTGGGCGAAAAACTGACCTTAGATGATTTGATTAACGAAAAAATTAAAGAAGAAGATGAAGCAAATAAAAATACAGTCAAAGAATCGGAAAATTTGAGAGCCGGTGTGGTGAAAAAAATATCTGAAAATAAAAAATCATAAAAGACTTGTTAACGATTAAAAAATATAATATGCTTCTGTAAGGAAATTTTAGGAGAATGTGTTGAAACCTCTGCTTGTTTTAGCAAGAATAACATTGGTGGGTCTTCTTTGGAGTATTGTCTTCATTGAGGGTGTGCGTGTTATTGTGCTTGAAAATTGGCGTTTTGACATTTTTTGGCCGCCACACTGGGCTTATGCGTGGAGTTTGTGGCAATCAGGGTGGGTCATTGATACGCCGAAAGAATGGGCGTTTATTTTAATTTTACTGACATTTATTCCGCTTTGGCTCACAGGGTGGATTGCCTTAAGCCTTATTCCGTGGGAATGCTTGATTTATAATATTATCTCACTTCCATTTAAACTTATTCGCAGAACATTCCGCCCGATTGCTCAAGCGGTCAGTACCCCGCCGGTGGTTGTGAAACGAAAATCATACAAAGAAGTTCGCCCGAGCGGGCGCAGGTTACCGATTTCGGATTATAAGGCACCTGTGAATGTATCGGCACCCGCTTCGGCAGCCCTATCGGCGCCCAGTGTTACAGCATCGGCAGCGTCTACCAGACGCGAAATGCCGGTCACTGATCCGCTTTCGCATGCAGTGTTTAATTTAGATGATGAAGATGATAATTTTGATTTAGATATCGATTCGTTTGAACAATCGGATATTTTTAAAATTGATTCCGAAAAAAATAAGAAATCGAAGCGTTCAGATGATTTTGAAAACTCCATACAGCCTGCAAGACATACGGACAGGCATATCTCAGAAGATATTTTTGATGATGAAAATGACGATTTAGATGATTATGAACCGGCACCGCGCGTGCGTCGCGAGCAAAATCGCAGAATTGAAAAATTTGATGATGACGATGAATTTTATGAAGCTCCAAAGCCACGCCGTAAAACAGAAAAGCAGACCAGGTCCGATCGAAGGGATAACAGAAGAGAAAAATCGGCCGGTGCAAGCGGTGGAACAATAGGAGATGTTCTCGCAAACAAGGGGTATGATGTGATGCGAAATATTTCGGTTCGCGGGGCGCTTTTGGATTATGTTGCGGTGTGTGAAGACAGGATTTTGATTTGTATGATCGATAAAGAGCCGGGGGATTGGCTCGCTGATGAAGAAAGATTTAATGATGAAGAGCCTTTATGGTTTTCGGAAAATTCGCATCGCATTTCGCCTGTGCGCACAATTGATGTGGCTCGTCGGCATTTTGAGAAATTGTTGTCCGGTTCGTACTTTGATATGGATATTGAACCGTATGTGATTGTGACAGCAGGCAATATTATTAACGCAGAAGATATGTTTGATACATGGAATGACTTGAATGTGAAAGTGGTCCGATATGCCAAAGGAAAGCCATCAGATTTACCGCCCTTGGCTCAGGTTGTGTCTCAAACAAAAGAAAGACTTGACAGCGATGATTTAATGCTGCTTAAAAAATTAATGAAAAAGTTAATATAAAGGTATTTGATAAATGAAACAAAGAGGCGTTGAGTGGGAAGAATATGACAGAGCTGTCCGTTGGATGGCAATGACAATGATTCTAACATTGACCATTACGATTTTACTGACGATTTTTTCGCTCCCGTTTTCATTTTTGCTTCAGCGCGGCATTTCAAAAGAAACGATTCAAAGTGTGAAACTGTTTATACATCAGGTTTTCACGCATCCGTCATTTTTGTTTCAACAATACTCGAACTGGATGCATAAACTGGCAAAATCACATGAATTTTCAATCAGTAACTGGATACCGATTTTGCCCGTAATATCGCTTCCGTTCGGGTTAATTGTCGGCGGGGTATCGTGTCCGTATCGTTTTCAATCAAATATTCATGGTTCGGCCAGACTTGCAACTCTCCATGACATCGAAAAAATGGAGCTTTTGGGTTTTGATGGTTTTTGTCAGGTTGTCGGAAAATTTAAAGGACGGTTGCTTCTGTTAAAAGAAACACTTTCAACGCTTTGTTGTGCGCCTCCGGGAACAGGTAAAACGGTTGGCGTGGTGATGCCGACAATTTTCCATGCGCAAACACTCAGTTTGATTATTAACGACCCGAAACCGGAACTGAACTATAAAACGTCGGGCGCCAGAGCAAAGGTCGGGCCTGTGTTCATTATTAACTGGGGTGCGGAAGATAAGCCCTCGGAAGGCATTTATTATCCGAGCTGGAATCCGTTGTCGCCGGGCGCTTTGCCTGAAATGGGACCGGATCGGGATATGTATGTGGACTCGATTTGTAATATTTTGGTCGAAGACCCCAAAGGCGGTGCAGATCCGCACTGGTCGCAAACAGGTCGTGCGGCGTTAACCGGATTTATTCATTTTATTGCGTCAAAATGTGAGCGTGCACGCGCTAATGACTATTTTATCGGGCGAATTTATGAGGGCAAACTTGATGCCGAAGATAAACGAGTTTTAGAGAGTTATTATCGTGATATGCGTGATCCGCAAGTGCCTCAAGCTTTGAATAATTTGCAAAATGATGCGATCACAATCGATAACTATTTGCCGATCGGAACATGGAATTTGCTTCCTGAAAAGTGGATCGGAAGAGAAGCATGTATCGCTATGATTTTAGAGTGGTTGACCGAGGCTCAAATTAAACAGGCGCAAGAAATTAAGCGCCGTTTAGCTGAAGGGGATCAGATGGCAGCAATGGCTGACCCGATGCACGATTTGTTAGATGAGGCTGTGGAAGAAGCCAGAAAATACGGTTATGCCCAGCGTTGTTACACCGAGCTCAGTGCCTTATCAGCTATGCCGGATAAGGAACGCGGATCTGTGATTTCGACGGCATTTGCCGGTATTAATATTTTCAAAAACGCGGCTGTTGTTGCCAGAACAAGCTTTTCTGACTTGCAATTTAAGGATTTGCGCGGAATGAAAGATCCGGTAACCGGGGTGTTCAAGCCGATTTCGGTCTATCTTTCCATTAACCAAACAGATGCACGTGCGCTTGGCGTGATCAGCTCCGTGTTTATTGAACTCATGAGCTCTTATTTG
>DFFP01000028.1 GCA_002372275.1 Alphaproteobacteria bacterium UBA3773 | reverse complement strand
TTTGATTTCAACCCCGCCGAACCATGTCAATAAAACAGACGGTAAGATGGGGCCGTTCGGTTGTTTGTTTGTTTTGGACGAATTTCCGCAAATGCCGAAGTTAAAAGCCGTGATTGACGGACCGGCTGTCGGTCGTGGTCAAAAGGTCTCTTACTTGCTCATTGGACAAGATTTGGGACAAATTTCGGGTAAATACGGTAAAGATGACTTGGAAACGGTTATTTCCACAACAGCTTGCAAAGTCATTTTGTCACAAAACAACGAAGTAACCGCGCAGCGTTTTTCGAAAATGATCGGTAATAAAACGGTTCAGACGTCATCTTATTCACGAAATGAGGGACAGTTGGTCGGTGAAAAAGGATATAATCCGTTTGCAAAAAATGTGAGTTATCAATTGCAAGGCGTTTCTGTTTTAACAACAACAGATCTTTTAAGTCTTCCGATGCTCAAACAAGTTGTGTTGATGCAAAGCTATATCGACAGGCCGATTATGGCAGATTCGCCGCGTTGGTATTTAGACCCGAAAATGAAAAAGCTGGCAGCCTTGAAGCCTTGCGCAAATGTTCCGGACTGGATTGTGGCACAGCGTGAGGACCTCAATGATGATATGCTTTCAAAACTCGGGCTCGATTATGATCCAAACAGCGATAATGACGATAATTTTGAAGAAGACGAACCAGCCGTTCAAAGAACATGATTGAAGAAAACAAAATCTTAAATCCGCTTAATATTTTTCGTCAGGCATATGAATATGTTTGTTTAAGGGAAAGGTCTCTGCGTCGTTTTTTTATATGCAATTTTTTGTTTTGCATTTTCTTTAACCTGTTAGAAGGCGGTTTATCTAATCCGTTGAGTTTGGTGCTTGCTTTAGGATATTATGTTTTTTGGTGTGTTTTTTTCAGAAACTATTATCACAAAAAACCTTATTTTTCTCTTTCGAAAATTTTAGCGGGTGCCGTACCGTCATCTAAAATGTTTTTTATTATGTTTGTGCTTGTGTTTATTTTACTCTTGCTGCCTTTTGTGCCACTTTTAATGGGTTTTAATGATGTTTATTTGATTTTTTTTGAAAAATATATGGCAGCACTTCAATCGCCTCAAACAAGTGTTTTCAATATGTTTGTTTTTTTGAGTATCTTTTTGGTTATATCTCCTGTTGTTTTTGTGTGCCCGTATATGGCATGGATTTCAGCTCTTCAGGGTTTGACAGGGTCTATTAAAAAAGTTTTTAAAAAAACAAAAGGAAATTATTTTTCGTTTTTGCTTTTAATGAGTGTGGCACAACTACCCTCATCGCTGGCTTGTAGCGTTGATACGTTACTTGAGTGTCATGGCTTTTTTGCATGCGTATTTTGTTCGTTTTATTTGGTTTATATGAATGTTGTGTTTGCGAAAGTCTATGATTATTTTTATCCGATGAATGCACGTTAATTTTTGAAAATATTTTCTGTTTTTTTAATCCCGTTGGGGTGCACCAGAACAATTAAAATATCATCTAATTGTAAAGTTGTTTTATCATTTGCGATAATCAATTGTTTGTTTCGTTCAATACCGATAACTTTACATTTTTCGGGTAAATTGAGCGATTCAACGGTTTTTCCTTCAAGAATGGTGTCTTTTTTGAGCTTAAATTCCCAAACTTCGGCAAAACCACGGCCTAAAGAATAGGCACTTATTAAATTAACTTCACGAATATCACGCAAAATTTTAGAAATTGTGACGGTTGAGCGATCAACAATAATATTGCTGCCGATATGGTCTGTTAAGTTGTCATAAATGCGAGAATTCACAAGCGAGATTGTAGATGTCACACCATTGTGCTGCGATAAAAGCGAAAGTAACAGATTATCTTTATCTTGTTCGGTCACTGAAATTGTCATATCGGTTTGAGAGAGATTGGCATCGTTTAAGATAACATCACTCATCATTTCGCCGTGTATGACAACTGTTTTATTTAAGGCTTCAGAGAGTCTCTGTGCAGCATTTAAGTGAGAAGTAATAATCTTGAGGGAAGAAATATTTTCATCATCTTCCAAGTGTCTTGCAATATCGTAAGAAATGGCATTTCCACCAAAAATAACAATACTGTCGTTTGAGCGAGGGGGAATATTAAAAATTCGGAGAATTTGTGACACATTTTCTTTTTCGGCCAAGATATACACGTCATCTCCTTTAGAAATATGTTCTGCCTCTTTAGGAAAAAAATTAATTCCGTCTCGGATGATTTGGACAACATTGAAAGGTACATCTGTGAAGTTTTTATACAGCTCACTGATAGATAACTGATAAATAGTTGTATCGTTTGTACACTGAAAAGAAAAGAGAACAAAATGATTATTGCTGAAACTATAAACTTCTTTTGCATTTGCAATAGACAATATACTTAAAATATGATTTGCAATTTCCTGATCGGGGGAAATCACCAAATCAACAGGCAGGCTTTTTTCGTTATATAACGTATTCCATAGCGGACTTAAAAAATATTCGGAATCAATACGGGCAATTTTCTTTTTGATGTGAAAAAGGGTATAAGCTACCTGGCAAGCCACCAAATTGACTTCATCGTTGTTTGTGGCGGCAATTAATATATCTGCCGTATCAGCACCGACTTTTTCCAAAATATCCGGTCTTGAAACAGAGCCTAAAACAGGTTGAATATCAAACTCTTTTGAAATTTCATCAAGTCTTGATTGATCGGTATCTAAAACGATAATGTCATGATTGGCACGCGATAAATAAGAAATAATACTGCGTCCGACATTTCCGGCACCACCCACGATAATTTTCATTCTTATGCTCCTTTTAAATGTTTGAAGTATTCTTTAATACTTTCAAACGCTGTGTCAAAATCGTTGATTTTCATATAGTTCTCTCTGAATTTTTTGGCATCTTTCAGGGTTTTAGAATACCAACAAATATATTTACGAGTCAAACCCAAAGCAACAGTCTCGCCATAATAATCTAAAAGCGCTGATATATGGGATATTAATGTTTGTTCAATATCAGAAATGAGAGGGATATTCGTAAGCGGTTTATTTGCCAACGTATCTGAAATATCACGAAGTAACCATGGGTTTCCAAGTGATGCCCGGCCGACCATCACAGCGTCGGCGCCTGTTTCGCTTAACATTTTATTGGCATCATCCGGACTTTTGACGTCACCGTTTCCAACCAAAGGAATATGAATATTTTCTTTGACCGTTTTCAAAATTTCCCAATCAGCTGTACCGGTGTAGCCTTGCGCTTTTGTGCGACCGTGAACAGTGATGTATGCTGCGCCGCTTTCTTCACACATTAAAGCAAATTCGGTTGCGTTAATGTGGGCATTATCAAAGCCTTTTCGAAATTTGACACTGACAGGAAGAGACGTTGCTTTGACCGTTGTTTCAATAATTTTTGAGGCAAGCGACATATCTGTCATTAAATATGACCCGCTGTGGGAGGAAACAACTTTTCGAACGGGACAGCCCATATTAATGTCAATGCTTGCAGCACCTAAATCCGTGACCAGTTTGGCCGCATTTTCAAACAATTGAGGATCAGAACCCATCAGTTGAACCGCAACAGGGTAAGGTTCATCATGTACATCTGCCATTTTATAGGTTTTGGGGTTTTTATATGAAATGGCATTAACGGCCACCATTTCGGTTGTTAAAAAAACTTGAGGCGATATATGATGCACAATTTTGCGCATCGGTTTGTCGGTAATGCCGGCCATGGGAGCTAAAAAAACTTTGTTTAAGAGCATAAACGACATGGTACTTAAGCACCTAATTTATCAAGTGCTCGCGCGAGGACATAATAAATTTTTCCGAGTTCGGAACCGGAAATCACAGAGAGCATGGTATCCGGTCTGTCAGATTTTTCGGCGGCCTCAAGCAAGACTTCAAATTCGCCGAGATATTTGTCTGAAATCGCTCTGAAATCGCTGTCTTTTTCATATAAATCGCGAATGCGCGCAATTTCTTTGCGCCCGAGTTTTTTGATGATGTGGTGTGCAAAAGCGCCACGGTCGCCGCTGTAAAATTTTTTCCATAAATCATCTTCGGCATCTTTATCAAAATAACGGTTGAGGTTGACGGATAAATTTTCTAAGTCTTCAATCATATGCGCCATTTGTGTCATAAATCCGCTCAAACCCAGCGTGGCGTAACGTGCTTTAATTTCTTTTAGGCGTTGTTCGGATTTGGATTGTTCTTCGGACAGTTCTTTAAAACCGGATTTAAGGGCTTGGTCTAAATCATGGACCTGTTTTTGGAAATCATGGAAGACATTAGACGATTTTTGAGCAGTTTGAGTTAAATTGAATTCAATTTCTTTGAGCTGTGTTCTCATGGCATTAAAAGTGTCAGAAGTTTTGTTTAAGGCCAATTGTTGGGTATTAATAAATTCGGAACCTTGTTTGCTTTTGGTGACAAGAAGATTTGTATTTTCAGAAAGTTGTAATGTGCTTTTTTCAATGGTTTTGTTGACTTCGTTAAATTTATCAATTGCCTCAACGGATCGCAATCTTAAATCATCGACGGTGTTTGATAAATTAGTCGACAGATTTGAAATATGACCGGACATTTTTTCAGCTGCGGCTTGAACGGAAATATTTTTGCTTTCGGTATCATCGACAAATTTAGAAAGCTTTTCGGTTTCTTTAATCAAGCTCTTGACAACATTTTCAATATTTTGAATGGCTTGCGCAGATTTAACAGATAAGCTGTTGCCTGCCCCTTCAACAACTGAGGAGATTTTGAGTGCGGCATCTTGAAAATTCTTGATTTGATTTTGCAGATTTGAATCAAGTGTTTCGGATTTTTCGACCATGGCGGCAACTTCCATGCTGATCATCTTGCCGTAAGATCCGAGTTTGCTGTCTAAAAATTCGGAATTTTTATCCAAAAGCGCAGATTGTTCGGCGGCTAAATCTTTGTGCGATTTAATGCTGTTTTCAATGTGTGAAATGCCGGTGTCGATTTTTTGGTAAATTTGTTGGCAACCATCAGCTGTCTCTAACATCGCTTTTTGAAATTTATCTGTTTCTTTGGTAAGCATTTCGGAAAGCCCGATGAGGCTGTTTTTGCTCATGAGAGAAAATTCATCTAAATCCGTTTTGGTTTGTGCCATATCCGACTTAGCTTCGTTCATTGTTGTTTTAAGATGATTGGCGGCAACCGTTGCTTCATCAATCAAAGGATTAAGCTCTTGATAAATTTTATCGGCATTTTCTTTTAAGATATCCGTATTTTGTTTTAAATTTCCGGCTGTTTCTTGAGCTTTCATGGAAAGCTCACGGCAGAGGTTTATATATTCGTTTTTATTTTCATCGACACGTATTAAATTTTGTTTGGCGGTATTATCAAGCGTTTGTGAAATGGATTTAAAATCTTCGGCTTTTGTAGACAGTTCTTGCTTTAATGTATCTGTTTGGGCTGATAAAAATTGAAGTGTCGAATTTAATTCTTCAATTTGTGTTTGTAAGGCTTTGTTGATAATTTTTGAAAGCAAATTTTCATCGTTTGTTTGTAAAAAGCGGCCGAGCGTTTTTTCAACGATTTCGTTTTGTTTAAGTGATGAATAAAATCTTTTGGTTAAAATCATCAATAGGGCAATAATCAGCGGAAATATAAAAAAGAAAGCCCAAAACAGCGCAAATTCTGTCGGCGCAAGAGCTGATAATGAGCTCCAGCCATAAAAAAAGTGTAAATAAATCAAAACAGATAAGACCCATATACTTCCTAAAGAAATAAATGTTTTTCTTAAAGGATATAAGGCAGTTTTTAAAGGAATATCCTCAATGCTCTCCGAATGATTTTCTAGAAAATCCGGAATGTTGTGTTCTTCTGTCATGATTGATGCCTCTTTTGGTTTAATTTGATACTCATTTTACAAAAATTTGCTCTATTTTCAACTGTTTTATTATATCAAAAATGGCGTTTTTTTAAGATAGGTCAGAAAATTTTATTTAATGACCTCATCTTCATACACTCCAAAAAGATTTTTCTTAGGAAGCCATCCCTCTATTGTTTCAAATTCAATAAGACAGAACGCACTTTTTTTAGGGCATTTTTTGATTTCGCCAACCACACCGTCTTCGACTTTGGCAATGACACGTGAATCATAATCAGCACTGTTATAAATGTTGTTTTCGCCGGGGGTAATCACTTTAACAAATCGGCGGCCGGTTAAACGTGTTTTATGAATCCATGAGACAGACCCTTCCCAATCACGAACCTGACGCCACAGCTCGAACTCACCTATGATTTCAAGCGGGGCACCTTTTTGTTTGTAAATCCACTCAATCGGATAATTTGTGCCGGGTCCTTTTCGGGCATTGATGTTATCGGCGCGCGTTGAAACCATACGCGGCAGTGCCAAACCGCTCTCACTTTCATCGGCATCGGACGCAAAAGAGAGGCTTGTGAATGCAAGACATATTGCAAAGGCACGTAAAATTACTTTCATTTTCTTTCCTTTTGTTTTATTTTGTATATATTATACGTTACAGATATTAAAAAAAAGGTAAAAACAGATGCAATTACTTCCTATGATTGAAAAAATGGTTTCGTTTCAAACCGTTGCCGGAAACAGACCTGAAATTGACAAGTGTCTTCAATATATTCAAGATGTTTTACAAAACAATGCCGTGAAGGTGGATATATGCCGATTTGAAAATGCTTCTCCCGTGATTTTTGCCAGAAACGAAGATGTTTCACATTTTGATGTTTTGGTTTTAGGACATCTTGATGTTGTTCCGGCAAAAGATGAAATGTTTAAGGCGCGTTTAGACGGAGATAAGTTATATGGAAGAGGAACGCTTGATATGAAATCATTTGCGGCTGTTGCCATCAACTCCATGGATTATGTGGCACAAAAGAAGTTACCCTTAAAATTCGGGTTTATTTTATCAACGGATGAAGAAGTCGGAAGCGCTTCACTTGAGGCCTTTTTGAAAGAAAATCCGGATCTGAAAGCAGATATTGTGCTTGATAATGATGTGGGCGGAGATATTACAAAAATTATCGCAAGGTGCAAAAATCCGGTATATGTAAAATTAACAGCTCGCGGGAAAGCGGCACACGGTTCAATGCCTTGGGACGGGTTAGATGCCAATGAGCAGCTTTTTAAAACATGGCAAAATATCAGAAAAATATATCCTGCATATTCTCTTCAGACGGGAAAACCGCAAGATACATGGGTTGATACGCTTCATTTTGCAATCATCAAAGGCGGCGAAGTGACAAACATTATTTCCGGTTATGCTGAAGCTATGTTGGACTTTAGATTAACCGAAAAATCAAGCGTGGATGATTTATGTAAAAATTTGGAAAAGTGTATGGCAGACGGGGTCACTTTTGAAGTTCAATATCAAAGTATTCCTGTTATGACAGATGAAAATAGTTCTGCGGTTACAGCGTATAAAAAATTGGCAGAAAGTGTTTTGGGGCAAAAAATCGAATTTGAATATATCGGTGGCGCCACAGATGCCAGAGCTCTTTATGCCAGAGGATCAACCGTGATTATGCATTCGGGAACGGGCGATGGAATGCATGCCGATGGCGAATATGTGGATATTAAAAGTGTTGAGCAAATTGCGGATATTCAAATCAAATTTTTGGAAAAATTGGCGGAGGCAAAATGAAAGTTGAGATCAGAGCCATCGGTAAATTAAAAAACGGTGCGCCGGAAGATTTGTTGATTAAAGAATATCAAAAAAGATTGAGCTGGGATTTGGTCATTAAAGAATCAAGTAATGATACACAAGAAAAAGAAGCCGAATTTTTGCTTAAATCCGTTCCGTTAAAAGCAAAAGTTGTGGTGCTTGATGAGCGAGGCGAGAATATGAGAAGCACGGAATTTGCTCAAAAAATAGGCAGCTGGCAAAATGAAGGGGTTTCTGAAATTTATTTTTTAATCGGCGGGGCAGACGGGCATATTGAGCAAACAAGAAAAAGAGCAGATTTACTGCTCTCATTTGGAAAACTGACTATGCCACACTTTTTAATCAGAGCTGTTTTGGCCGAACAAATCTATCGGGCGCAGACAATTTTAAGCGGGCATCCGTATCACAGAGATTAAATTATTCGCACTTGTAATAATCGCAAGTTTTGACATCTGTTGCAATAGCAACCTTGCCCATAGCTTGGCACTGCTCTATAGTGTAGCGATAACCGCGGGGGCAGCAATAGCGATAATGTGTGGAAGCCTGCGGACAGACACTAAGCAATTCTTCGCATCCGGAAGCGGATGTAAAGGTATAGCCAAGTGCGTAGCAACGCGCTGCATTGTTGGCACTGGCGGTTGTTTTGTTGCCAGAGCCTATACTGTTGCCCATCTTAGGTAAAAAGGTTGTTTTAGCTTGAGCCATATCCAAAGACATCAAGACGGATAAAGCGGCAATTAAAAATATTTTATTCATGGCTTTTATTCTCCTTAAATCAACATAATTTTATTTTATTCTTTTTTTATTATTTGTAAATGAAAAAAAATCAATGAATGGTTGTGAGTATTATTTTTTTGAAAATTTCAGCAGGAAGTGTGCCGCCCGAGATATTTTTCATTTGAGAATTATCGTCGTTTCCGAGCCAAACACAAACCACATAATCTTTTGTAAAGCCGACAAACCATGCATCTCTGAAATCTTGCGACGTGCCTGTTTTTCCGGCTGCAAAAATTGGAAGCTTAGCTTCTTTTCCCGTTCCGTTTTGAACAACATGATAGAGCATTTGTTTCATTTGTTCTGCTGTTTCTTTGTCCATAATTCGGTTTAAATCTACCGGCATGCGTTCATAAAGCTGGCGTCCATCATTGGTGTATATGTCGGTAATTGTATAAGGCCAGGCCGCATACCCACCGTTTGCGATGCTTAAATAAGCGGTTGCCATGTCAATGACTTTGACTTCGGATGTGCCCAAACTCAAAGACGGGGTCTTTTTTAAAGGGGTGGTGATTCCCATCCGCTTGGCGTTCTTGATGATTTGAGACATATCCAGTTTTTGAGCCAAATTGACTGTTGCAAGATTAAGAGAGTTTGAAAAAGCAAAATCAAGGCTAATGTTGCCATAATATTTTTTGTTGTAATTTTGAGGGGTCCATTTGCCGATTTTGATGGGGCGGTCTGAGAGAATATCCGATGGCTTATAGCCATTTTGAAGAGCCGTTAAATAAACAAAAGTTTTAAATGCTGACCCCGGTTGGCGAAGAGCCTGCGTGGCATGATTAAACTGATTTTTGCTGTAATTGACGCCGCCGACCAAGGCTTTAATCGCCCCTTGATAATCTAAAATCACCACAGCACCTTGTGTGACATTGTTTTTTAAATTGGCTTGAACGGTTTCTTGCAGAATTTTTTCAGACGTTTGTTGAAGTTCTTGATCAAGCGTGGTGGAAACATAAATATCCGTATCACGTTCGCCGATATATTCATTGACCTCTTGATAAACCATATCGGCAAAATGATGCGCGCCCTCGACCTTATAAATTTCAGGATCTTCAATTTTTTCAGCTTTGGCTTTTTCATATTCTGTTTTTGAAATGGTGCCGTGTTGGTACATTAAATTTAAGACAATATTGGAGCGCTCGAGGGCATTTTTTTTGCTTGCAATCGGGTTATACCGTGACGGGGCTTTCAAAAGTCCGGCTAAAATACTTGCCTCACGCAAAGTTAAATCGCGCGAACTTTTCAAAAAATATCTGTTGGAGGCGGCTTCAATGCCATAAGTTCCGGCGCCTAGATAAACTCGGTTGAGGTAAAGCGTCAAAATTTGTTCTTTGGTAAATTTATGTTCAAGCCAAAAGGCAATTAAGAGTTCTTGAACCTTGCGCGTGATGCTTTTTTGAGAAGTTAAAAAAAGATTTTTAGCGACCTGTTGGGTGATGGTGGAGGCGCCTTGGGCGTAGCGTCTTTTAATAACGTTGACAAGCATGGCACGCGAAAAAGAGATGATATCAAAACCGAAATGAGCGTAAAATCTTCTGTCTTCAACATCAACAACGGCGGCCGGAACATAGGCCGGGAGTTCGTTTAAATAAACGACATGCGAAAATGAATGTCCGAACGTTTGAATTTCGTTGCCGTTTTCAGCAATAATCGTTGTTGATGGTTGGCGCGTTTTAGAAAGCGCAACTTCGATATCGGGAAGCGTTTTATAGCAATAAAAAATAAAAGCAGCAAGTACCAAAAAAAGAGCAGCAAAGCAGATGAAAAGAAATTTTAAAAGCCTTTGTTTGAAGCCTTTTTTTGTTTTTTTTGTGCTTTTTTTTGTTTTTCTTTTAGGTTGTTTTTTTCTTGTTTTTTGAACCATTTTTTACTCCGTTTTTTATTTAATAACAAAAATATCTTAAAAAAAATTTTATATGCTGGCTAAAATTAAAAGATTTGTTATATTATGTGCAAAACATATATCGAAAAAAATAAAAGGATTTTGGGGTATGGCAAAAAAAGTTTGTTTAATTGATGGGTCAGGGTATATTTTCAGGGCATTTTATGCTTTGCCAATACTTTCAACACCTGATGGAACGCCCGTGAATGCCGTTTTAGGGTTTGTGAATATGTTCCTTAAACTCAAATCTAAAATTGATTGCGATATGTGTCTTGTTTTGTTTGACGCCAAAAGGCAAAATTTCAGAAATGAGATTTTTAAGGATTATAAAGCCACACGCGCCGAAACGCCGGCAGAGCTGATTCCTCAATTTGAGATTATTCATGAAGCCGTTGAAGCTTTAAACTTTCATTTTTTAGATATGGAAGGTTATGAAGCAGACGACTTGATTGCAACGTATACCGAAATTTCACTTCAAAAAGGCTATGAGGTGGTGGTTGTTTCGGCTGATAAAGATTTGTTGCAACTGATTAAGCCGGGCGTTTCATATTATGACGGAATGAAAGAAAAATTTTATACAGACGCTGATGTGATTGCAAAATTCGGGGTGACGCCCGATAAGGTGATTGATGTTCAGGCTTTGGCAGGGGACGGAACAGATAATATTCCGGGGGTAGCAGGTATCGGGATTAAAACAGCGGCCGAGCTTGTGAATACGTTCGGCAGTTTTGAAGAAATTTATGCGCACGTTGACGAAATTAAGCAAAACAAACGTCGTGAAACCTTAAAAGAAAATTATGAAAATGCCGTTATCAGCAAACAGCTCGTGACCTTGAAAAAAGATGTGCCGGTATCAAGTGATATTGACGCTTTTGCATGTGTGATGCCGGATAAACAAAAGCTCATGGATTTTATTGAAAAATATAATTTACAAAGCCTAAAACAAAGAGCCTTAAATTGGATTGAGGCACAAACGGAAAATTTTGAGACGGCAAACAAGGCGCCGGAAAAAAAGGCAATTACAAAAGATTATCAGCTTATCCAAGATGAAAATGCCTTAAAAGATTTTGTGCTCAAAATTAAAGAAAAACATATGATGGCGATTGACACCGAAACAACGGGACTTCATTTTGTAAAAGATCAGATCGTCGGGTTTTCGATGGCCTATGAAGAAGGAAAAGCCTGTTATGTGCCGCTTTTTCACGGCGGAACAGAAACAGGAGCGGATTTGTTTGAGCTTTCTTCGCGCCCAAAACAAATTTCGGTGCAGACCGCTCAAAAATATTTAAAAGATCTTTTAGAAGATAAATCTGTCTTAAAAATCGGACATAACCTTAAATTTGATATGCATTTTTTAGAGCAAATTTGCGGTGAGGATTTGAATGTTTTTCCATATGATGATACGGCCGTGATGAGCTATTGTTTGGATAATTTGGAGCATAAACACGGGCTTGATGAACTCGCTTTAATGTTTTTGGATTATCAGATGATTTCGTATGAAGATGTTTGCGGCAGCAGCAAAAATAAAATAACATTTGATAAAGTTGCAGGATTAGATGAAGAAAAAG
>DFFP01000040.1 GCA_002372275.1 Alphaproteobacteria bacterium UBA3773 | reverse complement strand
TTAAGAAAGGAATAAAAAAAATGGCAGTTCGTATCAGATTATCAAGAGGCGGTTCCAAAAAACGTCCGTTCTATCGTATCGTTGTTGCAGATCAACGTGCTCCGCGTGATGGTCGCTTTATTGAAAAATTAGGCACATATAATCCGCTTTTGCCCAAAGATCATGAAGCTCGTTTTGTGGTTGATACGGCAAAAGTTACCGAATGGCTCAACAAAGGTGCTCTTCCGACAGAAAGATTACAAAAAATGTTTTCTTCTCTCGGACTTTGCGCAGCACCTACTATGCGTGAACAACCCAAAAAATCAGCACCGCGTGCTAAAGCTTTGGAACGCTTGAAAGAAAAAGAAGCTAAAGCTCAAGCCGCTGCTGAAGCTGCTCAAGCTTCAAGCTCTGAAGGCGAAGGTTCCGCCGAGTAAGCTAAAAAATTTTCTTCTTTAAAATAAGAGATAAAAAATGTCAGAGCTGATTTGTTTGGCAAAAATTGTGGCCGCACACGGAATCAAAGGCGAAGTGAAGTTGAAAACTTGGACTTCAAAGCCTCAGGATGTGTGTGCCTACGGCAAGCTTTTCAGCAAAGACGGATCCAAAACATTTGTTTGCAAAATGGCCGGCCTTTCCAAAGAGTTGGTACGCGTTAAAATTGATGGCGTAAACAACAGAAATGATGCTGAGGCTCTTGTCGGGGAGGAACTTTATGTTCCGCGCGAGGTGATGCCTGAACTTAAAGAAGATACCTTTTATCAGGCGGATTTAATCGGTTTGAAAGTATTGAGCAAAGCAGATGAAAAAGAAATCGGTCAGATTGTCGGCGTGTATAACTTTGGTGCAGGTGATATTTTAGAAATAAAATATAAAAACACCAAGGAAACACAAATGATTCCGTTTCAAAAAACTTACGTTGATGAAGTCAATGTTGAAAAGGGATATGTTTTGGTCAATTTCGGGTCAATGGTCTATATGGAAGATGAGGAGATAAAGGGTGAAAGTTAAAATTTTAACACTTTATCCCGAAATTTTTCCGGGCTTTTTGGGATTTTCTTTAACAGGCAAGGCTCTTGCCGAGGGGAAATGGTCGCTTGAAACGGTTAATATCAGAGATTATGCTACTGATCGCTATGGTTCGGTTGATGATACGCCTTGCGGTGGCGGGGCAGGTATGATTATGCGTGCCGATATTTTAGGTTCTGCCATTGAGGCAAATTATAAAAGCGGAAAACTGATTTATATGACCCCGAAAGGAAAACCTTTGACACAGCAAAAACTTCATGAATTATCACGTGAGGAAGAGCTGACAATCATCTGCAATCGTTTTGAAGGAATTGATGAACGTGTGTTGGAAGAATATCAACCTGATGAAATCAGCATCGGCGATTATGTTTTAACCGGCGGTGAGCAAGCAGCAATGATTATGCTGGACGGTGTGATCAGATTGTTGCCCGATGTTTTAGGTAACAACGCTTCCATCTCAGATGAAAGTTTTGAAGACGGTTTGCTTGAATATCCGCAATACACGCGTCCGATTGAGTGGAAAGGAAAAAGGGTTCCTGAAATTTTGCTTTCGGGACATCACCAGAACATTCAAAAATGGCGTGCGGAGCAGTCTTTAAAAGTGACAAATGAAAGACGTCCGGATTTAATTCAAAAAAAAAAAATCTCTTGATTTGAAGAAAGTTTAGGGTTATAAAAGGAAAAATTTTTTATTAGAAAAGGTAAAAATAATGAACATTTTAGAAAACTTTGAAAAAGAGCAGGTCTCAAAGCTCGTTGAAGGAAAAAATCTTCCTGATTTTAAGGCCGGCGATACTTTGAAAGTTCATACCAAAGTTAAAGAAGGCGATCGTGAACGTATTCAGGTTTATGAAGGCGTTTGTATTGCACGTAAAAACGACGGTTTGAATTCTTCTTTTACAGTGCGTAAAATTTCATTCGGTGAAGGTGTTGAACGTGTGTTCGCACTTTATTCTCCGAATATCGCTAAAATTGAAGTTTCCAGAATCGGTAAAGTTCGCAGAGCTAAACTTTATTTCTTGCGTGCATTGCGCGGAAAATCTGCTCGTATTGCAGACGATTTGAATGCAACATCAAAAGCAGCTGCAAGCAAAGAATAATCTTTCTTTGATGAAAATGAAAAGCCGGCGTTTGTGCCGGCTTTTTTGTTGTTTTTATCTTTTTTATCTGTATTTGATTGAAAAGGTGTTTCCTTTGGGAGAGGCAACTTTTGTGGCTTCATCAACGGTGTAGATGCGTTTTCCCTTAAAACCTATAATATTTCCCTTACCATCATAAATTGTGGTTGAACCGTCGGACTCATAGACATATTGTGCTAATAAATCACCTGATTTTGAATATTTAGCCAGAATATTTCCATTTGCATCATACGTTTCAGAACCGTTTGCACTCCATTTTTGAAGCAAATTTCCGTTTTCATCACGAAGTTCATCGGTAAAAGTTGCTGTTACATTTTTGGAGGTAAATATAGAACTTTTGGATTTGCGACATACTTCTACATCTCCTTTGCATACAACTGTGACATTTGATGCCATAGGTATATCTGTGATTAAGTTTGAATTTTCGCCGATAATAAATTTTTCAACAGGATTGCTGTAATCATTAAAATCTAGTCCGTCTGGGCTTATTGTTTGAAATGAATTAGGTAATTCAAGGCTTGTAACTGTTGATACATTCCAAAAAGCATTAGTACCAACTCCGGTAATACCTTCTTCAATGATTAAAGAAGTCGGTTTGACAGATAATTCGGAAAATGTAGTGTTCCAACCACCTCCACCATTCACCATTCCTGTTCCGGAAACAACGAGCCTACCATCTTGATAAAGTGTTGCAGTGCATTTGTTTCCGCAGTTATAACAACGAAATCTGCTTGCATCATTGCAAGTTTTTTCTTCCCATGAATGAGCTAAAGCTTGAGAGTAGGATACTATCAGCAAAATAAATGATATAGTTAAAATTTTTAACAAATCTCTATATGTCATTATAACCTCCTGTTTTGACCATCAATACCAATAAAAACCACCTTTCTAAAGGTGGTCGGAGAGTTCAACAATCACATTTCGAGAAATGATCCTCTTAGCCTTTGAAGCCGAAAAGCTTCTGTTGTATACGCCAAGAGCTCCCCGACTTTTTAAAAAAGATACAAGTCGGGAATACATATAAAGGTTATAAATGCGATTTTTTAGATACACGACAATAACCTTTATCTTAACGGCAGTATCCTTGCCGCTCGAAATGAGAGCTGTTGAAGGCTCCGAACCATCTTTCTGGTTCTAAATATGCAAATATCTATGCATATCTGAAATTATTTTATCAAAATAAAAACGATTTGACAAGTGAAAATAGCTTTTTTTCTGGTGCGCTTTTTATATTTTTAAATAAGAATTATTTTTAAAAATACAAAAACATATAAAAATCAACATGTTAGTAAAAGGTATTATAATACCTTAGATTAAGTTATTGAAAAATAAAGAAATTTTGTTGTTGACAAGAGGAAAAAAATCTGTATATTGAAGCAGAATTTTAACATTAAATAATGGAAGAAAAAAATGACAACATATTCAACAAAACCCTCGGATATTGAGCGGAAATGGTATGTCGTTGACGCTGATGGTGTCGTTCTCGGAAGACTTGCTGCCGAAGTTGCAAAAATTTTGCGCGGTAAAAATAAACCTCTTTACACACCAAACATCGATTGCGGCGACTATGTTATCGTTATCAATGCCGAAAAAGTCAAAATGACAGGTAAAAAATTAACAGATAAACAATACTTTAAGCACACAGGTTGGATCGGTGGCGTTAAAGAAACGAATCCTGCCCGTATTTTATCAAGTGCACATCCGGAACGCGTGGTTATTAAGGCTGTTGAACGCATGATTTCACGCAATCCGCTCGGCCGTGCTCAAATGACAAAGCTCAGAGTATATGCCGGATCTGAATATCCTCACTCAGCTCAAAAGCCTGAAGTTTTGGATATCGCTGCTCTTAATCCTAAAAATAAAAGGAGTGCTTTATAATGGTTGCAAAGAAAACAGAATCAAAGAAAATCGAATCACTCAAAGATTTGAAAACGCTTTCTAAAGAAGCTGAAACCAGCGTTGCTTCAGACGTAAAGGTTCAAAGAAAATCTAAAAAAGATAAACAGGGCCGCGTTTATGCCACAGGTCGTAGAAAAGATGCTGTTGCCAGAGTTTGGATTATGCCCGGCAAAGGAAATATCACGGTTAATGACAAGTCAATCGATGCTTATTTCACACGTCCTGTTTTGAAAATGATTATCAATCAACCGTTCGAAGTCACCAACAGAACATCTGAATTTGATGTGATTTGTACAGTCAGCGGTGGTGGTTTGTCCGGTCAGGCCGGTGCCATTAAACATGGTATTTCAAGAGCTTTGAATGAGTATGAGCCGGAATTACACAACGCTTTGAAGAGTGCCGGTTTCTTGACACGTGATGACAGAACTGTTGAACGTAAGAAATATGGTAAGGCCAAAGCTCGTCGTTCATACCAATTTTCAAAACGTTAGTCTTTACAAAGAAAATCGTTTTATTTTGGGTGGGTTGGAAAATTTTCCAGCCCATTTTTTTATATGTTCTCTAAGGCACTTTAATATATTTACATAAACTTCTCTTGCAATTTTTGCAAAAACAGATTTGCGGCTGAAGATCGAATATATGATTTGTTCCAAACAATATTTAATTTTGCTTCAAGTTTCGGTTCAAGCGGTCTGAAACAAAGCAGGCTTTTATCGGAAGTATCGGTTAATTTATCTAACGTGATTGCATATCCGATACCGGATTTGACCATAATGGCGGCGTTATAGATTAAATTATATGTTGCAACGGTATTTAAGCTGTCAAACTGTCCGTGAAACCATTTCAGAAATTCGTTATGTGATGATTTTTTTGTAGCTTGACGAGAATTGATTAAAGGAACGTTTTTTAAGTTTTCAAGCCTGATAGACGAATATTTGGCAAGCGGACTGTCCTTGCGCATCAAAACGCCCCAAACATCAGTTGCAGGAAGCACAATGCTGTCATATTTTGAGATTTCGCTATGTTGCACCAAAAGGCCGAAATCCAAAAGTTTTTTATCCAGCTTTTCCATCACGTCTTCGGCGTTGCCGGAATAAAGATGAAACGTAATGTTCGGGTGCGTGCGGCGTATTTCTTTGATAACATCTGCCACATATTTCATGGCCTCGGTTTCGCCGCCTCCGATATAAACGTCACCTCTTATATCTATGCCGGAAGAAATAATATCTCTTTTGGTTTTATCAACCATGTCAATGATTTCTTCCGCACGGTCTTTTAAAAGGATTCCCTCATCGGTTAAGGTGATTTTAGATTTTCCGCGCACAAAGAGCTTTTGTTTGAGCTCATACTCCAAATCTTGCATCTGACGTGTTAAAGTCGGTTGCGTTAAATGCAACGCATTTGCCGCGGCGGTGATACTTCCCTCGTGTGCAACAGCTAAAAAATATTTCAAAACGCGTATTTCCATTAAGAAAAAGCATAGTCGGATTAATTATGCTTGTCAAGCATAATTAAATATGCAAAATAAGTATTTGCTATATTAAAACAGAAATTGTATTGTGATGATATGGACAATTAAATATAGGGGATATTTGATGAAAATGAAAACATTATGTGCTTTGTCAATGACAGCTTTAGGTTTGGTCTTTGCCGCACCGGACAGCGCAAGTGCTGCTGAAGGTAACAATACAGAATGGGACAAGGTGTTTGCAAAGTCCGACAAGGTTGATGTGAAAAAAGTAACCTTTAAGAATAGATTCGGTATTGAGCTGGTAGGTGATTTGTATGAGCCGAAGAACAAACCGGAAGGCAAAATGCAAGCAATTGCTGTTTCTGGCCCGTTTGGTGCAGTTAAAGAGCAATCTTCCGGACTTTATGCACAAACGCTTGCTGAGCGTGGTTTTGTAACCTTGGCATTTGACCCGTCATTTACCGGTGAAAGCGGTGGTAATGTTCGTAATGTTGCATCGCCAGATATCAACACTGATGACTTTTCGGCAGCGGTTGATTATCTCATCAGTTTGCCTGAAGTTGATGAAAACAAAATCGGTATTATCGGTATTTGCGGTTTTGGCGGATTTGCTTTGAATGCAGCGGCGCAAGATACACGCATTAAGGCAACCGTGACTTCGACAATGTATGATATGACAAGAGTAACGGCAAAGGGTTACAACGATTCTATGTCTGCCGATGATTTGTATAAAATGCGCGAAGATTTGAACAATCAACGCACAAAAGAGGCTCAAGGTGCCCCGGTTGCAGGTGCTCCGGGATTGCCGGATAAATTAACCGGTGATGAACCGCAATTTGTTCAAGATTATTTCAACTATTACAAAACAAAAATCGGTTTCCATCCGCGTTCTATCAATTCTAACGGACATTGGAATGTGACTTCGGCACTTTCGCTTGTGACCCAACCGATTTTGGCTTATGCTGACACTATCAAATCACCTGTCTTAATGTTACATGGTGAAAAAGCCCACAGCCGTTATTTTTCGGAAGATGCGTTCAAAAAGCTGACCGGTGACAACAAAGAACTGATGATTATTCCGAATGCGAATCATACCGATTTGTATTACAAAATGGATGTTATCCCGTTTGATAAAATAGAACAATTCTTTAAGACCAATTTGAAATGATGCGTGGATTGCAACAAATATTAAGACTGTTGGTGTCGGTAATTATTTTATCGGCATCAACAGCCTTTGCTTTGGAGAACGAAACGATGCAAATGAAGATAGGAGATAAAGCATATTCGGTTGTTTTGAACGATAATAATACAACAAAAGCCTTACGAGAACTCTTACCAATGACGGTTACAATGGCAGAATTTAACGGTAATGAAAAGTATTACCTTTTGCACAACTCATTGCCGAGCAGACCTGAACACATTGGGCAAATAAAATCAGGTGATGTTATGCTGTTTGGCGATGATAGTTTAGTTGTGTTTTACAAAGATTTTAAGACAACATACTCATATACACGTATCGGACATATAGAAAATGCTGCTGATTTAGAACAAACACTTGGTAGAGGCAGTGTAATTATAACTTTTGAATAGAAAGGACAATAAAATGACGAAGAAAATATTAATCGTATCAAGTAGCTTGCGTGGCGGTAGTAACTCCGAGATTTTAGCGCGCGAAGCTTCAAGAGGGGCAAGTGATGCCGGTCACATGGTTGAATTTGTCAGCCTTAAAGAAAAAGAAATTAAATTTTGCATCGGATGTCTGTCATGTCAAAAAACACATAAATGCGTTTTAAAAGATGATATGGCAGACTTAATCGGCAAAGTTCAAAATGCGGATGTCATCATTTTTGCAACTCCGATTTATTACTATGAAATGAGCGGGCAACTCAAAACATTTTTAGATCGTTGCAATCCGCTATACCCGTTGGAAAACAAATTCAAAGATGTGTATTTAATTACATCAGCTTACGATCGTTCTGAAAATGCCGCAGACAGAGCAATCAATGGACTTAAAGGCTGGATAGAGTGTTTTGAACAATCTCGCTTTGCAGGTTGTTTGGTCGGGGGTGGCGTTGATGCGCCGAAATCAGCTTTAAGTCGTGAAGATCTACTCAAAAAAGCCTATGAGATGGGAAAGAATATTTAAGGAACATCTCATGAAAAAGTTTTTCATGGTACTTACGATATTTATGTTTTTAGGGGGAAATGCCATGGCAAATGAAGATAATGGAGAAAACAAGATAATGACGAAAATTGTTCAAACGGCAGGTAGAAACCAACTGGGAGAGTTTGCTCCTGACTTTGCACACTACAACGATGATGTGCTTTTTGGTGAAAATTGGAATAATCAGGATATATCGGTTAAAACGCGGAGCATTATAACGATTGTTGCATTGATGTCGCAGGAAATAACCGATTCATCAATTAAATACCATTTGCAAAATGCCAAAAATCATGGCGTTAGCAAAGAAGAAATAGCCGCCATTATTACGCATACGGCTTTCTATGCCGGCTGGCCGAAGGCGTGGGCAACCTTTAATATTGCCAAAGAAGTATGGAATGATAATGCGCCGGCATTGTCTGAAAAAGATAAATATGCACAAACCATTATGTTTCCGATTGGTGAGCCAAATACTGCATACGCAAAGTATTTTATCGGACAGAGTTACCTTGCTCCTGTTTCAAAAGAGCAAATTAAGATATTCAATGTGACGTTTGAACCGAGGTGTCGCAATAATTGGCATATTCATAAGGCTCAAAAAGGCGGCGGGCAAATGTTAATCGCTGTGGGTGGAAGAGGATATTATCAAGAAGAAGGAAAAGCCCCGATAGAGATGAAACCGGGCGATGTTGTGAACATCAAAGCAAATGTAAAACATTGGCACGGTGCCGCACCGGATAGTTGGTTTTCGCATTTAGCCGTTGAAATAGATGGCGTTGCGACTGAAAATGTTTGGTTAGAGCCGGTGACAGATGAAGAATATGATAAGTTGAAATAAGGACTATTTCTATGACGATGTGGATTATCATTTTTTGGGTCAGTATCACTTTAGCTATTACGGCGTTGTTTTATGTCAGCGCAAAAATACCGAGCTTAATCGAATTTACTCCGGTTTCTGAATGGGGAAGTTTTAAGCAATTTTCACTCGGCCTGCTTATCACATTAGGTTTGACAGGTCTTGTTGCACTTTGTATTGATTTGATAAATGCAATTATCTGCGTGATGTATGTGGCAATGATATGGGTTTTAAGTGATTTTGTTTTTTGGCTGATCGAAAAAATCGGACATATCACTTTTGAGCCTTATGTTCAAGGTTTGACAGCCGTGCTGGTCAGTATCATCGCTTTAAGCATCGGTTGGTATTTAGATCACCATGTGTGGCAAACAAACTATGAGTTAAAGACCAATAAACAAATACCGGATTTGAAAGTCGCAATGTTTGCTGATTCGCATATCGGTACAACTTTTGACGATATTGGTTTTGAAAAACATCTAAAAGCTATTCAAGCACAAAATCCGGATATATTGTTTATTGTCGGCGATTATGTTGATGACGGAACCACAAAAGATCAAATGATTAATGCAACGCGTGCGTTGGGAACAATCAAAACAAAATATGGAATTTATTATGTTTCGGGCAATCATGATAAAGGTTATTATGGTGCGGTGCACCGCGGATTTTCGGAAGATGATTTATTTCATGAGCTTCAAAAGAATGGTGTCAATATTTTGCAAGATGAAAGCATTTTGATTGATAATTCGTTTTATGTAATTGGCCGAAAGGATTATTCGATCAAGCATGAGCAAGGTGGACAAAGAAAATCAATCGAAGAACTGACTGAAGATTTGGACCATAGCAAATATATGATTGTTTTAGACCATCAGCCGGTGGAATATGATAAAGACGCTGATGCAAAAGTTGATTTGGTTTTAAACGGACATACACACGGCGGGCAACTCTTTCCATTTAATCAGGTCGGTCAATGGATAAAGGCAAACGATTTGGTTTATGGTCACGAAAAACGAAAAAATACGGATTTTATTGTGACTTCCGGTATATCTGATTGGGCCATCAAATTTAAAACCGGAACAAAATCTGAGTACTTGATTATAAACATTAAAAAAGAAAATGAAAGGTCAGATTTGTTGAATTGATTTTTAAATAAATTTATATTTTTTCATCCTTGAAGAACAATATAAAAAAAACAGCAAAGTATTAAGCCCTGCTGTTTTTTTGTTATGAATTTGTAAAAGTACAAGCAGACTTGTAACACGAAATCATTAGTTTTATGAGTTGGAGATTTATTGTTTAATTTCTCTTTCTAACACAAAAATAAATGCTTCGCGTGAGAAAAATAAAAGAGTGCGACGATTTTCACGTTCCATAGCTTTTACTTGCCATCCTTCTTTGGCAAAATTGTTTAAGGCGCTTGATAAACGTATAGGATTAACTTTACCGCCATTTAAAAAAATACTTGAGAACATACCTTCTGTATATAAAAAAACACGATACTCTTTCATTATTTTAGTCCTTGTTATTAAATGATGAGGTAGCATAAAACATCATTTATTAAAAATAAATCAAAATAAATCTTAAAAAATACTATTCTCGTTATTAAGTGAATTTCTGAAGACCTTGGCGACATAGTTTTGTATATATCGGGCGATTTAAGCCTAAAAATTCAATCAATTCGTTTGGTTTTTTACAAAATTTTAATTTTCTTTCTTTTGAAATACCATTTTTAACGGTTCGAACGGTTCCGCTCGGGAGTTCTGATTTTCCGATGCAGGAAGATAAATAAACAAAGCATTCATCATTGTCTTTTAAATTTTGAACAGCTAAGTAACGTGCGTAAAGATTAAGTGTTAAATCAGCTTTACTCGGATCTTTCGTCCATGGGCTTCCGCCACCGATCGGGCAGGCGGTGGAATAAAAATCAACGGCG
>DFFP01000015.1 GCA_002372275.1 Alphaproteobacteria bacterium UBA3773 | reverse complement strand
TTGCTCTACCAACTGAGCTAAATCGGCACTAACGCTTTATACATACCAAAATCTTTTTAAAAAGCAAGAATTATTTTTAAAATTATTACTTTTTATCGCCGTTATAAATAACCATTTGCGGAAACGGAATTTCGATATTTTCTTCTCTAAAGCGTTTATTGATGGCAAAGCGCACTTCGCTGGCGGCTCCCCACCCTTCCCAAATATTGCTCGTATACCAAAACAGCTCAAAATCAAGTGAACTAGCCCCGAAATCCTGAAAAATGACATAAGGCGCAGGTCTTTTCAAAACTTTTGAATTTGAAAGTGCACATTCTATTAAAACATCGCGCACTTTTTCAACATCAGATCCGTATGCCACACCAACTTTCACGCTCAAGCGCGCCCAATTGTTGCCATGCGTTTTGTTAATCACAGATGAAGAAAGTAATGTTGCATTCGGCACAATCACACTCGTACGCCGAAACGTTTCAAGTTCAGTTGAACGGATGTTAATTTGTTTAATTTTGCCCTCTTCACCGTCAATCGTGACCCAATCGCCCACCTTAAACGGACGCTCAAATAAAATGATAATACCCGATACAAAGTTGTTAATCACATTTTGAAGTCCGAAACCGATACCAACGGATAAAGCACCGGCAATCACGGTCAGGTTTGTTAAATTTCCGCCCATCACCACAATGGCGAGCAGAACGGCCAAAATAATACCGATAAAATTCACAAATGAATCAAGTGAATGGCGAATGCCTTCATCAACTTCTAAATGCGTAAATACATTTTGGACCAAGTGTTTTCGAAAGATTTTAACAAGAGAATAAGCAATCAAAAAGGCCAAAATCCCGAACACAATAGCAATCAGCGATATACGAATTCCGCCGATACTAAAGCCAAACACAATTTTTTTAAGAATATGGAGCAGAAAATCGTTTGAAAATCCCCACAAATTCAGAAGTCCAAAGGCAAAGAGTACTGCGAGAATCGGGTTAATCAAGATACTGATCACAAAATCAACACGTGTCACAAACGCGCGTCTTAAATGAAACGTTTTACCGCATAAAATCATCACACCGATGGACTTAATTGTTTTTTCAATCAAATTTTGAACAACCAAAAACAAGCCGAACAAAATCACGCTGACAATATAACGGTTTAAGATATAGACAGACAAATTCGGATAGCCGAAAAATCCCACCCCGACAACACCGATGGATAAAAATGTTGTAATAACGTTGACCTTAAACGCAAACGAACGTTTTTCATCCAAATAATCATCTTTTTCACCTTCATCAACAGTGATATTTTCCTCATCAGGATCTATAATTTTTGCTGTCAGTAAAATAATACTGAAAGCTTTTGTTGCTGAGCATAAAACAACCAAAAAATTAACCAAAATAGGCTCATAAGTGGCTTGCTTGGCGATACTTTCCAAAATTTCGGCCACAGCCACCAAAGTCACACATAAATTAACGGAATATGTAATTTTAAGAGCTTTTTTGCTTGAAATCGAAATCGGTCGCCAATTTTCTTTCGAGGGTGCTAAAAGTGCTAATGTAATGGCACGAACCAAAACGATATATAAAAGCCAAATCAAAGATTTGGTCAAAACTATTCCTAAAAGTCCGGCCGAAAATATTTGTGATCCGATGATCCACCCCAAGATACCTGCAATAATAAATGCCGGTAAAACACCATAAGCCACGGCATTTGCTAAAAAAGCTATCATCTTTTGAAGATCACTCGGATTTTCAATTTCAGCTTTATATCCCCAATTTTTTAAGATAATGCGCCTTAAAAGCATGCCGAGCCAAACAGCAAGTGCTAAAATAAAAATGGCCGGAATCATATATGTCAACACATACGATTTTGCCGTTTCATCAAGTCTTTGATACCAATGGACGGGTGAACGCGCAATATCAAGCAAAAAAACAACCAAAGATTTTGTCATTGCAAAAAACGTTTGCGGTATAAACAGCGCTTCTTGCTTACTGACCAAATCACCGAAAACTTTTTGGCTCTTAAAGTTTAAGATAAGCATATTTAAGTTATCAATTTTTACCTGCAAAATATCTGTTTCGGCAATACGGCTTTTAAGTAAGACCAATTCTTCGGTCAGCTCATTTCGTTTATTTGTCAGTTCTTTTAATTCGCCTTCGTTTTTTTCACCCATGGCATTAAGCTGTTTTTGAACAAGCTTCAATTCCCGCTCATTAAAACGCTTTGTTTCGCTCAAATTGTTTGAGATGTTGTAAAGATTTGTTGTTTCAGCGTCAACATTTTCCAGTGTCAGCGTATCATCTTTTAATCTGGCTTCGATTTGAGAAAGTTCATCAGATATCCCCTTAAATTCAACTTTGCGAGATAAATCCGCAGATTGAACATTGAAAATAAGTGAAAAAACAAATAAAAATCCGCAAACAAAATGAAATAAGCGATTCATACAAATACCCTTTTTTTATTTTAATAACAACAATTTTGCCACGTCCAAAACGTTTCCGGCTCCTGATGCTCTTAAATTATCGGCCACGACCCAAAAACTGAAACCGTTTTGAACAGATAGATCTTGCCTTACTCTGCTGACATAAATATCATTTTCGCCCTGAACATCATTGAGGCTCACATATCCGCCATCTGTATTTTTATCAAACAAAACAACACCATTGACGCTTTTGATCATATCGCGAATTTGATCTAAATCAGCTTCATTTTGCGTTTCCACATTCACATAAGCGCCATTTCCGATAAAAACAGGCACATAAGCCAAATTGGCATGCACTTTCACATCTGTTTTCAAAACTCTTTTAACTTCGGCATTTAATGCCCATTCTGCTTCGGTTTCTTCGCCGATAAAACTGCCGATTTGAGGCAACACATTAAACGCGATTTGTTTTTTAAAAATTTCTTCGTCCTCGACAATCGGTGCGTTCATATAAATTTTTCTTGTTTGTGTAAAAAGCTCATCCATAGCTTCTTTGCTATGCTGTGAAACCGAAATATATCCACTGACGACAAGGCGTTTGATGTTTAATTTTTGATGTATTGCAGACAATGGTTTTAAGATTTGTGTTGTGAGCGCAGATGGCGTGGCCACAATATTTTTAAGAGCCTTTTGAACATCTGCATCATTTAAGGATTTGACAATCATCGGCACATCCGTATCCGAAACGGTCACACCGCTGGCATCCACAATTTTAATATTTTTTGAAGCGGCTTTAGGTATATAACGCTTGGCAATTTCTTTGGAACAAACAAAAACGGCCACATCTGCTTTTGAAAAATCAAAATCGTTTAAGTTCAAAACATCGAGTTCATCGTCTTCGCCGTAAGAAACAAGTGTCCCGAGCGGACTTGCAGGTTCAAGAGCCAAAACATCTTCAGCTAAAATCCCATCTTCTGCCATCAACGACAGCATTTCACGCCCTAAATGAGAGCTTGCACCGACAATTGCAATTTTTACCATTTTCTTTTCCTTATTTTATTAAAAGATAATCTTTATGAACGGAATTTAACACAAAATTCTTGATAAACAAACAATATTTTTCTGTTCATTTCATTTTTACCCACAAAAAAAGAACGATACTTTGCAGTATCGTTCTTTTTTTTAGGTTACTTGTCTTTTGGGTTAAGGACGTTTTCAACCTCCTTATTTCGTTTGTCAAGCTGTCTTTTCGCAATTCTTGTCTTAAAGAGTTGCGAAATCTGTATCGTGCCATAGACTTGTGCAGTCCAGTCTGTTTGATTAACAGCTTTGACTTGTGCAAATCTGATACCGATAATACCGGAAAAACTTGTTCCGGATTTCGGGATAATGGCATTATACTGAACACGTAAACCAAAGTTTATGTTCCAAGCCTGATCTACGACTGCTAAACGCAGATCTCGATTGAGAACGCTATCCATGCGCTGCATTTCAAGACCGAACGTCGGTCCGATTGAAAGCACATGAATACCCTCTTTCATACCCAAGATGTCGTACCCGATGTAAGTCTCGAGTGCTCCTGACAAATACTTTTTGCCGGCAGAGGTTGATTTTGGAGAATACTGGTTCACATAAATGCGCCCGTATATTCCAAAATTAAATCGGTGACACAAGTTATTGTCGCCATAACCAATCTGTCTTCCTTCTAAACCGAAGACAAGTTCCGGTCTGAAGGTAAAGTGATCACCGATAGATTTGTTATAGTACGTCATACCATCGGCGATTGCCGATGCGCTGGCACCTACGGCAATTTGCCACCCAAAGGTTTTTTGAATCTCTTTGGTCAGCGAAACTGTATCGGTCTTTGTCGTGTCTTCTTCATTCGGTATTTCTATCTTGTAATAAACACGACGCTCAGGACCTTGCATACAGGTGATCAAACTATCGCAAAATCTCGTATCATCGATTGATTCGAGATAAGCGACTTGGGCAGAGTCCATTGTTGTCTCGACACTGTTGTCATCAGCTGCAAAAGCAGCGGGAGCCATGGCAGCAAACATGCATACCATTAAAAAAATCTTTTTCATTTTAAAATATATTTTAAGAGTTTAACATTTACAAATCAAAAAAAATACAACAAATGAAAAAGTTTTTTTTCGAAACTCTTTCTAATTTAGACATAATCTCATCTATAATTGTATTTGTTGCATTTTTAATGTAACACATTTTTTTTATAAAAACAAGCTAAAAAATGAACAAAAAACAATTTTTTTGTACAATTTTATATAACATATTGTTTTATCATAATATTTTTTTATTTTTTTATCATCGAGCAAAAGAAAAATCCGTCTGTTTGTGTTAAAAGAGGCGAAAAATTCAACCACCTTTTATCATAAAACAAAAAACGACCCCCAATCAAATCATTCCAAAGTTTTTCATGATCATTAAAACAAATATCGGGGTGCACACGCGCAAATGAAGTGACAATGCTTTCATTTTCGTCTTTTAATATGGAACATGTCATATAAATGATTCGTCCGCCTTTTTTGGTGTGCTTATAGGCTGTTTCCAAAATTTCAAATTGAATTTGTGTCAGTTCATTTAAGCGCTTGGGCGTAAGCCGAAATTTAGCATCCGGGGCACGCCGCCATGTCCCGCTTCCCGAACACGGACAATCTGCCACAAAGCAATCATAATCTTTATCTGTGATTTGACTTTGAAGACGGATATTTTTAATTTTCAAGCGGTTTGCCCTTTCGCTTAAAACTTCCGTGCGCTTCATATCTGCATCATGTGCAACAACTACCCCCTCATTTTGAAGGATTGCGCCGAGTGCCAAACTTTTGCCACCTGCCCCTGCGCAATAATCAACGATTTTCTCATTTTTTTTCACATTACATAAAATAGCCGATATCTGGCTTGATTCATCTTGAACATCAAAAAGCCCGTCATGATACGCGATTGTGTTATTTACTCTCACGCGATCGGTTGACTGCAGACCAAGCGGTGAATATGGCGACAAAGAAAAAAACAGCCCCTCACCTTGTAAACGCTTTTGAAGCGAAATTCGATCAATCAAATTTGCTCTGATGTTAAACGGAGCCTCCCCGTTTAGCGAAGCAATAAGAGCCGGATTATCTATTTTTTCAAACAACCATTTCGGGCATTCAAGTTCTATATCAAGCGGATAAACAAACTCTTTGGTTTTAAGCTCATCAAGCCATTTTTTTTCTTCTTTACTCAAAGGTTCAAGCCCGTACTTTCCGCCTGTAATAAGCGAAAAATCTTTATCTTTTAAAAAGGTCAACAAAATTTTTCGAGGCTCTTTTGATTCTGCTTCATAGGCCAAACGCATGCGCCGACGCAAAATTTTCCAAACTGTTTCGTTCATCAAACGCCTGTCTTTTGAGCCGATGTATTTTCTTTTTTTCACATAATCATTGATAATATGATCTGCCGGTACTTTATCTTGAAAAACCTCAGAAATTATTTCTAAAACGGCTTGATAAACAGCGCTTTCTTGCATTTCTTGACCTTTAAAAAAAATGTGCTATAAATTTTTTTATGAAACTTTATATAACAGATTTAACACGCCTCATCAAGAACGATTTTGCCGATGTCATATCAAAACTTTCGGCAAATGATTTGCATCGTTTATCTTTCATCACAAATCCCCATCGCCGTTTGCAGTTTTTGGTCGGACGCATGATGATATTTAAATACTTCGGCCACGATTTTATTATCCACACAAAAGGCAAACCCGTTTCAACGAAAGAGAATCTTTTTTTTAGTTTAGCGCATTCACATCAATATGTGGTGTTGGCTGTTGCCGGTCAGCCTGTCGGCATTGATATCGAAAAAATATCAACAAACCGCCCGTTTCAAGCCATTGCCAAACGTTTAAGGTTCAAAGAAAATTTGAGCTGTGATGAATTTTATCAATCCTTCACAGCTTATGAGGCGGATTTCAAACTCGGCTCAGAGTTTGAAACGCCTTATCATCAGTTTGCCACCTACAACGATTTCATGCTCTGCATTTCTTCCATCAACAAGGAAGATTTTGAAATCATCGAAAGTTATTTTTAATCAAAGCTTTTAGCGATAACGAATAGAAAAGGTGTTTTTGTTTCCTTTTGCCGCCTCTGTTGCCTCTTCGACAGTATAAATACGCTTAATTATATGGTTTTCAACCACCGGCTCAAAGTATTCCGTCCATGTAACATTCCTGCCCAATTGACTACTGAAATAATTCTGCAGTATGTTTTTAACAGCTTCACTTGATTCAACACTATTAACATCTGAATAGTGAAATGCGTTATAATAAATACCTATATTATCACCCTTAACCACAATTTTTTTCAAGTTACTACAATATGCGCAAGTCCTATCCGGAATATACGTTATTCCTTCCGGAAATTCCAAAGTTTCTAAGTTCGCATATTCAAAAACTTTATCTCCCAATGAGGTCAAAGACGCCGGAAGGTGAATATTCGTTAAACTGGTACAATTCCAAAAAGCACCATCTCCTATTGTCTCAACAGAATCAGGAATATTTATACTGCTTATGGCTGTTTCTTTGAATGCATAATTTCCTACTATTTTTAATTGGCTGTTATCTGCAAATGTCACAGTTGTCAAGCCAGCCTGATTAAAGGCTTCTACATCCAAACTTGTAACACTGCTTGGAATGGTAACATTTTGAAGTCCTTTTGCTTTATAAAAAGTTCCAAGTCCAATTGTTTTAAGCCCCTCAGGAAGTTCAACACTTGTTAAGTTTGTTGCCGTATGAAGAGCTCTGTCTCCTAAGTGTGTAATTCCGCTTTCAACTTTTAAACTTGTTATTTCAGATCTTCGATCCGCCCAAGGAATATCCGGCACCCAAGCACCACCAGTGTATTTAGATGTATAATCATCCATAGCACCTGTTCCGGAAATTGTCATTTTACCGTTATTAAGCCTTGCCGTACAGGTCGTTCCGCATGGCCAACAATTTGTACTGTTATCGCCATCAGCATCACCACACGGCACATATGTTGACGCCAAAGCTTGCCCACAGGTGACCATCGCACATATAACACTTGTTATTAAAATTCGATTCGTTATCATAACTTTTCTCCTTTGTTTCCTTTAAACTGTCATTGCGAGGAGAGCTTTGCTCGACGTCGCAATCCATTCCTTATTTCTTTTACCGTCATCTTCGGACTTGTTCCGAAGATCTACAATAAATTAAAACCGCCCATCAAAAAGCGGTCGGAGAGTTAACGAATCATACCATATGAAATGACCTTGTGACCTTTAGGAAAATCCTTGAACATCCGTCACAAGCTCCCCGAGCCAAATGGATAATCGGGGATAACTGTGTTATAAAAAAATAACACTTTAAGCAGTGTTATCCGTTCACTGCATATGGTTAAAGCTCGTTAAAGCTCCGCACCTTACTCAAGGCACTTGATATTTTTCAATATCATGTGTTTATTTTATAAAATTTATCGTCTTATGTCAAACAAAATTCTCTGTCGCTAACCAACGACCAAAAAAAAGAACCTTGAATTTTTCAAGGTTCTTTTTTTTATCATAAATCTATCTTAAAATGTTTCTTGCAATTCAAAGAAATAAGCTTGCGGATGATCGCAAACCGGGCATTTTTCAGGAGCTTTCGGGCTTTCAACGCGGCAGCCGCAGTTGGCGCATTCCCAAACAACTTTGGTCGGTCTTTCAAAGATTTTGCCTTCGCATAAGCTGTTCAAAAGCGCTTGATAGCGTTCTTCGTGGCCTTTTTCAATCTGTCCGACCATCTCAAAAAGTGTGGCAATTTTATCAAAGCCTTCTTCTCTGGCCTCGCGCGCCATACGTGCGTACATATCGGTCCACTCATAATTTTCACCTGAGGCCGCATCTTTTAAGTTCTCAATCGTTGACGGAACAGCCCCATCATGCAAAAGCTTAAACCAAATTTTGGCGTGCTCTTTTTCGTTGTTGGCTGTTTCTTCAAATTTTTGAGCAATAATGTTATAGCCTTCTTTTTTGGCTTTAGAAGCATAATAGGTGTATTTATTGCGTGCTTGAGATTCGCCTGCAAACGCATCTTTTAAGTTTTGTTCTGTTTTAGAACCTTTGAGTTCCATGAATTTTCTCCTATTTAAATAGTTACGATGATAAAAAAACAATAAATGCTCTTTTTTGATGTGTCAAGAAATTAAAAAATCAAGGCTGAATAAGTTTTATAGAGAAGATTGAGTTTCATTTTTTGTGTTAGAAACAGATGCTGTTTCTGCTTTTTTCTGATTTTGACCAGCATTTTGAATTTCAGCCACAACTTTTTTGAATGCCGTTAAATCAGCACCGCTTAAATTTTCGCCGGTTGCCGCTTTAATTTTTAAGGGGTCCACTTTTTGCCCGTTTTTAATCACTTCAAAATGAAGGTGCGGCCCTGTCGAACGCCCTGTGGAACCGACGTATGCAATCACTTGTCCTTGTTTAACCCTCACGCCCGGGCGAATCCCTTTGGCATATCCTTTTAAATGCCCATAGCCTGTTGAATACTCTGAATTGTGGCGAATCACAATATAGTTTCCGTAGCCGTTCACCCATTTGGCTTGAGTGACTGTTCCGTCACCGCTGGCATACACAACGCTTCCCATGGGCGCGGCATAATCGACCCCGCTGTGCTTGGCATATTTTTTCAAAATCGGGTGAAAACGCGTACCGAATTTAGAAGAAATACGTGCTTTACGGTGTTCTAAAGGCTTGCGATCCAAGCTCTTTTTTAATGCCATACCTTTTTCATCATAATAGTCCACATTGCCGTTTTTGCTCTTAAAACGATAAAGTTCAACCTTCGTTTTGCCAAGCATTAAAGCGGCATAAACAATATCGCCTGTTTTCACAACTTTTCCGTCAGGTGAAAGCGAACGCTCATAGCGTACTTCAAAAGAATCGCCTGCATGCAAATCACGCCTGAAATCAATACTGTAAGAAAAAATATTTACAAAATGGCCAACCACATTTTGCGGCACACCGGCATTTTTCATTGAGCTGACAAGCGTACCGTTAATTTTGCCCGAAACAGTATTCACATCACTTTTTAAATCATCTTGCTCAACACGCGCTTCATATTTCCCGTCAGAAGTGCGTTCCACGATATAACGCGTACCGCTCACAGGCTCTGTCATAATTTTTGTAATCAGGGTGGTATCGTTATATTTGCTGTCCATCATAGAAGATATATTTAAGATTTGCCCTAATTTTAAGTTTCTGGCATCATAAACCTTTTTATAAGCCGTATAGATATTGGTTGCCTCGCTGTATTCCAAGCCCATTTTCGTTAAAATGCCGATAAAATTATCCCCTTTTTCGATGGTAATCATATCTTCATTCACACCAACGGATTTAGCTGTTAACATACTTTCGGCCGGTTTGAGCTCATTTTGATCTTCAGCTGTAATCTGTTCGGGAGCAATTAAATCTTCTTCCGAAAGTTTTAAATTTTCTTCTATCGTAAACGGACCTTCTGCCTCCAAAGCCATATCTTCCGGCATAACGTCAATCAATTCTTCATCAAAGTCAATTGACGCCCGCACACTGTTGTTGTGATAAATCGAAAATATAAGCGCTGCCGTCACGGCAATTCCATAAACCATGAGAAGCGTTCTCTCACGGCGGATTCTTTGAGCTTTTTTTCGTGCGCGTTTAAAATTCATTTAAAAAACTTTCAACAATATTTCGCTCAAGAATGCAACATCTTCTCATTTTTTTCAAGTAGATAATTGTGGTTATACCAACTTTTAAAATCATACGAACAGATTTAAGTATTGTAAATTTTTAATTTTTCTTTATGATACACGCCATGATTCGAATAAATAACATCTCTCTTCCGCTTTCGGCCACATATGATGATTTAAAAACGTGTGTGCAAAAAAAGCTCGGCATACAAACACCTTTACATGATTTTAATATTGTAAAAAAATCCGTTGATGCCAGACATAAAAACGATGTCCATTTTGTATATAGCGCACAGTGCAATAACAAACCTTTAAATGAAATCGATAAAGACATCGAAGTCATCAACGAGGTTCCGCCCTTAAAATTTTCTATTTCAAAAGATGAATATCGCCCCGTTGTTGTCGGGTCAGGACCTTGCGGAATGTTTGCAGCGCTTGCTTTGGCCGAAGCCGGCCTCAACCCCGTTATTTTAGAGCGCGGTGAAAGTGCCGACATACGTCTTCAAAAAGTACACACCTTTTGGCAAACGGGTGTTTTAGATGAGTGTTCCAATGTTCAGTTCGGCGAAGGCGGCGCCGGCACATTTTCAGACGGCAAATTGATGAGCGGCATCAAAAAAGATGCCTTTACGACAAAAGTTTTCAAAGAATTGTACGAAGCCGGTGCCCCCGAAGAAATTCTCTATTTAGCCAAACCTCATATCGGCACCGACAATTTGATGAAAGTTGTTCAAAATATCCGAAAAAAAATTATCTCGCTTGGCGGTGAATATCGTTTTGAAAGTCAACTGATCGGTCTTAAAATTCAAAACAACCATCTTCAAGCCGTTCAAGTTCAAGATAAAAACGGCGTTTATGAGCTCCCTGCATCAAGGCTGTTTTTAGCCATCGGCCACAGTGCACGCGACACATTTGAAATGCTCTATAAGTCTGGCCTTCAAATGAGCCAAAAACCGTTTTCGGTCGGCGTTCGTATTGAACACCCTCAAAGCCTGATTGATCAAGTCCAATACGGCTCTTTTGCCGGCTCGCCTTATTTAGGCGCGGCTGATTATAAAATGGCTGTTCATCTTGAAAACAATCGAAGTTTATACACATTTTGCATGTGTCCCGGGGGCGTTGTGGTTGCAAGCACATCTCAAAAAAATCATGTCGTCACAAACGGTATGAGTTATTTTGCGCGAAATAAACAAAATGCCAACGCGGCTCTTTTGGTCGGCGTAGACAGGCGAGACTTTCAAAGCGATGATGTTTTGGCAGGCATTAATTTCCAAGAAAAACTCGAAAAACAAGCCTTTCTGCTCGGAGGCAACAACTATTTTGCCCCTGCCCAGCTTGTCGGTGATTTCTTAAAAGAAAAAACAAGCATTAAAGCAGGCTCTGTTATGCCCTCATATCAGCCGGGCGTTACATTTTGCGATTTCAAACATTTATTTTCGACCGAAATTTTATCTGTGATGCGAAAGGGCATTTCTGAAATGGGCAAAAAATTGCGTGGATTTGATATGAAGGATGCTGTTTTAACAGGGGTTGAAACCAGGTCATCATCGCCGGTTCGTATCATCAGAGATGAAAACTATCAAAGCAACATCAAAGGAATTTTCCCATGCGGCGAAGGGGCCGGTTATGCCGGCGGAATTACATCATCTGCAGCCGACGGTCTTAAGGCCGTATACAGTTTAAATGAAGGATAATGCTTTAATGAATTCTTTATTACTCGGCAATTTATTATCCTGCGGCACCGTGATTTGCCTTGCCCTATCCGCAACCGTCCACAGCAAAAAAAAACTTATCGGTTGGCAGGTTCTCGGATCTGTTTTTTGTATTTTATCAAACATTGTTTTAATGGCCTATCCGTCTGCCGCCACAACAGCCGTCAGCTTAATTAGAAACATTTTATCTTATCAAAACAAACTTACCAAAACCATCACGGCCGTTTTAACTCTTTTATGTATCATAATGGGGCTGATTTTTAACAACCTCGGATGGATCGGGCTTTTTCCGATAGCAGCTGTTGCGAGTTATACCGTTCTTTTATATACCACAAAAAACGAACAACAAATGAGATACGCTTTAATTTTAAGCATGCTCTTATGGTTTGTGCCGGATATTTATGTCAAAGCTTATCCGGCCGCACTCAATGACATATTAATGGCCCTTTGGACGGCATTTTTTGCCGTTAAACACCTTATCAAAAGCCGCCATTTGATACGATAAACAATTTTTCGGGCAAGCAGAAACACATTTCAAACACCCGATACAGTTCGGATGGCGCACAAAATTTGTTTTTTCCACACGAATATTCATCGGGCAGTTTTGATCACATAAAAAGCAATGCACACATTTTTGCTCATTTTTTCGAATACCGAACAACCGAACAACACTCATTAACCCGTCTATGGCACCTTTGAGGCAAAAATAATTGCAAAACGGACGATCAACAAACAAACTAAGCCCCAAAAACACACCCAACACCAAAACCACAGACCACGACAGCATTTGATGTATTAAATTATCTTGAAAATAAAAGCGCGCATTTAAAAAAGGAAATGTGATGCCGCATACCATCATGAGTGCAAAAATATAGCGCGAAAATTGCAGATACTTTTGAAAGCGCCAGGGCAATTTAAAACGTTTTATTTTTAAAAATTTTGCAGCACTGCCGAGCCATTCCTGGATCGTTCCGAACGGACACGCAAAGGAGCAAAAAAACACCCCGAACAAAGGCACCGACCAAAACAGCCAACGCGCTAAAACCTCAGGATGCAACAAGGGCAAAAACAGGCCTGCCATCAAACAGGCCTGCACAAAAAAACGAAATATCTGAAGCGCCTTATTTATTTTGAAACGGCGTCTAAACTCTTTTTCGCCCATTTTTTCAGCCCGAAAGTCATATTTTCATAGCCTGACCAGCCATCCGTATTGACCTGACAACCCTCACACAATGCGGCCGTATCAGTAAACGAATTATCAGCACCGCCGCCACCGTGCGTCACAAACGGAATAACGGTTTTTCCTTTCAAAACGCCGCTTTTTAAAAAAGTACGGACGGGCGTTGCCATTGTTCCCCACCAAACGGGTGATCCGACAAACACAACATCATATTCACCAATATTCTCGGGCCACGGTTTAATCGCGGGCAGTGTTCCTTCTTGCAGTTCTTTTTTTGCCAGCTCCGTTTGGGCCTTATATTCGCTTGGGTATGGTGTTACAAGTTCAATCTGATATAAATCGGCGCCGGTCACTTCAGCAACGATTTGAGCAGCTTTTTGCGTATGCCCCGTTAATGTAAAATAAGCCACCAACGTTTTCGCATCAGCCGCACTTGCAACGATTGTTGTACCAAGTAAGCATGATAAAAATTTTTTCATATATTTTACTCCTGATTGTTTAACGAATAAAGTTTGTAAATGTGATCGGTTCTTTTTGAGGTAAACCGAACTTATTTTTACCGAGTTCAATCGATTTGATTAAAAAAGTCATATTTAAGGCAAGCGTTCGCATAGTCTGCAAACCTTCTGCGTCTTCAATAGCTTCACCTTTATCCCTGCCATGCACAATATTCCAATACTGGCTTGAAACAACAGGCATACAGTTCATGGTAAAAAACTTATTGATTTCATCAAACGAGGCTGTTGCCCCGCCTCTGCGACAAACCACCACAGACGCACCGACTTTCATTGTTTTATCAACCGTTTTAGAAGTTGAAAAGAACAAACGCTGCAAAAACGAAAGAAGCGTTCCGTTTGCATTGGCATAATAAACGGGGGTGGCAGCGATAATACCGTCAGCTTCTTGAAATTTTGGCGCGATATCATTAACCAAATCATCAAAAACGCATTTACCTTTTTCAAGGCACTGATAACAAGCAATGCATCCTCTGATATCTTTTTGACCGATTTGCACAACTTCCGTTTCAACACCGTTTTGTTCAAATGTTTTCACAAGTTCCGAAATCGCAACTGTCGTATTGCCGTCTATTCTCGGACTACCGTTTAAGATTAAAACTTTCATTTTTTCTCCTTTATTTTAATTTTAACGCAAACTCTTAATTGTTTGAGATAAAAAAAACATCCCTTTCATATTTTGAATATATCTAAAATAATAAATTCTGACACAGCGTCAAGCAAAAAAATATATCTCACATAGTGACACATTTAAACCAACGTGTAAATGTGTCACTCAAATAGCATCTTTTTTTGGGGATTTACCATAAGAAGAATGCATAATTTTACATATTTTTCATAATGATAGCCCCTTGTACACTAAAACAAAAAAGTGATTGACTAAAACGTTGGTTTATGCCACAATGTGGACGTTAAATAAATTTTGTTTGAGAAGTATTTTTTTTTGATAAAAAAAAGTATTGAAAAATGGATTTTAGATATTATAGAAAAAAGCAATAAGCCTTTTAATAAAGACCCGCATCAACATTCAACAGCCGCCAGGTTATATAAAGAGTTGCTGGTGACACAAGGTGAAAATTAAGATTTTTCATCATCGAGATTTTTTATATCAAGTAAGACCAATTCCCTCGGATTAAATAAACGAGGCATAAAAGGCACAGTATTTGAAAGTCCGGCACTGACAAGCAAATGCTTCTCATCATACCAACCTTTGGTGTAGTACGGAAAAAATCCCTGATCAGGAGCATAGAGACCTCTTTTGATGAAAGGAATTCTGATTTGCCCGCCATGTGCATGACCTGAAACGGTCAAATCAATTTTTCTTTTTTGAATATATTGAGGATAAAGTTGCGGTTCGTGCATTAAAAGAATCTTAAACCCTTTTTGTATACAAAAATCATCAAGCCAAAAAGTTTTCGGAACAGGATTTTTAAGGTGAAAATGTCCGCATTTTTGGACAGAAGTCAATCCACCGATCACAAAATCTTTATATATTTCAAAAGTATTATCTAAAACAATTGTTCCGGTTTTTTGAAGCATTTCTATATCTGTTTGTTGCCATAAGTACTCATGATTTCCGAGACTTAGAAATGTAGGAGCTATTTGAGGTAAAGTTTTTAATATATCTAATGCGTATCGAGGCTTTTTCCAGGCATTTTTGAGATTTTCTTCTCTCAAATCATTTTTCCAAGCATCATATGTTAAATGTCCTGTTATAATATCTCCCGGTATAAGGATAATATCAGGTTGATTATGTTTGAAAAAATCAAACACCTCGAAAATAGGAGAATCGTGTATATCGGCAAGAATTGCCACTTTAAGCTTGGGTCCGTTGAGTGTATAATGTGTAATTTTCATTCGTAAATTTTCAAAAAAACATATCAATCGGTTTATTATTTATGAAATAGTCTTAAAAAAAGGTTTATAAAAAAACAACAGAAATAATGTTTGATAAGATCAAATGATAATTATTTTCGTCTTATATATCAAAAGATATAGAAAATTTTATTTGACAGTATTTAATAAATATCCCATAATATAACCATGATATCGAAAGATATCTAGTGCCTGATAAAGGGCGCGGAGTATTAAACAACTCTCGTACATCGTAGCTTAGGATAGAGCTACAAACGTATTGCTGATCTAAAAGCAATATTCTATCCCCCGATTTATGATCGGGGAGCCTGTGGCAGATGTCCAAGATTTTGATCTAAAAGCCACAGGGTCATCTCGATGTACATGATTGTTTAACTTCCCGACCGCTTTTTATTAAGGCGGTATTTTTAATTATTTCGGGAGAAACAACGCATGATAAAGATAGAAGAATTTGGTCGTTCGATGGTTGAGATGCTGGGCGTTCTTGCCATTATCGGGGTGTTGTCGGCTGCAGGCTTAGCCGGTTATTCCAAAGCCGTTAAAAAGAACAAGCTTAACAAAGCAACCGAACAAATTTCGATGATTATTTCGAATTTGACAAATAATTTTATCAATCAAGAAGATTATTCAGCCTTAGGAAAGGATAAGGAAGTAGCTACAACAAGAGCCATAGCCTTAAAAGTTTTTCCCCCTGAAATGATTCAAGAAGACGGTGTCACGGTCTTGAACCCGTATAAAGGCAGAGTATATGTTTATTCTGTGGATTATGGCGGTGTTGAAGACGGTGCATTTAATATTGATTATGAAGGATTGCCGTCAGAGGTGGCCATCTCTTTTGCTATCCCTCAAACAAATGTTGAAAACCAAATGATGATGAATGTGAACATCAATCCTGAATCATCAGAAGAATAATTGAAAGGAAAAACTCATGAAAAAAACTCTTGCACTGACCACGATGACAGCCCTTGCACTTGTGAAAACAGCAGCTGCTGAAAATCGTATTCAATATAATATGGAAGATGCCGCTGCGGCAGCCAACAAAGATGCCAACACCTTTTCGTGGACATTTTCAGGAAAAACAAGCCGTGCTGCCGGAACAGCAGACGCCTCTACGCCGGTTGCCTCTGCGCCTGTCAGCAACTGGAATGCTGACGGCACCAACAAAATAACCGGTACAATGTATGACCAGGATGGTTATGACAAAGACGGTTATGATCAGAATGGTTTTAATGCCGCAGGTATCAATAAAGAAACTGGTACAGCTTATAATGCAGCCGGTTATGATCAGAATGGTTATAACGCCCGTGGATTTAATGAAGATGGTATTCATAAAGATACAGAAACGGAATATGATAACGATGGTTATAATGTAGCCGGATTTAATGGAAATGGTGAATACATGGGCGATGGTATGTATGGTGATGAACAATATGTTCATGAATATGATACATGGAATAAAGGCGTCGGTTGGGTTCATCATGCAGACGTTTCATATCCATGGCGCGGTGTGTATGATGATGAAGGCTATGATGCTTTTGGCTATAATCGTGATGGATATGATAGAGATGGAAATTATGCTTGTGATGATGAATCTTTTTGTGGTACTCATGATTGTGATGGCGATAATTATGCAGAAACGACTATTGATGGAGTAGCCAATTGTTGGCAATGTTACACAGCTGATACACCGATTACGCTGGCAGATGGAAGGGTCAAGAGAGCTGATGAAATTACTTATGACGATGAGTTACTTGTTTGGAACTTTGATGAAGGAAAACTTGATCACGCCAAACCGATTTGGATTCAAGTACCGAAAATTTCTCCCAATCATAACTACATGAGATTCAGCGACGGTTCTGTGCTAAAAACGATCAATCAACACCGTATTTTTAACATTGAGGCCGGTAAATTTACCTATCCGATGACAGATGAAACACCTGTCGGTACACATACCCTCAATGCTAAAGGAGAAGTTGTTGAGCTTGTGGAAAAGAAAGTCATTGAGGAAGAAGTGACATATTACAACCTGTGGACGGAAAGACATATCAACTGCTTTGCAGGGAATGTTTTAACGTCATGCCGTTTGAATAATATCTATCCGATTAAAGATTTGAAGTTTGTCAAAGATGATCGCAAACTTGTGCCGTTTAGTGCTTTTGATAAGCTTGATCGCAAATGGTATGACGGTTTGCGCCTTGCTGAACAACCAGAGGCGATTAACCGTGGTAATGATGTCAGCTTTAATGATAAATCCGTTCAAGATTATGTCTTGCGTTCAATCCTTAGTATGAAAGCATAGATGAAAATTT
>DFFP01000034.1:60886-61061 GCA_002372275.1 Alphaproteobacteria bacterium UBA3773 | reverse complement strand
ACCACGGTAAAACAACATTAACAGCCGCTATCACAAAAGTATTGGCAGAAGAAGGTGGTGCATCGTTCACAGCTTATGATCAAATCGATAAAGCACCTGAAGAAAAAGCACGTGGTATTACCATTTCAACATCACACGTTGAATATGAAACAGCCAACCGTCACTATGCACACGT
>DFFP01000034.1:0-60801 GCA_002372275.1 Alphaproteobacteria bacterium UBA3773 | reverse complement strand
TATGTTAAAAACATGATTACAGGTGCAGCCCAAATGGATGGTGCAATTTTGGTCGTATCAGCAGCTGACGGTCCGATGCCGCAAACACGTGAACACATTTTGCTCGCTCGTCAAGTCGGCGTTCCGGCAATTGTTGTTTACATGAACAAAGTTGACCAAGTTGATGATCCGGAACTTTTGGAACTCGTCGAAATGGAAATCAGAGATTTGTTAACATCATACGGTTTCCCTGGTGATGAAATTCCGATTATTAAAGGTTCAGCATTAGCAGTTTTAGAGAACGGCGATCCGAAGATTGGTCACGATTCTATCGTTGAATTGATGAAAGCTGTTGACAGCTACATTCCGCAACCGAATCGTCCGAAAGATGAACCTTTCTTGATGCCGATTGAAGACGTCTTTTCAATTTCCGGCCGTGGAACAGTTGTGACAGGTCGTGTTGAACGCGGCGTGATCAAAGTCGGTGACGAAATTGAAATCGTTGGTATTAAACCGACACAAAAGACAACATGTACAGGTATCGAAATGTTCCGCAAACTTTTGGATCAAGGTGAAGCCGGCGATAACATCGGTGTGTTACTCCGTGGTACAAAACGTGAAGAAGTTGAACGCGGTCAAGTTTTGGCAGCTCCTGGCTCTATTACACCGCACACAAACTTTGTTTGCAAATGCTACATTTTAACAAAAGAAGAAGGTGGACGTCATACGCCGTTCTTCTCAAACTATCGTCCTCAATTCTATTTCAGAACAACCGATATTACAGGTACAATTGAATTGCCTGCCGGTACAGAAATGGTTATGCCTGGCGATAACATCGAAATGACAGTCCAACTTATTCACCCGATTGCAATGAGCGAAGGTTTACGTTTCGCTATTCGTGAAGGTGGTCACACAGTTGGTGCAGGTGTTGTTTCTAAGATTATTAAATAATCTTTAGTTACACTTTCAAAGCGATTTTGGTTTCCAAAAGCGCTTTTTTTTAAATACAACAAAAAGTATCTAATTTTAAACTAATAAAATTTACTGATAAAGTCTAATTCCTGTTCTTTGAAGTTCTAATTTTCCTTGAGGATTGTACTGGTAGTAATAAATCATTTCGCGCTTATTAATATTATTTGCATCTATAACGGCTTCGGGAACGCCCCATAAAATTGAAATAGGTCACAAAAGCAAATTTCCTGCGCCATAAAGCCAGTGTCCACCCTCAGCACCATTACCGGATGCTAAGTAAAAATTGCCAAACCCTGGTAACAAGTTAAGCAAACCGGCGGCAGCTGGTTTAGCAGGTTTTTCATAGTGTCCAATTGGTCTATCAACGGTAATTCCATAAGATTTTAAGAGATGCAACTGATCTTGCTCTGATTTTGTTAAATAAGTACAAGAGCATAAAAAAGTTACCAGTAATACAGAAATTTTTTTCATAAACTTATAGTCCTTTATTAAAAATTAAAAAAAACACTTTGAAAAAATCAAAGTGGGAGCTCAAAAACTGCACATACTCAGTCAGACTTATTCGTCGCAAATGCGCTTATCTCATCTACTCCCTTCAGAGGAGTTATATAGTATGTGTGATGTTTTGAGACACCATCGCTCAACTGTAGCGATAACTTTATTTTGCCTGATTATAAGCAATAAGTCAAGAAATAATCTACAAAAAAGCTCCCTTATCGGGAGCTTATATCCTTAAAAAGAAACAAAATTTTTATTTTTTCTTCGCTGTTTTCTTTTTTGCCTTTATTTTTGAAGAAGTTTTAGCTGCTTTTGTTTTCTTCTTCAAGGCTTTTTTCTCAGCTTTGGCAGCTTTTTTGAGAGCTTCTTTTTCTTTTTGTTTTGCTTTTTTAGCCGCTGCTTTTTCTTTTAATTTTTCTTTTAAGGCTTCTTTTTTGGCCTTCGCTTTAGCTTTAACTTTTGCTGCCTTTTCAGCCTTTTTGGCTTCCATCTTTGCTTTAGCCTTTGCGGCCTTGGCAGCTTTTTTAGCCTCTGCCTTTTCTTTGGCTTTTAAGGCTTTTGCTTCCATTTTTGCCTGCAATTTAGCTTCTTTTAATGCTTTTTTGGCTTTTAATTTTTCTTTCAAAGCCTCTTTTTTAGCTTTTGCTTTCGCGGCCTTAGCAGCTTTCTTTTTTTCCATTGCTTTCTTTTTGGCGCTTGCCTCTTTTTCTCTTAAAGCTTTCTTTTCTGCCTTTAAGGCCTCTTTTTCTGCTTTTTTAGCAGCGCGTAATGCTTCACGCGCGGCTTTCTTTTCCTCAGCTAATTTCTTTTTCAAAGCCTTTTTCTTTCTGGCTTCGGCTTTTTTCTTTAATTTAGCTTTTTGTTTTTCAGCTTCTCTTTCGGCTTTAATGGCGTCTTTGTTTAATCTGTAATGAGCCGCCTTAATGGCCTCATCCAAGGCTGTTTCAGAGCACAACCCGATAGCCACCGGATTTTTTGCTCTTAAATAAGCCATATCTTCGCGCGTGCCCTCACGAATAGAATCAATCGTGGTGTTTGTTGTGCCGATCAGGCGGCGAATTTGAGAATTGGCTAAATCCGGACAATTATGAATAAGCCACAAAATGGCCGAAGGTTTATCCGAGCGTTGCGAAGGTGTCAAAATCTTTTTGTTTCGTGCATTAATTTCTTTTACATTTTTTTCCATCACGTTTGAAACTAAATCTGCAGTCGGATCAGCTTCGCAGCGTTTAATTTCTTCTATTGTCAACTGACCGTTTGCAATCGGACTTTGACCCATAATATTATATGCCACATCTCCATCGGCAATTGCTTGAATTTCAAGTTCATGAATTTCGCAAAACTTTGAAATTTGGCGAAATGTCAATGTTGTGTTATCAACGAGCCAAACAGCCGTCGCTTTTGGCATTAAAGGTGCTGTCATTGAAAAATTCCTTTCGTTTTTTTATTTTTCACTACAATACGAAATATCAAAATTTTTTACAAGAAAAATATTTAAAAAAATGACAGATTTTATGCACAAAAAAGCGCCGAATAAAATTTTCGGCGCTTGATAAAAATTTGTGCTTTTTATAAGTTTATTCATCTGAAGATTTATTTGCCGCTTTCAAATATTCTTTTTCGAGCTCTTCATAATCTTCTTCATCCATTTCTTCGGCCTTCACGGCATAAGAACCGTTAAACCACCGCCCTAAATCCACATCAGCGCAATGCTTTGAGCAAAACGGACGATATTGCTCGTTTTGCGTTTCCACGCCACATATCGGGCATTTATGAGGTTTGACCATTATTTTTCAACCCTGCCCGTTCCTTGGCATGTCGGGCATTCTTCGGTATAAATGTCAAAAATGGACGGACGACGACGCTGGCGTAAAATTTCAATATTTCCGGCCTTACTTAAGCCTAAAACCTTTGCTTTACACGGATCATCAGCCAAATCGGTTTCAAGCGTATCCATCACAGGTCTCATGAAGTGATATTCCTTGCCGCCTGCAAAATCGATAATAATTTTTCCGGATAAATTTTTGAGTCTGATTTGACGTGCAATTTCATGCGCAGCTTCTATATTGACTTCATTGATGCGATCACCTTCTTTAATTGATCCGCTGTCCACATCAACCGTCACACACGCCATTGTTTGCTCAACATGAATTCTGCCGCCCGATGTTAATGAAATGGACTTTTCGAGTGCTTCAACGATTTGATCTTCAAGGCCATATTTTTCAAAAGGTTCTGCCTGAAATTCAGCCGCAACATCCATAAAATCTTTAACTTCATTTTCTAAATTATGATTATTAACAACGACTTTTACATCACTTCCATAGCGTCTGATGTATTCATAAATCGGGTTTTCTCTTGTATACAAAAGTGCCGGTGCATTGGCACTGCGTGCTTTGATACGTATATTTTCATAGATACCGCGAAGTTTCACCATTTCTTCTTGAACGGTAGATAAGTCAAACTCTACGGCCGACGTACGTACAGCCCAACCTTCCTGACCTTGAACATTGTTTAAAACTGCCCGACGATACTCATTAATTTTATCTTTATCCGTAATTTTAGAAGAAACTTCAACACCCATCTTAAACGGACGATAAACAACCGTTGTTCCGACAATTTGAATATTGCGCGTTAATTTAGCGCCCTTGTCGGCGTGTTTTTCTTGAGAAACTTGCGCCACAACCGTTTGTCCCTCAGACATATTGACTTCTTTTAAATCAGGCTCCCATGCGCTTAAAAAAGCATCCGTCCCGTCACCGATATTGACCTTAAAAGCCGTCCTGCCGTTTGCAAGTTCAAGTTTATGAACAATACGCCCCAGATAAACATTTCCCTCAACAGCCGTATTTTCATCAAACGTATCAAGCTCAGCAAGCCGCCCTTCATTTAAAACTGCTAAACGTGCCACTCCGCCTTTTTTTTCATAAACGATTGTATCTGCTTTCATTTAATATGTGCTCCTATCAACAAATTTCGTGTTTCATAAAGGGGTAAGCCGACCACAGACGAAAACGAACCTGTCATACGGCGGACAAACCCTGCCAAAACGCCCTCGATTTTATAACCGCATACACCAACCCATTCATGGCTTGCAACATAATCTTTGATTTCTTCGTCCGAAAGCCTTTTCATGGAAATTCGGGTTGAAACGAGGCGTTCACAAATTTTTCCATCTTTTGTGATTAAACAAACAGCCGTAATCACTTTATGATTTCTTCCCGAGAGCAATCTCATCACTTTTTCTTGTTCGGCATCTGTTTGCGATTTATGAATAATTCTGAGGCCAACCGTCACGATGGTGTCACTTGCTAAAATATTCTCGCCCGGCCTTAAATTTGCAACAGCCTTTGCTTTTTCGCGTGCCATACGGCAAACATAAGCAATCGGCTTTTCATATTTTAATTCCGACTCATCAATATCGGCTGCCAAAATTTCTTTAGGCTGATATCCGATTTGTGCAAGCAACCGACGCCTTTGAGGCGACGCTGAAGCTAAAACAAAATCTTGAGGTGCTATATTAGTTGTCATCGTCTTCAAACGTTTTTTCCATACGTTCGTGACGTTCTTGGGCCTCGATGGAAAGTGTGGCAATCGGTCTGGCTTCTAATCTGTCAAGTCCGATCGGCTCACCTGTTTCTTCACAATATCCGTATGTGCCGTCAGCAATTCTTTCCAATGCCTCATTTATTTTACCGATTAATTTGCGCGCTCTGTCTTTGGTTCTTAAATCGAGCGATTTATCTGTTTCAAGCGCGGCTCTGTCGATATCATCAGGCTGATTTAACCCGCCTTGACGCAAATCTTCTAACGTATCTTCCGATTGACTGATTAAGGATTTTTTCCAAGCCTCTAATTTTTGGCGAAAATACTCCAACTGTTTTTCGTTCATATACTTTTCTTTTTTAGACGGTTTATAATCCGGCGGTAACATTGTAATTGAATCAACCATGACCATTCTCCTTTATATCAAAATAACTTTGCCTCACACGTTAACAAGTTGTTTTTCACTCTTCAAGAACTTTCATAAAGAAAGTAACAAGATTTAGTTAAAAGTCCATCTGATTTTATTATCATATCCTTTTTTGCAAGCCTCAACCACATCTTTTGTTTGCGCCGGAAGCACTTTTTCTCCATCGTTTTTCAAACTTGCAAAAGTCCAAACCGTATTGTTAATTTGTAGCCTTTCCATATCAGATCCGTCTGTTGCCGGCCATTGTTTACTCCCCATTTGAGCACACACATCTGTCGGTAATTCCTGAAACTCGATATAAAATGTTTCGCCGTATTCATCGTTCGTCCCGATATCAATTTTTCCTTCAAAAGTATGTTGTCCATAGCACTTTCTAGTCGAACAATCGCGGGTCGGCATAATCGATTTCGGCCCCATATGACTTTCTCTTAAATCGTTCCAGCTTATCTGTTTATAATTGCCGGCAGCGGCATAACGCATCACAATGATTTTTTTCAAATCGGCCAATTCTTGCTGTATCTGACTGCATTCATAACGATGAATTCCCGTATGTACCATCGAGGCGATTGCTGCCGTTAATGTCACCATAATCATAATATAGGCAATCATTTCCATAATTGTTCGCCCGCTCTGATTATTTTTAAGTTTTTGTTTCATAATTACTCCTTTTTGTACGCTACCATGCATTATAGCATAAAAATATCCGTTTTCTCAAGTTTTAAAGTAAAATTTTACTTTATTTTTATCTGAAGTTTGATTATGATACAAAAAAATTAAAATACAGCAAAAAAGGATATCAAATGAATAAAAAACTTTTCATCGGACTTTTTGTGATGTTGGTATTACCGAAAATCTCACATAGTGCAAATATATATATCCCTTATATCGGTATAGATGGATTTTATAACAAGGCAAGCATTTTATCACGCCACACAGAATTTGCAGGCGCCAATGTCAATATCGGCACATCATATAACGACTATTTCGGCACCGAAATTTTTTATCAAACCGTTTTTCCGAGACATTTTTATTTAAACGATTTGAAACATAAAACGTCATATCGTGCCTACGGTCTTGATTTATATACTTATACTCCTTCTTTTAAGGGTCTTAAATTAACTGCTTCGCTCGGGGCTGCAACATATGTTTTCAAAGAAAAAACGGTCGGTTTATCCTCTTTGTCTGATGAAGGGTATGGTTATCGTTTCGGCGCCGGTATGATTTATGATTTGAGCAAACACATTTCGCTTCGAGCAATGGCGCGTTACACCAATTTTGACCATATTTCAAATATGGATCACTTAACAGAATACACACTCGGTTTACGCTATCATTTTACAAAGGAGTAAGCTATGATTAAAAAAATATTGATTTCATTTGTTTTAGTTCTGCTCATTTTAACCGGTTTATATACGTGGAAAACCAAAACATCAAAACCGCTTGTATCTTCCAATTCCGCCGCCATTTCATCCGAAAATTTTGAAGATAAACAATTCAATTATCAGAACAATAAATTATCCTCATCATGCAAACTGGGCAGCGAGATGGCGTGTGCCGTTGATTTTGCGGTCAAGTGTACCTTAAATCCGGATTATGAAGGTTGCCGCGAATCAAAGTTACCGAAATTTATATTTATGACAGACGAAGCTCTTGAACGCCCGACCGAAATGACATTTAAAATCGCCAAAATTAAACCGATTCATCCGGATTTGGTTGAAGTTCACACGGACAGCACTTGTAACGGCAAGTGGTTCGGCTTATGTCAGGGACGCATTATTTATGTTTTAGTCCCTTCCGAAAACAACGGTTGGCGCGTCAAAGATATTTATGCCATTGAAATATAACATCGGTCAAAATCATGGAAAATTTTGCTTCTGAAATCAATTACAACGATTTACTCAATCAAAGTTTGCGCGGTGTTGTGCGCGGAGCGCTTAAAATTACGGAACAAAACGGCCTGAATGGTGAAAATCATTTTTATATCACTTTCCAAACAAGTGCCAAAGGCGTTGAGCTTCCTCAAATGCTTCAAGCGCAATATCCCGACACAATGACAATTGTCCTGCAACACCAATTTTCCGATTTAAAAGTAGGTGATACATCTTTTTCGGTTGTGCTTGTTTTCGGAGGTGTTCCTTATAAACTTGTCATTCCGTTTGATTCGGTGGTATCGTTTGCTGACCCATATGCCAAATTTGGCCTGTCATTTGAAGTTCCGGATTCTCAAACTCAACCTCAAAAGACAGATGAAACACCTCATCAAAGTGCTGAAATTGTTTCGATTGACAGTTTTCGGAAAAAGAAATGAAGAAAATTTCTGTTTTAATTGACGGGCGCCATGCCACCAGCATCACGTTAGAAGATGAATTTATTAATGCCTTAAAACAAATTGCAGAGCTTCAAAAACGTCCGGTCAATGAAATTATCTCTCAAATTGACCGAGAGCGCCCAAACACCAATCTTTCAAGTGCTGTGCGGATTTATATCTTAAATTTTTATATGCTTAATTTTTCCAAAAAGATTTCGTAAAAATAACAAGCACAGTCATAATTTCCAAGCGTCCCAAAAGCATGGCCGCACATAAAACATACTTTGCCCCGACAGAGAAAAAGGCATAATTTCCCGACGCACCGATTTCTTTAATTGCACCGGGACCGGTATTAGTCACACAAGAAACAGCAGCAGATAGTGCAATCGTAAAATCATAACCTTGTAAATTCAAAATCAACGCAGCCCCGCCAATCACAGTTAAAAACGACAGAATATATACGAAAACTGAAATCACAGCATTATCAGGAATCGGTGTTTTATCAATTTTGACAGGCACGACCCTGTTTGGTTCAATAGATGAGAGTAAAAATTTTGCAAAATAAGATTTCATCACCTGCCAACGCATCACTTTAATTGAGCCGGTTGTTGAACCGATACACCCGCCGTGCAAAGATAAAAGTGTAAAAAATACGGTCGTCCATGCTCCCCACTCTACAAAATCAGCAGAGCTCATCCCTGTGGTTGTCATCACTGAAACAACATTAAAAGCGGCATATCTCAAGGATTTGAAAAAGCCGATATGATTATGCCAGCAAAGATATATGGCCACCAAAAACGTCAAAAGAAAAGCTGATTTTAAAAATGTTTTAATCTGTCCTAAACGCAAGGGCTCCATTTCATGATGTTGCAACAAAATAATATAAAAAGTAATCGGCAGAGCCCCTAAAATCATAAAAAATGTCACAACCATTTCAATCGAAAAACTATTAAAATAGGCAATTGAAGTATTTTTAGTTGAAAAACCGGCTGTTGCCACAGCAGACAAGGCATGATTGATTGCATCAAAGCGCCCCATACCACACACATAAAGAGCTATCGCACATAAAACGACGAGCCCGACATAAACCCCTATAATCCATTTGGCCACATCAATAAATTTCGGCATCAATTTTTCGTTTGTATCACTGCTTTCGTGCTCAAACATTTGCATACCACCGATACCCAAAAACGGGAGCATCGCCACTGCAAAAATCACCACACCGATTCCGCCTAAACCGTTGAGCATTGAGCGCCAAAGTAATACCGAACGCGGCAAGCTTTCCACATCAGAAATCACACTTGCCCCTGTTGCCGTCACCCCCGAAACGCTTTCAAAAAAAGCGCTTGCAATATCCGGTACATGGCTTCCTAAAATAAAAGGAAGACTTGAAAAAATACCGACTGACACCCAACAAACAAATGTGATTAAATAGCCTTGCCTTAAAGAAAGTTTGGTAATTTTACCTTTGTTTGATAAAAAAAGTGAAAAACCGATAAAAATTGTGATAAGCGCCGAGGTAAAAAAAGGCGACCACGATATTTTTTCATCAATCAAATCAAAGCATGCCGGAATAATCATACTTATCCCTAAAATACAGAGGATAAATCCGTCAATCATTAAAACCGGTTGCCACATTTTTTAATTTTCCGCTTTTGATAGAGCTACATCATCAGCCAAACGAGCATCAACCATTTCCTGATTGATATTTTTGTTGCCGTTAAAACAAATAGCTGTTGAAATATCATCTTTTGTTTGCGCCACAACATAACAACGAATACGATTACTACCGATTAACTTTCTTAAATAATCAGCAGCAGCCCTCACATCATATTGATAGTCCGGCGTATAAATACCATAAAGATACATATACGTTTCCTCAACATATAACTCATTCGGGCCATAAACAATCGCTGTTCCTTCCACCAAACGTGGCTGATCCAAATATGTCAAACCATCAATTTTGGTATATGATAACTTCGGAATGGCAATTTCAGCAATACTTTTAGGTTGAAGTTCAACTTCTTTTGGCGCTTTGGCCGGTTCTTGCGGCGTTTCCGAAGTCTTTTTAAACATTTCACGCTTTTGAGCTTGAGGCTGATTTTGAATATTCCAAACCTCATATTTTTGTGGCTTACTTTCAGTTTTTTTAGGCGCACTTTGAACAGCTTTTTTGAGGATTTTATCTGAACTTAAAAGTTGAGCCTGAGGTGCCGTTTTTTTTGAAAAGGCTCTCGGCATTTTTTTAGTATTTTCCGACTTTTTCGAAAACACTTTTGTTTTCATATCTTTTAACTTCGGAAGCCATACCTCTTCATATTGCGCTTTGTACCAAGCCGGTATATTTTTGGGTTCCACTTTTTGCGTGAAAGGTAAAACAATTAAAAATACCAATAGCAACAAAAAGACCAAAAGCAAAAACTTTAAAAAATGACGTAAAGGATAAGTGACAAACATCACCAAGCCGTGCATAAATTTGCCAAAACCTTTCATACGCAAATCTCTTAAACTTTCAAATTGCATTATTTTGACCTCCCGTATTTTTCCTGTAATTCTATGACGCGTTCCGGTGCAATGCGTTCAAAAAGCATATCCCCGACTTCAAAGGGGGTTCCCGGCTTTAAGAAATCGATTTCTTTTTGAACGTTAAAGTCTTTTAAGCCTCTTGAGGTATCAAGCGAAAGACCGAATTTTCCAAGCATTTTTTCAGCTGTATTCGGCATTACGGGCGCACTTAAAATCGCAAAAATGCGAATAAGATTCAAGCAAACTCTTAAAATGGTGGCTGCCCTTTCCTCGTTTTCTTTAATCACGACCCAAGGCTCGGTGCGTGCAATATAGTTATTACCCTCGACCCAAATAGAGCGAAGCTCGGCAAGTGCTTTTCGAAATTCCATTTCTTTCATATACTTAAAGTATAAATTAATGTGTTCCTGAAGCGTTGTAATCAGCGTTTGTTCTTCATCTGTCATGTTGCTTCCTTGAGGCACAAATGAGCCGATTTTTGAGGCTGTCATTTTCAAAACGCGCTGCGCAAAATTGCCCAAAACGCCGTTCAAATCTTTGTTAACCGTTCCTGCAAACAAATCAAAACTAAAGTTTGTATCACTGCTTTCAGGCATATTGCTCATTAAAAAGTAGCGCCAATAATCGGCCGGAAATTCTTTAACGGCATCTTCGGCGAAAATCCCTCTGTTTTCAGATTTTGAAAACTTTCCGCCTTCATATGTGAGGTAGCTCGCGCCTTTTAAGAAATCAACTTTTTTATATGGCTCGCCCGTGCCAAGCAGGGTCGCCGGAAATGTAATGGTGTGATACGGCACATTATCTTTTCCCATAAACTCCACATAATAAACATCTTTAGCATCATACCACCAATCTTTCCAATCTCTGTTTTGAGGATCCTCATCTGCCCACTGCTTTGTGATACCGATATAACCAATCGGAGCATCAAACCACACATAAAAAACCTTATCTTCATAACCTTTTTTATTAACCGGAAAACCCCATTTCAAATCGCGGGTAATACATCTCGGCTCCAAGCCTTCTTTGAGCCATTTTAGCGCAATTGAATAAGCCACTTCCGGCCAAAAAGCTTCTTTTGTTTTGAGCCATTCTCTTAAAGTCGGCTCGATTTTCGGTAAATTCAAGAAAAGATGCTTAGATTCTCTGACTTCCAAGTTTGTGGAACCTGAAATCGTACTTTTGGGGTTGATTAAATCTGTCGGTTCCAAAACCTTTGTACAATTTTCACACTGATCGCCTCTGGCTTTGTCATATCCGCAATACGGACACGTTCCGGTGATATAGCGATCGGCCAAAAACATTTGATCATCAATCGAATAAATTTGTTTGACCACACGCTCTTCAATAAAACCGTTTTTATCAAGCGCTTCAAAAATCCGGTATGTCAATTCTTTATTTTGCTCAGAAGATGTCCGGCCGAAATAATCAAACGATAAATTAAAATCTTTATAGGTCTGATAATGGCGCTTATGATTCATCAGGCAATAGTCTTCAACTTTCATACCTGCTTTTAAAGCACCGACTTCTGAAGTCGTTCCGTGTTCATCTGTCCCAACGATATACAAAACTTCATTTTCCTGCATACGCATAAAACGCGCATAAACATCTGATGGCAACAAACAACCGACCATATGTCCCAAATGAGGCACACCGTTAATATAAGGCAAAGCAGAAGTGATAAGTATTTTAGGCATAAAAGCTTTTCTCCACTGATAAAATGATTTTGCCTTATTTTATGTTATTTTTATCAAATGGCAAGCAATTTCTTAAAAAAAAGAAATGCTGTTTTATCGGTAGCGAATGCTAAACGTGTTTTTTCCGGACACGAGCGCTGTCGCTTCCTCAACGGTAAATATTCTTTTGCCTTTAAGACTAATCAATTTACCGTTTGCATCATAAATAGAAACTGACCCGTCAGAATTATAGTCATATTGCTTTAATAATCCGCCATCTGCCGAATATTGTGCTATCATCGTTCCTTTACTGTCCATAATTGACACGCTTCCGTCATCATTGATGTTGTATGTATCCCGCTCATCAGGTGCTTTTAAAACATTTTTATTAAAATTTTCGTATCCACCATAAATCTCGCTTATATTACCTTCATTATCATATACATAATATAGATTACCTTTTTTCTCATATAAAACAGAATTGTTACCACATGTTGAAATTTGTTCCGATGTACAATAAGTCGTAATATAACCAATTCCTCCCATATATCCTGTTAATGTTGCGTTTGGAGGTATAACAACCGTATCAATATTAGCTGTATTGAAAGTGAATGAATGACTGCCAATAGTGCTAATATTTTGAGAGAGATATAAATTTTCCAAATTCGGACAAGCATGACAAAATGCTCCACCCAATGAGGTGACAGTATCAGGTATATGCAGATTCTTTACAGCGGAACTTTCAGCAAAACCATAACCCAATGTTTGTACACTTGATGGAATTTCTATACTTGTTGCATTAGTTGATTTAAAAGCCCATTGTCCGATTGCAGTTATACCATTTTCAATCACAACATTATGTATATCTTCATTTAATTTGTACCAAGGGGACCATGATGTTTCATTTTGATTAAAACCAGGATGACTATAATTATACATAGCGCCTTCTCCTGAAACAGTCAAATTACCATCACTATCCAACGTCCATGTACAGTTATCCCCACACTTTTGTCCGGTTGTTTCTGAACTGGCAACAATCGTGGCAGCAAGACACATTGGTGCATACATCAAGCAGCAAATGGCTATTCCTAAAATTTTTCGCATGAGTTTTTTCTCCTTTAATTATTGTCACTCTGAACTTGTTGGAGCGCGACAGCTTCGCTGCTTGCTCATCTTTGATTTCAGGATCTCTTTAGATCCCGAAATAAATTCGGGATGACGTTGCTTTGTTGCCGTCATTCAAAAATTAAAACCACCCTTAAAATGAGTGGCCGGAGAGTAGAACAATCATACATTAGGAAATGATTCTTATAGCCTTTAGGAAAACCTTGTACATTCGCTATAAGCTCCCCGAGCCAACAATGCACCCGGGGATAATCGTGTTATAAAAAAATAACACTTTTTGCAGTGTTATCCTTCACTGCCTAATGTCAAAGCTGTTCTAAGCTCCGTACCTTTTTTTGAGGTACTTGATATTTTTCAATATCATGCTTTGATTATAGTCAATTACAGTTACAAAGTCAAAGAATTTTTTTAAAATGGAATATTTAAATCTTTTCTTCAAAAGCATTTCGAATATGCTTAATCTTAAAATTTGAAATAAAAACCGCATCAAAACGCACATCATAACTTAAAAATTGCGGGTGACGTGCCAAATAAAGCTTGGCGGCATTGACAATCCGTTTTTGTTGCAATGAGCTGATGGCACAAAGCGCATTTTCCATCGTTTTTCGCTCTTTAACTTCCACAAAAACAATGTTTTTTCCTCTTTTGGCGATAAAATCGATTTCGCCGGCTGTCGTGCCGCGCCCCGTCACATAATTTTTTTCAACGATTTTGTAACCTTTAAGGCAAAACATCATGCGTGCCAAAAATTCGCTTAAATTTCCCTTTTCTTTTTTATTCATTTTTAAGTTCCAAAGCCAGCGCATAAATGTCATTTTTTTTCTGACCTGTCAAATCCGCCACCTCTTTCACGGCGTCTTTAAGGCTCATATTGTTAAGACGTTTTTGAAGTTCATCACGAACATCAAATATTTTTTCTTTTTCATCAGGTGGTGCAACCATCAACACAATTTCGCCCTTGACCGGTTTTTGACTAAAATGCGCATAGAGTTCTTCGGCCGTACCATTGACACATTCTTCAAAAACTTTAGTTATTTCGCGTGCCACGGCAATTTCGCGCAAACCAAAAATTTTTTCCATTTCTTTGAGTGTGTCTAAAAGCCTCGGTGCCGTTTCATAAAAAACAAGGGTCGAAGCAATATTTTTAACCTCTTCAAACAAATCATGCTTTGCTTTTTCTTTATTGGGAATAAATCCCAAAAACATAAACCGGTTTGTAGGAAGTCCCGAAATTTGAAGTGCGGAAATCACAGCCGACACCCCCGGAATAACAAACACATTGAGCTTATTTTGTTTACAAAGTCGCACAAGCTTATACCCCGGGTCAGAAATCAAAGGCGAGCCTGCGTCCGAAATCAGCGCCACAGACTTACCCTCTAAAATCATTTCGGCAATTTTCAAGGATTCTTGCTCTTCTCTGTGATCTTCATAACATATAAAAGGCTTTTTTGAATTGAGCCCGAGCATCACAAAAAGTTTTTTTGAAACTCTGGTATCTTCGCACGCAATCACATCGGCCTCATTTAACACCTGCATGGCACGCTTTGAAATATCTTCCAAATTTCCAATCGGCGTTGCCACAATATATAATCCGTTTCTAAGCATTTTATATCTCTTTACATTTTGTTTTTTTTAAGCTACATAATAAGCATTAAAACAACATTTATAGGAAAATTTCAAGTGTTAAAAAAAGTCGTCTTATCTGTTTTTCTGTTTGTTTTATGCGCCTGCGGACAATTAAGCACTCCAAGGGCTCCTCAAAACAATATTTCATGGCGTGCCGGTTCTTTTGACAAGAGCGACCATTTCGGGCAAACGGATTCTTTTAAGGTAGCGATGTTACTTCCCCTGTCCGGTAAAGCCTCCACGTTTGGAAAAGGTCTGCAAAATGCGGCGATGATGGCCTTAGATGACGCCAAAAACGATTCGCTTGTCGTTCGTTTTTATAACACCGAAAGCTCACCTGAAGGTGCCTTAAAAGCCTTCAACGAAGCCTTAAATGAAGATGTTCAATTAATTTTAGGACCCTTGATGGCCGGCGAAGTGGCCATGATCGGTTCAGAAGCTAAAAGCAGACGCATCCCTGTTATTTCATTTTCAACCTCGCCAACCGTTTTAGGAAACGGCGTCTATACTTTAGGGCTTCTTTCTGATGAACAAATCGAACGCATTATTTCCTATGCCGCCGGATTAAATCGGCAAAAAATCGCTGTTTTAACCGCAAATTCCGAGGCCGGAATGCATATCGCGCGCTCGGCTATGAAAGCTGCCGCTCAAAATCATATGAGAGTTACAAAAATCGGTTTTTACGATCCCTCAACGCTTGAATTTTCAGAACTCATAAAGCAAATGTCTCAAGATAAAAATTTTGACACGGTTCTCATTGCCGAAACAGGGAGTCGTCTCAAGGCCATGGCCGGCACATTCGGCTATTATGATATTACGGCACCCGACGTTCTGTTTTTAGGCACTTCTGTTTGGGATAACACAAATTTAACCAAAGAAACAACGCTTTATGGCGGAATTTATCCTGTTTTATCGCGTAACCACAGTGAATACTTTAACAAAAAATATAAAGACTTTTTCGGCGAAACACCCAACCCTCTATATGTTTATGCCTATGACGGTGTTGCACTGTCGTCAGCTTTAAGCAAAACAGATCAAAACAATTTATATCAAGCCATTGAAGATCCTGAAGGCTTTGCCGGTATGAACGGCTCATTTCGTTTATTTTCAAACGGCACAAACGAGCACAATCTCAACATTGTTGAAGTCAGCTCAGATGGTCTAAAAACAGTCGACACAGCTTCATCACAATTTAAGCCGAAAATCGATTTTGAACCTGTTTTATTAAATGACAGACCTGAAATTTTCGGTCTGGCGCCTGAAAAAATTTTAACGGACCTGTTTTCTGAAACTCAAAAACAAAACACATATTTCGGTATGTTTTAACAAATACCTCTCTTGTGTTAATAGTTCAAAATTTTACTTGAAAAAAAACATATTTTGACCGATATTAAAACAGTTTTATGAAGGGCAAAAGGTCGATCGATTGCCAACCCGGTCAGGTTCGGAAGAAAGCAGCCGTAACAATCACTCGGGGTTTTTGTCCCTTCGCCTTTTTTTGAAATGAGAAAAAAATTGTTACCTGACCAACAAACAGATTCATATATCGCCCTTGCGCGCAAATATCGCCCTCAAACGTTTGAAGATTTATTAGGCCAAGATGCGCTTGTTCAAACGCTTAAAAACGCCATTCAGGCAGGGCGTTTACATCACGCCTATATTCTAACGGGAATCCGAGGAGTCGGAAAAACGACAACGGCAAGATTAATTGCGCGTGCGCTCAACTGCACCGGTCTTGACGGCAAAGGCGGGCCGACCATTCATCCTTGCGGCGAATGTGAAAATTGCAAAGCGATTGCAGCCGGCAGACATATGGATGTGTTAGAGCTGGACGCAGCCTCGAGAACAGGCGTTGATGATATGCGTGAACTTTTAAGCGGCGTTCAATACAAACCCGTCAGTGCGCGCTATAAAATTTATATCATCGATGAAGTTCATATGCTCTCAAAAGGGGCATTTAATGCTCTTTTAAAAACACTTGAAGAACCACCGGCTCATGTGAAGTTTATATTTGCAACAACCGAAATTCGAAAAGTTCCCGTCACAATTTTATCGCGTTGTCAGCGTTTTGATTTGCAGCGTTTATCTGTTGACACGCTTGAAGGACTTTTCAAAAAAGTTTTAGAAGCAGAAAAAATTGAGGCTGACATTGAGGCGCTTCAAATTGTGGCTAAAGCGGCCGACGGCTCGGCCCGTGATGGTCTGTCGATGCTCGATCAGGCGATTGTTTTGGGAAACGGCAAAATTACTTATGAAACTGTTTCTGATATGATTGGTTTGGCCGATCGAACCAAAACGCTTGCACTTTTTGAAAATTTGCTTGAAGGCGATATGCAAAAACTCCTTTCAAACTTACACGAACAATATCAAAACGGTGCTGATCCGAGCATTATCTTAAAAGATTTGATTGAAATCACACATATGATCACTCTCTCAAAAGTGGTCACAAGTGCGCCTCGTGATGCCATGATGGGCGAAAATGAGCGTCTTTTATGCGAAAAGCTCACCCGCACTACATCAATGTCCGTTCTTTCAAAAATTTGGCAAATGATGCTGAAAGGTTTAACAGAACTGTTCAAAGCCCCGAACAGTCAACAGGCTCTTGAAATGCTTTTAATTCGTATTGCATACAGCGCCAATCTGCCGACACCTGCCGAAATTTTAGAAGAGGTTAAAAACAAGTCATTTATTCCAGAACAGCGCCCCGTGCTTCAACCGAAAGTTCAACCTGTTGTTCAGGTACATACGCAAAATTTTCAAACTCCCGAAAAACCGCTTGAAGCGCCTAAAAAAGGCTCTGAAAACAACAATAGCATCCTTTCGCTAGATGATTTACTGAACTATCTCAATACGCATAAAAAATTAATGCTCCTATATGCCCTTGAACATGACACACACATCAGCCTTTTTGAAAACGGGCATATCACGATTGAACTTAAAGAAGATATTGCACCTGACTTTTTAACAAAACTCAAAACAGTTCTGACAGAAGCCACCGGCGTGACGTGGCAACTTGATGTTTCGTATGGTCTAAAAGGTGAAACACTGTCTGATATCGAAAATCACAAAAAAGAACAAGATAAGCAGCAAATTTCGGAAAACCCATTGGTCCGTGAGGTTATGAAAGAATTTCCGAATGCGAAATTAGAAACGGTTGTTCGAACCGAAACTCAAAGCGAAACGCTTGAGGATACTCAAGAAGATTTAATCAATAATTTTGAAGAGGAAGAATAGAATGATTAACATTCAAGGTTTAATGAAACAAGCCCAAATGGTTCAAAAAAAGATGCAGGAAACACAAGAACGTTTGGCATTTGAAGAGCGCGAAGGCACTTCAGGCGGCGGTCTTGTGAAGGTTACCTTGTCAGGTAAAGGTGAAATGAAAAAAATTTCAATTTCGCCTGAACTGATTAACAAAGACGAAATCGATGTTTTGGAAGATATGGTTTTAGCCGCCTACAACGATGCTCATCAAAAAATTGATGAAATGCAGGAAAACGGCATGAAAGAAGCCACCGGCGGTATGAACTTCGGCGGGCTGAAAATTCCTTATTAAGCAAGGATTTAGCTTTGAAAAAATCTGAAATTGATATTGCTGTTTCGTTGATTGCAAAATTGCCTGCGCTCGGGACCAGATCGGCACGGCGCATTGTTTTGCACCTGCTCGAGCACAAAGACACACAGCTTTCATCCTTAAATGAGGCGCTTAAAAACTTGCAAGACAACGTTAAGATCTGCCCTGTTTGCGGCAATTTTGACACAACGGATATTTGCAGTATTTGCGGCAATGAAGCTCGCGATTCTAAAACGCTTTGTGTTGTCCGTGATGTCTCAGACCTTTGGGCAATGGAACGTGCCGGTTTTTATAAAGGAAAATACCATATTTTAGGCGGCATTTTATCAGCCATTGAAGGTGTTTTACCTGAAGATTTAAACATATCAACCTTAAAAGAGCGCGTTAGTCGTGATAATGTTCAAGAAGTTATCTTGGCCCTTCCGGCCACTGTCGACGGTCAAATCACTTCGCAATATATCATCTCTCAACTCAAGCCTTTCAATATCAAGTTGACCACACTTGCCATGGGGCTTCCTGTCGGGGCGGAACTTGATTATATGGATAACGGCACAATTGAGCTTGCGCTTCAGTCACGAAAGGAGATTTAAAATTGGCGAAAATTTTGGTCATCGGCGGCGCCGGATATATCGGAAGTCATGTTGTCAAAGCGCTACTTGAAAATAATCATCAGGTGCTTGTTTATGACAATCTCTCCACGGGGCAAAAAATCAATTTATTTGATAAGGCTGAATTTATCGAAGGCGATATTTCAGATTTTCATGCCCTTGAAAAGGCCATGAAACAAAACATTGATGTGGTGGTGCATTTGGCGGCTAAAAAAGCCGTCGGCGAATCGATGGTTAATCCTGCTTTTTATGCAACGAACAACATTTCAGGCTCCATTAACATTTTAAATGCCATGGACAAATGCCGTGTGAAGCACATTATTTTTTCATCATCGGCTGCTGTTTACGGTATGCCGAAATACCTGCCTATTGATGAAAATCATGAAAGGGATCCGCTTAATTTTTACGGTTATACAAAAGCTGCCATTGAAGATTTAATGATGTGGTATGAAAAGCTTAAAAAATTAAATTATGTGATCTTTAGGTTTTTCAATGCCGTCGGCTATGACAAAGCGGGCGCTGTAAAAGGAAAAGAAAAAAATCCGCAAAATCTCATGCCCGTGATTATGGAATCTTTAAGCGGTAAGCGAGACGGATTTGAAATTTTTGGGGACGATTATGACACCGAGGACGGCACTTGTGAGCGCGATTATATTCACGTGTCGGATTTAGCCGATGCCCATGTTAAGGCTGTTCAAAAACTGTTAACGGATACAAATTCTTACACACTGAACCTCGGAACGGGAAAAGCTGTTTCGGTCAAACAAATTGTTGAAGCCACCGAAAAAGTCACGGGTCAAAAATTAAAATACCGTATTGCCCCGCGAAGAACAGGCGATCCGGCAAAGCTTGTGGCATCTTCTAAAAAAGCAACTGAGGTTTTAGGCTGGAAGCCTTTTTATACAAACATTTCAGATATCATTCAAACTGTATGGAATATGGAGAAATAATCATGGATATTGTTGCAACACACGCTGTTTTATCACAAAATTTGATGTGGGTCATTTTTGGGGCCAGCGTTCTTGTCCTTTTGTTTTTGGACTTATGCGTTTTTAACCGCAAAAATGAAGAACCGCATTTTTGGCATACTTTATGGATTTGTGTTTTCTATATTGCTATTGCCATTGTGTTCGGCTTTTTTGTGATGTATGAAGAGGGAACAGACAAGGCTATGAGCTATTTTACGGGCTATCTGCTCGAAAAGAGTTTATCGCTTGATAACATCTTTGTGATGTCCGTTATTTTTTCTTCCATCGGCGTTCCTTCGAAATATCAACACCGTGTTTTGTTTTGGGGTATTTTGGGCGCTCTTGTTATGCGCGGGATTATGATTTTCTTAGGCGAAGCCTTGGTTTCGCGTTTTCACTTTATTTTATATATCTTCTCGCTGTTTTTAATTTATACGGGCGCACATATGCTCTTTCAAAAAGAAGACGAAGCAAAACCTTTTAAGGAATCAAAGATTTATAAAATTCTGAGTCGTTTTTTTCATGTGACACACGAATTACATGGCGAACATTTTTGGGCTAAAGTCGACGGCAAATGGCACATTACACCTCTTTTGTTTGCGCTCTTTGTAATTGAAACAATGGATGTTATTTTTGCTTTTGATAGTATTCCGGCCATTTTCCTTGTGACCGATGATGTCTTCATTGTTTATACCTCAAACATTTTTGCCATTTTGGGCTTACGTGCACTTTATTTCTTGCTTGCCGCCATTGTCAATCGCTTTACATACTTAAAGCCGGCATTATCTATTATTTTAATCTTTATCGGGTTAAAAATTTTTGCGCCTCATTTCGGTTTTGAGGTTAAAACGTGGCAATCTCTTGCCTTCACACTTTTTATGTTAACGGGCGGGATGGTTGTCTCATTGATACAAGAAAAAAAGGGCATTCAAAAATAAGACTTTTAAATTGCATCTGATAAGCTTTTGGTGTAGAACATAAAAAAATAAATTATAAGGAGAAATATAATGCCTGATTTTTTATATATTGTCATTTTCGGTCTGATTGGTTACTTGCTCGGATCCGTTCCTTTTGGTTTGGTCTTAACAAAGTTATGCGGTTATGGCGATATCCGAAAAATCGGTTCCGGCAACATCGGAGCCACAAATGTGCTCCGCACAGGCAGCAAAACACTTGCTTTACTAACCGTTATTTTAGACGCGTCTAAAGCAGCATTTGCTGCATGGATTGCAGCCTATTTTACACCCGATAAATTGTTTCAAATCGGCGGCATAACAACTTCTCTTGATGTTTTTACCAGCCTTTTTGCCGGAACATGTGGCATTTTAGGGCATATGTTTCCGTGTTGGCTCAAGTTTAAGGGCGGTAAAGGCGTATCATCTGCTTTTGGTTTATTACTTTTAACATTTTGGCCGATTGCGGCAATTGCCGGATTAACATGGCTGACAATGGCTGTTATCTCTCGCTATTCTTCACTATCTGCTTTGACGGCAGCTGTGGTGGTCGCATTTAGCGCATATTTTTTAACACCGACGATTTATTTTTGCTTTTATGCTTTTATCGTTTTGATGGTCATTATCAAACACAGAGCCAACATTCAGCGCCTTCTCAAAGGGCAGGAAAGTAAAATATCTTTTTCTAAAACAAAGAAAGCATAATACGCGCCTTGTCAAACGAAAACCTGATTTATGATATTGCTTTAATGAGCACAGCTGGTATCGGACCTGTGACATTCTATAAGCTTATCAAAAAATACGGTTCTTCCAAAGAAGCGCTCAACTTTCAAAAAAATACCGATGCCTTAAGTGAAGCCGAAAGAATCATTAAATTAGCTCAAAAAAAAGATATTACTATTTTATCTTACATGGATAAAGAGTATCCTATCCTTTTAAAAGAGCTGAACGATGCCCCGCCTGTTTTATATCTTAAAGGCCGTACGGATCTTTTAAACTATCCGGCCAATATTGCCATTGTCGGCGCACGTAATGCCTCACTCATTGGGCGAAAAATTGCCTCTAGACTGGCTTACGACTTAACGAACGCCGATGTTCTTGTTATTTCAGGCCTTGCACGCGGCATTGATGCAAGTGCCCATAAAGGGGCATTATATGCCAAAAATCAAAACGGCCCGACCATTGCCGTGTTAGGTACAGGTGTTGATGTTTGTTACCCGAGCGAAAATCAAGAAACCTATAATCAAATACTAATTCAAGGCACTGTCATTTCTGAATATCCGCCTGAAACTGAAGCTAATATTCAAAATTTTCCGAGACGCAATCGCATTATTTCAGCTCTTTCAAACGGCGTAACGGTTGTCGAGGCCTCTCTTAATTCGGGCTCGCTCATTACGGCGCATCTTGCTTTAGAACAAAATAAAGAAATTTTTGCTGTTCCCGCTTCACCATTTGAAAATCGATCGGCCGGTTCAAACAAACTCATTAAAGAAGGCGCTGTGTTAACAGAAAGTGCCGAAGATATTTTAAATGTTCTGGCATTTACACAAAATCGGATTTTAAGAGCAAATCCGAATGCAAACTTAAATGCAAAAAAACTTGACAATGATAAAAAAACAGTCATTATTCGAGAAAAAGAAGAAAAATTGACAAGTCCGGACATTTTAAAGTGCATCGGCTCAAATGGTTTGGAACAAGATGAATTAATCCGAACGTTGAAAAGAGCACCGAGTGAAGTTATGTCTGAATTAACGGAGCTTGAATTTGAAGGTCTGATTGTCAGAAAAAGCGGTAGCTTTATCAGTTTAACAAAAGAAGGGTTAAAGAAAATCTCATGAAACTCGTTGTGGTCGAATCTCCGGCAAAAGCCAAAACAATCAACAAATATCTTGGTTCAGACTATAAAGTTTTAGCCAGTTTCGGGCATATTCGCGACTTACCTTCCAAAGACGGCTCGGTCAATCCCGACAAAGATTTTGAAATGAGTTGGGAAATGAGTGCGGGTGGCAAAAAACGCTTAAACGACATTATCACAGCCCTTAAAGATGCAGACACGCTTATTTTAGCCTCCGACCCGGATAGAGAAGGAGAAGCCATCGCATGGCATATTTTAGAAGAACTGACCGCTCGCAAAAAAATTGCCGGCAAAAAGATTGAGCGTGTTGTGTTTCACGAAATTACAAAATCTGCCGTGACAGAGGCAATTAAAAATCCGAGACAAATAGATCAAAACCTTGTTTCAGCCTATATGGCCAGACGCGCACTTGATTATCTGGTCGGTTTTACACTCTCACCTGTTTTGTGGCGTAAATTACCCGGTTCAAAATCGGCAGGGCGCGTACAATCTGTTGCTCTTCGTTTGATTTGTGAGCGTGAAAATGAAATTGAGCGTTTTAAGCCTGAAGAATATTGGACGATTGATGCTGAATTATTTACACCTGAAAAAGCCCTTATTTTATCTCATCTTGTCAACTTGGATGGAAAAAAGCTTGAAAAGTTTGACATCAACTCACAAGAAAAAGCACTTGAAGCTCAAGCCAAAATTGAAGCTGCCGATTTTCATGTTTCATCTGTTGAGCGCAAAACGGCCAATCGCTACCCTGCGCCGCCGTTTACCACATCCACGCTTCAACAAGAAGCAGCACGCAAATTGCATTTTTCAGCCAAACGCACCATGCAGGTTGCTCAAAAGCTTTATGAAGACGGTTTAATTACATATATGAGAACGGATGCCGTCAATCTTTCTGATGAGGCGATATCTGCCACACGTTCAGCTATTGAAAAGTTTTTCGGAGGCAGCTATCTTCCCAAAACGCCGCGTATCTACAAAACAAAATCCAAAAATGCGCAAGAAGCACACGAAGCCATTCGTCCGGCAGATGTACTTGGCAACACGCCTAAAAAGATGTCGGAAAAGCTCGATTCTGATGGCTATAAACTTTATGAACTGATTTGGAAAAGAACCGTTGCCTGCCAAATGTCACCGGCCATTTTAGATAAAGTCACGATCGATTCGACATCAAGTGACGAAAAAATTCTTCTTCGTGCCAACGGTCAGGTCATCGCTTTTGACGGATTTTTAAAACTTTACCAAGAAAGCAAAGATGACAGCACAGATGACGATGATGATCGGATACTCCCCAATGTGGATGAAGGAACTGCTGTTCAAAAAGGCGCAATTACACCCGAGCAACATATGACCACCCCTCCTCCGAGATTTACCGAAGCAAGTTTAGTTAAAAAACTCGAAGAACTCGGTATCGGTCGTCCTTCAACGTATGCGTCGATTATTGCAGTTTTACAAGAACGTAACTATGTCAAAGTCGAAAAATTGAGGTTTATTCCCGAAAACAGAGGCCGTATTGTGACTGTCTTTTTAGAAAATTATTTCAAAAGATATGTTGAATATAATTTCACCGCTCAAATGGAAGAATTTTTAGATGATGTCTCCAACGGTAAAATGGATTGGAAAAAACTTCTACATGGTTTTTGGTCAAAATTTATTAAAAACGTTGAAGAAGTCGGTCCGCTCAAAGTTGCTGATGTGATGGATAAAATCGATCATGTGTTGGCCTATCATATTTTTGGAGAGCCTGCTGATGGTTCTGACCCAAGACTTTGTCCTGAATGTCATGAAGGAAAATTAAGCATTAAACTGGGCAAATTCGGTGCTTTTGTCGGTTGTTCAAACTATCCTGAATGTAAATATACAAAGCCCCTCATGCCAAGTGTTGATGAAGAAACGGAACCTTCTAAAGAACAAGAAAATACAAAATCTGAAGATAAACTGCTCGGCACCTACAAAACACTCAATGTTTACTTAAAAAAAGGTCCTTACGGTTACTACGTTCAATGGGGTGAAGATGCCACCGCTTTAACCGAAAAGCCCAAACGTGTGGCTTTGCCTAAAAATATTTCGCCCGAAACGCTTACTTATGAAGAGGCCGAAACACTCATCAGTTTACCGAAAAATTTAGGTGACGGCATTGAACTGAATTTAGGCAAATTCGGCCCTTACGTCAAACAAGGAAATAAATCGTCTTCGCTTAAAGCACCTGACACAATTTTCAACATCACAAAAGAACGTGCCTTAGAGCTCTTAAGTTCCGGCAAGGAAAAAGCAGCGCCTGTTGTTTTAGGGCAAGACCCCGACACCAAAGAAGACATTATTTTAACCACGGGACGTTATGGCTTATATCTTAAAAAAGGCAAAACAAATTATGCCATTCCGTATAAGCAAAAAAAACCTGATCTTTCTTTTGAAGAAGCTTTACAGATTATTAAAGCAAAAAAATAGTTTTTCAGCCATAAAAATTTATAAAAAAACATTTTTTTGTTAACTTTTTTTTTGGCTTTTATTTTTACTATGGCAAAAGATAATTTGATCAGGGTAATTGAAGAGGAATCAAAATGAAAAAAGTGATTTTATCCGTTTTGGCTATGTTTTTATGTATTCATGCTGCTTTTGCAAAGGTTGAAACATCTTCAATCATGGTTGACGGTGAAAACGGTACGGTTCTTTATGCCATAAACGCCGATGAACAACGTTCACCTGCCTCGCTGACAAAATTGATGACCCTGTATATCACTTTTAACGCTCTTGAAAACGGTAACTTATCCTTAAATGATAAATTAAAAGTTTCGCATATTGCTGCCGGGCGTTCACCTTCCAAACTTGGATTAAACGCAGGCGACGTGATTGATGTGAAAACATGTATTATTGCCACCATTGTCAAATCTGCCAACGATTGCGCTACAGCCTTGGGCGAAGCACTATCGGGTGGAAATGAGCGCGAATTTGCCAAAATGATGACCAAAACCGCGCAAAAACTCGGCATGAAAAACACAACTTTCAAAAACGCTTCAGGACTGCATCACTCCGAACAAAAATCAACAGCCAGAGATATGGCCATTTTAGGTATGGCTGTATATCACCATTTTCCCCAGTATTATCCTCTTTTTTCCATGACAGAATTTGAATACCAAGGCGAAACAATCAAAGGTCACAATGACTTACTTTTGACTTATGAGGGGGCAGATGGCATGAAAACAGGTTATACTCAAAATGCCGGTTTTAACATTGTCACTTCCGCTAAAAGAGGAAATCACCGCCTGTTTGTTGTAACGATGGGGCATAAAGATGCAAATGAGCGAAATGAAAAAGTTGCTTTAATGCTTGATAAAGCATTTGATAAAATTCAATCTTCCAAAACACTTGACATACAACAGCTCAAGGCCGAAATTGAAACACCGCTCGGTGGCCAAAAGAAGACTTTATATGCCAAAAATGAAATCAAAAACGAAATTAAAAATGAAATAAAAATTGCAACAAAACCAAAAGTTTTGCCCCACTTTGCCATTCAAATCGGTGCATTTTCAGACTATAACAAAGCCATGGATCATGCCAAACGCATTCAACAACAATACAACACAAAATTGTCTGCCAATAATATCCAAATTGAAAAGTTAGAGCGTGACGGAAAATCATTATATCGCGCACAAATTGCAGGTTTAAGCGAAGCCGATGCCGGTAAACTTTGCTTGGCTCTTAAGAGTGTTAAACAAGCTTGCATCACGGCAAATGTTGATTCTCAAACACAATTTGCCAAGAGGTAAATATGGGGCGACTTATTTATGTTGCATCCTTAAAAGAAACAACGGATAAAACGCTTTTTGCCGCTCATATTGCAACTTGTTTACAAGGCAGTCATCACGTGGCATTGTTAGACGGTACACCTCAAACACACCTTATTGAAAACTATATTGCCAAGCGCTACCATTTCGGTTTAAAGAAAAACATTGTACTACCTGTGCCGGAATATTTTGAATTTAAAAACGAAAAATTACCCCTTATTCTCAAACAATCCGACTTTGTTGTCACGGATGAACCAAAATTTCAGGCCTTAAACAAGGCTGAAAAATTAATTGTTATTGTATCACTTCAAGAAGCACTCGATTTAAATGGAACACACAAGCCATTTTTAAATAAAATTTGGGAAATAAAAAAACAGCGCGCTTCAGAGGGCAATAATTCTTTTCGGTCCATTTTGGTCATTAATCAGCCGTTTGATGAAAAAATTTATCAAAAACTAGCCGATCAAATTAAATTTTGCGGTTTTGAAGTTTGTCCTTATCCTTTACAATCAAGCCATTTAAAAGAATCACTTCAAAACGGGGTCACATTTTTAGATAAAAATATTCCGCCTCTATCAGGCGAAATGTCAACAAATGATTTTTTTGCTCGAAGAGATTTTAAAAAACTTCTTGAATACCTGTTAAAGCAAACATAATTTTTTTACTGGATTTTTATTTGATTTAGGCGCACAATACAAACGAAAAAACATAAAGGAGAAAACCATGTCGAAAACAGTTGAAACAACACCTTTTCAAAATCAAAAAATGGGAACGGCCGGCATTCGTCAGAAAGTGCAAATCGTCAAACAAAAAAATTATATTGAAAATTTTATTCAAAGCCTTTTTAATGCTATCGGCGGTGTTGAAGGACAGTCTTTTGTGTTGGGTGGTGACGGACGTTATTTAAACGATATTGCCATTCAAACAATTATTAAAATGGCTGCTGCAAACGGCATGAAAAAACTCATCATCGGCCAAAACGGAATGCTCTCCACACCGGCCTCATCTCATATTTTATTAAAATATCATTTAGACGGCGGATTAACACTTTCGGCATCGCATAATCCGGGCGGTGAAAACGGCGATTTCGGCATTAAATATGCCACAAATTCCGGCGGTCAATGCTCATCTGCAATTTCAGAACGCATTTATCAACAAACAAAACAAATTACATCTTATAAAATCGAAGATGTTGAAGATATTGACCTTTCAAAAATCGGCACTCAAAAATTAGGAAATATGGAAATTGAAGTGATTGACCCCGTCAAAGACTATCTTTTCATGATGGAAGAAATTTTTGATTTTGAGGCCATTAAAAAACTATTTCAAAGCGGCTTTACATTTGTTTTTGATGCTATGAATGCCGTGACGGGACCTTATGCCATTCAAATTTTTGAAGAAGTTTTAGGCGCCCCGAAAGGTTCTGTTCATCAAGCCGTTCCGATGCCTGATTTCGGCGGTCTTCATCCTGATCCAAACTTAAAATACGCCAAACATTTGGTTGATTTAATGTATTCCGATCATGCCCCCGATTTTGCTGCTGCAAACGACGGAGACGGTGATCGAAACATGATTTTAGGAAAGAAGTTTTTTGTTTCCCCTTCGGACAGTTTAGCAATACTGACCGACAATTATCACTTTATTCCGGCATACAAAAACGGCATCAGCGGTGTTGCCAAATCAGCTGCCACCTCCACAGCCGTCAAAAGGGTTGCCGAAAATTTACATATCAACTATTTTGAAGTTCCGACAGGCTGGAAAAACTTTTGCAACTTAATGGATTCAAATCGCATCACTTTTTGCGGCGAAGAAAGCTTCGGTACGGGCTCTTCACACATCAGAGAAAAAGACGGCATCTGGGCGGTTCTGTTTTGGCTCAATATTATTGCCGCAACCGGCAAATCCGTTGAACAAATCACACGCGACTTTTGGAAAAAATATGGTCGTACATATTACCTGCGCTATGATTTTGACGGCATTGATACAGCTGTTGCCGATCAAATGATGCGTGATTTAGAAAATAATCTTACCTCATTTGTCGGGCAAACTTTCAACGGTTATACCGTCAAAGAAGCGTATCCGTTTGTCTATAAAGATCCTGTTGACGGACTGGAAACAAAAAACGGCTTACTTGTCTATTTTGACGGTGGGGCACGCATTTGTTTCAGACTCTCCGGAACGGGAACAAACGGGGCAACACTTCGTGTATATATTGAATCATATGATCAAAATGATTTTGATAAAAATTCTGAACATGAGCTGCAAAATTTACTTCAAGTTGCTTTCAAACTTGCAAAAATCACTGAATTCACCGGAAAAACACAACCTGATCTGACAACATAAAACAATGCTCAAAGAACAATCATTACATCGGCCCGATCGACAATTTGAAAAAATGCTCATCAGCTTTGTGTACACCACTATTGCATTGGCATTGAGTGTTTTGTTGTTGTTCATTTTTCCAAAATTTTCACTTCTGTTTTTGAGTTTGATTTGGGTGTTAACTTCCGTTGTTATTTCCATGGCGATTGTCATGATTTCCGACAGTGAGCGGGTTTTAACATACGGTGGTTTTGCTAATGCTGTTCTTGAAAGCAAAGATTTGATATGCCGGATTGATAATGCAGACCTTAAGCCGATTATTGAAAACAAAGAATCATCAGAGTTTTTTAATCAAAAAAATATTTTATCGTTTCTAAAATCCCACATTTCGGAAAGCCCTATAAGCCAACTTTCATTAGATCGCCTCACACGTGCTCTTCAAACTCTTCAGCCCGAAAATGTCGTTATCGAACTTAAAATTCAAGATAAACAACGTTTTTTTGAGGTGACGCTTAAACCGATATATCTCAAAAAAAATGATATTTTTCAATCCGATTTCTCTATTCAAAAAATCCAAAAAGAAACTTATTTTTTCTGGACTTTTAAGGATGTGACCGCTGCTCAAAACATGGAGCGTATTTTAGAATCCGAACGTCAAAAGCTCAATTATTTTATTCAAAATATGCCTCTCGGGCTTTATGTTTTAGACGACAAAGGGCGTTTTGAATATATCAACAACACTTTTGCCGAACACATCAAATGCTTAAAAACGGATTTGATCGGACATAATTTAAGCGATTTTATTTATGACAAAGACAGTGCCTTGCTTGACAGTAAAATGCCGGAACACGCCGGTTTGGTGTTTTTTAAAAATGGAGATGAAAACATAGAATTATTTGTCTCCCAAAACAAATTTCAAGATGATGGTATGTTAAAAACAAGAGGTTTTACCTTAAATCGCGTCCCGAATGATAAAAATTTGCTTCAAAATTTCCATGAAATGATGAGCGAATATAAAATGCTGTTGCATTATACCCCGATCGGAATTTTAAGCATTTCAGACGGTGGTTTGATTAAAACTTTCAACCATCATGCCGAAGAATTGTTTTCTCAAAAATTAGAAGGCTCTCATATCAGTGATTTTTTTGATTCAAACGATTTAAAGAAAATTGAAAAAATATATGCAGACTACAAATTAACTGAAAGACCAAACGTAGTCACCGAACTTGAAACCTCTTTAAAATCCGGAAAATCCGTTTTATTGCAAATTGCACCGCGTTATTTAACCTATACCTCAAAAACCGTATTTGACGGCATTACCATTTTTATGACAGACACAACCAAAAGCAAAGATTTGGAAGAACGCTTTTCTCAAGCTCAAAAAATGCAGGCATTAGGCCAATTTGCCGGTGGTATTGCACACGATTTTAATAATTTACTGACAACCATGATCGGTTATTGTGATTTGCTTTTAGAGCGACACCGTATCGGCGATCCCTCATTTGCTGATTTAAGTGAGGTGCGCGGTTCTGCCATACGCGCTGCTGCCCTTGTTAAACAACTTCTGTTCTATTCCAAGCAACAAACCTCTCACCCGAAATACCTTGATATTTCAGAAACACTCTCCGATTTGAGCCAATTTTTGAAAAGAGTTATGGGCGAACAAATTAACTTGGAAATTACACACGGTCAAAATTTAGGTTTTATACGCATTGATCCCGTCCATTTGACACAAGTGATTATGAATTTATCCGTCAATGCCAAAGATGCTATGAACGGCAAAGGAACATTTACAATTTCCACACACCTTGAAACGCTTTTAGAAGATGTTTCATTTGGCGACAGTATTGCCAAAGCCGGCGACTACATCGTCTTAAATGTTAAAGATACCGGCTCAGGAATCAAAAAAGAAAATTTATCGCGTATTTTCGATCCTTTTTTCTCGACCAAACAAAATGTTGTCGGCTCAGGCACAGGCCTGGGGCTTGCAACCGTTTATGGTATTGTCAGCCAAATTAAAGGCCTGATTAAAGTCGAAAGCACCGTTGGGGTCGGTACAACATTTAAAATATATTTCCCGCGCTTTTTAACAGCTGAAAACGCGGCACAACCAAGCAAAAAGATTGAACCGGAAAATCAGATTCCTGTTTTAACTTCGCTTTCAGGCGAAGCCCCAAAACTCGTTTTTGGATTAAATGTCAACAAAACAGACCAGCACGGCACCCCTATTTCTTCAACATCTGATATCAAAATTTTATTTGTTGAAGATGAAAATGCCGTACGCGCATTTGGTGTGCGTGCGCTACAAAAGAAAGGCTTTAACGTCACAGCTGCCAGCTCGGCTGAAAATGCATTAGAGCAAGAAGGTCCGTTTGACTTAATGGTCACCGACATGATGATGCCCGGCATGTCCGGCACCGAACTTGCCGTTGAAATGAAAAAACGTCAACCGAACATTAAAATTATTATTGCCTCCGGCTATTCCGAAGAAATGGCTTTCAAAGAGCTTAACGGCAATGAGGGGTTTGTTTTTCTCTCTAAACCCTATAGCTTAACAGATTTAAATGAAAAAGTTTTTGAGGTATTAAACAGCTAAAATGAATCAAAAAAGTTCTCAAATTCCTTTTCAACTTCCCCTTAAAAACCAATACAACTGGCAAGATTTTATCACGTCTTCATGCAATAAAACAGCTTTTAAGGCCATCACTTCATGGCCTGATTGGCCTTTTTTTGCTTTGCTTGTTTTTGGGCCGTCTGGGTGCGGAAAAACGCATCTGGCACATATTTTTTCAGATTGCATCAATTTAAAATTAAAGCGCCCGATTTCAACTTATTTTATCAAAGCCAAAGACATAAACATGAAAAAGCTTGAATATATCGCGAAAAATTATTCCTGTCTTGTTATTGAAGATGTCACGGCATCTGTCAACGAAGAAGCACTCTTTCATCTTTTTAACCTCTATCAAAGTAAAAAGGGATACATTCTTTTTACGGCACAAGTTCCGTTTGGGCGTATGAATTTTAAGTTAAAAGATTTAAGCTCAAGGCTCAAACAAGTTCCTGCCGTTGCGATTTCCGAACCGGATGATGAAATGCTCGAAGCCTTAATTGTCAAACTTTTCAGTGATCGTCAAATTGCAATTTCTTCTGAGGCATTAAATTATATTATTCAAAACATGGAACGTTCATTTTCTTATGCCTCAAAACTCGTTTCGAAAATCGACGAAATATCATTGGCACAAAAACGATCTGTTTCTGTGCCAATTATTAAAGAAGCGATGCACTTGTTAAATCAAAACGTGCAACAAGAACTTTTTTAAGCCGTTTTTTTCAAAACACGCGGTTCTTTTTTTTCAAAAGTTGCTTTATCTTTCAAAAACCGTACACACGTTAAAGGAATTGTCAGCATATAAACACAACTGACAAATCCGAGGGTCAGCCATGGTTGGGTGAGTAAAAAGTTGATAAACAACACCACAAACAACATCAACGGCATCAACATATAGCGTTTAACCTTTGTTTTTTTCAAGGACAACGTCGGAATGCGACTGACCATCAAAAGAGTCACAAGAAACATTAAAACGCCGCATGTGACGTGTGAGCGTAAAAATGCTTCAATTTCCGGAAATTCAAAGCTTAAAATCACGGGTGTAATTGCCAGTCCGGCAGCTGCCGGTGCAGGAACACCCACAAAATAATGTGACCAATATTCCGGCACATCTTCATCTTCAAGCATTGTATTAAACCTTGCCAAACGCATGGCCATACCCATCGAAAAAATGAGGCACAAAAGCCACCCGAATTTCGGCAAATCAAAGAGTGCCCATTGATAAACCAATATGGCGGGAGCCACACCGAAACTCACAAAATCAGAAAGCGAATCGAGTTCTGCCCCAAATTTTGATGAAGCTTTCAAAAAGCGCGCCACACGCCCGTCAAGGCCATCAAAAAGACAAGCCAGCATAATGCATAAAACCGCATTTGTCCAACTGCCCGCCACACTGTAACGAATCGATGTCACGCCGGAACAAAGAGCCATCATGGTCACCATATTCGGTGCCAATTTTCGAAACGGAATTTCGGTTAATCTTTGTTTTGTTTCACTAATTTTTTGCTTTGAGAGCAAAATTTTATTATTCAATTTATCGTTCAAATTTTGCATTTTATCTAATCACTCCCTGCGGACGTTCTTGTGATGCGCTTAAAAGATTGGCTAAAATGGTTTCACCGGCGGTCATGGTCTGTCCGACACACACAAGCGGTTCCACGTCGGCCGGCAAATAAACATCGAGTCGTGAGCCAAATCTGATCCAACCGAAACGCTGTCCGGCTTGGTAGCTGTCGCCTGTTTTGGCCAAACAAATGATTCGTCTTGCAACTAACCCTGCAATTTGAACAAACGCGATTGTTTTGTCCGTATCTGTTTTCATTGCCAGAAGTTGACGTTCATTGTCTTTGCTGGCTTTGTCAAGAGAGGCATTAATAAATTTGCCTTTCACATATTTTTCGGCGATAATATGACCTGTAGCAGGGGCGCGATTAACATGAACATTAAACACGCTCATAAAAATGCTGACACGATTAAAAGTTTTGGTATTCAAACCGAGTTCTTCGGGACCTGTTACACGCGTAATCATCTGAACGATTCCATCAGCGGGCGAAACGACCACACCTTTGATATCAGGTGTTACTCTTTCAGGATCTCTGAAAAAGTAATAGCACCAAACGGTTAAAATAAGGCCTATAAATCCGAGCGGTCCCCAGATCAGGCCAAGGATTGCTGTTAAAACGGCAAAAATGCTCACAAATTTCCATCCGTCTTGATTGATGTTCGGAAAGATGTATTTGTGCATTGATAAATCTGTATTATTCATTGATATTTTCCTTATATTTATAAAACGCAATACCGAAACGCTGTTTCTGTCATATTGCACCAACACGTTTAAAAAATCACATTTTTAAAAAAAATACAAGTTTTATCTTGCATTTATAAAATAATGTGATAATAAGGAAAAAGTTTATGCGCTTGTGGCGGAACAGGTAGACGCTGCAGACTTAAAATCTGTTGGGAGCAATCCCGTGCCGGTTCGATTCCGGCCTAGCGCACCAATAAAAAGCCTCCCTTCTCGGGAGGTTTTTTATTGGTATGATAAACAGTATATCGAAGCGGCACGGGTGCCGGTTTGAACCGTAGCGAGCAGGCGGATATCAGATGCCGGCAGCCTTCAGGCTGGCGAGCAAGGTCGGCGTTAAAAAATTTTTGAAAAAAATTTTAGCCATTCCGGCCTAGCGCACCAATAAAAAACCTCCCTTTACGGGAGGTTTTTTATTGGTATGCTTGTATCGGAATTGAACCGCAGGTTCGGAATCGAGCGCCAGCGAGATCGAGCGAGCATTACGAAGTAATGTCGAACTCCTTTGAGCCTAGTATATTTCATTAACACTTGACTTTTGTCTATTTTAAATATACTCTATTTTATGTCATACTAAATATAAGGATACTAAAAAAATGGAAAAAAATACAAAAGATCGTTTAGATAATCTCAGAGAAAAAATACATACAAATGAATCAAATAAAAACGAATCAAATACGGATCAAAATAAAAATACCGAAACTGTCCGTAATTTTACCATACCTCAACGCAGATTATTTGAAAAATTGACTAATCCGGGAAAAAGCGGTGGTTCCAAAAGCGGCGGTTCCCAAAGAACCGGTAGCAGTGGAAAAGAATTCGATTATTAAAGCTCGAGATCCATATTATATCTTCTGTTCCTCTTTTATCAAAAAAAATTAAAGGAGAAGTTTCATGTTGCAACAAATCAAAGATGTTATCAAAGAATGCGGTCAGATTATTAAAAATGCACAAATACATCATATCGAACTGAAAAATAAAGACAGAAGAAACCTTTTAACAGAATATGATCTTAAAATACAATCCATCTTAGAGCAAAAATTAAAACAAATTTTACCCTCAGCCTCCTTTTTCGGTGAAGAAGGCGAGCATCATTATCTTAAAAGCGGCTATTGCTTTGTTTGTGACCCGATTGACGGCACAACAAACTTTGAAAGGCTTCAACTTCAGCTCAATTTCAGTTGCCCTTTTAAAAGACGGACAGCCAATTTTAGGTGTTATTTACAACCCTTACTCAGATGAAATGTTCAGTGCCGAAAAAGATAAAGGCGCCACATTAAACAACACCCCTATTCATTCAAGTAATGATGATCTTATAAACAGCCTTGTCACATTCGGCACAGGCGTCAATGATTTATCACAAATTGATGATGTTTTCGATTATGCAAAAAAATGCTTCAAAGCCGCTATCGATGTGCGCCGTTGCGGTTCGGCAGCTTTAGACATATGTCATGTTGCCTGTGGTCGAACCGGATACTTTTTTGAGTTCAGACTTTCTCCGTGGGATTATTGTGCGGCTTCGCTCATTGCCCTTGAAGCCGGCGCTGTCATGAAAAGCGAAAATTTTGAAGATATTGACGATTATTTCAAGGCCCAAAAAATTTATGCCATAGCCAATGAAAAAATATTGAGTGAAGTATCAAAGTTATAATATATTTTTTAAAATCAGTTTATTTCATCTTTAATCGAGGAAAACACAATGGAAATATGGGATTTATATGATGAAAACCGCAACGTTATCGGTGAGCATATCAGAGGGATAGAATTACCCGAAAATGGTTATCACTTGGTTGTTCATATATGGATTAAAAATTCAAAAGGTCAATATTTAATCGCTCAACGTGCGGCGAGCAGACCCTCCAACCCCTTGATGTGGGAATGCCAGGGCGGCTCTGTTTTAAAAGGCGAAACAAGCTTGCAAGCAGCCCTTCGCGAAGTCAAAGAAGAAGTCGGTATTGATTTAGATGAAAATAAGGGGCACGTTGTGTTTTCACACACCCGCCACTATGTTGAAGGGAAGAAATTTAATGATATCATGGATGTTTGGCTTTTTGAATACAACGGCATCACAGACCTAAATCAGGCCACCACAGACGAGGTTGCTCAAATCAAATGGCTTTATCCTGATGAAATTAAAAAATTATTCGAAGAGCATCAATTTGTTTCAACGCTTGAATACTTTTTTACAAAAATCACCCCTTTTTCCTAAAACCCGTATTTGAAGCCGGCGTTTGTTTTGAGTTTATATTCGCTGTCGATATATGAAAAGATGTTGGCATAAAAAGACAAATTGCCTTTTTCAAATTCTAAGCCGTTTTGAATGGCAATTCGCTCGTCTCTTCGTTTTTCATCGCGCAAACGATACGTTCCGTTCATTCCTTGAAGTGAAAGCTCTAATTCATACGGATCGGCAAATTCGTGATACATCATCAGCGAATTATTGATTTTCAAGCGATTTTCTTTTGAAAACTCTTTATTATATCCGAATTGAACACCAACGCCGCCTTCCACAGAAAGCACATTCTGTTTTTCAAGTTTGAGCGCAAAACGTTTGTCTTCTTCATGCCCTTTCAAGCGATAACCGATCGTATTAAACTCGGCACGCGGCGCAATCCAAAATTGATTTTTTTGAAATTTATATGAAGCAGAACTTGAAACGCCTAAAATTCTCTTTTCAATTTTGCCGTCATATTTTTCGCCTTCAAAACCATCACGCTCATATGTGCCGTAGGAATACCCCATACGAGGTGTTACGGAATATGTGGCCCCTTTTTGATGAATGCTTAATGGCATAAACACCTGAAACATCTGATCTCTTCTGGTGTTATCATTGTTTTTATCTTGACTTGAAATGTTAGTAAAGGCCGCACCGACACCAAAGGTTTTATTCCCCTCATTTTTACCGCTCAACCCCCATGTTGACTTCGAGCCGTTGTTGTTTTCAAAAAAGTGCGGCGTGGTTGTGCCCGAGAGATGAAAAACAGGATCTTTGTTTTCAAGCATTTTTTCGCTGATTTCAAAATCAAGTTCTTTGATGGTTGTCAAATCTTCAAACGCAAATCTCGTTAAATCTTGCCCCATCAAATCATCAAGTTTTCCGTTAAAGCTCTGAAGCGTTTCGCTTTCTTTCAAAACCTTAAAGAGAGCCTCATTATTTTGAGCTGCATAGTTCTTTTCCAAAAAGCCCGCGACATCTTGATTTTCCGTGATATCCGAAAATGCTTTTTTGCTTAAAACAATGTCTTCGCCCTCAAGCGAGGCATTAAACAAAACCGAGTTTGAATGAAGCGTTAAAGCACTTGTATCCGGTGAAACAACAGCTTTTTCCATCACATAATTTTCATTAAAGCCCGAGCTCACCACATCTGTTGAAACTTCCGCCTCACCTTCAACAATAGGAGCAGAAACACTTCCACCTTCAGCCAGCACCACGCGGTTTAGGCTCAAACTTTTGGCGCTCGTAATTTGTCCGGCATTAATCAGTGTTGATGTTTTATCAATATAAATGGCTTTAGCACCCTGCGGAGCATAACACGTCTCTGAAATTGTGCCGATACATGATGCAGGCGCATTTTCAAAAGAAAGCTGATCATTATTGACTGAAATCACAAATTGCCCTTGATTGATGATTGTTGCCCCGTTGGTGGCATAAATGCCGTAACTTTTATCTGCAGGTCCTGTGACGTTAATTCTGCCTCCGTCATTTGTCACCGTTCCACCATCAGAATAAATTCCGACGGCATACCCTGAACCATTTGTGGGGGACGAAACCGTAATAGAATGAGTTGGAAAATCTGAAGAATGCGTCACGGTTCCGCCCACATTATATATACCAAATGCATTGCCATTAGTTGTAGTTGCTTTGATATTTGACGTGTTTGTAATAACGGACTTTTCGCCGCTAGCATAAATGCCGAACGCATCACCGGTTGTTGTTTTCGCTACAAGAGAATCAACATCAAGATTCCCGCTATGCGTAAAAGCACTGTTTATCGCATAAACGCCATACGCGTTCCCTTCTTTGGCTTGTGAATAAATTGTTCCAGTATTGTCAAGTGCAGATGAATCTTCTAAATAGACCCCGTAAGCATGCCCCTTTGTACCTGAATATGAATATATTCTCGCACTGTTGGTTGAAGCCGTTGATCCTTGTAATGCATAAGCCCCGTATGAATTACCATTCGAAGTATATGCGCTATAAGATGAGCTGTTTGTCAGTGTCCCGCCATATGTAATACCATAAGCCGAACCATTGACGGCTGTTGAATAGAGTGTTCCTGAATTGACCACCGAACCTTTGGAATAAAGCCCATAAGCATTTCCATTACTTGAAGAAGATATAACAGAGGAAGTCATCTTAATCTCTGACGTAGTTGTTACTGTTTTGCTGGTTTCCTCTGTTTGAACTTCAATTTCTTCACTCACAGTCTCTGATTTATTTTCATTATAAATTGTGCCTGTCGATGAATTGTTATAGATTCCATATACCCCACCGCTACCACCATTTATAGCCTGAATGGTACCTATAATATTAGCAGTTATAGTTGTATCTTCAATCACATTTTTATCAACTGTAAGCGTTAAATTATAATCGGCATTATGGATATCGCCATTTCCGTATATCCCATACATCGGATTAACTGTATTTCCTGTCAAACTAATTTTTCCGGTAAGTGTCCCGTCGGGGTGTGCTCCCTCGCCTTCTTGCCCTTCGCTTTCAGGAATATAAAGGTATGTATTATAAATTTCTTCCGCACCTTTTGAATACATGCCATACACTTCGCCATCACCATTTTTTGTGAGAGTAATAGTATAAGTGTCGCTGATATCATTACTATCCTTATAGGCATTTACAAACTCATTCTCGGCAGGTCCGAGCTCTTTATATGTGCTACCTGCATCATAAAAAAGCCCATACATATTGGCATATTTATTATTTGAAAGCGAAATATCTCCATTTTTATTATAATTGATATTAATCGAATTACCAACCACATCAGCAGATTTTGGCTCACATACACCTGAGCTATTTTTTCCGTATCCACTCGCGCATTTATCACAAAGCGTCCCACCATATCCCGTATTACAAGCGCAAACATCTTTTACTTGTGTACCATTGACACATGTCAAATCTTTATAACAAGCCTTCGTATCGCCATGATTTCCATACCCAAAATCACAGATACATACATTATCCTTGGCATATCCATGTTCACATTTTAAGGAGTGCTTGTGACCGCCACCACCGCCACCACCGCCAGCAAGAGCGATTGCTGTTCCAGCACCGGCAGCCACAACACCGACACCAATAAGAGCTTTTGTTTTCCAAGACCATGCTTTTCCGGGGTATGTTGCAACACGCGCCGTATCCGCATTTCTGACATTATTTGTCATCACAGATAATTTGAAATCTTCATAGCCTGATACATTCCATGTACAAGGATGTGAAGGGTTGGCTCCTGCTCTTAAAAATGATCTGTATGCCGTTTGGTTACGATATCTGGCCGCCAAACAAAGTCCCGTATCGCCGTTTGCATTGACACTATCGATATTTAAGCCTCTCGCGCGTGCGGCATTTAAGGCTGAAACATCGCCTTTGGCTGCCATCCAATACATATCATTAAAACTTGTAGGCGACAAAGACTGTAAATACGCTTCGGCATCAAATGAGACCAAACCCGTCAAAAGGATGATTGCTACTTTATAAATGTGCTTTAATTTCATTGGCTTTTTGCTCTTAATGTTTTCTCTTTTTTTAAAGAGTTTTCTTGGGGTCAATTTTACCATTTATCATGGCAAATATTTGTAAATATTTTATTAAAGAGCAAAGCCCGTTTTCAAAGGATTTTTTTAAATTCAGAGTGCACCGAGCTTAACGCGCATTTCATCTGGGATTCTCGTCGGACGATGTTTTGAAATATTAATTAAAACAAGCGTAATTTCAATGCTGGCTAAAACCGTTTCATCTCGTTTCACTTCTTGATAAATCAAAACGGATGAATTATTGATGGCTTTAATTTCGCAGCTCACACACAACAAATCGTCTAAAAATGCCGATTGTTTATAGTCAATGGTCACACGCTTGGCCACAAATCCGCAACGTTCGCCGTCTTTTTGCGTTTCCGGTTTTAAATCAAATGAGCGCAAAAATTCCGTTCGTGCCCGCTCGGCAAATTTTAAGTAATTGGCGTAATAAACAATTCCCTCGGCGTCCGTATCTTCATAGTAAACTCTGACCGGAATTTGAAAAATTTTATTCATCTGCTTGGCTTTCAATATTTTTGAGTAAATCAAATTGTGTATCATCATGTTTCATTTTAGAAGGCGAAATCCCCAAATACTTATAACCTGCCTCTGAAACGATTCGTCCGCGCGGTGTGCGTTGGATAAAACCGATTTTGAGCAAAAACGGCTCAATCACTTCTTCGATTGTATCACGTTCTTCCGATAATGCGGCCGCAAGCGTATCAGCCCCGACCGGCCCGCCGCCGTAATTTTTCACAATACAATTTAAGTAGCGCCGGTCAAAAGCGTCAAGCCCGAAATTATCGACATCCAAACGTTTCAAGGCCGTATCCGCAAGCACACTGTTGACTTGTTTGCCGCCTTCCACAATCCCGAAATCACACACACGCCTGAGCAATCTTCCGGCCACCCTCGGCGTTCCGCGTGAACGCTTTGCAATTTCCAAAGCCCCGTCTTCCGAAATCGGCATCTGAAGAATTTGAGCCCCGCGCAAAACAATTTTTTTCAAATCTTCATGGTTATAAAAATCAAGCCTCAAAGGAATCCCAAAACGATCTCTTAACGGGTTTGAGAGCAACCCCGCGCGTGTTGTTGCCCCCACGAGCGTAAAAGGCTGTAAATCGATTTTGACCGATCTGGCCGACGGTCCTTCGCCGATAATGAGATCAAGCTGAAAATCTTCCATCGCGGAATAAAGCACTTCTTCAATGGCCGGATTAAGGCGGTGAATTTCATCAATAAACAAAACATCATTTGCTTCCAAATTCGTCAAAATCGCTGCCAAATCACCCGATTTTGAAATCATCGGTGCGGATGTTGCCTTAAAATTCACACCGAGTTCTTTAGAAATAATTGAGGCAAGCGTTGTTTTTCCAAGTCCCGGAGGGCCGAAAAGCAACACATGGTCTAAAGCCTCACCGCGTGCTTTCGCAGCTTTAATAAAAACCTTCAGATTTTCTTTAACAGCATCTTGCCCGATAAAATCGTCCAAATGTTCGGGGCGCATATTGGCAGGGCCGCGGATCTCTTTTTCATCTTCGGGCAAAACTTGCGGCGTGATTAAACGATCTTCCATTTACATATCCTTCTTGATAAATTCTTTTAAGGCAATTTTAATGAGCTCAGACAATGATTTGTCTTGATTTTGCCCATACGCACGCGTTGCCGCCTGATAGGCTTCCACTCTCTGATAGCCCAAATTCACAAGCGCCGAAACAACATCTTCAAGCAAATTGCCGGCAGCCATATTTTCAACCACAGGGGTTTTCTCATCTTCGATATTTAAAGTGCTCAAATCCACATCACCCATCGGCACCGTCACAATTTTACCTTTGAGTTCGGTAGTCAGCCTTGCTGCCAATTTCGGTCCCACCCCGGCCGCTCTTGAAAACGAAGCCTTATCTTGCGCGGCAACAGCCGCAGCCAGTTCATTCGGCGACAAAGCCGACAAAATACTCAAACAAACCTTCGCCCCGACGCCCTGAACTTTGGTGAGCGTATTGAACCATTCTTTTTCAAGCGGCTCATAAAACCCGTAAAGAGAAATACTGTCTTCTCTGACAACCGTTTCAATCAAGAGTGCAACTTCTTTTTCGCGCACCAATTTCGAAAGTGTTTTGGATGACGAAAAAACTAAATATCCGACTCCCGAAACGTCAATCACGCATGAGTCTTCATAAATACTGTCAACAATTCCTCTTAATTTTGCAATCATATTTCAAACCCTTAAAAATATGACAAAGTTTATAAGCATGCTGTTCTTTTTTCAAGGCTTTTTTAAAGTAATCATCTTAAATCTTTGATATTTACCTTTAATTTTTATGCAAAAGTGATTATATTTGAAAAATCTTAAATATAAACAACGGAGAATTGCCATGAAAAAAGCACTTATTGTCTCTCTTGCACTTATTCTTCTTTCCTTTAATGCTGATGCGCGAAATTTAGGCACCGACTATTCCATGTTCAAATACTGGCTTAATAAAAATTACGGCTTTGATTACAGCTTTGATGCCTCATTTATGCCCCAGCGCGGTGCGCCGAGCGGAAAATACAACGCTTTTCAAACATATTTGTACCCGAGTTTTACATGGACCCATTTCAAAAACGAATACGGCACGGGCGCTCTCAATTTTGCCTACACAGCCATTTATTACGGCAACCATAACGCGCAAGATGTCGCCGGTCGTATGGGCGTTATAACAGACATCAATGATTATAACACGAAAGATACCGAATTTAACGAATTTTATTATTCGTACACACTTGGCGGAAACTTAAGCTGGCTTACACTCAATTTAGGTCAATATCCGATTTATATGTTTGACGGTTCAGATTATAACGCCAATCAACAAGTCAACTTCATCAACTACGCTCTGTCGCAAAATCCGTCTTCAACCTATTCATCAGGTTCCCTTGGCGGATTTGTTGAAATCACCCCGAGCGATCAATGGAGTTTTGCATTCGGTGCCCAAGATGCCGAAAACGTCGATTCGACCTCTATCCGTGTCAACGATTTGGATGAAGGCCATTTCACAACGTTTGGTTATGCTGCGTGGTCACCTGAAAACAAATTGGGCGATGCTACCGTTTCCGTTCTTTTATATAATCAGCCGGGCGTTAAAGAGCAGCCTCAAACCACAAACGGCTGGTCTGTTAATTTATCGCAAAACATCGGCGAACATTTAAACATTTTCGGCCGTGTGAACGGTGTATCGGGACACATGGATACCATCCGCCAATCTTGGTCAGGCGGGCTTGTGTGGCTCAACCCCTTAAATCGAAATGCACTCGATCAAATAGGTTTGGCTTATGCCTATAACAAAATAAGTGAGCAAGCCGTCGGCGAACCTTTAGCACACGGCAGCGAGCATGTGATTGAAACATATTGGGCTGTCGGTTTTTCAAAATGGATGACCTTAACGCCTGATTTGCAGTTTTATATTCACCCTGCCTTAAATCAAAAATCAGATTACGGTACAACGCTTTCTCTTCGTTTAACCCTCTTTTTATAAAAAAATATTTATAAAAAAACAAGCGGCGATTCTTCGCCGTTTTTTTTGGTAAGGGATATTTTTTTCCAAAATTAAATCTAAAAAAATATTGACATTTTGTCAAATTTTCCTTACACTAGTTTTAGCTTTTCTTACTCAACATAGGAGAAAAAATATGGAGTTAGCTTTAGGTTTGGATTCAAGAGATATACCGGTCGCAAGATATGCCGACACACAGGAACAATTAGAAAGATTGGAAGCGGAAGAAAAAAAGTATGAAGCTATAATTAAAGCCTCTCGCATTGCAAAATATGGTAGTTTAGGAGCAGTGCCATTGTTGTTATTTTCCGATATGCTTCATAGTGCAATGGCTTTTACGTCAGCTACTGTTGCGGCTTTTGCTGAAGATCGCGCTAAACAAAAAAGTATGGCTTTGAAAATAAAAACAGAAGAAATAAAAAGAGCAAAAAATCCTCAGTCCTATATAGAAAAAGCGATTGAAAACGCAGCTAAAGATTTGGAGTATGCAAAAGAATATGAGAAACATTTACTTGAAAATGCAAGTGTGTATAATGGAAATGCATTTGCTGCCGCTCGTAAGCGTATTGAATTCCAGCAAAAAAGATTAGATTTATATTCACAAACTTATGAGTTGGCAAAGAAAAACGGTAAAATAGAAGAGCTCAGCCATTTAATTTGTCGGTGTGAAAGTTATAGTGCCATAGAACCTCTAATAACACAAGTAGGGGCTAAAGAGGTATTACATGGCTTTGGATATTTATTGGGAGGTGCACTGTCATCTATGGCTTTACTTGATAGTTATCCTACAGAGCAAATTGGCGCTGGCATTATTTTGGCTGAGATGGGAGCTATTTTCGTTAAAAATGTGGCGAGATTAATTAAAACTCATAAAATTAGTAAAGAAGAAGAAAAAGCCTATAAGACTATGGAAGAATTTGCTCAAAAATATAATAAACAAGAAAAGGTAAGATAATGGAACTGATAGAAAAGAATGCAATTTTTACCTGCGATAAAGAAGGAATCATTATTTTAACCGATATTGAAGGTGGTCCTGTTAAAAAAGGCGAAGTCATTTATGATGGCAAAAATGTTGTCGTCTTAAATCGCAACGGGAAAGAATATTATGGTTTAAAGAATGTTCCTTTACTGGTTCGCAAGAAATTCAAAGACGATGATTATGCAACCATATTTGAAAAAAACGGCAAAGATATTCGTACATATAAACTAAAAATCAGTATGGTTAAGGATTTAGGCTTACCGGATGATTACGAAGAAAATATGCAAAAAATTATTGAAGAAATGAAGAAATTGATGAGTGAAGAAGAATTTAAGCAGTTTCAAAATGATGCAATAAAAATTTATACAAAGGTGGATAACAATAATTAAAAAACGGTCGTTATTTTAGTCGCAAAATTTAATCTCTGTTTTAAATACTTGGTTTGAACTATTTAAAAGATTGATAGTACTTATACAAAGATTTTTGTTCTTATCCTTTTCTTTTTCTTTTACAAATTTCATAATTTCATATAAAAGGAGATATATCGCAATTTATATCGAGTGTGAAATGATGAAACTGTTGAAATTTTTTATTCTCGCATTTTTAAGCGCATGCACCATACAAAAAAAGCAAGAAATTACCCCCCCGATTATCCCCTCTTCCGTGCATGAACCGAAAGTGAAAGTTGTGATGCCCGATAACATCATCGGTGCTGTTGAACCGTTTTATGTTTTGCCTCTCAAATCTGCTTTTTTAGCGCGCATTGATACGGGCGCAACCACCTCTTCAATTGATGTCCAAAACCTGACACGTTTTGAACGCGACGGCAAACGCTGGGTTTCGTTTGATGTTGTTAATGCAGCGTCAAAAGAAAAACACCATTTTGAAAAACCTGTCTTAAAAAAAGTTAAAATCACACGATCCGAAAATGAAGAACATCGCATCAAAGTGATGTTAGATATTAAATTTGCCGGCAAAAAAATGACCAAAGAATTCACCCTTGCCGAGCGTAGTGATTTCAAATATCAAGGCCTCATCGGACGCAACATTTTAACCGGCAATTTTATTGTTGATACCTCACTTTCCAACACCTTAAAATAGCGAGAACGCATTTTTCAAACATCACTTAAAAGGACTTTTTTTCATGAAAAAATTTTTCGGTGTACGCCAAATCCTATCAATTCTTCTTTTCCTTTCTATTTTATTTTCTAGCTTTGTAGCCTATTATAAAATCAAATATTGGGGGTTTGACATCAAACCGAACCAAAAAACCGAAATTTATACCATCGATACCCATATATCTTTTAAGGCACTCGGTAAAAAAGTACATCTTTCTTTTTCCACTCCTAAAGAAAGTCATGATTTTAAGATCTTGCACGAAGATACAACAGCCAAAGGCTACCATGTTTTGAAAAACGCACAAACGGGACGTATAGAATTTGAGGCTGCAAAAAAAAGAGGTCCGCAAAATATTTATTACAGATTAACCGTTTATGATATTGAAGCCAGCAAAGGGAAAATCTATACATCAGAACCTAAAAAACCGGCTTCTCCGCTTTATGACGACCAAAAGTTGCAAATGGCTGAAAAAATACTTCAAAAAGCAGCTTTAATGGAACGCAATTTGCCACAAAATCTGATTACACTTTTCAGCGCCTCCCCCTTAGATGAAACGGTCGATGCATTTTTACCCTATAAAGCGAGCCTAAAAGAACGCGCTGCCATCATCATTGAACTTCTTGCCTTAAAAGGCGTATCTGCCAGACTTGTCAGAGGCATTCGCATGGACGAAGAAAAAACACGTGTTCCTGCCGATTTAATGCTTGAGGCGTACAGCAGCGGCAAATGGCGTTTGTATGATTTAAAAACGGGAATTGAGGGAATGCCCAAAAATTTTGTAGTCTTTCAAAGAGGGGATTCATCTCTTTTAGATGTCGAGGGGGGCGAACATTCCAAAGTTCGTTTTACCGTCGTTAAATCCGTAACCCCGACCCTTCAAATGGCCGAACATCGCGCGCAAAACACTTCAACAAGCAAGATGTATGCTTTCTCTATCTATAACCTGCCGGCCTCCCAGCAAAATGCGCTTAAATGGCTGATGGTTTTTCCCTTGGGTATTTTGGTGGTTGTCTTTATTCGAAACATCGTCGGCGTTCCGACCATGGGCACATTTACCCCGATGCTTATTGCCATGTCTTTTATTGAAACCGGATTTTTTGCCGGCCTCATTTGTTTTTTGGTGATTGTCATCACCGGACTTTTTTTGCGTGGCCTACTTTCAAAGCTGAATTTACTTCTTGTTCCGCGCATATCTTCTGTTGTGATTACGGTTATTCTCATGGTTGAAGTTTTAGCTGTCATCGGCTACAACTTAAGTTGGCCTATTGCGTCCTCGGCCGTCTTTTTCCCGATTATCATCACGGCATGGATTATTGAGCGTTTATCCATCATTTATGAAGAAGAAGGAATGAAAAACGCCATCAATGAATCTTTTTATACCATGCTGACCGCCATCATCACATATTTTGTGATTCAAAGTGAATACATCAGACATTTCACGTTTGCGTTTAACGAAATAAATCTTGTGATTTTATTTATCGTCATGCTCATGGGCACATACACCGGTTATCGCTTAACCGAGCTCAAACGTTTTTATCCCTTAATCAAGAAAGAAAAATAAATGTTTGCGTGGCTTCAAATTCCAAAAAAATTAAAAGCTTGCGGCATTTTGGGCATGAATGCACGCAATTTTAAGGTTATTTCAAAACTTAACAAAAGGCGTTTATACCCCTTGGTCGACGATAAGGTTCAAACCAAAGAACTGGCCGTAAAAGCCGGTATCACGACCACACAAAAAATAGGCATTATTGAATATCAAGGTCAGGTTAAAAATTTTCAAGAGCTTGTCAAAGGACACACCGAATTTGTCATTAAACCCTCTCACGGAAGCGGCGGAAAAGGTGTTCTTGTCATTAAAGAATGGAGCGACGATACTTTTATCACGGCCTCTGAAAAGCGCCTTTCTTATAAGCAGGTTTACCAGCATATTTCAAACATTTTAAGCGGGCTTTATAGTCTCGGCGGGCGCTATGATGTGGCCCTCATTGAAGAGATGGTTCATTTTAGCGATGTATTTCAAAATTTCAGCTATCAAGGGGTTCCTGATGTCAGAGTTATTGTTTATAAGGGCTATCCTGCTATGGCGATGATGCGCCTTGCGACCTCCGAATCGGGAGGACGTGCCAACCTTCACCAAGGAGCTGTCGGGGTCGGGCTTGATATTCAAACAGGAAAAACCTTAAACGCCGTCATGCACAATATTCCGATTTTGGTTCATCCGGACACAAAAGCTGATTTAAAAAAGCTTAAAGTCCCTTTATGGAGAGAACATTTACTGATTTCAGCCAAAGCCTATGAAATGACGGGGCTCGGTTATTTCGGAGCAGATATTGTTTTAGATAAAGAAAAAGGCCCGATGATGCTCGAGCTCAATGCCAGACCCGGTCTTGCCATTCAAATTGCAAATGCAAACGGTCTGAAAGGCGCATTAAAGAAAATAGATAAATATTACCCGAAAAATTTAAGCCCTGAAGAAAGAATTGATTTCATCTTGAAGAGACAAAAAACAAAAACTAAATAAAAATAAAGAACAACATTCAAAATAAAGAGGTTAAAAAAAATGTCAGTACTTCTCAACAAATCCGAAACAAAAAATTTAGGCGGATCCAAAACGAAAAATTTAGGTTCATCTCAAACCAAACAACTTGAGATGAGCGAAACGCGCTCTAAAAAAATCAAACATTCATATAATGTTAAAGATGCCGAAAACGCACTTGTTTTAAAGCTCAAAGACGGCGATGTTGTCATTGAAATGTACGAAGACGATGCCCCTGTTCACGTCAAACGCATCAAAGAGCTTGTGCGCCAAGGCTTTTATAACGGCTTAAAGTTTCACCGTGTGATCGACGGATTTATGGCTCAAACGGGCTGTCCGCTCGGCACCGGAACCGGCGGCAGCGGCAAAAAGCTCAAAGCCGAATTTAATCGCCATCCCCACAAACGCGGCACGGTTTCAATGGCAAGAGCCATGGATCCGAATTCGGCCGACAGCCAGTTTTTTATTTGTTTTGCAGATGCCCCATGGCTAAACGGACAATATACCGTTTGGGGTGAGGTCACCTCCGGAATGGAACACGTTGACGCAATTAAAAAAGGCGAAGGCTCAAACGGCGAAGTTACAAACCCCGATACCATCATCAGCATGAGCGTGATTGCCGATTTATAAAAAATACTTTATTCTTTCAAAAAAAGCCCTGCATATTTGATGCAGGGCTTTTCATTTATCCAAAATTTATATTATTTTTTCTTTGTCGGCACAATGCGCATCGCATAAAACGAACGCCAAACAAAGATAAGACCGATGAGCATAAACACCGCGCCCAATCCCAAAGCCAAACATTTCGGTGCGGAAGCTGCCATTTCAACAGCAAGCAAACCGAACAATGTCGTAAACTTAATAATCGGGTTTAACGCAACCGAGGCCGTATCTTTATACGGATCACCCACCGTATCGCCCACAACGGAAGCGGCATGCAAATCCGTCCCTTTTTCGCCTAAATCAACTTCCACCACTTTTTTGGCATTATCCCATGCACCGCCGGCGTTTGCCATATAAAGTGCTTGGAACAGCCCGAAAACAGCGATTGAAATCAAATAGCTTGCAAATAAATTGGCATTAAAGCAGGCAAATGCAATCGTCAGTGAGAAAATCACAATAAAGATGTTAAACATTCCCTTTTGCGCATAAACAGTGCAAATACGAACAACTTCTTTCGAATCTTCCACCGATGCGGCCTCACGACCGGAAAGCTTGATATGATCTTTAATGTAGTCCACCGCTTTATATGCCCCTGCCGAAACGGCTTGCATTGAAGCACCCGAGAACCAATAAATCACGCATCCGCCCAAAATAAGGCCGAGCAAAACATACGGATCCAAAAGGTTTAACTCTAAATTCAAAAGCAAAATGATTGAGAAAATCATTGTTGTTGCCCCGATAACCGCCGTTCCGATTAAAACAGGCTTTGCCGTTGCTTTGAAGGTGTTACCGGCAGAATCGTTGGCCTCGAGCAAATGTTTTCCAAGTTCAAATTGCGGTTTAAAACCGAATTCTTTTTCAATTTCTTTTGAAATCCCTCTTTTGTGTTCAATTTGCGAAAGCTCAAACACAGATTGTGCATTGTCGGTCACAGGCCCATAGCTGTCAACGGCAATCGTCACAGGGCCCATGCCGAGCATACCAAATGCCACCAAACCAAACGCAAAAACCGAAGGATAAACCATATAAGCATCCAAACCCGTTTTGGAAGCAAAATAAGCAACAGCCATCAAGGCCACCATCACCAAACCTTGCCAAAATGCCGAATAGTTACCGGCGATAATACCTGAAATAATGTTCAGCGAGGCACCTGCTTCACGACTGGCATTAACCACTTCTTGAACGTGTTTTGATTTTGAAGATGTAAAGATTTTTGTAAATTCCGGAATAACGGCTGCCGCAATTGTTCCGCAACTGATAATCAGCGACAATCTCCACCACAAATTTTCATCAAAAGTTTCAGCATCAAGCATCACATACGAAACACCGAAAATCATCAAAATGGATAACACCGATGAAATCCAAATCAAACTTGTGAGCGGTTTTTCAAAATCGAATTCTTCTTTTTTGCCGAAACGAATGCGCGAAACCAGGTTATTGAAGGCATATGAAATTAAGGAGGTCAAAACCATCAAAACGCGCATGGCAAAAATCCAGGTAATCAATCTTGCCTGCAAATCAACACCGTCAGGTGTCATCATCAAATGGCCGTCACGCCCCCAAAACATACCGACGCCCAAAACAATAAAGCTGATTAAGGCAACACCCGTCACACCATATGTTTCAAAACCGTCTGCCGTCGGCCCGACGGAATCGCCTGCATTATCTCCCGTACAGTCTGCAATCACGCCCGGATTTCTGGCATCATCTTCATCAATTTTGAAAATAATTTTCATTAAATCGGCACCGATATCTGCAATTTTCGTAAAAATACCGCCACAAATACGAAGGGCTGAAGCCCCGAGTGATTCACCGATGGCAAACCCGATAAAGCAAGCCCCGGCATAATCGCGCGGAACGAAAAGAAGTATTGCAATCATCATCACGAGTTCCACACAAATGAGTAAAACCCCGATCGACATACCCGAGTGAAGCGGTGTGCTCATCACGGGATATGCTTGTCCTTTTAAGGATGCAAACGATGTTCTGGCATTAGCATATGTGTTAATACGCATTCCAAACCATGCAACCGTATATGAGCCCAAAATACCGAGAATGGACCAAGCCAAGATATTGCATACCTTATTAAGCGGCGTTCCGCTTAAATAAAAGAAATAATAAAAAATACACGCTGCAATAAAGCATTCCAAAACAACCAAGAGCTTTGCCTGTTGTTTCATATAAGTTTTGCAGGTGGCATAAATTGTTTCCGAAACGTTCAGCATCAATTGGTGCGCCGGCATTTTTTTAATGCGCCAAAACTCCCAAAGACCGAACAACATGCCGAGCGCACAAACGCCCAAACCATAAAGCAAAATTTCGCTTCCGGTCACAACATGCCCGAACATATCAAAAGGCACATCAAGCATCGGCACATTCAAATCAATCTCGGAAGCATGCGCCACCGCGGTTGTACTTAAAAAAGAAATAGCTGCCAAAACAGCATATTTTATTTTTTTCATGTGAAACATATTTTTTTCCTTTTCTTTCATTAAAAAACGATATTTTAACTTGTAATGAAACAAGTTTATTTGTCTTTGTTAAATAATATGTTAACTTTTCTTAAAAGGTACCTAATTTATTTTTTCAACTTCTAAATAGGTCTGCCCGTTATTATCTCTGATTTCGGTATCAGCGCCATATTGAATAAGCTGCGTCACGATATCATCATTCCCGCTCAAAAACGCATAAAACAGAGCTGTTCTGCCGTTTTTATCCTGTTTATTGACATCCGCACCGTATTTGATGAGTAAATTGATAATATCCACATTCCATTTATTGGTCACCGCATTCATCAGGGGCGTTCCCAAAACGCTTTCCTTGTTCACATCAGCCCCGTTATCAACCAAAAACGCCGCAATAGAGAGCATTTTATTCATTTCTCTGAAAACTTTGGTTTTAAGCCCATCTTCAACTTTCGGGTCTGTCATATCAAGCCCCATGGTCTGCATCATCAAAACTTGCAACTGTAATTCATTTGCTTTCGAAGTCACCACATTAAACGGCAACATCCCGTTTGCCGCAAATTCATTCACATCGGCGCCGTATTCCACAATTTTTTTAATCACATCTTCCGACTCATTTCGGCTGAGGGCATAATATAAAACAGGATTTTGTTTGAAATCCTTCAAATTAAAATTAAAGCCGGCTTTATTTAATTTTTCCACATCATCAAGCGTCCAGTGAGCAACTTTTTCTTCCATATTTTCAGCAAGTTCTTCTTCAAATGCTTCAATATTTGCAAGATCTTCTTGTATTGTGCTTTCCTGTGCTTGAGCTTTTTCTTCTTGAGCTTTTTCTTCCGTTTCTTGTGGTTGCGCCGAAATATTTGCAGTTTCCGTTTCAGGCGCACTTTCTTGTGCCACCGGCTCGCTTGTCAGGCTCGGTTGCTCATTTTCTTGAGCTGAAACATTAAATGAAGCGATTGTTAAAAGCGTAATCAGAAATAAAGATGTAAGCATACCATTCTCCTTGTTTGCCTACACCATAAACACTTTTTAGATATATTGCAAGCAAAATAAAAAGGATAAAAACAAACAAATTTATTTAAAATTAAAAAAAAGGCTGGTCAAACGCACAATTTTGAGATAAACAAAAAAAGTACAAAAAATGTACCCGTAGCTCAACCGGATAGAGTATTGGCCTCCGACGCCAAAGGTTGCGAGTTCGAACCTCGCCGGGTACGCCATAAAAAAAGCGATTTTAAGGATCGCTTTTTTTTATCAATCAGTTCTTTTCATCTGTCACGATATTAACTGTACGGGCGTTTTTAGTCACTTTTCCATAATCACGCAATTCAATTGTACAACGCGACCCGAATGCAAATGCATGCCCGATATTTCCCCGGCTTCGACACACTTTGACAAGCGTTTGCCCCTTATCATTATAACCGATAATATGCTCATCAACGTGGGAACAAGCGCTTAATATGAAAACAGAAAATAAAATAAAAAGCTTTTTCATTTTTTTATTCCTCTTGTCTTTTTCATATCAAATTATTTAAAAACCTGCAATATATAATTTTTTATGTCAGCGCATATTTTACCGCCGTTATGCTTTTCTTATAAAAAGACGGAGAATGGTTCAGATAAAGCGAAAAAAATGAAAAAGTACCGGAGCGTACATTAAAAGTACGTGAGGACACTTTTTTATTTTTTCTGATTTAGATGAACTTTTAAAAAAAACGCGAAGAATGGGGGAGATAAAATAATTATCAAGGCGCGCAAAATTCCAGTGTACACAGAGGTACATGAATTTTGCAAGACCGCAGAAAATTACTTTAGATGCCCCGTTATGCGCGTTTTTAAATTATTCTTTGACGATCATGGTTTTCTTGACCACCACAATATACCCATACACCACTTCGTCACCTTCATTTCGAAGCGCATGCCTTTGAGAAGACACAACGTCACAGCCTTCTTTTTTGAGTAATTTCAAAACATAATCCAGTTGATGTACAAAACGCCCGGAGGGTGTTAAAAAATAATCGTCTTTGGTTTTTACATTTTCGCAAATACTAAACACAAAAAGACCCTCGAAGCGAAGCACACGTGCCACTTGTTCCATCAGTGTTTTCAAATCGCCGAAATAAGTCAAAACATCCGAGGCCGTAATCAGGTTATATTGCTCGTTTTGTGTTTGTAAAAATCCGACAATTTCGCTCTGCACAAGCTTATCATAAACAGCTTTTAATCCGGCTTGTTCGAGCATTTTTTGAGAAATATCCACCCCGGTTAAATTGCACCAGCCCAAAACCTCTTTTACTTTTTGACCGCACAAACCGGTGCCACAGCCAAGATCTAAATAATTGATACGTTGCCACAAGTCTTTTTTATAATGTTTTTGCACATCACTTGCGATCAAATCCGGCACGGCATATTCAAGCTCTGAAAGAGTTAAATCGAAATCTCCTGCAAAAACATCAAAAATTTTTTCCAAATACTTTGCATTGGCACATTTAATTTTTTTATCCGAAAGTACCGATGAGGCCATATATTGAACGAGCGGATCTTTTTCATAAGCTTTTTGCCATTTGGCAGCAAAATTTTTAGCCAGTTCTTCCTGCCCCTCGGCGGCACATTCATAAAGCATATACCCGAAATTGATATTTTGATCTTCTGTTGCCTCGCCTGCAAACAAAACAGATTTCCACCCGAAATTCAAGGCATTTTCATAATCTTCCGTTTTTTGATAAAGCCGGCTTAATGCATTATAAATCCACGGATTATCACTTTTAAAATTAAGGGCTTTGAGCAAGTTCGATTCTGCTTTTTCATATTTTCCGATTTCAACGTAAGAATTTCCTAAGATAATATAAGCATCAATACTGGCATTATTCAGTTTTAAGGCTTTTTTAGCAAAATCGATGGCTTTGACGTAACGCCCCAAATCATAACAGGTATTTGCAAGGTTAATCACAGCAATATAGCTTGATTTATCAAGGTTATACACTTTTTCATAATACGCATAGGCAGCAACATAATTTTGTTTGCAATAAGCCGAATTGCCGAGCACTAACATAGCTGATGCATTGGATGGCATTTTTTTTAAGGCAGCCATTGCGAATTTTTCAGCCAAGTCATAATCTTGCTCACGATAATAAAGGTTTGCAATTGCCAGAAGCGAAACGGTTGAAACAGGGTTTTGTTTAGAGGCTTTTTTATAGTAACGCACCGCCTCACCTGGGTTCCCGATGGCGTCAAAACAGTGCCCGCAAAAAATGGTATATCTTTCGGCTTTCGGATATTTTTTCTGCAAAGAAAGATAGATATCCAAAGCTTCCGGATATTTTTTTTCGCCATACAAACGATCTGCTTTTGCTTCTAAAGCATCCATTTTTTACCCTTTACCGATTGTTTTGAGCGGTTATAACATATTTTTTTATAAAATAAAATAAAAAAAAGTATTGACGAACGAAATTAAATCATATATGTATGCTTCTATCCTATGGGGGTGTGGCGGAACTGGTAGACGCGCTAGACTCAAAATCTTGTGACTTCACGGTCGTAGGAGTTCAAGTCTCCTCACCCCTACCAACAAACTCTTGAGTATTGACTTCAAGAGTTTTTTATTTTTTTAAATTTCCATAGACGTTTGTTAAATAAAATCACCTTGACAGCATTCTCTCTCGGCGCTAAAAAAAAGAGCATAAAATATAATATGGAGAAAAAAATGTCTGTCATTTCAAATGAACCGATTGATGAAAAAAAGCTTGAAAAAGCGCGTCAAATCATCTTAAATCTTCAGAATGAACTTGCTTACAAAATAGAAACAGAAGGTTGCGGGCCTTTTTTAGCTGCCGTGTTTGATGAAAAAGGAAACATCATTTCCAAAACCGCCAATTCGGTTATCAATGAAAAGTGCAGTCATAATCATGCCGAAATGAATGCCGTCAAAGAGGCTGAAAAAGTGCTTCAAACTTATGATTTAGCCCCTTTTAATTTAAGCCTATACGTCACAGCCGAGCCTTGCATTATGTGTTTAGGCGGCATTATGTGGAGCGGAATAAAATCTGTTTTTTATGGTGTTTCTTCTAAAGATGTTGAACGCATCACAGGTTTTGACGAAGGTTTTAAACCAAGTTGGCTTGAAGAATTTAAAAAGCGCGGCATTACTGTTTATGGCCAAATTGAAGAAGAAGCCGGGAAAAAAGTGCTTGAAACTTATGTCAAGACCGGCAAAACCGTCTACAAACCCTCAAGATAGATACTCAATTAAAATTTTGAACTTATAAACATAGACTTTAGTTTTAATTCTCTTTTTCTTTTGATCAAAGCGCTTATATCAAAAGCGTTAAGGAGAATTTGAAATGAAAATAAACGTTGCGCACTTTATTTATCAAGATCTTTTAAAGCGCTTTCCCCTTTCAAACGGACAAGTTGTTGACAATGAAGTCATTGATGTTTTAGTCAACAAGTGGGCAAGCAAAGAATATTTAACGCCCGATTCGGCCTTAAAACTACACCATAAACAAAAGATTACGCCCCCGAATCTGATGTAAAAAAAATCTTGTCAAGATAGCCATCAAGTCAGCTTTAAAAAACATTTTACATTTCTATTTTTATAGCATTCGACACATGATTTGAAGGAAAACAAAATGCTATCAAAATACGAAAACAAAAATCAAAATAAATCCGAACTTGAAAAAAACGTGATGTTTGTCACCACAATTTACGACACATTTGAGGCTTTAGAAGAAACGCTCGGCAAACTCAAACTCGAGCGCCCGCTTTTTTTGACATATATCGCCAAAATGGCTTTTGCCGACGAGGTTTTTAAGCTCGCCGAAGATGACAAAGAAATTCATCTTCGCCCAAAAAAAACAAAAGAAAAAAGCCCGATTCAGACCCTGCACTAAACTATAATGCAGCAATAATTTCTTCGGTGACTTTTTTGGCATCGCCATAAAGCATAAGTGTGTTATCCTGATAAAAAAGCGGATTATCCACGCCTGAATATCCGGGGCCCTGTGAGCGCTTGACAACAAAAATCGTTTTTGCCTTAAAAACATCTAAAACAGGCATACCATAAAGCGGTGATGCGGGGTCTGTTTTGGCAGACGGATTTGTGATATCATTTGCCCCGATCACATAGGCCACATCTGCCGTTTCAAATTCCGGATTGATATCCGAAAGCGCAAAAACCTGATCATAATCAACTTTTGCATCGGCCAGCAACACATTCATATGTCCGGGCATTCTGCCTGCCACCGGATGAATGGCAAATTTGACCTCAACATGATGTTTTTCTTTTAAAATCAAGGCCAGATTTTTCACAGCATATTGCGCACCGGCCGCCGCCATGCCATACCCCGGCACAATAATGACTTTACGCGCATTTTCCATCAAAAAAGCCGCATCTGACACACTACCTTCTCGCATATTTTTTTGGTCTTGTTCTTTATTTTCGCTTTTTTCAAAACTCTTAAAAAAAACCTGATAGAGCGTTCGATTCATAGCGCGCGCCATCACAAACGACAAAATCATTCCCGACGCACCGACCAATGCGCCTGTTATGATAAGCGCAATATTGCCAAGTGAAAACCCGATACCGGCTGTGGCAAGTCCCGAAAATGAATTTAAAAACGAAACGACAATCGGCATATCGGCGCCCCCGATAAAAATCGTTGCAAGCACACCAAAAAGAAAACCGATTGCCAAAAGCAAAAACCCGAAAGCAAGACGCCCTGTGATTAAAAATTTCCACCACATCCAACAAATAAAAAGCAACACCGCAACCATTAAAACATTATTAAATGAAGAACGTTTTAAATTTAATTTTCCCTCTAATTTTAAAAATGCAACGACCGATCCTGAAAATGCGATTGTTCCCACAAGCATGCCAAGTGTTGTATCAAACATATAGCCTTGCCTTCGCATCATTTCGGCCACACCTATCAAAGCAGAAGCCAAACCGCCTGCTCCGTTTAAGAGCGCAATCATTTGAGGAAGTTTGGTCATTTTAACTTTTAATCCCCACCAAATCCCGACAAATGCCGACAATCCGCCGGCTGCCAACATTCCAAAATCATTTCCCATCGGCAAGACCAAAAGTGTCACAAAAATCGAAAGTCCCATCGCAAAAATTCCAAAGCGATTACCAATCACAGCCGTTTTGGGAGATGAAAGTCCGCGTATAGCCAAAATAAAGCCGAAAGACACAATTAAATAAATGATATAAAGCTCTTTTGTATCCATTATTTTTTATCCTTTTTTTCAAACATTTTAACCATGCGCCACGAAATGGAAAATCCGCCGAAAATATTAAGCCCTGCAAAAAAAACAGCAATTAAGCCTAAAACTTCAGCCGTATCCCACATTTTTGACGCCGCCACAACGGTAAGTGCCCCAATCATCACCACACCTGAAATGGCGTTTGATACACTCATCAAAGGGGCATGAAGAGCCGGCGTCACGCCACTGACCACCAAATATCCCACAATCCCTGAAAGCAAAAAAATCGTCATCAACAACAATAAAATCATCTGATTTTTCCCCTTAAAAATCCATCGTAACACACAACGGTTTGCGCCAAAATTTCATCTTTAAAATCGGCATTTGGGCCCATATAATCAAAGGCCTCTAAAAACGCCAAAATATTATTTGAAAAGAGAAAACTTGCCGAAACAGGCAGACGCCGTTCCAAAAAAGAATCACAAATGAAAACGAGATCATCTCTTTTAAAATCTTTCTCGATATTGCCGTCTGCCATATCAACAATCACGGCAAATTTCGGCATTTTTTCAAGTTCTTTTTTCAAAAATAAGACAGGCGGTTTTTTATTCGTAGATTTGGCGGCCGTAATTAAAATATCGACTGTTTTTAATTCGCCTGCATAATCTTCTATAAATTTGCCGCCGACAGATTCAATTTCGCTTTGGCTTTGCGGGCGAATATCATGCGCCAAAACATTTGCCCCCATACGTCTTAAAACCGAAATAGCCTCGAGGCCTGCCACTCCTGCCCCCACAACAAGTGCCTTCACCGGTGGCAACACCCCTGCCGATGTCATCATCAGCGGCGCCGTTTTTTTTAAATAATCTAAAGAAAGAGTAGCTGCTTTATACCCTGCAATCATCGATTGTGATGACAAAACGTCCATCGATTGCGCCCGTGAAATTCTGGGCATTTTGCTCAAATTCACAGCCCCGATATCCGTATCGGCAAGCGCTTTTAAGTCAGCTTTGTTAAAAGCGTCCGTCATTGCCCCTATAAACCAATTTCCGGCTTTAAAAAAAGCTAAATCAGGTTTTTGCGGCGGTAAAACCGAAAGAACGATATCGGCGCTTAAAACTTCTGCTCTATTTTTTATTTTTGCGCCGACCTTCAGGTAGGCCGAGTTTTCAAAACCTGACAAGAGTCCAGCATTTTCTTCGACCCACACGTCATGATTTTTTAAAATCATTTTCCGCACCGTCTCAGGGGTTGCCGAAACGCGTGTTTCCGGCAAAAAATCATCATTTAATACGCCAATTTGCATTTTTTTTTCGTCCTTATTTAACCACTTGTGTTTTGAGGTTATTTAATATAATAATGTTCTTGTTTTTCACAAGGTCATCACAAATGAATATTTATTTTTTGCTATTTTACTCATTTTTCAAAACAGGTTTGTTCACCTTTGGCGGCGGACTGGCCATGCTCCCACTCTTAAAAGAGGAGTTGGTTCAAAAACGCGGCTGGCTTTCAGATGATGAACTGTTAAATTATTTTTCGGTTTCAGAGTGTACCCCCGGCATTATTGCCGTAAATGTTGCCACCTTTACGGGCTATAAATTAAAAAAAAGCCTTGGTGCAATTTTAGCAACATTTTCCGTTGTTTTGCCTTCTGTTATCATCATAACTTTAATTGCAAGCGTCTTTTCAAATGTAACATCTTTAACATCTGTTCAACATATTTTAAATGGCATCAAAATCGGTGTATCTGCGTTGCTTATGAAAGTCAGTTTTGATCTCGGATATCATATTTTTAAAAAAAATCACAACAAAATATTTCCCGCTCTTATTTTTATGAGTGCCTTATTTTTAATTTTTATTTGTCATTTATCTTGTGCTCTTATTGTGCTTTTAGCCTTACTGCTCGCTTTAGGAAAATTTTATTTTCAAAGGAAAAAATCATGATTTACGCTTTACTGTTTTATCGTTTTTTTCTGATTGGCTTACTCGCTGTCGGCGGCGGTGCAACCACCATTCCTTTTTTATTTGATTTAAGCGCACAATATCACTGGTTCAGCTCAAACGAGCTCATGAACATGATTGCTGTCTCCGAGGCCACACCGGGGCCTGTCGGCATTAACATGTCAACTTTTGCCGGTTTTAAGGTAAATGGCATTTTAGGCGGAATAGTCGCAACTTTAGGCATTATCACGCCGTCACTTATCATCATTATTTTGCTTTCAAAACTTTTTGGGCGCTTGAGTTGCCATATAAACCTTGATGAAATTTTTAAAACCCTGCAACCGGCAGTTTTAGCCCTTATCATCAATGCCACAATCGAAATCACCTGGCTCGGTGTTCAAAATTTGATATCCTCTTGCATTTTGACAGTTTTACTTTTTTGCATGTTTTACTTCAAAAAAAGTCCCATTTTTTATATTCTGCTTTCAGGGATCATCGGATACTGTCTTCAATTATAAAACACTAGTGTGCTTCGGTCCAATTTTGGCCGACCCCAACCTCTGCAATAAACGGAATATCAAAGTTAACCACACTTTCCATAGCTTCTTTAATCAGAGGTGCTACAATCTCAACTTCATTATCGGGCGCTTCAAAAATAAGCTCATCATGCACTTGAAGCAGCATTTTTGTTTGAAAATGACCATCATTTAAGAGCGCTGCCACTTTTTTCATCGCAAGCTTCATAATATCTGCCGCACCTCCCTGAATGGGCGCATTAATCGCCGTGCGTTCCGCAAACGAAACAATACGTTTGTTTTTATCATTAATTCCGCCCACAAAAATTTTGCGCTGATAAGGTGTTAAGACATAACCGTTCGCATGTGCAAAAGCAATTGTTTGATGCATATATTGCTTAATTTCGGGCATCACGGCAAAATAAGAATCAATATATTTTTGAGCCTCCGCCGGTGTAATATCCAGCTGGCGCGAAAGTCCGTATTGCGAAATCCCGTAAACAATCCCGAAATTGATGGCTTTGGCATCACGGCGCCTCATTGGGGTCACTTCTTCAAGCGGGATATGAAACACCTTACTTGCGGTTAAAGCATGAATATCAACACCTTTGATGAAAGCTTCTTTGAGGGCTTTCACATCAGCCACTTCGGCAAGCAGTCTGAGTTCAACCTGGCTGTAATCGGCTGAAATAATTTTATATCCTTTATCTGCCACAAAAGCCGATCTGATTTTTCTCCCTTCATCTGTACGGATTGGAATATTTTGCAAATTCGGATTTGAAGAGGCAAGTCTTCCTGTGTTCACGACCGTTTGTGCAAATGTCGTATGCACGCGATTTTTTGGGTCAGCCTCTTCTAAAAGGGCACTCGTATATGTTGATTTTAATTTTTGAAAAATGCGCCACTCTAAAATTTTTCGAGGCAATTCATATTCTTCCGCCAGTTCTTCCAAAACATCTGCCCCTGTCTGAAACTGACCTTTTTGTGTTTTTTTGCCCTTTAACCCCATTTTTACATATAAAATTTCACCGATTTGCTTGGGCGATGATAAATTAAATTCTTCACCTGCGAGCGTATAAATTTCTTTTTCTATCGTATGCATTTTTTCATCAAATTCTCTGTCAAGCGCACGGAGTATTTGAGCATCAATTTTAATTCCAAATCTTTCCATTTTTTCTAAAATGGCAACAAGGGGTCTGTCCAAATTTTCATAAACGGAAAGTTTTTTTTCTTTAATCAATCGCGGTTTGAACACGTTTACAAGCCGAAGCGTCATATCCGCATCTTCAGCGGCATACGAAAGCGCTTTATCAAGAGCAACTTTATCAAATGTTATTTTATTTTTGCTGCTGCCGCAAACATCTTCATACGAAATCATCTGATAATCCAAAAACATTAAAGCGAGTTCATCAAGCCCGTGTTTATGCTCCAAATTATCCAAACAATAGCTCA
>DFFP01000002.1:68538-72716 GCA_002372275.1 Alphaproteobacteria bacterium UBA3773 | reverse complement strand
AACCGAGGCAGGTATTGTTACACTCCCTAAATCTAAATTATGATAAAAAGCATAATCTCCGATAGATTGGAGTTGGCTATTTTCTCCAAAATCAATACTTTGAAGAGCATTTGCATAAGCAAAAGCACTTGTACCTATTGTTTGAAGCTGGCTGTTATCTCCGAAATCAACACTTTGCAAAGAACTGTTTTCCCAAAAAGCACCTTCTCCGATTGTTGTGACAGTACTTGGAATCTTAATACTCTGCAAAAATTTATTGCTATTAAAAGCGCTTTTCTCAATGCTTGTAAGCTGGCTTCCCTCTTCAAAAGTGATACTTTGAAGAGAACTATCGTAAAATGAAGCTCTACCAATTTCTTTAACTGTATTTGGAATAGTAATACTATTTATTTTTGAAAAGGCGTCAAAAGATTCTTGACCGATTCTTGTAATGCCACTGCCAATTTCAATTTTTGTAACTGTATCGGCATATCCAATCCAAGGAGCTGTACTTGATGTTCCGTTCCACTGATAATCCGTCATGGCACCACTACCTGAAATTTTAAGCGTTGTACCGTCAACTTCCCACGTGCAATTATCGCCGCACGTTCCGGATGTTGCAGCGGCAAAGGCTTGTGCATAAGCCATCACCCCGCCTATTATGCTATAAAATAACATTCGATTCGTTTTCATAATTTTTTCTCCCTATTTGTCATCCCGAATTTATTTCGGGATCTCAATAAATCAAAAAAATCACTTTGAAAAAATTCCAAAGTGGGAGTCAACAAAAGCTATTCACACATAGCCGAATTTATTCGCGCAAAAATGCCTTATTTCATTCACTCCCAAAAAAGGAGTTCCGTGTGAAAGTGTTTTGTTGAACACAATAAGCCATCGGCTTATCATTTATATTATGACATACTTTTATGAATGTATCAAGATTTTATTTTTTGAGAAGTTTTTGAAGTTTTTCAAGTTTATGCGGTTCTGCCTGAACGAAAAATTGAATTTTTTGACCATCGTCTGAAATTGTTTTCTTTAAGACATGCGAAAACTTATAAATGAGGCTCTGTTTTTGCCCGTCAAAAGACGCCACTTCAAAAACGGCTTCTTTGGCATTTTGCAAGAGTTTCTCATCCATCAGCTCAAGAAGATTCTCTATTCCGAGCTTGGCAGCGGCCGATATGGCAAGAGCCGAATTTAACCTGCCGTCATATTTTTTTATAATATTTTCTCTTTTCTCTTCTTCCAACAAATCGATTTTATTTAACACTTCGATATAATTGGATTGATGTTCTATATTTTCGAGCCCCAAATGATGCAACACATCTAAAACATCTTGGCGCTCTTCTTTTTGATTTTCTCCTGAAATATCGCGCACATGCACAATCAAATCGGCTTCCAAAACTTCCTCGAGTGTTGCCCGAAACGACATCACCAGTTCATGCGGTAAATCGGAAATAAAACCGACCGTATCCGATAAAATAACTTCACGTCCGGAGGGAAGCTTTAATTTTCGAAGCGTCGGGTCAAGGGTCGCAAAAAGCATGTCTTCCGCCATCACATTTTCATTTGTTAAGGCATTAAACAATGTGGATTTTCCGGCATTGGTATAACCGACCAACACAACCACATCATAAGGCACTTTTTGTCTTTTTTCACGCTGAAGACTGCGGGTATTTTTCACTTTTTCAAGTTCTTTTTTGATTTTGATGATTTTTTCATCTAAAAAGCGCCTGTCGAGTTCTTTTTGTTTTTCACCCGGTCCGCCCAAAAAACCGCCACCGCCCCTTTGACGCTCGAGATGGGTCCAACTTTTAACAAGTCTGGAACGTTGATATGTTAAATGTGCCAGTTCAACTTGTAATTTTCCTTCGGCTGTTTTGGCTCGATCTCCGAAAATTTCTAAAATCAAGGCTGTCCGGTCAATCACTTTGACTTGTAATTCTTTTTCTAAGTTTCGTTGCTGAATGGCAGAAAGCGTTCCGTCCACAATCAGTAAATCAATCTCGTTTTCGTCTATCAGCTTTTTCCAATTTAAAATATGGCTTTTGGAAAAATAAAGCGAGGCTCTGATTTCTTTTAAGTTGACAGCCTGAACATCAAAAACGTCAAGATCGATGGCAAGTGCCAAACCTAAAATTTCGCTTTTACGACTTTCGATTGATTTTTTTTGCACCACACCCATCCTCACCGGACAAATGATGAGTGCTCTATATTTTATATTTTGAATAACTTCAATCAAATTTAATTTTCGGACACATCAACCGTTTGTGACGGCATAATGGTTGAAACGGCATGTTGATAAACAAGTTGTGTATGTCCGTCTCTTCTGAGAAGTATAACTTTTTCATCAAAAAACGTAATAACACCTTGTAACTTTACCCCGTTAATCAAAAAAACGGTCACGGCAATTTTATTGTCTCTGATATCACTCAAAAACTCAATTTCAGCATTTTTCGTCATTATTTTTATCCTTTTGTGCTGTTTGTTTACCTTTATAAAGGATAAGCACAAACCCTTGAGATGTAAAGTTTATTTTTTTATGCAAGTGAATAATTTTATTTTTTGTATGAAGCGCGTTTAATCCGATCATTAATAGCAAGCCCGAGACCAATATTTGGAATGGGTGCCATTGCAATTTTGCCATGAGTTGTTTGATGATCTGCTTTTCGCATAAATGAAAACAAATTGGCAGCTGCCTCTTTCAAATCACCACAAGCGCTTAAATTAAGGTCACAATCCATTTGACCGAACCCGATATAAAATTCATCCGGCTCAGGGATCAAAACGTTAATTCGAAATTCATGTGACGGTGCATAATGTTTCAGCATTTGCCCCGGAGATGAGGGCATATCGGGGTTTCCGTTTGAAATCAAAACCTTTTCGCCCAAAAAATCTTCCAAGGTTTCCAAAGCCGTTCCCCCTGCCCTGAGCAACACAACGTCTTTGCCGGTCAAATCAATAATGGTTGATTCCACACCCACCGTACACGCGCCGCCGTCTAAAATCATATCAACCTTATCACCCAAGCTTTCAAAAACATGGTCGGCCGTCGTTGGCGAAATGGTTTGCGATTTGTTGGCAGACGGTGCCACAATCGGCACCCCGCTTTTTTTAATCAGTTCAAGCGCCACCGGATGCGAAGGCATCCGAACCGTCACGGTTTTCAAACCTGCGCATGCCAAATCAAGTGCCGGATTCTCATCTAAACGTTTTAAAACAAATGTCAAAGGTCCCGGCCAAAAGCGCTTGGCAAGAGCGGTCACACGCTCATCTGTTAAAGCATACGTTTTCAAAAAATCAAAATCTGCAATATGCGAAATCAGCGGATTAAACCGCGGTCTTCCTTTGGCTTCAAAAATCGAAGCCACCGCCTTTGAGTTATAAACATTTGCCCCAAGACCATAAACCGTTTCGGTCGGAAAGGCCACCAAACCGCCTTTTTGAATAATTTCGGCAGCTTTTAAGATATGTTCATCATCTGCATTAAAAATATTAGTCGTCATGGATAATGCTACTCAATGCTGTTTCAACACCTTCAAACTCATCCAGATCATCTCCGAAATCACGATCTGTTAAAAAATACATATTCTCAATTGCATCATATGTCAAATAACAAAATTCATCATATCCCAAAATCAAACGTTTTCCGGGTCTGTTATGCAAAATATTAAATTCAAACAAATTAAGCTCAGATTTTGAAGGCTCTATTCCCAAAACAGCCGAATCAGTCATCAAAACGCCGTCATAAACTTTCAAAAAAGATAAAAAAGCCGGGGGAAGTGCCGGATACCCTGCTTTTTGCAATTTTTTCTGAAATTCAATAATCAAACGTGTGTCAAGCGGTTTTTCTTTATGAATAACTTGAGAAGCATCCAGCATTTCATATAAATTTGTCATTTACGAAAACCTCTTGTTTGCATCTTCTTCATAATCAATTTTGTAAGAGAATTTCCTGTATGGCTTGTCTTGGCTGTTTTTTTCGGTGCTAAATCATGATGTCCGGTCTGTTTTGAAGCGAGCGATCCATTCGTTCTCTCTGCTTTTTTTTGCATTCTTGATTTTCGATACAACTTCGGACATGCCGCCCCGTTATCCGAAAGTTCTTTCATACACTCATCAAACGAACAGGCGTATTTTTTATCTTCTTGTGCGCGCGCCAAAATTTGCGGATCATTACTGAAATCGACACTGAT
>DFFP01000002.1:15641-68479 GCA_002372275.1 Alphaproteobacteria bacterium UBA3773 | reverse complement strand
ATCGACACTGATTTGATCTTTTAAATCAAAACCCGCCATAAACGCCGTATTTTTATCAATAAATTCTAATCTTTTTTCATAACCTTGCCCGCCGGTAAGCCCGTCTTTACCGTGTAAAACCTGTGTATGTAAATCCGACAACACAAGGCATAAGTTTCCTTCATAATTAGCGCGCTGAATATCTGTCAGTTCGCCCACCAAACAAACCGGATGTTTGTGGTGCACATCAAATGACGGAAACGAACTGGCACGAAGCGGAAAACCGTTTGAATCACGCGCCACAAAATACTTTTCAAGCCCCATATCAAAGGCCGAATCCATAATTCTTTTCGGAATTTTTGTACCAACCTTAAATGCTTCGGTATTAATCCCTCTTGCTTTCAAATCGCTGATAATCCGCGGTGTCCAATATATTTCGCAAATCACAAGTTTTGATTGATTAACCGACCCGTAACGACGCATCATTTGCACAACGGACTTTGCCCAGCGCTCATCATATTTAGAAGCCAGAATTTTATAAATTTCTTTATGGTGTTTTTGAGCTAATTTTTTAATAAATCTTTTGCGTGTGCTGAGCGGATATTCAAAAATAACCTTATTATCTTTCGGTGATTTGGCAAAAGCCTGCACAATCAAATCTGAAAAATCGCGCGGCGTCATCACTTCAAGAAGATGCGGATTGAAACGGCTTTGCGCCATATATTGTCTTAATCTGCCCTCAATACGGCGAAATTTTTCAAAACGGGCATATAAACGCCAGGACGGTGATTTTTTAAGATCATAACAACTGATCGGAAGTGCTTGCGTTAACGGCTGCTTAATTCCATAAAGATAATGTCTGCTCAGTTTCTTTTTTCTTTCATCATTCGGAATCCGATCTATTGTGCCGTAAAAATCCATACGAATAATCAAACGTTCTTCTTTTGAAAACGGAACGGCCGAATGCTTCACATAATGCAGTCCCATACTTTCATTGATGCATTTTAATTCATATGAAGCCGCAAATCTGTCCGTATCATCTACATTTTGTTTAGTTGAACGCAGAAGCAGATCTCTATAATAATGCAAAGCCTCATCAAAGCTCAACAAATGAAAATGCGAAACAATCTCATTTTTTTGTCTGACAAACTGCTGTTCCAGTTGATCATCAAAAATTTGAGGGATATGCTTTTTCATGGAGCTTCTTTCAAAACAAATTTTATGAAGTTTAGTATTTTGTCTAAAATATACAACTGAATATTAACAAAGGCAAGCACTTTTTTAAAAAAAGTAACGCAATTTTAGGAAAACATAACTATCTTAAAACAATAAACCATATCAAAGGAGAACAAAAATGGTCGAATACGTATTTGAAAACAAACGCCTTTCAAAAACTTCCCCCCTTGTAGTTTTTGCCCCCAAAAAAGGAAGAGGCGAAATTTTAAAACAAGTTCTTACTAGTGATGAACTCAAGGCTGTCACGCGCCAAATTTCTCAAAATCAGGCCAAAAACGACATCATTGTCATCGAATCCGCAAACAGAAGAATCATTGTTTACACCAAAGATTTAAGCTCAAAAACAAATTATAAAAAGCTCGGCGGAACACTCTACCCTCACTTTAAAAATTTAACCTCGGTTACCTTTGTTTTAAACAAAAGCATGCCCACATCCGCGGCTTACGAAATGGCGCTCGGGATTGATTTGGGTTCATACTCTTTTGACAAATACATCACTAAACGCGATGATAAAGATTTTCCAAAACTTGAAAAAGTGTATTTTAAGCCTCAGGGGCAAAAACTTGGCATTAAAGATTATCTACCCTATGCCGCTTTGGCAACAGGGGTCAGATACACCCGCGATTTAGCAAACGAACCGGCCAATAATATGACCCCTGTCATCATGGCAGATGACATCAAGCGCTTGGAATATCTGGGGCTTGAGGTTGATATTTTAGATGAAAAGCGCATGAAATCAAACGGTTTTTATTTAGCCTTATCGGTTGCACAAGGCTCAATCAATCCCCCGCGTGTAGCTGTTATAAAATGGGTCGGAAACAAGGCAAAAAAAGAATTTGATTTAGGCTTGGTCGGCAAAGGTGTCACTTTTGACAGCGGCGGCATTTCCTTAAAACCGGGCAGCGGTATGTGGGAAATGAAACAAGATATGTCCGGTGCCGCAGCGGTTGTTGGCGCCTTAAAAGCAATCGCACTTCAAAAAAGCGACAAAAATGTCGTCGGCATTGTCGGACTTATTGAAAATATGCCCTCCGGCACAGCAACCCGCCCCGGAGATATTGTCACCTCCATGTCCGGCCAGACCGTTGAAATTTTAAATACCGATGCCGAGGGACGCTTGGTTCTAGCCGATTGTTTATGGTACATTCAAAACCAATATAAGGTCAAAAAAGTCGTTGATATTGCAACACTTACAGGGGCAATCACCGTTGCCTTAGGCTCAGAAATGGCAGGTATTATGTCAAACAACCAGCCTTTTGCCGATCAACTTAAAAAAGCTGCAACCCAAAGTGGTGATGAAGTTTGGCAATTACCAATCACAAAAGCCTATGATAAAATGATGAACTCAAACATTGCCGACATGAAAAATATCAGCGAATCAAGAGAGGCCGGTTCCATCACGGCCGCTTGCTTCTTACAGCGCTTTATTCAAAAAGATGTAGCATGGGTACACGTTGATATGGCAGGCATGGACAACGAGAAAAAAGGCAAACCTTTAACTCCTAAAGGCGCAACGGGTTATGGCGTTCAGCTTTTTGTGGAACTGATTAAAAATCTCTAACAGCCTTAAAAAAGCGCTTCAAGCAAGCGCTTTTTTTTATTTTAAAATTTTGCTTTACAAACAGCTATTTTTTAGATAGCTTACCTTTACACAAACAATTGTTTGTTAGGGTCTCAGAACTCTTTTAAATCTATTCAGTCGCAACGCATACGACTTTAAAAATATATGCCGATTTCCGCTTTTAAGGCGGATGTCGGCTTAATAAGGCTTGTTGCACGAAAAGGCCGAGCCGTTTTGAATAGATATACGGTTTCTGAACATCCGCCCGCTTTCTTTCAAAGTCGGGTTTTTTGTTAAAGTTTTTTTTACTTGAAGGAAACCGCATATGCCTGAAATATCCGTTATTGTCCCTGGCCAAAACACTAAAAAACAAAACCACTCAATTAGTAAAATGAAACATGAAGAATGTACAGGTTGCGGTGCCTGTTATAATATTTGTCCGCATGCAGCAATTGAAATGAAAGAAGATAGCGAAGGTTTTTTATTTCCTTATGTAAATGAAAATATGTGTCTAAAGTGTGGTTTGTGTTCTAAAATATGTCCTCAAATCAATATATCAAATTTATCTTCTGAAACTAAATCATGTTATGCCATGATGGCAAATGAAGAAATTCGAGAAAAATCTTCTTCCGGAGGAATCTTTACTTTACTTGCAAATCATGTTATTTCAAGGGGTGGTTATGTTGTCGGCGCTGCTTTTAATGATGATTTTTTAAGTGTATCCCATATTTTGGTTGACAATATTCAAGATATTGAAAAATTACGCCAATCTAAATACCTGCAAAGTAACACACAAAAAACATTTGAGCAAACAAAAAAATTACTCTCCATAGGAAAAACCGTTTTATATACAGGAACACCTTGCCAAATTGCAGGATTAAAAGCCTATTTACAAAAAGATTATGAAAATTTAATCACAGTTGATTTATTATGTCATGGAACACCTTCTCCAGGTGTTTTTAAAGAATATATTCAATCCGTTTCGAAAGAAAAACAAATTTCAAACATCAGTTTTCGATCTAAAATAAACGGATGGAAAGATCATACACTCTCTATTTTTTATGCTGACGGCTCATCTTTTGTTGAAAAAGCATCAAAAAATTTATATTACCAAGCATTTTTACAGAATTTGATTTTACGAAAAAGCTGTGAAAACTGCACTTACACAAACTTAAAACGAGCCGGTGATATCACACTCGGCGATTTTTGGGGAATACAATATTTTGATACAAAGTTAGACGACGACAAAGGTACATCTCTTGTTTTTATCAATACTCTAAAAGGGAAAAAAATCTTTGAGCAAATACGTCAAAATATTAAAACATATCAAAGTGTTCCCGTTGAATATGCTGTTCAAGGTAACTCTATTTTATCTCATTCAGCAATTTTTCACAAAAACAGAAAAAATTTTTTTGCTGAATTTAAAAAACAGCCTATTCTTAATTCACTTTCAAAAGCTCTTGATTTAAGATATGATGGTATTATCACAAATATGTGGTATGGATTGAACTATGGTGCCGTATTGACTGCCTATGCTCTGCAACAATTCATCTTAAAGCAATTTCATAAAGATTTCAGGTTATTATATTTTATTAAACCCGCCTCTCAATCATTTACAAAGAAATTTGCTGATAAATACTTACGCCTCACACATTTTGTTGCCACAAAAGATGATTTTCAAAAATTAAATCATTACACCGACACTTTTATTGTCGGTTCAGATCAAGTCTTTCGCTATATTTATTCAATCAATCTTTTCCATGCTTTTTTAGCAACATACACAGATTTTTCAAAAAAGAGAATAGCTTTCAGTGCCAGTTTCGGAAAAGAAACTTATGACGAGGCTCCTGATTTTGAAAAATATCAGATTTCTAAAGCACTGAGGCGTTTTGATTATGTTTCTGTCAGAGAAAAATCAGGCGTTGATATTTGTCGTGGAGAATTTAACATAGAAGCAGAACATATAATAGACCCTGTATTCTTACTTTCTCAAAAAGACTATAATCAAATTCTTCAAGATTCAGATAAATCCTGTAACGGAGATTTACTATGCTATATTTTGGACAATTCAGCACAAATTTCCGATACACTTCATTCTTTTGCAAAAAAAATAAATCGACCTCTTACATCAATCGATTTAAATACTTTTTCAGTTCCTGATTTTTTAAATGCCATAAAAACTTGTGATTATTTTATCACAGATTCCTTTCATGGTGTTTGTTTTGCATTAATTTTTCATAAAAAATTTATATGCGTTATTAACAACCTAAGGGGTGCAGCACGTTTTAATTCTCTTATGAATACCTTTAATATCAAAGATTGTTTTGTCTCATCTTATGATGAAATAAAGAATGCCGATGTCAAAATTTTTAAACAATGTGATATCAAATATTTTAATCAGATCATTTCTACTGAGAAAGAAAAAGCTGTTTCATGGCTCAAATCGGCGTTAGAGCAAAAAAAGGAAATATCGCAGGAAAAAATACTAAATGAATTAGATTTTTTAAGATATCAGAACGATATTTTTTCTTCAAATTTATTTGTAAAAAGAAAAACTTCTAAAAAGCTTTCAAAGCTTGAAAAAATTTTTTCAATCTATAACGAATATAAAAAAGACAAAAAATATAAAATAATCAGGATATTAGGAATTAAAATAAGATTTAAGATAAAAGGAAAGCATCAACCTTAATAACGCTCCGTGCTTGTGCATGAGAAGCATTAAAAAAAGCGTTTCAAAAAAGCGCTTTTTTTTTATTTTAAAATTTCGCTTTACAAACAGCTGTTTTTGAACTAGCTTGCTGTTATGCAAACGCATGTTTGTGAGGGTGTCAGAACCCTTTAAATCTATTCAGTCGCAACGCATGCGACTTTAAAAATATATGCCGATTTCTGCTTTAAGAGCGTATATCGGCTCAATAAGGCTTGTTGCACGAAAAGGCCAAGCCGTTTTTGAATAGATTTACGGTTTCTGAACATCCGCCCGCTTTGATTAAAAAGTCTGTTTTTTTGTTGAATTTTTTCTTACTTGAAGGAAACCACCATGCCTGAAATATCCGTCATTGTACCTGTTTACAGAGTCGAGGCGTATCTTAAAGAAGCATTAAATTCCCTTCTTTTTCAAACATTTCAAAATTTTGAAGCAATTTTAGTTGATGACGGTAGCCCCGATAATTGTCCTCAAATTCTTGATGAATATGAAAAAAAAGATAAACGCATTTCGGTCATTCATCAAAAAAATCAAGGCGTTTCAGTTGCACGCAATGAAGGTCTAAAGAAGGCCACAGGGAAATATATTTTCTTTATGGATTCAGATGACACCATTGCACCTGATTTTTTTGAACAAATTTATAAAATAACAAATAAAAATCCGGATATAATACTTCTTCGCCCTAAAGAAGATCAAACACCTTATGATTTGATAGGTTGTTGTCAAATGTGGAAAATGGTTATCAAAAAAGAAATTTTTGAACAATATCCTGACATTCGTTTTCCGAATGGCCTTCAACCTTGTGAAGATGGTATTGTGTCAAACGAGCTTTTGTGTGTTTGCTCCAATATTGCAGAGTGCCATGAAGCTATGTATCATTACAGACAAAACGAAAATTCTTCGGAACATACTCTCAAAACAGATAAATTATCTCGAGATATTCCCAAGTGGTTTCAGATTATAGAAGAATTTTATACCAATCATCAGTTATTTCAAATAAAGAAATATCAAATTCTTTCTTTTATCATGCATGAGCCGTTTTATCGTTATCGGCACTTTGATTTTTCTAAAAACCAAAGAAAACAACTCTACAAAGTCATGAAAGAATTTATTAAAAGAAATAATTTAGCCCCGTTGGCTGATAAGCATTTTTCCAAAAGCTTTCGAAACTTTGTTAAATCCAAATCGTTTTTCACTTATGATTTCAAAAGACAAATGAATAGCTTATTCAAACTCTTATTCAAACAACATTAAAATAAAGGAAAAAAAAGGAAAAAACATGAAAACCATAAAAAACTTTATAATTCGCTTATTTTGTTTATTAATCATCTTTAAAAAACCTCGCAAAAAAATCAGAAGATGGTTAATGAATTTAAAATTTTCGGATTTATACTGGTATTTTTACTTTAATCTTAAAAAAATACGTCCAAATTCTGTTTTACTGATTGAATTTAATAACTGTCATGGAGAGGTCATCAGTGCGCTTTGCCCTTATTTTGAAAAGTTGGGGTATAATATTGATATTTTAGCTCATTATAAACTTTTCAAAGAAAAAGCATTTTGCAGATTACATAACAAAAACATACAAACTTTTGAATGTGGCATAGCAAGTTATCAATGGTTTATTGATTCAAAAAAAATCCATCAATACAAACACATTGTTTTATGTTCTTCAGCTTTCTATTTTTTTCCAAGCGACAACACATGGCCAACAACTTTACCTAAATTTGAAAAGGCCGGACTTTTTCCTTTTGTGATTGAGCATGAACTTAATGATATCAAACACTATCATGAAGAAAAATATCTTTTAACTAATCATTTAATAACTCTTGGAAAATTTAATCAAGGAACATTTGTCAACCCCCACTATTTCGGAAAAATTGTTCCGCATAATAAAAATACATTGACAACATTTATTTGCGTCGGCGCCATTGAAAAAACACGAAAAAATCATGAATTGTTGTTCAAATCCGTTCAAAATTTAATCAAATTTGATAAAAATTTTAAGGTTATTATCATCGGAAAAGGTAAGCTTGAAAACTTACCGGAAGATATACGTCCTTATTTTGTCATCACGGGAAGGCTTGATTTTCCCAATATGTTCAAATATCTTGATCAAGCCGATTTCTTTTTACCCCTGTTAGATCCTGACAAAAAAGATCATGAACGCTATATCACAACAGGTGTCACAGGATCCGCACAACTGATTTATGGTTTTTCAAAGGTTCCCGTTTTACATCCGAAATTTGCCCCATTCTACCAATTTGATGAAAATAATGCTATTTTAACAACGAACTTAGCAGATGGGATGAAGAAAGCCATTCAAATGTCTGCTGATGAATATCAACAAAAGCAATCCGCTTTAACGGATTTAGCTCAAAAATTAGAAAATGAATCCCTGCACAATTTAAAGGAAATTTTAAAATGAATATACCCCAAAAATGTCAAACAACCCCAGAAAGCGAAAAATTTTATAAAAAATTGCAAGAAGCTTTTATAAAAGAGCATCCATTACATTTGCCTCTTTCCTATAATATTGTTTCTTTGGGGTTTGATTGTTCGGTCAGAACTATTTTAACCGATTGGGGATTAAAACCGACGAAACAAATGGGAGAACTATCTTATCCGTTTGATTTGGCTTTTTGTCCTCATCCAGGAATGAAACTGGTTTTGGAAAATGATTTTCAAGATTTTTTTGACGGTTTGAGTTTTAATAAAAAAACAGGTTTATGGGAAAATTCTCAATATGGTTTCTTTTATAATCATGATACAGATTGTACGGAAGGTGACTGTCAAAAGCTTGGGGAACGTGTCCAAAATCGAATTCATAATCTTCACAAGATTATGGAAGAAAATACCCCTATTGTTTTTGTTGCTACCATAGATAAAGCCTCTAAGAAGAATCTTAAATGCATTTATGAAATTTTCAATCTATTAAAGAATAAACGCAAAGACAAAATCTCTTATTTAGTTCTTTGGAGCCCAAAACGCCTGTTCTTCCATCCGAAAGATGTTTTTCCAATTCATATTCAAAAGCCTTTTCCAGAATATGTTTGGTGGCGCGCTGAAATGCGTTATTCTTTGGGTGGAACAAAGTTTGAACAGAAGATAGCAACGAAATTTTATAAAATAATTCAGAAGCTAATTAAAAAAGGAAAATTGAAATGAAAATCCCTGTTGTTTTTGCGTTTGATAATAATTATGCCTTGCCGGCCAGTATTGCTATTCAAAGCTTGCTGGATTTAAAAAGATGTGGCATGGGTGCACGTTGATATGGCAGGGATGAATAACGAGAAAAAAGGCAAGCCCTTAACGCCAAAAGGAACAACGGGCTACGGTGTTCAGCTCTTTGTTGAACTAATTAAAAATCTCTAAAACCTAAAAAAGAGCGCCTTAAACAGGCGCTTTTTTTATTTGAAACAATACATCTAAGATTTCATGTTTATTGTAAATGAGCACAATGCCTGATGATCCGAGTTTTCAACAACAAATTTCACCGCTCTGTCTTGTTCATCAGCAAACGAAATCTCGCATACATCATTTTGACACATAATACGATATAAATCGTAAGACGCCAACGGGTCTATGGGGTGTAAACGTTTATTACCGAAAACACATGGAAAAATATAACTTTGCGTGTCTTTTAAGGTAATTGTAACCTTAATTAAATCATCAATTTTTCTGTCAGATAATGAACTGACTAAAAATTCACCTACCAACAAAGGTCCGCCCAGACACGCTTTGCCAAAATTTGATTTTAGATCGGGTGTTTTGTTTTTAATCAAATCTTGATTTTCACTCACAGATCCATACTTTAAGGGTTTTGAAATTTCAAAACGGATAATACAAAAATCTTCCGTTTTATCACCTTCTTGAACAGATACCGTTTTTTTAAATATTGTGTTTTGGTTCACATCATCTGTGGTCCAATTTTCAGATGTATATTTAGTCATATTTTTCATCATAAAACTCATTTACACAAATATTTTTTCTTAGTTCATTATGCTATAAAATCAAAAAAACCAAGTAAATCAAATGCAACAATTCTCTAACAAAATCGCTATAAAAGCATTTTTTTTATTCATTTAAGCTCTGCCATAAATATCTTCAAAGCGAACAATATCATTTTCATCTAAGTTCTCGCCTGTTTGAATTTCAATAAATTCGAGCGGTTCATCTGCTCTGTTTTCAATGCGGTGTTTGGTATTTGCCGGAATATAAACCGCCTCATCGCTTTTAAGCTCAAAAATATTTTCATTTAAGGTTACAAACCCCGTTCCTTTAATCATCACCCAATGTTCACCTCGATGGTGGTGCAGTTGAAGCGAGAGCATACTTTTGGGGTTAACTTTTATGCGCTTGACGCAAAAATTTTCTCCCGTTTCTAAAACTTCCCATGTTCCCCACGGACGAACATCGTGATCCCCTTTTTGATATATATTTGCCATATTTTTTTCCTTTTTGCCTTAAATTTGAATAACGGCGCTGTGTCGAAACGGCGTTGCGTTTTCGTATCTATATGAAAAGAACAGATTTTTTCCCTCACCGCATGCCGTGCAATACGGACACACGTCAATTTGCTCGACCCCTTTTTCTTTGAGCTGTGCTTCGTTAATTTTTTTAAGATCAACATAAAAATGTCCGTCTTTTTGTAAAAAACAGAGTTCATGTCTTAAAACGGTCTTTTTTAAGGCCTCAAAAACATCTGAACCGACTTCATAACAACGCCCGCAGATAGCCGGACCAATCACGGCTTTAATATCTTGCGCCTTGATGTGATAATCATCAATCAACCTCTGAACCGAAATTTTAGCCATATTCTGCGCCGTTCCGCGCCAACCGGCATGGCTCAGCATTCCAACGCCCCCCGCGTATAAAACAATCGGTACGCAATCGGCACAACTCATCATGGCTGCCCCTTTTTCAAGGATTAAACCGTCTGTTTTTTCGTAGTCGTATTTTAACGGTTCCACATTTTCAATATGCGTTCCATGTACGGCACGATTTATCGCCGGCACACTTTTCAAAGCCTCACACATTTTTTCAAAATTCTGCGAAACACCACCTGTTTTAGAATAGACACAAAAATCACGCGTTGTAAAAAAAAGCTTCATTTCACTTTCGTTAATTAAATCAGATTTTAAAACGCGATGTCCCAAAAAGGTGTCAAAATAGAACATTAAAATTGAGCCTCCCATTTACCGAGCTCATTTTGTTTCCAATAATGGCGTTCTCTGTCTGTTTTCAAAAACGATTTCCACATATTTCGAGCCATCATCAGCTCATTTTCGCTTTGACCGTTAAAAATATACAAGACTCGCTCATATTTTTCGCAAAGTTCGGGCGAAAGATCCGCCCCATCGACCACAAACAAAATTTTTGCACCGTTTGGCAATTCATCATCTGAAGATAAATAAATCGGCTGTAATTCGGCAAACTCGTCTTTTTTTGTGCCATGCGGCAAAAAACTTTCTTCATCAAATGTCCATAAAAGAGTCGACAAAAAGCCGACCCGAACCTCATTTCCGACCTTAATTTTAATATGTTGACCGGTCTGATAGGCTTTCAAAACGAGCAGAGGTAGTGCTTCCTCCAAAGTGCTTTTTTGCAAATGATAAAAATCAATTCTGGACACGACTTAGCTCTCCGACAATTTCAGCTCGGCAAAATAAGGTTCCCCTTTGGCATCTTCCATATCAAGACGTATATTTTTTTTCAAGTCATCACTTTCTTTAATATAAAGTTCCATATCTTGGTCTGATTGTAAAGGGTGCCCATTCACAGCCTTAATTTTATCACCTGTTTGAATACCTTTCAAATTGGCTTCACTTTTTTCATCAACCGATGTCACCATACCGTTTTGTAGGCGAAGTTTCAGCTTCGAATAATAAATTCCCTTGGCTTCATCTGCCTGATGAAAAAAAGTTGGCTTTGCCGGATTTTGATAAAGCGAAAGCGCCACATCACGCGTTTCTTTTTTTCCATTACAAATGAGCTCAAGATGAACTTCTTTTCCGACTTCCATCCACGAAAGAGCTGTCCGAAACGTGTGCTTGTCCGAAACCGCCTTTCCATCATAAGATAAGATGATATCGCCGACTTCCAAAACATTATTTTTCAGCAAATCCTCATTTTTAACCGCCGTTACAATCAAAGCAGGCATATTTTCATAAGTTGTCTCTTTCAGCTCAACGCCAAGCGAAGCGCGCTCAACTTTTCCTTTTGACTTCAAAGCCTCAAAAATCGGCTTTAATTGATTAGACGGAATAGCAAAGCCAACTCCCACGCTGTTCCCCTGTTTTGAAAAAATAAGTGTATTTAAACCGATGACTTCCCCTTTTAAGTTAAACATCGGCCCGCCGGAATTTCCGGGATTAATGGGCGCATCTGTTTGAATATAATCATCAAAGGGTGTTTCGTTAATCCGCCTTGAAACGGCCGAGACGATCCCTGCTGTCACACTGTTCGAAAGCCCGAACGGATTACCGATGGCAACAACCCAATCACCGACTTCAACCTGATCAGAATCAGCAAACGACACTGCCTTAAAAGGGGCATCTGTCTCAATTGTTAAAAGCGCCACATCAAGCAAATCATCTTTTCCTTTGAGCTCAGCCCGATATGTTTTACCGTCTGATGTTGTCACGCGAATTTCTTTGGCTTTTTCAATCACGTGAACATTTGTTAAAACATAACCTTTGTCGTCAACAATCACCCCTGAGCCAAGTGAAACGTGCCCGTCAGAGGTAAAAATCAAATCATTTTGAATATCCTCATCATCCGTATGATCAATGATTTCGGTTGAAATATTGACCACACTCGGCATCACCTGTTTCACAACCGGTGCAAACGAATTTTGCCCGTATGCATTGAGACTTAAAAAAAGACAAAACAAAAAACTCAAACAAAACATTTCGTGCCTCGGTTATTGAATTTTTGCCTTAAAATATTTGAAAAAGTCAGTTTCAGGCGATAACACAAGCGTGTTGTTTTTGCCGACAGATTTCCGATAAGCTTCAAGCGAGCGATAAAACTCATAAAATTGTTCGTCCTTACCTGCTGCCTCATTCCATATTTCTGTTGCTTTTTGATCTCCCTCACCTTTTAAGATTTGGGCTTGTTTTTCAGCCTCTGCGACAATAATCGTACTTTCCTTATCGGCTGTCGAACGAATTTGCTGCGCAGCCTGTTGCCCTTCAGCTCTGGCTTCTTTGGCATCGCGTTCACGTTCAGCTTTCATCCGATCGTTAATGGCCTGCAAAACCTCAATCGGCAAATCGGCCCGGCGAATCCTCACTTCGGCTACGCTGACCCCGATTTGTGCGGCATCTTTTTTGACGGCCTCTGAAATATCAGCCATGATTTTTGAGCGTTTTTGCGACAAAAGCTCTTTTAAGGTAATACGCCCCAAAACATTTCGAACCGATGAATTCACAATTTCTTCTAATTTGCTTTGAGCCTGGAGTTCCGTACGCACGGTTTTATAAAATTTCAAAGGATCCACAATTTCATAGCGTGTAAAACTGTCCACATCCAAACGTTTTTTATCGTTTAAAACAATTTCTTGTGCCGGCGGATCAAGATTGAGTAACCTGTTGTCATAATAAACAACTTTTTGAATAAACGGCACCTTAAATTTTAATCCGGGCTCTTGAATCACCTTCATCGGCTCACCAAACTGCAACACAATAGCCTGATCAATTTGTGAAACAACATAAACGGAATTGATGAAAAAAATTGCCATCAACCCCAAAAACACCAACGAACCGTATTTCATATTTTTCATTATTTGTTTCCTTTCGTTTGAAGCGGCAAAACCGGCAACACATTTGCCCCTTTGGCCGACGGATCAATCAAAGTGGTGTCCGCCGTTGATAAAATTTCTTCCATCGTTTCGATATAAAGCCTTGAAGATGTCACATTTTTACCCTGTTTATAAGCTTCATAAACTTTTGTAAAGCGCTCGGCATCACCTTTGGCTTTATTAATGACGGCTTCTTTATAAGCTTCAGCTTCTTTCACACGCTTAACAGCCTCACCTTTGGCCTTTGGAATAATTTCGTTTCGATAAGCTTCGGCTTCGTTTTTAAAACGTTCCTGATCGGCTTTGGCGCGTTGAACCTCATTAAATGCGTCAACCACTTGCTTGGGCGGATCTGCTTTTTGAAGTTTCACACGCACAATCACAATACCCGCTCCAAAATCATCTAAAAGTTTTTGAAGCTCTGTTTTTGTTTCTTCTTCAACCTTACCGCGGTCACCGGTGATAATCGGTTGCATTTCGGATTGCCCGACAATTTCTCTTAAAACAGATTGCGCTGCCACCCGAACTGTCACATCCGGACTTCTGACATTAAACAAATAATCTTTGGCATCTTTAATTTTCCAAACAACGGTCAAGTTAATATCCACAATATTTTCATCACCTGTGAGCATATGGCTTTCCGTAAATGAATTCAGCGCAACGCTTGATCTGTTTGAAGTCATATAGCGACCCTGGCTTCTTTCATCTGTCACACCAAGGTTAATACTGCGTTCCTGACTGACATTCACTTTAATCACCGTTTCAATCGGACAGGGCAAATGATAATGCAGTCCGGGCTCTGTCGTATCCACATACTTTCCAAACCGCAAAACGACCCCTTCTTCGCTCGGTTGCAACTGATAAAACCCCGACATCACCCACAATGCAAATAAAATGCCGAAAACGAGTTTAACTTGCCACTTAAAATCATTTTTAATATGGTTAAGTTTTGCTGTTTTGAAAGGATAAACCACTTTCATTTTGCGTGCAACCATCTCTCCTAAATCTCCGTTTTCAGGCGGCAGATCGGTTTCCCAAGGATTATTTTTCTTTGCCATCTATTTTGTCCTTATAATCGAAAAAACTATGCATAAGATAATATAAAGAAAAGTCAAAAACAACAATCGCTCAAAGGATATCCACACACTCTCAAACAAGCGAATATACTTGACACAATCTGTATTTTTTTGTACAATTAGTTATTCAATTGATATGATGAAAGTTTGGCCATGTTTCATAATCAAACAGATGATAAGAAAAAACAAATTCAATCCGGAGTGACACACGCACGCACCGTCCTGAAATCTATAGAATCGGAACTGGAGCGAAGAAAAAAGGTTTCTGAATTGATAGAAGAAATTGAACAAAACAGTCCGATTCAAAAGCAAAAAACCGAAAAGCATTTATAAGGAGAGCCGAATATGTCTGTGAAAGATACAATGCAAGAAGATAGCCAAAAAGCTCAACAACTGATTAAAGAAAGATCATTTGTCGCCGATTTGCTTGAAAGTATTCCCCTTGATATACTAAGCGATATTGCACACGGCAAATCCACCAATCATGATAAAAGCGATCTCAACGGTGCACGTGATGGCGTACAAACATGGCAAGAAGAAGGTTCTCCCGACACATATGAAATGGGTTTAGGCGAAGCAAGCAGTTTGTTTCCGGGCAATATGGCGATGGGATACTACAGACCCGGAGATGATTATATCAATGTGATGGAACTTTTTGATGAACAGCGTGCCGCTGACTTAGCAGCATACGCCGCTCATGATGCGGAAGAAGAAAATTGCATCACAGATATGCTGACAAACAAAGCAGATAGAGATATAGTCACCATACACGAAGGTCAGCACATGAAAAATTATGCCAAAGGCATTTATGAACCGACTTCAGATAAAACTTGGCTCGGTTGTGAAGCAAGCGCAAAAATTAATGCTGCCGATGAAATCGGTGCCAGAATTGCAGAATTAGGTCATGTTCGTGATGTTTATATCAAAGCCGGCGGTCAAAAAGAAGGATTAGAGGCTTTGCGAGATCTAGCCTCAACTTCAACGCATAATGCAATGATCAATGAATATATTTCAAAAATCGAATCAGGCGAAATCAACCCGATGAGCACCAAAAGCACCGATCAAAAGCATGAATTTGAGGTCATCGGCAAAATTGTCTACAACCAATGGGTCAATACTGAACAAGAAATGTATAAAGGGCAGCTCGCTGTCATAGGGTTACGTTTTGCCAAAGCCAATCATTTGAACAACGTCAAATCTGACCCTAAAGAAACGAAACGTCGCTGTGATCAAGCAATGACGGTTGATATGACCGTAAACGGCAAAACAACACCAATAAACTTCGGGCAGTACCTACCCGAAATCAAGCTGCCTGAAATTGTACAAACACAAATGAGCACATTAGACAATAATCAAGATTTGGTGGCCGAATATGCAAAAAACGGCAAAGATGCCTTTAATGAGAAAACACAAAAGCTTGAAAATGCAACAATGGCTTCCAAAGGTGTTTTGGAAAAACCGTCCCACCAAGATTTTAAAAATCAAGAACAAAACAATACAGCAGCCGTTCAGGCAGCTTTGGATTCTAAAAAATTGACAAGATGATATAATTCTTTATATCCCATTTTTGATAAAAAGTCGCTTTTTTTTAAAGTGACTTTTTTTTCACCTTAAAAAGTCTTTGACTTTTAAATTATTTTGACTAAGATGACTTTCAGATGAAGCGGTGACTTCATCTGAGATCAAGAAATCTCTCACTAAACAGCATTTGTATGCTTAAAACCTACCAGTCGTTTGGCTGGAGGTCGAGATATAAGGCTTTTGCTCGAATAATCGTAACTATGTTTAGTGTAGTTTTCTTGTCTCCAGTCGCTTTTTTTAAAGTGACTTTTTTTTCACCTTAAAAAGTCTTTGACTTTTAAATTATTTTGCTTAGGATGAAACTTAAACGAAGCGGTGACTTCGTTTGAAGTAAAAGAACTTCTCTCATAAATGCGTCAAAGCACCTGAAAGTCAAAATGGCTGGAAGGTGATAAAATAGGAGCAATCCGAATATATCGCACTATCTTATGAGAATAGTTCTTTTCTTCCAGTCACTTTTTCACCGAAGTGACTTTTTTTATAGACGGAGAAAAAGAATGCAACATGAACACAAACGCACCAAAGGGCCAATTGAAAGAATGATTGATGAACATATCGGCAAAAGAATCATTCTCGCACGCCATGCACGAAACATCACACAATCAAAATTGGCAGAACTTCTGGGGCTTACGTTTCAGCAAATCCAAAAATATGAAAAATCTCAAAATCGTATTTCCGCCTCACGCCTTTGGAACGTTGCATGCGCGATGAATTTTCCAATCGGTTTTTTCTTTAATGATTTACCGGATACAATCACAAATCCGTATTTTTCTCACGATTTAACAGATCCGTTTCAAAGGTCAGACGTCATTGAACTTGTATCCGCTTACCTCAAATTACAACGCAATTTTCCTGTCACTGCCAAAAAATTTTCAGAACTTTTAACACAAACTGCGTCGTGCTCAAATGAAATTTAAGAGGCAGTCATAAACATTCTATTGTTAGATGAATATATTTTATGAAAAGTAGTGAATGGAATAACATTCTTTTTCAGGATAAAATACTTTTCATGAAAGAACAAATTAAAAAAATATTGGCTCTCAAAATAAAAGCCTTACGCGAAAGCAAAGGTATGACGCAAGAACATTTAGCCTCCCTTTGCAATGTCAGTTGGCGAACCATCTCAAATTTAGAGCGCGGTCTTGTGGTGCCGGATTTAGTGATGCTTCTTGAAATGGCGCGCATTTTTGATGTCACGATTGATCAAATGCTTGACTGTTCCCCCGATTTTTCCAAAACAAAATCAAGGCTTGAACGCGAGCAGTTTATCATTGAAAAAATTCGCACTTCAAACGATCAGGTTCTTGATTTTTTATTTGATGAACTAATGCTTCTTTTTAAGCATTTTCGCTAAAATTTATTTTGGATAACGGTTCTCAATGCTTGTCATAAAAAAGCGATAAGCATCTTCCACCACATACGCGCAAAAATCAAATTTTTGAGCTTTAAGACTTTGAACCAATTCATAAAAAAGTTCATTAATACGACTGATTTTTTCAGTTTCTTTTTGAGTAATCATTTTTTTGCCTTTGTTATTTTTTTATCTTGCAAATAACATTTTATATGCTAATAAAAATAAAAAGAAGAACTAAATTTCATATATCAGGTATATAAAATGGGGCAAAACATCAATTATTCAATTGTAAAATTAAAACAACTTCTTTGTTTTGAAGAATCAGTGCGTTATGGTTCAATTTCCAAAGCTGCCGAGCATAATAGTATGAAGCAATCTAATCTTTCGGCTCAAATTAAAGCACTAGAAGATTCTCTCAAACAAAAGTTACTTATCCGTTTATCAAATGGTGTGCAACTGACCGATATCGGGTACGAGTATTATACATTGGTGTGCAACATTAAAAATCTGCTATACAAAATTGAAAATCTACCTCATGACAGTCCTCAAATAACAGGTGCCATACATTTATGGATGACAGATGGATTAGGACTGGGCGTTTTATCAAAATGCTTTAGTTCATTTTACCGGCAATATCCCAAAATCAACATTGATGTCACTTGTTCTCTTGACATGCCGAAACTCGATGAATTTGACATGGCCATTGTCTTTCAAAAACCAAATGTTAAAGCTCTATCTGTCAAGGCAGAATACAATTTAAGATTTGGATTGTTTGCTTCTAAAGAATATCTTTCAAAATTCGGAACGCCCCAAAATATCTCTGATCTTATTCAAAATCATAAAATCATCAATCGCACCAGCTACAACACGTATTTTAAAAAATGGGGAAAAATCCTTGAAAACATCCAAGGCATCACGACCAGTACCAATTCATCGGCAATTTTACTCAATTTAATTCAAGGCGGAACCGGAATCGGTCTTCTTCCTATCGGAACAGCCGCGGAAGACCCACAATTGGTTGAGCTCAAACACTTAAAAATCAGCTTTCAGACAAAATTTTGGCTTGTGGTGCGAAAAGATAAAGAAAACACCGAAAAAATCAAAGCTCTCGTTGACGTTTTGAATCGAGAATCTGAGAAATTATAAATGTTGACAAGTATACGGCTCTGCTTTCATTTTTACACAAGACCCAAATACTTTGTACCACACTTTGGGGCAATTTTATTTCACTGATGACAAGTGAAGCAGTGTGTTTCGGGTTTTTGATATCAACAATCACATCCGCATTTGAAGCATTCATCACATATTCAAATTTTTCAACACATTTTTCAATATTTGGGATACAAATTCCATTTGCCACGTAAACTTTTAACGGATTTTGTGCGTGATCAAACACTTTTTTGAGAAGTTCATCAAACAGCCCGTCAATTCGTTCTAGCGTTCCAAGTAATTCAACGGCATCTCTTGTCGGTGTCACGCCATGCGTTGATCGCACAAACCACATGGTGCCCGAATTTTTTTCAAAATCAGTCATCAGCTTGCTTAAATTCGAAGCTTTAATACCATTTTTTTCAGCCGCACGCTTAATTGATCCAAACTTTATAACTTCCTTAAAATAAAGCAAATCGCGTACAAAAGATATTTTACTTTTCACAAGCATTTTTCAAAATCCGTTCGTGTTATGTCCCAAAATATATACCTAGATATACAAGTAATATATACCACAAACCCTTAAGTCAAGTTATAAATGCGACCATGGATAAAATGATACACATTAAGGTCGTATCCACGCCCCAAGAATTTAACGATGCCATGTCTGTAAGACGCGACGTTTTTGTTCGTGAGTGTGGAATTGAGGCTCAAAAAGAATTTGACGGAAACGATTTTGGCGCAACCCATGTGTTGGCATATGTCGACTCAAAGCCAGCTGGAACAATCAGAGTTCGTTATTTCAGCGATTTTGCCAAACTTGAACGTTGTTGTATCCAAAAAGAGTTTCGTAAAACAAATCTTTCAAACAAACTCATGCAGTATACGTATCAATTTTGTGCACAAAAAGGATATCGCTATGTTGTCGGTACTTGTAAAAAAGAGCTTTTACACAGATGGCAAAATGACGGCTTTTCTCCCATCAAAGGCCTCAAAGAACTTACCCAAAACGGCATGACTTTAATTCCGATCATTAAAAATATTGAACAAGCGAAAGAACTTGATTTTTCTAAAATTCCTTTTGAAACACTAAACCAAAAAGATAATTCGATTTTAACTGAGGTTTCAGCGCCTTTGGTTGAAAAAACATCACTGTCGAACCTGCCCAAGCACAACGGTTACGAAAAATAACACGTCTTATTTTATCAAATAAAACTATCTTCGCCCTTTTGACTTTGATTTGGCTTTTTGATGAAAAATAAACAGATCATCTTTCAAATCTGCCGGCGAAACGATATCATAAAGTGAAATGGTCACTTCCACACTTTGCGGATCTATAATTTTCCACTGTTTGAGTTCAAACGGGCTGTTATTAAACACCAGCGTAATCGGCCCCATATCTTTGGCTTTAGCATATTCAAGCGTGATGGTAGTTGAACCGCTATCCTTATAAAAATCGGTTGCTTTTAAGTTTTTTCCATCAATTTGAATGGTATTTGTTAAAATTTTTGTCCCCGGGATATCGTCATAATCGATATTGGTCACCTGATCCAGTTCTTTATCATTAAAAACGACTTCATCCCCGTTTCCGACAATCAAAACATCGGTCGGCTGTGCATATTCCATCCGAATTTTCGAAGGTTTTGAAATATAAAGCACCCCCTCCGAGGTTGAACCGTTACTGGCCATTTGCACAAAATTTGCTTTCAGCGAAGTCATGGAGTTCAGATAATTCTCAATTTTTTGAATATCCGTGGCCGTTTGTGCGTTTGCAGTTGACATAAAAACAAAAGGAAGTAACCATAAAATTTTTTTCATATCTGTTTTTTCCTTGACTTATTTATCTGTTTTATAAAACGTGTTTGTTTTCGGAAAGCCGAACGGAACAAGTTTTCCTGCGCCCGCACGATGACCGAGCCATGAGAGCAAATTCTTCTCAACCGTCAATCCGCCCGACCTGTTATACGAAAAACCGACGTTAGAATCAAACGTTTGAATATCCGTCATTTCACCGCTCTTATACTTTTGAAGCGTCACACCACGCCCTCGTGCCATAAACGGAATTTCTTCCGTTTTGAAAATCAAGAGTTTTCTGTTTTCACCGACAACAGCCGTCATATCCCCTTCAATTTTCACACAAAATGCCGCACGTTCACCTTCTGCCGTATTCATAATTTTGCGCCCAACGCGCGTTTGCGCCAAAATATGGTTTTCATCAACGGCAAAACCGTGTCCGGTGTTTGAAGCGATAATATAACTTGCTTTCGGCTCATAAACAAACATTGAACATATATTATCCGTATTTGATAAATCAATCATCAAACGAAGCGGTTGTCCGAACCCGCGCCCGAAAGGAATTTCGCTGGCATTGATCGTAAAGAATTTACCCGACGTATCAAGCAAAACAATTTTATCGGTTGTTTGCGCATGAATGGCATAAAGAAGCGTATCTTCTTCTTTGAATTTGAATTCATCTGACAAATTCACAAAACCTTTCAACGCTCTGATCCACCCTTTTTGCGATAAAATAATCGTTATCGGTTCTTTTTCAACAAATGCATCAATGGTCAGTTCCACATCTTGCGGTGCGGCCGCAAAATCTGTCCGCCGACGCCCGAGTGCCGTTTTTTTGCCGAATTTTTCCTTCACCTCTTTTAATTCATCCGCAAGCTTTTGAAAACGCTTTTGCTCGTTTGAAAGCAATTCTTCGAGCGACTGTTTTTCATTTGTTAAATCATCAAATTCGGCTCTGATTTCTGTTTCTTCCAATTTTTTTAAATTGCGAAGTTTCATATTCAAAATGGCTTCGGCCTGATTTTCGGTCAAAGAAAATTTTGCCATCATCACCGATTTCGGATCATCTTCCTGCCTGATGATTTGAATAAGTTCATCTATATTTAAATAAGCAATCAAATAGCCCGATAAAATCTCTAAGCGTGCCAAAATTTTATTTAGTCTGTGCTGTGAGCGACGCTTTAAAACTTCGTGCCTGTGCTTCAGATAAGCATTTAAGACTTCCGAAATACTCATCACCCTCGGCACGCCGTCTTCGTCCAAAACGTTCATATTCATATTAAATTTTGATTCGAGCTCGGTTTGCTGAAACAAAAGTTCCATCAACACATTGGCGTCAACCGTGCGGCTTTTGGGCTCTAAAACAATTCGAATATCTTGAGCCGATTCATCTTTAATATCCGCAAGTAGCGGCAATTTTTTAGCGTTTAAGAGCTCGGCGATTTTTTCAATGAGCTTTGATTTTAAGACCCCATACGGAATTTCGGTGACCACAATTTGATATTGTCCGTGCCCTAAATCTTCGGTGTTCCAACGTGCACGAATACGAAACGAACCTTTTCCTTGTTTATAGGTCTGCACAATACTTTCAAAGCTGTCAACAATAATCCCGCCCGTTGGAAAATCCGGACCTTTTAAGCGGCGAACCAACTCTTCATCTGAGGCTTCTTGATTTTCAATCAAATATAAAAGCGCATCACAAACTTCGCTTAAATTGTGTGTCGGAATATTGGTGGCCATACCGACCGCAATCCCCGACGACCCGTTACAAAGCAAATTCGGCACGGCCGAGGGCATCACGACCGGTTCTTGTTCTTCACCGTCATACGTATCTGCAAAATCAACGGCATCATCCGATAAACCTTCCATCAGCGACATGGCAAAATCTGTCAATCTCGCTTCTGTATAACGCATGGCCGCGGCACCATCACCGTCGATATTACCAAAGTTACCCTGCCCGTCCACCAGCGGATACCGAACAGAAAAATCCTGAGCCAAGCGCACCATGGCTCCATACACACCGACGTCACCGTGCGGGTGATATTTACCGATCACATCGCCGACCACACGCGCACATTTTTTATACCCTGTTTTCGGGTCAAGATGCAACTGACGCATCGCATACATGAGCCTTCTGTGCACCGGTTTCAACCCATCCCTGACATCCGGCAGCGAGCGTGACACAATTGTTGACATCGCATATGAAAGGTAGCGTTTGCTTAATTCATCTTTTAAGGAAACATCTCTGACTTTGGCTTCAATTTCAGGCATTTTCGTCTTTCTTTTGTTCTAAAATTTTTAGCAAATTATCACGGTTTTGCGGAAATTTCAAGCCGTGCACGGCAAAAAAGTTTTTTTTGAGGAAAAACTCCGTCATTGAAAGCAAATCAAGCACATCTTTGAGGGTCGGCACAATATTGCGATGAAGCGCAAAATGCGGATATTTGAAAAGCTTCTCTTGATAAGGCCGCCCCACTTCCTCACAAACAGCTCGCCCCGATTTTGGCGACACATAAGCCAAATGATCAATTCTTCCGCTCACCACGCAACTTCCCAAATCCAAACCGATCCCCAAAAAATAAAGCAATCTGAACTCAAAAACGGCATAATTTTTCAGCCAATCATCAGCGCTTAAATTTTCCATAAAACATATAACAGAACGAATTAAACCCTCCAAAGGTTCATTTTCAGGCAAAGTTTTATAACAAAGTTCGCAAAAAGAACTTAAAACGGCAAGCTTTTGAGGATTCGTTAAAACGCTCGGCGCCGCACTTGATAAAAGCTCAATTCCCTTTAATGAGGGCATATTATCTTCAAGCCTTGCATACGCATTAAATGAGATTTTATTCCCGAGTTGAAAAACACCGAGTTTCTTTTTTGTTAAAGCGCCTTTCACAAACCCCGTGATCTTTCCATGCCCAACGGACACGATGGTGATAATTAAAGAATTTTCACCATATTTGAGTATGTTAACTATATAACCTTCATCTGATACTTGCATTTTATTTTTATTAAATTTTCGATTTTATTTTTCCTAAAATCTGCTATTTTACACTTTTTTTCAAGCCCTATTTACGCACCTTGTGCACAAGAGAAAAAGCAAAAATTTTCTTGATATTAGCTCGAAAACTTGCTATCATACTTTTATGATATGTTTTCATATCAAGTGCCTTGATTAGGCGCGGAGCTTTCATCGGCTTTTTATCCACTGCAGTGACGGATAACACTGCTCGTAGTGCTGTCCTTTTTAATTTTTAAAAGGCGCACATATTATCCCCGAGTATCCTTTTGGTTCGGGGAGCCTATAACGGATGTTCAATGGTTTTCCTAAAGGTTATAGGAGTCATTTTCTAGCATATGATTTTAGCACTCTCCGACCGCCTTTTTAACGGCGGTTTTAATTTATTTAAAACGTCATCGCGAGGAGCGCCTTTGGGCGCGACGTCGCGATCCATGCAACTTAAAACTCATTTTTGGGCTTGTCCCGAAAATCTAAAAATAAGGAGAAAAAACTCATGAAAATGGCTATTTGGATTATTGTTTTCAGTATTTGCATAGTGGAAAATTCTTGGGCAACAGCTAATTGTCCGCAAGGGACGACTCTTAATGTTGATTGTTGGAGTTGCGGTGATGATTGTATGGCTTATTTAAGCTCAGATACAATAAATCAAAATGGTAACAAACAGCTCAACATAACCGGATCGGGAGATATGTATGATACTCAAGGAAATGCCCCATGGAATTCTAAAAGAAATCAAATTACAAATATTGTAGTTGGTAATGGCATTACTTCTATCGGTAATTTGTCATTGATATATACACAAGCCCAGAGTGTATCTCTCCCAGACACCCTGACTTCTATCGGTGATCTATCATTTTATGGAGGACCATCTGGACAATATCCGCTTTCTAATATCAATATTCCAGATTCAGTTACTTCTATCGGAGGTTCTACATTTGAAGGTACATCTTTTACAAGTCTTGTCATCCCGGAATCTGTGACATATATAGGCACACGCGCTTTTAGAAATATACCACTTGAGTATTTAGTCATTGAAGGAATTTTGAGTTCCAATACACCAGGCAGAGGTGGCGAGGGATTGTTTGGATATATGAATTCAAACGTTATTGTCTATTGTCGATACAATGCACATTGTGAAAACAAAGGAGCTTCTGTTGAAATTAAAATGTATGATAAAGATAAAAATGGTGTTTATTTTTTAACAGATATAAACGGGAATCCTATAGGAGATTCTTTTTGGGCAACACCTGATAATATGGGAAAAGGTGGAAATTTTTCTTGCAAAGATTATGAGTCTTGTGTAGCCGATGCTTTAGACTATAAAAATAATAAAGCTAAAATAATGGCACAAAATGGTGTACTTTGTCAAACAACAACTGGGTGCTTAAAATTAATCGATATGGCAGCTACTGACGAAAACTGTACGACAATTGCAGAATGTATAGCATATGGAAAAGCAAATGGTATCTTATTTAACGACCCAAATATGATTAAAAATACTGATGGAAGCTACACACTTTATGATGAAAACGGCAATATTATCAGTTATAGAGGCAAACGCATTTATACCGTTAAAGAAGCAACCTATTTAACTCAACAAAATCACGGCAAAAACACTTTTACACTAAAATACCGATGATAATAATTTAGACTTCCCTTTTAAATCAAAATTTGCTATATCATCTTTCAAGTTGAAATAAAAAAGGACGTCCGATTATGAAAAAATGCTTTTTATCCCCCTTGTTTGCCCCGCTTTTCTTTTTATTAAGTTGGGGCGCCATTTTAGCTGTTGTTCTGTTGTTTTTCCCCGAAAAAAAATTTGAAATCACAACAGATGGTCAAATCATTGATATTGCAACATATACAGGCTATGTTTTAATGCTTGGCACCATGCTGTACTGCCTCAAAGATTTTAAGGGGAAAATTTTTGATTGGAGCCTTTATTTTATGCTTGGCGTTGCAGCTCTTCTTCGCGAAGCCGGCATTCAGCATCACTTAACCAAAACAGATACAACCCCATTCAAATCGCGTTTTTTCTTTAATCCGAACAATGCACTGTCTGAAAAAATCTTATACGGTGCTGTTTTGCTCGTCATTTTCGGTGCTATATTGTATTTTTTCATCAAATACGGCAAACATCTTTTTATTTCGTTTTTTAAGCTAAATACCCTCACATGGTCTGTGGCCACATTTTGCTCTCTATTGGTGTTTGCCAAATTTGCCGATCGCTTTCCGGCACATTATCGCCACTACAAAAATTTAGATGACTTACCGACTTCATTTGTGGACATCTGGTCACTTTTGGAAGAAAGTTCCGAAATTTTTCTTCCCCTTTTGGTTGTGATCGCCTTTATGCAATATCATTTACTTAAAAACAAAAGCGAAAACAAAGCAAAATAAATTTTGCCTGTTAAAATTCATCTCAAGAAACGAATTTTTATCTTGACCAATGGTTTCCTTTGGGATACAACCCTTTATATTAAATCACAAAGGAGAAATATTTTGAAAAATTTCGTGAGATTTTGTTTACGTGCTTTCTTTCATTTAATGAAAGTTCGTTGCCATATTGAGTTTGATTTAAAAAAGCTCCCCACAAAGGGTGTTTATGTTTCAAACCATGTGTCGTTTTTAGACCCGATTTTACTTTTTGCCTTTTTACCCGGCGATCCGATTTTTGCGCTTAACGGGCATTTATATCGCAAACGCTTTATTCGTTTTTTAATGAAAACAGCCGATATGGTGGAATATAACCCGATTGAGCCGTCCGAATTAAAAGAGCTGATTACAAAAGTCAGTTCCGGAAGACTTGTTGTGATTTTTGCCGAAGGGCGCATCACCGAAACGGGCGGATTGATGAAAATTTACGAAGCCCCGGGCTTGCTGGCCGACAAAACAAACTCTCCGCTTATTCCGATTTGGATCGAAGGTCCGCAATATGGTTATTTTTCCAAAACAAAAGGAAAATTGCCCCACAGACCGCTTCCTAAAATCTCAATTACCGTCGGAAAACCGCTTCCGCTCAAGCTTAAAGACGAACTCCGCCACGAGCGCGATCACTTAAGTAACGAAGTTTATCGAATTTTGCGCGAAATGCAGTTCAAAATCACCTATAATCCGGATATTTCGATTTTTGCACAATTGATGAAAACCTCAAAAGTCTATTCTAAAACAGGCTTTTTCTTCAAACGTCCGAAAATTATCGAAGATATCAACCGCAAACCGATGAGCTATCGCGATTTACTAATCCGTGTTTATTTGCTTGGTAAATTCTTCAAGAAAAAAGTGGCGCATGAACAACCGGTCGGTTTACTTCTTCCAAACACCATTGCTGCCGCCGCCACATTTTTAGGTTTGTCTGCCTATGAAAGATTGCCGGTCATGCTCAACTTTTCTGCCGGTGCCAAAAGCATGATTTCGATGTGCAAAACAGCCGAAGTCAAATTTATCATCACATCTCTGACCTTTGTCAAAACGGCAAAATTAGAGGCCGTGATTGAAGCCTTAAAAGCCAGCGGAATCGAGATTTTTTATCTTGAAAAACTCGCCAAACAAATCGGTTTTCTTGCCAAATTCGGTGCATGGTTCCGTTACAAAATCAAACGCATTCCGCACCGTCACGGTGGCAATCGAAAGGCTGTGATTTTGTTTACCTCCGGTTCTGAAGGTGCGCCGAAAGCCGTTGTGTTGAGCCATGCCAACATCATTGCCAACATCACGCAGGTGACCACCACCGAAACAATCAACATGCAAGATCTGATTTTCAACGAACTTCCGATGTTCCACGGTTTCGGTTTAACCATCGGCACACTGTTTCCGCTTCTGGTTGGCGGCAGAGTGTTTTTGTACCCCTCACCGCTTCATTATCGCGCGATTGCAGAGCTGATTTACGAACTTGGTGTGACGATTTTATTCGGCACAGACACATTCCTTCGCGGTTACGGCCGAATTGCGCACCCTTATGACTTTTATAATGTTCGCTTTATGTATGCCGCGGCCGAAGCCGTCAAACTTGACACACGCGATATGTTTATGGAGCGCATGGGTGTTCGCATCATGGAAGCCTACGGCATCACCGAGTGCGGTCCGTTTGTGGCAGCCAACAACCACGTTTACAGCCGTTTCGGCTCAATCGGCAAAATTATTCCGTCCATGCAATATAAAATCGAACCGGTTCCGGGCATTGAAAAAGGTGGCGAACTTGTATTAAAAGGTCCGAACGTCATGCTCGGTTACATCATGCCCGACAATCCGGGAAAAATCGTGCCGTTAGAGGGCGGTTGGTACCACACGGGCGATGTGGTTGAGGTTGATGAGCTCGGTTATCTCTATATTAAAGACCGCATCAAACGCTTTGCCAAAATCGGCGGTGAAATGGTATCCTTAAATGCCGTTCAAGATATGGTCATTAAAGCCTATGAATGGATGGGGCCTGACTTCAGATACGGCGTTGTTTCCGTGCCCCACCCGAGCAAAGGCGAACAAATTGTTTTGGTCACAAACAACAAACAGGTCACAAATGAAGTTCTGCAAGACTATATCAGAAACAACGGTATGTCAGAACTTTTCTTGCCGCGCACCATTTTGTATCACGAAACAATTCCGGCCTTTTTAACCGGCAAAACCGACAACGTCACTTTGAAAAAAGAAGTGATGGAAGAACTCGGTATCAAATAATGATGCCAAAATTTACAAAAAACCTCGCTGAAAAGCGAGGCTTTTTTTTATCTTCTTTGTTGTGCGCTTTTTTGGGCCATCTGAACGCGCGCATTATATTCTTGAAGTAAAACGGGCGCGTGAATATCATAAATATCAAAATGAAATTCTTTAGATGTGCGTTGCATTTTCGGTTTTGATTTTTTTGGACTCGAGTTTGCTTGTTTTTTTAATTGTATTTCAACAAATTTAAGATGTTGCAACATATTGTGCACCCCTCTGTCAGATAAACCTGTTTTAGGGTTATAGGGTTCTGCCGAACTTTCAGAAAGTTCATTATTTAAGCTTTGAATGGCATCTTTGTATTCATTGGGAAGCGCAATTTCTCCAATCAAATTCTTAAAATTAAAACCACCGATGGTGTAACATGCGTCTATATTCTCTTCAAATGCCTTTTGGTTTTCTTTAAATCGACCGCCGACGTTACCGGCGATATTACCACACGGACTTGTCAAATCATTTGTTGCCGAGATATATACATTGCTTGCAATACTGTAATAATTTGGCAGATATTTTAAAAGCCATGAGTTCAAATTTTTTTTCAGTATTCCGACAATAAATTGCATTTCCCTGCTGAACTCTTGCGGCGAAGAACTCAAAGGATTGACTTTTTTCTCATCAATAGCCTTGGCATATTCGCTAAATTCCGGTGTTTCTTTCATAAATTCTAAAAGAAGCTGTTTATTTTCATCGGTGGAATTATGAAATTGCTTATAAAAATTTCGAAAACAAAGCATTTGAACAAGCCGTGAGGAAAGCTCGTCATGAATCATGGTTTGAATATATTGCTCGGGCGACAAATCTTGATGATAAATACCGGCTTTGGCATTATCCTTGTGATGTGCTTCGTGTTCTTCGGCAAAAGAAAATGAGCTCATATATGAAAGCGTTTTATCATCATGAGGAATTTCAAAAACGGTGCGATGAATAAAATCATCACCCATAAAATATCTGCCTTCACGAACAGCCACGTTTTTAGACATCAAAAGCGTATCATTTTGAACTAAAATTGTTTTGAGCGGAAAAAATGTTTCTTTGGCTTGAGGCTGAGTTGAAGAACCTTTTCGCATATCATCGATAATATCGGCGTTTGCGGTCCCAAGCGGTAAAATAGACAAGGCGCTTCCGATAAACACATTTCTTAATGTTTGAAAACTTTTTTTCATTTTCAATACCCTATTTTAATCAGCTTTATTGCTGTTTAAAATACATATTTTTATTTTTTTGTCAAGAAAATTTTATCAACTGGAACCTTAAAACAATTATAAATGCCCTGTTCTAAACAGTTTGAAATACTTATAAACAGAACCGTCCTGAACATTCCAACTGAAATCTTTTTTCATCGCGTTGATTTTCATGGCTTTAATAATTTCAGGTGAATTTTTAAAAAGACAAAGAGCCTTATAAAGTGTTTCAGCGTAGGCATTGACGTTATTTTTCAGTTTTTGAGCTTTGGCATTTGAACCGTATATTTTTATCCCGCCTGAAAAAAACACATCTGTCTTAAAACCGTCCACACCGTTTTCAATCGTGTCCACAAGTCCCCCCGTTGCCGTTGCAACTGGAAGCGAGCCTTTGGCCATCGCCTCCATCTGTGTGAGCCCGCAAGGCTCAAAATGTGAGGGCATTAAATAAAAATCGGCCGCGAGTTGCAACGCATACGCAAATTCGTCTTTATACCCCTTAAAAACAAACACACGCTCTGCCATTTGCGGGTTGATTTGTTTGAGCTTGAGCCGAAAATCCTGCAACATTTCATAAAGCCTGATGTTACCCGCGCCTCCCATGGCCACAATCGGAAACTCCCCTTTTTCCTCTTTGATTTTTTGCGCAATTTTCAAAAGAGCCGAACAGGCAATATCATAACCTTTTTGCTCCACAAGCCGGCTCGTAGCACAAATAAACGGTATTTTAGCAGCTTTTGAAACCAAACCTGAAATATCCGAAAAATGGTCTGTTTCAATAAGCGGTATCACTTTTTGCTTAAAATTCGAATCAGTTGCAATTTTCGATAACAGCTTGATACATTCTTTTTTATTGTGTGTTTTGTTTCTTAAACTTTTTTCATCATAAATCTTAAAATCAAAGCCTTCAAAATAACTGTTCATATGCGAAATTTTCGCCCCGTTCGGTTCAATCAGTTTTTTATCATACCCGTTCACAATTCCAAAAAATGTTTGATGATTTTTTCTGATTTTTAAAATATCTCTGAAGTCAAAACCGAAACTCTTTTCTTTTGAAACTTCTTCCATATAATTTTTCGAAACCGTCACCACTCTGTCTGAAAGATGAAAATTAGCCGAGGCCTGATTATAGCTGTCATAAACAATCAATGTGTTTACGGTTCTCGGATTGCTGTTTTTAATGGCTCTCGCGTTTTTAACAACATCGATAGCATAAGCTTCATATAAACCGTTTAACAAGCGTGCCGTATTTTCAAAATCCCACCCCTGATAGCCCAAATGGTGTGCAATATGAATAATCGGTGTATTTTGGATTTTTTCTGCTGTTTGATGGTCCAGAATTTGATCATGCTCCTTAAAACAGGTCAAATACTTACAAAGTCCGGACAACGCCCCGCTGTGCCAATCATTTGCCACCAACAGATTTGGAACTTTGAGTTCAAATTTGCGCCGACATACATCACAAAAAAGCGTATAAATCGCTTTTGAAAAAAATGCAAAACGCTCCACTTCATTGATGTTATTTTCGTTTAAGATATACGCCCCATCTTGCGCCGGCGGATTTTTTTTAGACGGATTGATTGAAAAAAAACGCTGATTTTTCAAAAAGATATACTGAACTTTATTGAGGTTCCCCACAAACAATTCCACCGCATAAGATTTCAGTGCCCCCTTAAAATCCGTAAACAGAACATCTGTTTTGCCGATTTTTTGAACATAGACTGATTTTCCTTCTGCGCCCTCATATACGCCGTTTTCAAAAGATGCTTTTTTCTTTCCGGTATCTCCCTCATACATCGGGGTCACAATTGTCATTTGATGATTAAGGTGTTCAAATGTTTTATTAAAATTTTCCGGCAATTCCGAGGCCACCATGCCAAGCCCGCCGGACTTCATAAAAGTTGCCGTCTCGGCCGACAACATCCATGCGTTAATTTCAGCCATTTCAGGCCACTCTTTCAACCCGAGACACTCTGTTTTCGCCGCCAAACGCACAAAATCTAAATCCGGAGAATAAACTTTTGAAAATGAAGAAAGAAGTCTTTTGTTATTAAAGCCTTTTTTCAAAAAACCGACCGAGGCATTTTCTTTTACGCTTTCAAAGCTCATGACATTTCTTTCTAAAAAATAATATATTTTCTTTCATCATAAACCCAAAAAAAAATAAAACAACTAAAAAAAGCGAAATCTCTTGACTCTCTGATTTTGAAACACTAACTTGATAATATAACCATAATGTTTACAGATTAAAGAGGTTTTTGAAGATGAAAAAAAATCATCCAACGCATGAAAACGAAAAAGAAGAAGAAATAACAGAAGAAACAACTCCTTCTGAAGAAGTTTCAGAAGAAGATCCTCAAACAGCCGAGCTCAAAACTGAAAATCAAAAATTAAAAGATGAATTGCTTCGAGCCTTGGCCGAAACGGAAAATGTTAAAAAACGCTGTGCGCTTGAGATTGAAAAAACAAATAAATACGCTGTTTCATCGTTTGCCAAAGATTTACTTTCCGTGGCCGATAATTTAGACAGAGCTTTGAGTACAGAATCAAGCGAAAGCGAAAACTCGCTTCGTGAGGGAATTGAACTGACGAAAAAAGAACTCTTGCATGTTTTTGAAAAATTCGGCATTACCCCGATGGAAAGTTTAGATAAACCCTTTGACCCGAATTTTCACCGCGTCATCCAAGAAGTACCGGACCCTTCAAAACCTGCCGGAACAGTCATTGCCGAACTTCAAAAAGGCTATATGATAAGTGGCCGTATTTTGCGCGAAGCCATGGTTGTTGTAACCAAAAATTAGTTTTTAAAAGAGGGAATATGTCTTTTGATTTAATGTTTCAACAGGCAAACACCCTTTACTTAAGCGGTTCATATAAAGAGGCCGAAAAAATTTATCGCTCGCTTTTAACGTTTTTGCCGGACAACCCCGATGTTTTAAATATGTTAGGCTTAACGGCCGCCGCTCAAAACGCACACCGGGAGGCCGCCGAATTCTTCTATAAGGCGCTCAAAAAAGCCCCTCGCCCTTTGCCGATTTATTTTAATTTAGCCGTTTCGCTCAGTGCCATCAAAAAATTTGACGAAGCTGAGGAAGCCTATTTTCATGTTTTAAGCCTTGCGCCTCAAACCTCAGAGGCTTACCGAAATTTAGGGCTCATTGAAAAACAAAAAGGAAATCTGTCATCGGCACTTGATTACTTTCAAAAAGCCCTTCAACTCTCCCCAAACGATGTCACGCTTTTAACAGACATCGCCGTTTTAGAAAATGATGAAAATTCGCTTTTAAAACTTGTTCAAGATTTTCCGGATAACCCTTATCCCCTTTATAAATCAGCTCTTTTAGCCTTTGACCAAAAAGATTATGACAATGCTCTTGAAAAAGCACTCAAAGCAGATGCACTTCTCAAAGATTTTGATATCAAAAATTTAATTGCCCAGATTTATTTGCTTAAAGAAAATTACGAAAAAGCTGCCGATTATTTTCATCAAGTTCTTGCCTTAAATGCGCAAAACCTCGATGCCCTGATTCATCTGGGCCACCTTGAAAACAACGAAACTTATTTCAAAAAAGCGCTTTCTATTGACTCTCAAAATTTAAGTGCACACATGTCGTATGCCGATTTTCTTTACCATCAAAAACGCTTAGCCGAAGCTTTAGAAGAATATCACCAAGCTGTTTTAATCAATTCAGATGTTCCTTCTCTATCAAATAATATGGCGCTGATTTTAAGAGATATGGGCGATGACAAACAAGCTTTAGACTTGTTTTTGAATGCTTTTTTGAAAGACAAAGAAAACAAGCTGATCAGCATCAACTTGTTTGAAACCCTCGTGATGTTTCACAAAAAAGAACCAACTGAGGCCTTAAAAATTGCCAAGCTTTGGCTTTTAAATGCCCCAGGCAACCCGTTTGCGAAACGTTTATCTGCCGCTTTTGAAAATAACATTCCAACAGACGATCTCATTTACAGCGAAAATCTATTCGACTCATTTGCCCCTGATTTTGACGAACGCATGCAACAAATCGGATATAATATTTTTAATAAAATCAAAGAATTAAATATAGAACTTAAAGGAAAGATTTTAGATTTAGGCTGTGGAACGGGGTTAGCGGCCGAAAACCTGAAAACCAAAAATTCCGAGTGGACAGGCGTTGATATTTCTCAAAAAATGATTGAAAAAGCAGATGAAAAAAAGCTGTATCACGCTCTTTTTCACGATGAAATTTTAAGTTTTCTTTTAAAAAACGAAATAAAGTATAACTTTATATTATTATTCGATGTGCTTGAATATACGAAAGAAATTGAAAAAATATTTTTAAAGTGTTCCCCCATTCCCCTTCTTTTCACAACCGAAAATGCACCGGCAGATGTTCAAACTTTTGCACTCTCCGAAACGGGGCGTTATCAACACAATGAGGAATATATCAAAACAATTCTTGAAAAAAGCGGATATCAAAACATTAAATCTTATCCGCTTGTTTTGCGCCAAGAAGCCGGCAAAGACGTTTCCGGCACACTGTGGTATGCATCCTAATCGCATCTTCCCCTTTATTTCTTTTCCTTGTCATGCTGAACTTGTTTCAGCATCTAAAAAAATTGTCACTCACAATCCGCGCACAAATTCCTCCTCTTGACATCTCACCACAAACCTTTTATTTCTTTTAAAAATCTAACTTAAGGCAGAAATAAATATGGCTGTTCGTTTTTGTATTTTTGATGTGGGCGGTGTGTGTTATCCTTATTCTTTAACACCTTTGAATGAATGTCTTCGTGCGCAAACAAAAGATGTTGCACTCTTTGACGCCCGGCATGGTGCTAAATCATATAATTTTGATTCCTTTATGTCAGGAAAAACGGATTACAAAAGCTTTTGCAAAGACCTTTGCCGGTATTGCAAAGTTCCCTACAACAAAAAAATGCCTGCATTAATCAACAAAGCTCTACACCGAGGCGTCGGGCCGTATTTTAAAGAAACCTTATCTTTAATGAGATATTTGAGAGGTCAAAACATCAAAGTATGTTTACTTTCAAATGCGCTGCCGAATTTAAAAGATACGGCCTCACATTTAACTTTTCCAAGCCAAATTTTTACCTCTTTTGAACTCGGACTTTTAAAACCGAACCCAAAAATTTATCAAACCGTTTTAGAAAAATTAGAAGCCAAGCCCAATGAAGTTATTTTTATCGATGATAAACTTCAAAATGTTCAAGCAGCGCAAAAACTCGGGCTCCACAGCATCGTTTATGAGCGCGAAACCGTCTTTAAAAAAGTCAAACAAATTCAATTAGCCGAAAACCAAAAATTAAAACCAAACGGCAACACTAATTTGCTTTAGAAAGCTCGAATTTTCCGCCGGGCAAATCTTTAATCACGTAACCTTTTTCAAGAATTGCATCGCGCAACTCATCTGATTTTTGCCAATTTTTTTCTAAACGTGCCTTCAAACGCTCATTTGCAAGTTCCCTCACCTCTGATGGAATCTCCTCTTGATTTTTCGGCAACTCAATTTCATCAAGTTTTAACGAAAATACCTCGTCAGCATGCAATAAAAATTTGAGTTTAGAATCATTTGAAAGCTTATCTGTTTTAAGAGCGTCCCACATCACGGCAAGCGCCTGCGGCGTTTTCAAATCATGAAACAGAAAATCATCAAATTTGGCGATATATTCGCTTAAAACATTTTCATCATCGCCTTTAATCGGATTTTGTTTCAATTCCACAATTTTAGCCGTTAAATTCTCATATGTATTTTTGGCCGCATCCAATGCTTCAAAGCTGAAATTTGCCTGACTGCGGTAATGACTTTGCAAACAAAAATAGCGATAGTGTTCCGGCTTATATCCTTTTTCAATCAAAGAATCGAGCGTTAAAAACGATCCGCTTGATTTCGACATCTTGGCATTTTTGAGTTGCAAAAATTCGCCATGCATCCAAAAATGCACCCAATCATGGCCTAAATAAGCCTCACTTTGTGCGATTTCGTTTTCGTGATGAACCGGAATATGGTCCACCCCGCCGCAGTGAATATCCACATTTTCGCCCAAATACTTCATCGCCATGGTCGAGCATTCGATATGCCAACCGGGGTATCCTCTCCCCCAAGGCGAATCCCATTGCAAAATCTGATTTTCAAATTTAGATGACGTAAACCACAAAACAAAATCCGAAGGATTGCGTTTAGAGGCGTCTTCTTCCACGCGTGCACCGTGTTTTAAGTCAGATCTGTCTTGCTTTGAAAGTTTGCCGTAACCTTGAAATTTTGCCGTATCAAAATAAACATTACCGTTTGAAAGATAGGCAAATCCTTTTTCTTCCAAGACTTTGACGAACTCAATCATATCTTTGATATGTTCTGTTGCCCGTGCCACAACGTCAGGACGGCTAATATTTAAGGCCTTTGTATCTTCAAAAAACTTACCCTCATATTTACGCGCAATTTCCAAAACGCCCAAACTTTCACGCTTGGCCGCAATCAGCATTTTATCTTCCCCCTCATCGGCATCACTTGTTAAATGCCCGACATCGGTGATATTCATCACATGCTTTAAGCCGTAACCTGCCAAACGAATTGTTTTATCCAAAACATCTTCAAACACATAAGTCCGCAAATTTCCGATATGCGCATAGTTATAAACCGTCGGTCCGCAGCAATACATCCGAACAGTTTTCCCGTCGCTTGGCTCAAACCGATCGATTGTTCTTGTCATTGTGTTATAAAAAAAGAGGTCTTGAGGCATATTATTTCTCCATATCGCGCCACATTCAACTTGAAGGAAGTTACTTCTATTTTATGGCTTCGTCAAGAAGTTTCACTCAAAAAGTGATTAGATCGTGATAATCCATTCCTCTTCTATGTCATGCCTGGAATCGCAGATCGGCGAAGCCAACGCAAAGACGCGAGTTAGGCATCTAAACCATTAAAACCGTCATCCAGAGCCCGTCAGGCCGTCAGGATCCACTCCTTATCCTTTTTCTTTATCCACCAGCGTTATTCGAATTTCTTTACCATATAAATCAAGCAATCTTTGATAAAAATTCCAATTCATATGACCTTTGCCATGCTCGGCAAAATCCACGCTTGAAATTTCTGTTTTCATTTTTTTGACGACCCATCTGATCTCTTTCTCTTGATTAGCTCTCTCGAGCCATAACAAGTATCCGAGTTGTTTTCTGATTGTTCTATCCAGCATTTTTTATAAACTCCATTTTAATTTCAAACAAAAACCGCTTTGATAACATCAAATTCGCAAAACATTGACGTCAGTCGGTGGTTTGCAAATTCCAAGCCGGCATTAGCCGGATTGGCAAACATAGCTTGGATGGAACGAAGATACCTCCGGCTTTTGCCGGATGGTTCTTCAAAACATCAAAACGGGGAGTTGAAAAACTGTGTCAGTACAGATTTCGTTATTCGCGGCCATGCCCTTATATCCGAAACTCCCCTTGATATGGAGTTTTTATTAGAGAGATGTTTTTCAAACACCGTAACCCAACCGGTTACAAAAAGAAGTATAAAAAATTTTCTTTTTATTATCAAGTTAAAATACTTTCTCTCAAAACACACACAAATATCAAAATTTTGCCTTGACCTTGCTTCAAAGATGTTATAATTTTGAGAGCAGTTTCAAAAAGGAATAAAAGATGTCAAAGCTTCAAATACATATTTTCATTATTATCCCCTAGGGGGATGCATCTTTTTTTTTCATTTTATATTTTACATTTTATCACTGTACATTTTAATTTATCAATAGGTTATTTATAATGAAACATTATCAAAACGTGAGTGCAAAACCGGATTTTCCGGCTCTTGAAAAAGAAATTTTGAAATTTTGGGATGAAGATAAAACCTTTGAAAAATCCGTCCACAATCGCGACGGTGCCGCCGAATTTGTGTTTTATGACGGCCCTCCGTTTGCCAACGGCACACCGCACTACGGACATATTATGGTCTCATACGTCAAAGATGTTGTTGCCCGTTTTCAAACCATGATGGGCAAAAAGGTCGAGCGCCGTTTGGGGTGGGACTGCCACGGATTGCCTGCTGAAATGTCGGCTGAAAAACAACTCGGCGTTTCAGGGCGTAAAGAAATTGAAGCTTACGGTGTTGAAAAATTCAATGATTTTTGCCGGTCCGATGTTTTGAAATACTCCTCGATTTGGGTCGATATGTTCAAAAGAATCGGCCGCTGGGTTGATTTCAGTCACGATTATAAAACCATGAATCTCGATTTTATGGAAAGCGTGATACATAATTTCAAAGCCCTTTACGACAAAGGTTTGGTTTATGAAGATTTCCGCGTTCTTCCTTATTCATGGGCAGCCGAAACCCCTCTTTCAAACTTTGAGGTTAACCTCGGATATAAAGAAAAAACAGACACAGCCATTACCGTGATGTTTGAGCTCGAAAATGGTATGAAGATTTTGGTTTGGACCACCACCCCGTGGACTCTTCCTTCAAACCTGATGCTCGCTGTCGGGCGTGATATTGACTATGCCGTGATGGAAGAGGACGGTCAAAAATACATCATCGCAAATGCTCGTTTGGGATCTTATAAAAAACAACTTGAAAATGCTGTTCAAGTCGGCACCATCAAAGGCTCTGAACTGATTGGTCTGAGTTATAAACCAATGTTTCCTTATTTTGCCGATTTAAAAGAAAAAGGTGCCTTTAAGGTTTTAGCAGGTGATTTTGTTTCAACCGAAGACGGAACGGGCATTGTTCATATTGCCCCCGGTTTCGGTCAAGATGACTTTGATGCCTGCCGTGCATATGATGAAAACTTTCCGGTTGTTTGCCCTGTGGACGAAGCCGGCAAATTCACATCCGAAGTGCCCGATTACCAAGGCATGCAGGTTTTTGAAACAAACGAGCCGATTTTAGCATGGCTTAAAGAAAATCACCTGCTTGTCAAAAAAGAGCAATACACACACTCTTATCCGTTTTGCTGGCGCACCGACACACCGCTGATTTATAAAGCGATGTCCTCATGGTTTGTGAAAGTCACCGATTTCAGAGATGAAATGGTTGAACTTAATCAACAAATCAACTGGATTCCCTCTCACATCAAAGACGGCCGTTTCGGCAAATGGCTCGAGGGTGCCAGAGATTGGTCTATTTCGCGCAATCGTTTTTGGGGCACCCCCATTCCGGTCTGGAAGTCTGATAACCCGAAATTCCCGCGCATCGATGTTTTCGGCTCAATAGCTGAAATTAAAGAAAAAACAGGATTTATGGTTGATAATCTTCACAAACCTTATATTGATGATGTTGTCTATCCTAACCCCGATGACCCATCGGGTCAAACAATGATGCGCCGTGTTTCAGATGTTTTTGACTGCTGGTTTGAATCAGGTTCCATGCCTTATGCACAAATCCACTACCCGTTTGAAAACAAAGAATGGTTTGAAAATCATTTTCCGGCTGACTTTATTGTGGAAGCTATGGATCAAACCAGAGGCTGGTTCTATACATTGACTGTTTTATCAACGGCTCTGCACCATAAACCGGCGTTTAAGAACTGTATTTGCACCGGGCTTTTGATGGCCGAAGGCGGTCAAAAACTCTCTAAGCGCCTTAAAAACTATCCTGACCCGAATGAAGTTTTAGAAAAAATCGGTTCAGATTCGCTTCGTTGGTTTTTGGTTTCCTCGCCTGTCTTAAAGGGCGGTAATTTAGCTGTCGATCAGGAAGGAAAAGAAATATCCAAAGCCTCACGTGCCGCACTCATTCCGCTGTGGAACGCGTTTTATTTCTTTGTCTTATATGCCAATGCCGAAGAATATAAAGCAAGTGAAATCAGCTCTTCTTCCGAGGCAATTGACAACTACATCTTATCAAAGCTCAAAGTCTTAAAAGACAACGTTCAAAAAGGACTTTTGACTTATGATGTAGCCTTGGCGACAACAGAAGTCACAAACTTTATGGAAATTTTAAACAACTGGTATATCCGCCGCACCCGCGATCGTTTTTGGAAAGGCGAACCGGAAGCTTTCAACACGCTTTACACCATTTTGCTTAATTTAAGCAAAATCTTGGCGCCTCTCATGCCGTTTGCAGCAGAATATGTCTATAAAAATCTGACAGACGGCGAATCAGTTCATTTATGCGATTATCCGACACTTTCCGAAATCAAGGTCAATGAACAGTTGGTTCGTGAAATGGATTTTGTGCAAGAACTTTGCTCGGCTGCCAAAGCAATCCGCGAAGAAAAGAACTTAAGAAACAGATTACCGCTTTCCTCCCTTACGCTCGTCGGACAAACGCTTGAGCCGTCTTATGTTGAAATCATCAAAGATGAACTGAACGTCAAAGAAGTCAAGTTTGATGACAATTTAAGCGCATATGCCGAGAAAAAGCTTTATTTATATACCCCGCTTCTTGGCAAAACGCTTGGCAAAGACATGGGTGCCGTGATGGCGGCTTACAAACAAGGAAACTGGAGCTTAAACGAAGACGGAACACTTCTTATCGGCGGCGTGAACTTAAAGCCTGAGTTTTTTGAAATCAGACTTGAGATGAAAGAAGGTGTTTCGGGACTTTCGTTTGCTTCAAACACGGCTGTTGTGACCCTTGACACAACCTTAACCCCTGCTCTTATCCGTGAGGGAATGGCACGCGATTTTGTCCGTCTTATTCAAAATTTGCGCAAAGAAAAAGACTTCAATATCTCTGACCGAATTGAGCTGTTTTGGCAAACAGACAGCGCCGAGCTTTCAGAGGCATTAAAAGAAAACGAGGCCTATATCAGCGCGCAGGTTTTAGCCCTTAAGGTCACACCGTCGTGTGAAACCGGAACAACAGACGTCATTGAAAATCAAAAAATCACCTTTGACGTCAAAGTTTTGTAAAGTTCAAGGCGCATCAAAAAAATGCGCCTTATTTTTTTTACAAATATTTCATAAAAAATACTAGACAAAATTAAAATTTTATGATAAATTGAATTCATAAAATTCATTATAGGAGAAAACCCATGGCTGAAGAAGAAAAAAAAGAGCAAGAGCAAGAACAAGAAACGACCCAAGAAACTGGCAATTATCAAGAACAACTTCTAAAAAGTGAATACTATAAACTGGCTGATGCCTATCATATTGATTTGTCAGGTTATAAAGCTGACAGTCAAGAATCTTTAGATAAAGTTCTTGAAGAGATTAAAGCTAAAACACGCGAACTTGTTTGTAAGCCTGCTTTCTCGCTAAAAGATGAGAATGGCCAGGATAAAACTGATAAAGATGGTCAACCTTTAATGCAAGGGTTTGACAGAAGTGGTTTAGATGACCTATTAAAAAAAGCTGAAAGCGAAGAAGAAAAAAAGAAATTAGAAGAAGCTTTCAAGGAAATAACAAAGCCTGTAAAGCGTGAAGACATGACACTCGAAGATGCTGATAAAGGCGATCAAAAAGATGAAAATCAAGATTTAGAGTGGGTTGCAAAGAAAAGAGAAATATGGAAAAATTTTGCAAAAGACGTTTCAAAGGACGTGGAAGAAAAAGAAGCCGTTGCTCCCGTACAATACTCTGTCGGCCTTAAAGAAGTTCAAGGCCGTGTTGATTATACTTCTGAAAAGAACGCCGCTATTACGCAAGACGCTGATTTTCTGCTTTACAAAGGTCTTGTCCGCGATGCAGCTAAAAGTAATTTGAATATCAAAATCGGCGACACATTAACGGGCGCGCAAAAATTAATGCTCTATGCAGCAGTTCTAAGCTCATCTGAGACATATCCGAACGGTGATAAATTGAGCCTTATCGGTGCACCTCAAATTGACCCCCAAAGCCCTGATTATCAATCTTTGCCTGATGATGTTAAAAAGATTTTAGAAAAAGAGCTTAAGAGACAACAAGAAGAACGTCAAGGTCAAGGGCAAGAACAAGAACAAGAACAACAGCAAGAGCAAAAGCCAAATGAAGCTACCGAAAAAGAAAAAATAGCGGCTATGGCCGAATCTCTTGGTATAACAAATCTTCCTGAAAATCCCGAAGAAGCCTTAAAACAAATTGACAAAGGAATTAAAGAGGCTGCCGAATTTGCAGGCTTCGAACTTGAAGAGATGGATACTATTGATAAGCGCAAAGTAGCTCTTAAACGTATTTCAGATCAAATTATCTCAGATCTTTCCGAAATCACCGGAAAACCGGTAACAGAAGTACAATCAAAGTTACCTTTACCAAGATTAATGAAAGACTTTGAAGCACACAAAGCCCTTGAGGCCAGAAATTTAGCAACACTTGCCAATGATGTCGGTTACAAATTTGATGCTGAAGGCAAAGGAACACCTTTAACACAACTTAAAAATATGTCACTTTCTGATTATAAAAATGTTAGAAAGGAAATTGCCAAAAAGGCTGTTGAAAACAAGGGTTGGGATCAAAAACGAGATGCTGTTTACGGCGCTTCTCTTGCCAATGCCTTCAACAACGCCAGAGGTGGTAGATAGGAGCTTGTCATGGCAGATATCGGCGCAGAATTTACAAGATATTTACAAGCCTATGATTTAGAGGCTTTCTACAAGCTTTGCTCAGATAAAGCAGATGACTCGCTGATGAACGCCATTTTTGCCAGACATCGTTCCCAGTTTGAAGCATGGCTCAAAGTGCCAGAATCGTATAAAGCATATGGCAGAGTCTGCCCGCCGGAAGTTTTGGAAAGTGCTAAAAATGACCCGAACTTCACTTCTCAAGACGCCGAAAAAGCCAAAAAAGAAGCTGAAGAGAAAAACTCTCCTTATGCCCTTATTCCGGATGAACTTAAAAATCATCCGGCCTATGATGATTTAACCTCTAAAGGCTATAAAATGTCTCCGGCAGAAGTGGCCGCCATGATTTTAATTGCGCGCGAATTTGCTAAAACCGGTTATTCCTTAAAGGCCTCTGAAGAAATTGCGGCTGATACGGCTTTAATCAGAGCTTATGAAAAAATGCCCAAAACGCCTGAAAATCGAAAAAAGCGTCGTGATTTACAAGAAAAGCGTTTGAAAGGTATGAAAACGGATTTAGAAAAGTCTCAACCGGAGCGCGCGTTTGTACGTTTGCTTCGTGATGTCAAATGCGGACGTATCAGCGAGGCTGAGGCGATTCCTTTGTTAAATGAACACATCCAAAATGTGATTAAACTCGGCAGACTTGAAAACTTGGCTTTGCAGATGAACAGCCCGATGTTTACACAAGGCGGTTCAAATAGTGTTGAAAACAAAACCCGCCGTCTTTGGGAAAATGCTTTGCTCTATCCAAATGATTTGCGCATTCGTATTGAAGAAATAAGAAAGAATCTCCCCTCTTCTTACCCGAAGACACAAATGACAGCCCGGCAACAACAAAATGTCAACGTCTTTGTCGGCAGGCGTCGTTCTAACGGATTATAACTTCAAAAAAACAGCCCTATCTTTTGATAAAGCTGTTTTTTTTAATTTAGATTTCAGAGCACTCAAGGCAATGCAATAAAAACCGTTTTTCTATCCTTTGTAGCGCAAACATAAACCAGTAAAAGGATAGAAACGGCAAGCTCTGCAAAAGCCCAAATTTTTGTGATCATCAAACAAAGCTCCGGATTTTGATTAAGCATGAACGTCAAAAAGACAATCAAAGCTATTCCGGCCGCAGTCAGTGACAGTAGATAATACATCATAATTTTTTGATGAAGCTTTTGCTGGATAGCAAAAGCTTTAATTCTGTTTTTTGAGGTGGAATAATAAAATCCACGCGCACCTTGATCGTAAACAAAAACGGTCAAACCATCTTCTTGTGGTAACTTGCCGTACTTTTGCCTATACAAATCACAGGCTGTTTTTTTAAGTTTTTCTTCCATAATGATACAAGTTTAAATAATTAAATTTGGCCTCACGTCTATCACATCACAACGTTTCTGTCAATACTGTAATAAAATTTAAAAAACAAACACATAAGCTTGACTTTTTAGTAAAAATCAGGCAAAATGAAAGTATCGCTACGGTTGAGCGATGGTGCCTAAGAAACACCACATAGATAATATATAAACTCCTTTAAGGGAGTAGATGAAATAAGCGCGTTTGCGGCGAATAAGTCTGACTGAATCTATGCAGTTTCTTAGCTCCCACTTTGATTTTTTCAAAGTGTTTTTTTAAATTAAAAAAAACGTCATTGTCATTCCGAACTTGTTTCGGAATCTATCAATAAAGGAGAAAAAACATGCCTGTTTTCATATTTATGTTAAGCTTACTTTTTAGCTTTAATGCTTTTAGTCAAACATCATCTTACGAAAATTGTTACGGCGCGGCAACATGTCAATCTTGCGGCAATAACTGTTACTATACCTATAGCGGCGCAACACTCAACGTTTATGGTCCGACCGAAAAAAACACAGACGGCTCATATAAAGAAAATGCACAAATCAGCCCTTTGACATCTCTGCCTTCCGGTGTGACGAATGTTCAAATATCAGGAAATGTTACAGCAATTGAAGAAAACGCATTTAAAAATTTTAAAAAGCTTCAAACCATTACACTTCCCGAATCACTTCAATCGATTGGAAGTAATGCCTTTTGGGGAACGGGAATTACCGAAATTTATATCCCCAAAAACGTCACATCATTTGGTGGAGATGTTTTTCGCGCTAGTGCCTTAAAAACAGTCGAATTTGCAGAAGATTCTAAAATGACTACCACAGGGGGGCGTTCTTTTTTAATAGCAGGTAATTTAGAAAAAGTGATTTTGCCGAACGGCCTAAAAACAATATCAGGTGACACATTTTATGGGGATGGTAAACTTACAAGCCTCAATATTCCGGACACAGTTACATCAATTTACGCATCTGCATTCGAAAGTGTCCAACTAACAGAACTGACCACAAATGCCGAAAATTTAATACGTTTTTTACATCCTAATAAAACAACTTGCGCATACTATTGCGGTGGCAATTTTAAGAATAATACAGACATCAAAATCAACTGTACCGGTACAAAAAGCTGTGAAGATTCTCTTCAAAACTGGCTCACGCACAACTACGGTGAAGATAAAACAACTTGGCCTTCTTGGTCAAACAGAATAACTTTTAACAACAGAACAAAAGTCAAAAATGCAGATGGAAGTTACTCAATTTATGAACTCGGTAAACTGGTAGGTTTTGAGGGCAAACGTATCTATACTGTTGATGAAGCAACACAATCTTTTGGAACAACAGGCAAAAATACGTTTTCAATTCGTTATCGATAAAAATTGTCATTCTTATCTCCTCCTCATCACCGCTAAAGCTTGCTAAAGAGGGTCTCTCGGTCATTGTCATGCCTGAGCAACTTTAGTTGCGAGTTAGGCATCCAAAAACGTCATCCCCTCTTCTGTCATCCCTTAAGGTGCACCATGCGTCAGAGGCCACTCCTTATAAAAAAATAACCGTCATCCTGAGGAGTATTCCAACAGAATGCGACGTCAGGATCCATTCCTTATAAATTTGCACTTTTTACTCGGGTTTGCTTGTCATAACGTCTTAATAAGAAACCCCGTCTCTAACGCGGGGTTTTCTGAGTACAAAAAAAAGAGGCAAAGCCGAAAGCCTTGCCTCTTTATAATTCAATTAAGCACGTTTGCTTTGGATAGCTTCCGCAACATCCTTCGGGACTTCAGCATAGTGATCAAAGATCATTGTAAACTGAGCACGTCCTTGAGAAAGCGAACGGAGTGTGTTCACATATCCGAACATTGAAGCGAGCGGAACAAACGCATCAACCACACGGGCATTACCGCGTTGATCCATACCGTTAACAAGACCTCTTCTTGAGTTCAAGTCACCGATAATGTCACCCATATATTCTTCAGGGGTCACAACTTCAACTTTCATAATCGGTTCCAAAAGTTTGGCTGCAGCTTGGCGCATACCTTCTCTAAAGGCAGCACGAGCAGCAATTTCGAAACACATCACATTTGAGTCGACTTCGTGATAAGCACCATCATAAAGTGTTGCTTTCACGCCGGTCACGGGATAACCCGCGAGCACACCGGAATCCATTGCAGATTGTAAACCTTTTTCAACACCGGGGATATATTCCTTCGGAACGTTACCGCCGACAACAGTGTTGACAAATTCAAAGCCTGTATGATCTTCTGTCGGTTCAAATTTGATTTTAACTTTAGCAAATTGACCGGCACCACCGGATTGTTTCTTGTGCGTATATTCAATATCGCAAGCTTTGGTGATCGTTTCACGATAGGCCACTTGCGGATCGCCGACGTTGCATTCGACTTTAAATTCACGTTTCAAACGGTCAACAATGATTTGGAGGTGAAGTTCACCCATACCTTTGATGATGGTTTGACCGCTATCCGGATCAGATGCAACCTTAAATGACGGATCTTCCATTGCAAGTTTTTGCAAAGCCAGACCCATTTTTTCAACATCGATTTTTGTTTTCGGTTCAACGGCAAGTTCAATAACCGGTTCAGGGAACACCATGTTTTCCAAAACAATCGGTTTATCAGAATCGCAAAGCGTATCACCTGTTGTTGTATCTTTCAAACCGGCCAAAGCCACAATATCACCTGCATAAGCTTCTTTGATATCATCACGTTTATTAGCGTGCATCAAGAGCATACGACCGATTCTTTCTTTTTTGTCTTTAACCGAGTTATAAACATACGTACCGGCCTCTAATTTACCCGAATAAATACGTGTAAATGTTAAGGATCCGACAAACGGGTCGTTCATAATCTTGAAAGCCAAAGCTGACAAAGGCTCATCATCTGACGGACGACGTGTGATTACTTCATCGGTGCCGGGTTTTGTACCTTCAATAGCCGGAATATCAAGCGGAGACGGAAGATAATCGACAACGGCATCCAAAAGAAGTTGAACACCTTTGTTTTTGAAAGCTGTTCCGCAGAAGACCGGAACGAAATCACGAGCAAGTGTACCTTTGCGGATACATTTTTTCAAAGTTTCAATAGAAACTTCTTTGCCTTCCAAATAATCTTCCATAGCGGCTTCATCTTCTTCAACCACTGTTTCAATCATTTTAGAACGATATTCTTCAGCCTTTTCTTTCAAATCAGCCGGAATTTCTTCTTCTTTAATCGGAGAATCCGGATCGCTTCCCGTATAGATAATGGCCTTCATTTTGAGCAAATCAACCATACCTGTGAAAGCATCTTCCGATCCGATCGGGAGTTGCATAGCCACCGGCGTTGCACCCAAACGGTCAACAATCATATCGAGACAGCGATAGAAGTTGGCGCCGATTCTGTCCATTTTGTTGCAGAAACAAATTCTCGGAACGCCATATTTATCAGCTTGTCTCCAAACTGTTTCAGATTGCGGTTCCACACCGGCAACCGAGTCAAAAACCGTAATCGCACCATCCAAAACGCGGAGCGAACGTTCAACTTCAGCTGTGAAGTCCACGTGTCCGGGGGTATCAATGATGTTAATACGATGACCTTTCCAGTAGCAAGTTGTGGCAGCAGAAGTAATCGTAATACCGCGTTCTTGTTCCTGAACCATCCAGTCCATGGTTGCGGCACCATCATGCACCTCACCGATTTTATGGCTCAAACCGGTGTAATACAAAATACGTTCCGTTGTTGTTGTTTTACCGGCATCAATATGAGCCATGATACCGATGTTGCGATATAAATCCAATTTATGCATACGAGGCATCTTGATAACCTTTCCGTGAAATTAGAATTTATAGTGTGAGAACGCTTTGTTGGCTTCAGCCATTCTATGCGTATCTTCACGTTTTTTAACAGCAGAACCACGATTGGCAAATGCATCCATCAGTTCGCCGGCTAAACGATCTGTCATTGTTGTTTCAGAACGTTTTCTGGCGGCATCCACAATCCAGCGAATAGCCAAAGCCTGACGTCTGTCGGGTCTGACTTCAGACGGAACCTGGTATGTTGCACCGCCCACTCTGCGAGATCTGACTTCGATCATCGGCTTAACGTTTTCAATAGCTGTTGAAAAGACGTTCAAGGCCTCTTGTTTTAATTTAGAAGCGATAATGTCGAAAGCCGAATAAACAATTTTTTCGGCAACGGCTTTTTTACCGTCTTCCATGATATTGTTAATAAATTTCGTAACAACCTTATCACCATATTTGGCATCGGGCAGCACGTTTCTTTTAATTGCACTATGACGACGTGACATGGTATTCTCCTATTTCGGTTTCTTAGCGCCGTATAAAGAACGACGTTGACGACGTTTAGCAATACCTTGTGTATCCAAAGTACCGCGAATGATATGATAACGAACACCAGGCAAGTCTTTCACACGGCCTCCTTTAATCAGCACCACTGAGTGTTCTTGAAGATTATGACCTTCACCAGGGATATAGCTGATTACTTCAAAGCCGTTAGTCAAGCGAACACGAGCCACTTTACGCAAAGCGGAGTTCGGTTTTTTCGGGGTTGTTGTATAAACCCTTGTGCAAACACCGCGTTTTTGTGGACAAGCTTTCAAAGCCGGAACTTTGTTTCTCTTCACTTTTGGTGTTCGTGAGTTACGAATTAACTGATTAATTGTAGGCATCACAAATTTCCTTTTAAGTTACTATTGTTAATATAAAACGCCACGCAAATGCTTTTAAAGCCTCTGCGCAAGCGAGAGGATAATAACATAAAACTTCTTGAAGTCAACAGATTTTTTTTTAAAGCCTTTCATAAAAGAAAAAAACACCCCGAATAACTGTATCAAAAAATCTTGCTTTTACATCTTTTTTATGTGATAATGAAAACAGACAGAGAAAGAACCTGTCTGGGGTGTAGTAACCTCTTTCAAGTGCGCCATGTATGCTTATATATGGTGGAAGAACTTCCAGTGTGGGCTGGAAGGTTGCAAAATAAGTGTAACAAATATGCACACTATTTCACTTGAGTAGTTACTAACTTCCAGTCGCTTCTTTTGAAGCGATTTTTTTAGTTTTGCTTAAAAAGTATGGAGGTTGTTATGAATAAAAAATTAGAAATTTTAACCATCGGAATCGCTTTTACAACAGCCATTTGTAATCAATCAAGGGCAGAAATAACAAGAGTAGATATTTTAAACGAAGTCTTTGGAGAACCGATAGTTTATCAAACAAATGGTCTAATTGGTCAAACCGGTGCTGTTTATCAAAATGACAATGGATCTAAAGCTCATATCGGTTACGAATGGGGAAATGGCAGTAGCACTTGGGGAAATCAAATAGTTTATCATATAAGACAAATAAGGACCGATAACACGACCAACTCAACCAGTTGGCAATTTGCGAACGTAACAATAAACGGCGAAGTTCCAACATGGACAACTCCAAGAAGTAATACACAAACTTTTGATTTTGATGAAAACGGAAAAATAAAAGCTTGGTATAATGCTTCGGGGACACTTCTTAGAACGTATAAATACGCTGAAAACGGACAGCTATTAGCTTATGATACTCAAGGAAATTTGATTGGTGCGTTTAATAATTTTAACGATCAGTTGATGCACGCACAGGGCGGAAATTATTATTATAGTGCTTCCGGATTAAACAATATTACGGAAGATGGTTCGTACACTGCCAAAGATGGCGATAAAATTCTCGGAATATATCAAAGAGATGGTAGCAAAACAGAATACCAATATGATGCCGGCGGTAATTTAATCAAAATTTCTGAAAACGGCGTTGTAACTTATAGACGAAGAATATATACACCTGCCGAAGCCACAGCAGCTGTTCAAAAAGGAGGTAAAAACAACTTTTCTATCATATACAGATAAAAACACCGAAAATAGAATTTTTCTATGGTCTGGCTTTTTTGATGATGTCCATCATTTCATTAAAATCTTTTGACGTTCCGATTTCATCTGATCTGATATTCATCTTGATGCGCCAGTTCGGATATTCTTTGACCGTACCTGGCGCATTATCCATTAAAACCTGCCGATAAATATCATTTAATCTTACCAAATAAATAGCGCTGTTTGTTTGAGCCGTTAATTGATTAAACAAAACTTCAATATGCGCCGGCACATCATCTCCTTTTTCGGCGCTACCGAGCATCTGATCTTCTTCTTTTTGGGTCGTCAGATTTTGAGATTTTAGAATTTTTATCAAATTATAGCGATCTTTTTTGCGCCCTTCTAAATTTTCTTCATATTGCGCATGAGTGGCGTATAAACCGCATTTTTTAAAAACCTCAATATCTTCATTTTTCCAAAATCCGCAAGATGTCGCCTGGTCATGCGTTGAAAACTGGGCCAATGACAAATAATCATATTTTTCAGGCTCAATAAAAGACCCGTCTTTTTCTTTTTGCCTTGCCGTTACTTTATATGAAAGCAAAGCGTGTTCTTTCATATATTCTCGAAATCCTTCGGGCACGGTTCCCAAATCTTCGCAAATAACCATACATTTTGCCCGATGGCTCTCTAAATTCAAAATCGCCACCATATCTTTCATTTCATAATAAATATATGCGCCCTGAACACTCGGCTCGTCAGGTGTAAAATATCCCCAAAAAAGTCGTCTTAACCCCATGGCGTGGTCAATCCGAAGAGCGCCACAATGACGCATATTTGCCCGAACGAGCGAAATAAACGGCTGATAATGCTGTTTTTTCAAAACAACCGGATGATATGGCGTAAACCCCCAGCTCTGCCCTCTAGGGCGCATCGGATCGGCCGGCGCGCCGATATCCGCGTCCAAAACAAACGCATCCTTATTTTGATAGACCTCTACCCCGTTTGAAGCCGCGCCGATCGGCATATCGGCATAAAGCCCGACTTTCATATTCAGCTTTCGCGCCAAATTTTGCACTTGTTGCAACTGATGATCTGCAAGCCAGTGGCAATATTTGAAAAATCTGAGACGCTTTTGATGCGTTTTCTTAAAATTTTGTGTTTCAAGAGAAGAAATCTTATCATAATGGTTCGGAAAATTTTTCCAATAATCGCAAGGTGTTACTTCTTCAAGCAAACTTTCAAAAAGCGCTAAATTTTCAAGTTCTTCCCCTTGATCTTTTTGATATTTTTCAAATTCTTCCAAACGTTTTTGGATAGCATTTTTTTCAAATTCTTCAAACATCAGCTCAAGTATTTTTAATTTCAGCTCAAGCACTTGCGCATATTTCACATGAGGCGACTGATTTAAAAATCGAATTTTTTCTTTTGTTGAAGCGTCATTGATATACGCCTGAACATTTGAAGAAGAAAACTCTTCAATTTTTCTTAAATCAAGATAAACATAATTGATAAACGAACGGCTTAAAGTTCGATAAGGCGACACATCACTCAAAACAGATGAATCTTTTTGAAGTCTTTCTTCATTTTGCGTGTATGCACTCATCACTCCAAGCGGGTTGATACCGACAACGTCCCCGCCTTTTTGAGCAACACATTTCACGATTTCTTCCAAATCGCTAAAATCGCCAATTCCCATACTATGCTCGGAGCGCAAGGCATAAAGCATCACAGCGCCCCCGTAGATATGCTCAAAATTTTTGATAAACGGCGCCTGATAAGCCTCTTTCGGCGCATAAATCAAGAGGCTGTTAAAAACAAAATTTTCTTGCCGAATTTGGATGGAATAATACCCTGTTTTAATGTTTGATAACCTAATTTTTGTATAACCTTGAACAAAACGGGTTTGAACGACATGGTCTTCTTCATCACTTAAAATCAGCTCAAAATCCCCGTCTTTTTTAATTTCAAATTCAATTTTTTCATCATCAAAAAAAGATAACACATCCGGCAAAACCGGCACATTTTCAAATTTTTTCATTTCAGCTTTGATATCTTCTTTCGTGCCGACCTGATAGCCCATCGATTTTAAAAAAAGCTCTCTGGATCGATCGGTTGTATACCGAACAACACCCGTTTTATCAACATATGATGATGAAATTCCCGCGAGTTCTGCCAATTTTCTTAAATTTTCCATCGCATACTCCAAATTATTTTTTGTCAACTTTCCCCTTTACAAACACATTAAAGTGTAGTATATTAAGGAAGCGTTAATATATCAAAGGAGATTTCTCATGGAGTTCACAAAACAAATCGCTGACTATATATTATCACAACGCTGGTGCAGCTTCAAAGAAGAAATCAGATTAGGGCAGATGAGCGAATTTAATCTGCAAAGCATTCCTTTTGATGGGGGCAAAAAACTCTTTTCGATCGGACAAATCAAAAGCAAACAAGGCGAGGCACATTATTTTATGATGCCGCTTCAAGAAGTTTCAACGGATCAAAAAAATGCCCTCCCCTTAAACGGAAAGTATTATCGCGACGCCTTAACAGAACCGGATTATTGGCAAAAACTCATGGAATTGTTTGCACAAAACAACAATAAGGTTCGTTTTCCAAACGGTTGGGTCATGAAACATAACATCGCCCATCATCCGGAAGTGATTCAATCTCAAATAAATATGCCTTCGCGCCCGCTCGGCGTTGAACAAAGCAACACGACCTTAGAAGTCGGCGAACAGATGATTGCCTTTAAGCAAGAAAGAATTTTGAATTTCTCCACGCAAATCAATCCGGAATTTTCAATGAACGACAAATTGATGCGCGAACATTGCTCGGTGATGCCCGAAACATACGGCGGTTTTTTCCTTTATAACAACAGAGGGGAAACAGCCTCTGCCGGTATTGAACAAGAATATATTTCAAACAAAGGCGATTTATGGAACTATTCTGTTTCATACCTGAAAGATAAATTAGCGCAAGGCTATCTGACAGGCACCGATTTAAGAGCCGAAGATAATCCGCAGTTTATGGGAATGATGCTTAATTTAAGCCGCAAAACGGCTGAAATGTCCGAATGCCTTTCAAGGCCGGACAGCGATCAAGCTTTTGCGCCCGAAGCTGTGAATGACACATTTATTCATCACTACTCTAAACAGCTGGAAGTTCTTTTATATCAAGCACATCAAAATATCGTCAACAACGTTGAGCGCCTGCCTGAACCCACAAAATCAAAAGCTCAAGTTTTACTTGAAAATTGGAAAGAGCTGACACAAAAATTTGTTGCAGATAAAATAAGGCTGATTAACGATAGCCCGAACAAAGGCTACATCACACGCGTTCACGGTGATTTTCATTTAGGGCAGGTGATGGTCACAAAAGATGATGATCTTCGGTTTATTGATTTTGCCGGCGAACCCGGAATTCCGCTCGAGCAGCGCAACCAAAAACACATCTCCGTTCGTGATGTTGCCGGGATGTATCGCTCCATTCAAGGATATTTAGGCGCGGTTGCAACCGAAGAGTTTGCCGCTTTAGCACCTGATTTAGAATCTCAAAAAGCAAGAAAAGCTTATGCAAAAAAGGCCATCAAACCATTAATTGAGAGTGCTTCTCAAACATTTTTAGGGCGTTATTCGCTTCGAGATCCTTGGCTTTCACTCGAGGTGTTGCGCAAAAACCTTTATGAAGTCAATTATGAGGTCAACAATCGACCGAATATGGCCTATATTGCCATTGATGGTTTAACGGATTTATTAAAACCGACTTCAAACGGGCGCGACCTTTTGCAAACGAAAAAGCCTGAAAACACACTTTAAGAAGGTCAATCTATCCACAATTTACATTTTTTTATAATTTTTTAAAAAAAATACTTGCATTTATATTTTTTGTTATGTATAAATGCAATCACTTATGGGGGTGTAGCTCAGCTGGTTAGAGCGTCTGCCTGTCACGCAGAAGGTCGCGGGTCCGAGCCCCGTCACTCCCGCCAATAAAAAAAGCCGTCCTTTA
>DFFP01000002.1:15345-15597 GCA_002372275.1 Alphaproteobacteria bacterium UBA3773 | reverse complement strand
GCCGTCCTTTATGGACGGTTTTTTTTATTGTATGGGATGATACGGGCGAGGGTCTGCGACCTTCTGTCGCGGGCACGAGGATGAAAACAACCTTAAAATGTTGTTTTCACCGCAAGTGGCGCAGTTTTGTTTGTTTGAAAAGGAGCGATAAGCGACTGCTTCAAACATTACAAAACAAGTGACCGACGAAATGCTTAAAAGCATTTCTAGAAGAGCCCCTTGACGAACGCCAATAAAAAAAGCCGTCCTTTA
>DFFP01000002.1:0-15295 GCA_002372275.1 Alphaproteobacteria bacterium UBA3773 | reverse complement strand
GCCGTCCTTTATGGACGGTTTTTTTATTGTATGGGATGATACGGGCGAGGGTCTGCGACCGTGTTCCTTATTAAAACCTCCCCCGGAAAAGGGGAGGTTTGGAGAGTGTGAAAAGAATTTCATCCTTATAAAAAAACGTCATTCTGAGGAGGAAACGTAAGTTTCCCACGTTGCAATCCATTCCCCTTCTATGTCATGCTGGAATCGAAGATGAGCGAGCCTGTCGAGCTCCACTTGTTTCAGCATCTCAAAAAAACCGTCATCCAGAGGCCTTTAGGCCGTCAGGATCCATTCCTTATCCCGCTTTTCCTTTATCAACCAGCGTCACCTGAACCTCTTTATCGTAAAGCGCAAGCATTTTTTCATATAATTTCCAGTTAAAATGCCCTTTGCCATGCTCGGCAAAATCAACACTTAAAATACTCACTTTTGTCTTGTCAGCCACCCACTTGATATGTTTTTCTTGGGAACTTCTCTCTTCCCACAAAAGATACCCGAGTTGTTTTCTGATTATTCTATCCAACATTTTTTATAAACTCCATTTTTAATTCAAAACAAAAACCGCTTTGACGAAACATCAAAACGGGGAGCTCAAAAACTGTGCAAATACAGATTTCGTTATTCGCGGCCATGCCCTTATATCCGAAACTCCCCTTAAATGGAGTTTTTATTTGCAAGATGTTTTTGAAACACCGTAACCCAACCGGTTACAAAAAGAAGTATAAAAAATTTTCTTTTTATTATCAAGTTAAAAAAAAGAGCCGTCAAGGCTCCTTTCTTTTCACTTTAAACAAATCTACACATTAAACAAAAATTCCATCACATCGCCGTCTTGAACGACATAATCTTTCCCTTCCGAGCGGATTTTACCGGCTTCTTTGCACGCCTGCTCACCGCCAAAAGCGATATAGTCGTCATATGAAATTGTTAAGGCTCTGATGAATCCGCGTTCAAAATCCGAGTGAATAATTCCGGCGCACTGCGGTGCTTTATAGCCTTTCATAAATGTCCAGGCCCGAACTTCTTTTGGGCCGGCCGTGAAAAATGTTTGAAGTCCCAAAAGCGCATAACCTGCTTTAATAATTTTTGAAAGTCCCGTTTCACTTAAGCCCAAACTTTCTAAAAATTCTTTCTTTTCGTTTTCATCATCAAGCTGTGCCACTTCAGATTCGATTTCGGCTGAAATCACAACCGCGCTTGCATTTTCAGCTATTGCCTTTTTTTCAACAGCTTTAGAAAATTCATTTCCCGTTGCCGCCGAATTTTCATCCACATTACAAACATAAAGCACAGGCTTTGATGTCAAAAGTTGCAACATTTTATATTGTCTCAAAGCATCTTTGTTTGCCTCACTCGGTGCGGCCATACGTGCCGGCTTTCCTGATTTTAAAACTTCAATAATCGGTGTAATAACCTCATCTTGAATCTTGGCTTCTTTATCGCCCGCTTTGGCTTTTTTTCTGATTTGTTCAATACGTTTTTCCAGGCTCTCTAAATCTGCCAACATCAACTCTGTTTCAACAATTTCAGCATCTCTGATCGGGTCAACCGACCCTTCGACATGGGTAATATTGTCATCTTCAAAACAGCGCAACACATGAATAATGGCATCTGTTTCTCTGATATTGCCCAAAAATTGGTTCCCCAAACCCTCGCCTTTCGAAGCACCTTTCACAAGCCCCGCAATATCCACAAATTCAAGTTGCGTCGGCACAACATTTTTCGGTTTTACGAGATCGACCAACTTATCAAGTCTTTCATCAGGCACGGCAACTCTGCCGACATTCGGCTCAATCGTGCAAAACGGAAAATTCGCCGCTTCAGCCGAAATTGTTGCCGTTAAAGCATTAAAAAGAGTAGATTTTCCAACATTCGGAAGCCCGACTATTCCACAATTAAACCCCATTTTTGTTTCCTTTTACTTTATTTTGTTCATACCCAAAAAATTAGAAGCAGATTCAATACCGTTTAAGATCAAAACCTCAACTGCCTGAGCTGCAAGAGATAATGCACTATCAACTTTTTGCTTATCGCTAACCGAAAAATGCCCTAAAACATAATCAATCACATCAGCCGTGTTGTGGCTCGGATGCCCGACCCCGATCCGAATACGATTATAAGCGTTTGAAATATTGGCATCAATACTTTTCAGCCCGTTATGACCGCCGGATCCGCCGCCAATTTTGGCTTTCAGTTGACCTAAGCTCAAATCCATATCATCGTGAATAACAATCACATTTTCGGGCAAAATTTTATAAAAAAACGCAGCTTTCACAACAGATCTGCCGGATTCGTTCATAAACGTTTGAGGCTTTAAGAGCAAAACCTTTTCACTTCCTATTTGGCCTTCTGCGATCAGACCTTCAAATTTTTCCTTGAAAGGCGAAAATTTATAGCGGTCAGATATTAAATCTGCCGCCATAAACCCGATATTGTGGCGTGTATTTTTATACTGAGAACCCGGATTGCCGAGTCCGACCACCAAAAACATCTTTACTTTTCCAATTAACGCAAGAAATCCACGTGAATCGGTGCATCTGTCACCGGATGAAATTGAACATCTTGGCAAGTAACTTTTTCTTTTTTGCCTTCGATATCCACAACGATTTCAGATTCGAAAAAGTCTTCAATGTTCAAAGCTTTTTCGATTTCGACAGGATCAAGGCTGATCATAACGGGATCTTTTTTTCCGCCATAAATAATGGCCGGAACACGTCCCTCACGACGACATGCACGAGCTGCCCCCTTACCTGCTTTTTCACGCTTTAATGCTTTAAATGTAATTTCTGTCATTTTAATTATCCTTGTATTTGTTATTATTTTTTGCTTTCAATCGACCTCCAGGGGTGCCGATTTCAAGTGAACAATTGTTACAACTTTATTTTCTATTTTTCAAGCACTTTTTAACCTTTAGATGATAAAAAATATAAAAAAAAGGAGATATTAAATGATTTATATACTTTCGGGATTTATTTTCGGCGCTCTTATTCCCTATATGGCGCGCCGTTTTTCAAAATTTATGCCGGCCACAATGGCTTACGCTCTTTATCGGCTTGTGGCACCTGTTAAAACAGTTTCCAAACAAAAGCGCTTGGCAAACGGACGTTATCAAACATTAATGCAAAAATACATCATGCGATCCGTCGGTTGGGGCGTGATTTGTTCGGCTTTAAGCATCGCTTTTCACCTTTGCCTGCCTTCTGATTTGTTGATTGCGCTTTTATGGATTTTGCTCCTTTTATATGAAATTGACGAGCGAATGTTTTTATTGCCGGATTTATTGACGGTTCCGCTCCTTATTATAGGCTTTTTATTTGCCTCAACGCTTGCCCCTGATAGCTCACTTTCGCCTTTTTCGCCTGCCTTTCAAAGTGCACTTGGCGCCTTGGCCGGATATATGCTTCCCGTGATCGCAAGTTTAGTGATGGTTAAAAAACATCCGGACGCATTCGGCGGTGGCGACATCAAACTTTTGTCAGCCGTCGGTGCATGGATCGGGTTTGAATATGTGCCGATACTTCTTCTTGCAACATGCATTCTGTTCGGCCTGTTTTGTTTAGCCAAGCGTCAGCGTGCCGGCGCATTCGGTCCATCGATTGTGATTGCAACAATAGGGCTTGTATTTTTTATATATTTGGTATAAAGTTTTTTTGATCAAATTTATTCTAAAGGATTAAAAACATGAAACATTTTTGGGTAACAGATAAAAAACAAATGAAACAGTTTGTTTCAAACAAGAGCTTTGATATGTTTATTATGGGGCTCATTTTTATGAACTCCGTTGTACTGGGCATGATGGTCTCCCCCTCATTTGAAGCCAACTATGCCATTTTAGCCTTAATTGATAAGTTATGCCTTGCAATTTTTGTGGTTGAAATGTGCTTAAAACTTTACGTTTACGGCAAAGATTTTTTTAAATCCCGCTGGAATGTCTTTGATTTTACAGTTATTTTGTTTTCGGCATTTGAGATAACATCATCTCTTATTATTTTCAGAGCTTTCAGATTGTTCCGGGCGTTAAAATATATGAATCGCTTCTCGAGACTAAAACATATTATCGATACGTTTTTAAGCCTTATGCCGAATTTTTGCGCTTTTGTGTTGGCATTCGGTGTGGTGCTTTATGTTTTTGCGATTATGGCTGTCAATCTTTTCTCATTTCGCTTTTCAGATTTTGCGACCTTATCGGGCGCCGTCTTAACGCTCTTTCAGGTGTTCACGCTTGACGGATGGGCCGACATCACAAAAGCCGTGATGAGCGTTTTTCCGCATTCGTGGATTTTCTTTGTGTCGTATTTACTTCTTTCCACTTTGCTTCTTTTAAGCTTTATTTTAAGCCTCATTGATCAAATCGTGAAACAGAGATTTTATTCAGACAACGGTTATCACAAAAACCCTTATTATCATAAGCAAAAAAGACCGTTTGACGGAAAATCGAAACAAACAAGATATATTAAATAAAACAAATGAAAGCTAAAAAAAACCTGCCTTGACCGGCAGTTTTTTTTCGTTCATGTATTTAAAACGTCATCCAGAGGAACGCCGCCAGGCGTGACGTAGGGATCCATTCCTTATATTATTATCGATACTTAATCGAAAACGTATTTTTACCCGAAACAAGTGAGGTCGCTTCATCAACCGTCAATATCTTTTTGCCTGTTAAGCTTATCAGTTTTCCGTTTTTATCATATGTGGCAACAGATCCGTCAGGGTTATATACATATGCTTTCTTGATTTGACCATAACCATCATAAACCATCAAAGGATTGCCTTCTTCATCTTTTTTAGTATATGAATCAACAACATTTCCATGTTGTGAAAAAGTTGCATAATCAATATAAATTCCTTTAATTGAACCATCCGGATTATAAACCATAAGCTTACCGTCATCTGTGTTTTCGTATTTTCCTAATTCTGCTCCCCCAAATTTTTCACTTGTGCAAAGACCACTTGTTATTTGTGTTGATGAACAAAAAACTTCACTAAAACTTGACTGTGCCCAACTTACAGACCAAGCTCCGGCACCTAAATTATTGACTTGAGGTGGAATAATAATACTCGTAATTCCCGTCCCTCGAAATGCGCTGTTATTAATAGATGTCACCGATGGAGCCAGATAAACCTCTTTAACATTCTTTAATCCCTGAAAACTATCTTGTCCCACGCTTGTAATACCATTTTGAACTTCAACCGAAGTAATTTGATGTCGATAATCTGTCCAAGGTAAAGCTAAAGCATTAGGATAACCATATGTAGAGCCTGCACCAGATATTGTAATATGTCCTTTATCATCAAGTTCCCAGTGGCAAGTAGGACCACAATTATCGCCGCTTGCAATAACGCTAGCCAATGCCTCGCCTGTTACCATCATGCCAATTAAAATCCATAAAACTTTTTTCATAATCTTTCTCCTGTGTTAGATCCCCTTGAGCGAGCCCAAGAAAGACGTTTTGAACTGTATCATCTTGTCATTCTCGGGTTTATCCCGAGAATCCATATAAAAAAAATCGCCTCAAAAGAAGCGACTGGAAGTTCAGAACTACTAATTAGAAAATAGTGTGCATATTGACCCTATAGGTTTATTTTGCATCCTTCCAGTCCATATACTGGAAGACCAATTCATCATATTACTATATGATTCTAATTAAGAGGTTCTGACACCCCAGACAGCCTTTTTGCTATCTGATTTTATTATAATTTTTTTCATCATAATGTAAAGGAAAAAGGTTTAAAACATTAAAGGGCGGTTTGACACCGCCCTTTTGAAACAACTTTCAAACGCCTAAATCATTGACCTGACTGCTTGAATAGCTGCGTCCAGTTTTGAAACGTCGCTGCCACCGGCTTGCGCCATATCGGGTTTGCCGCCGCCTCGACCGTTTAAGATAACCGCCGCTTTTTGAACAAGCGTTGAGGCATTATATTTATTTGTTAAATCAGTACTCACACCGACCACAATCGAGGCTTTGCCGTCAAAATCGGTTGCAAGAGCCACAACACTTGAGCCAAGCTTTTGATGAATTTCATCAATCATGGGTTTAAGTTCTTTGGGGTGTACCCCTGAAACAACTTTTCCGATAAATGAAACACCGTTTATGTTTTCAGCCTCATCCGTTCCTTGAGCGCCGCCGCTGACAAGTTCTTTTTTCAAATCAGCAACATCTTGTTCAAGCTTTTTCTTGTCGACAAGCAAGTTTTCAATGCGTTTTTCCAAATCGTTGACATTGGTTTTTAAGCTGCTTGCCAAATGATGGAGTTTTTCATCTAAAAATCTTGCATGATCTTCAGCCGCTTTTCCGGTTAAACATTCTAAACGTCTGATACCGGCGCCCACCGCAGATTCCGAAAGAATTTTAAAATACCCGATATCGCCTGTGTCGCAAACATGCGTTCCGCCGCAAAGTTCTTCAGAATAAATATCGCCGTTTTTGACCATTTCAACCACGCGGACTTCTTGTCCGTACTTTTCGCCAAAGAGCGCCATGGCGCCCATCTTTATGGCATCATCTTTGTTCATCAAAACGGTTTCGACATGATAGTTTTCTCTGATTGAGCGGTTCACCATATCCTCAATTTGAATAATTTCATCATGTGTGATTTGTTTGGGGTGCGAAATATCAAAACGCATCCGATCATTTGCCACAAGTGAGCCTTTTTGAACCACGTGCTCGCCCAAAATCGTGCGAAGCGCTTTGTGAAGCAAGTGTGTGACCGAGTGATTGGCGCAAATTTGTTTACGCCTTGTTTCATCAACTTCAAAAGTCGCGATATCGCCCGTTTGAACAACACCTTTAATCAGCTCACAATCATGAACGACCAAAGCATCTAACTGATGCTTGGTATCTTTCACGATTGCTTCAAAATTCTTTGAAACAATTTTGCCCGTATCGCCGACCTGTCCGCCGCGTTCGCCATAAAATGGCGTTTGGTTGGCAATCAAATAGAATGTTCCTTGCTCGGCTTTCGATACAATTTGACCATCTTGAACAAGGGCTGTGATTTGTCCGTCTGCTTTTAAGGTTTGGTAGCCTAAAAACTCGGTTGAACCCAATTTTTCTTTCAAGTCAAACCAAACTTTTTCTGTTCCGGCATCGCCCGAACCGACCCAGCTTTGACGAGCCATGGCTTTTTGCTCATTCATAGCATCATTAAAGCCTTTGATATCCACTTTGATATTTTTAAGCTTTAAAGCATCTTCGGTTAAATCAAGCGGAAAACCATAGGTATCATAAAGCTTAAAGGCCACATCGCCTTTGAGGCAATCACCGCTTCCCAAATGCTCTGTTTCACTTTCTAATAATTTAAGACCCGTTGAAAGTGTTCTGCCGAAACGAACCTCTTCTGCTTTAATTGTTTCTTCAATCAAGGGGGCAAAGCGATAAAGTTCCGGATAGGCCTCGCCCATTTCGCGCTGCAGGGACGGCAATAACTTATAAAGCATCGGTTCATGAACGCCCAACATATAAATATGGCGCATCGCGCGTCGCATAATTCGGCGCAAAACGTATCCCCTTCCCTCGTTTGAAGGCAAAACGCCGTCTGCAATCAAAAAGGAAGCACTGCGTAAGTGATCTGCAATCACGTTATAAGATGAAGTAAACGCCTTATTTTCGATATCCGTGTTTGAAAGTTTGCAAATATCTTCAATCAGGTTTTTGAACAAATCAATTTCGTAGTTTGAATGAACACCTTGTAAAATGGCCGTCATACGCTCTAGGCCCATACCGGTATCAATACAGCGCTTTTTTAAATTCACCCTCTCGCCTGTCGGCAAGTCTTCAAATTCATCAAACACCAAATTCCAAATTTCAATCCAGCGATCGCCGTCTTCATCTTTTGTGCCGGGGAGATCTCCGAAAACTTCCGGACCATGGTCATAAAAAATCTCTGAGCAATATCCGCACGGACCTGTATCCCCCATCTGCCAAAAGTTATCTTTGGTTGCAATGTTGATGATTCGGCTCTCCGGCAAACCCGAAACCTTTTTCCAAATGTTTCTGGCGACCTCATCGGTGTGAAAAACCGTCACAGCCAATTTATCTTTTTCAATTCCGAATTCTTTTGTGATCAGCTCCCACGCATAATAAATCGCTTCTTCCTTAAAATAATCGCCGAACGAAAAATTGCCGAGCATTTCGAAAAACGTATGGTGACGAACGTCATAGCCGACACTGTCGAGGTCATTGTGTTTGCCACCGGCGCGCACCGATTTTTGAGACGTTGTGGCGCGTGTGTAGGGGCGCGTTTCAAGACCCGTAAAAATGTTCTTAAACTGAACCATACCCGAGTTTGTAAACATTAAGGTCGGATCATTATCCGGCACCAAAGATGAGGCCGGCACATGCGTATGCCCGTTTTTGATAAAGTAGTCTAAAAATGTTTTTCTTATTTCTTTTAAGGTTGCTGTCATTATATTGCTTTCTTTTATATGATTTTTCTTATATGTTTATAGGATGTTTCACGTGAAACAAAATAAAATTCTAATATCTTTCACCCTCAAAGTGGAAAATGATATGGCACTCCGTTGTATTTTCACCACAGACCATGTTACAAGCATTTGTTGCGCCGGAGACATTTAGTCTGTTCACATCAGAGCTGTAAAGGATTTGTCCGCCCGAATCATGATTTGATGTCACTTTAATTTCGCCACCGCGATACCACCATCTGTCCGGCACCATACGATTCCAGTCATGTACCAAAAAATCAATACATGCATTTTTATGTGCTTTTTCAAAAATAATATCCATATTATATGTATATTTAAAAGCATCGGAACTGTCAGAGGGGTCGTATGCGAACTTTACTTTTCCAAGCGGCATTTTACAAGCAGACGAATCATTTACATCTTCTTCACATGAGCTCATCAGTTGATATTGTTTGATTTGAGACGGTGTATTAATTGTCGGATATGATTCCGGGCCACGCTTTAAAAACAGAGTATATTCTTGCAAAGCATCCGATGCCATGCTGACAACTTTGCTGAGTTGAAATTTATACATGGCTCTGGAATAGCCGACCAATCCGCCGGCCGAAATCACACCGATAATGGCAATGACCCCGATCATCTCAACCATTGAACGACCATTTTCATGACATTTTTTCATTTTATTTTCCTTTACCTATCTGTTTTTTATTGATGTATAGCACAAATAAATTAAAACGCCACAAAAAAATACCGACATTTGCCGGTATTTTTTTCTTTAAGATATGTTCTTTTTAATTAGAAGCTGTATCTGACACCAAGTGAGAGTGTATCTAAACCTCTGACAACTTTGTTGACAAATGCTGTGTGACGATACATCGCACGGATACCCCAGTTTTCAGTCAAGTTATACTGAACGCCGGCACCCAAACGCCATCCCCAAACATGGAATGCTTCATGGTCACGTGCATATTCAGAGTGTTTAGCTTTTCCTTCAAATCTGTAACGACCGATACCTGCTGTACCTAAAACTTCCCATTCGCCATAGCAGCCGAGCGGTAAAATACCGAAAGCATCAACGCCGTATGCACCATATTCTGAATGAGCATTTCTTTTGTTTTCATGTTTTGAAAGTTCACCGAAAACTTCTGTTGCAAAATAAGGGCTGACTTTAGCACCAGCTACAATGGAGCCTGAATGATACTTTCCGGGAACATAACCATCTAACCCAGAATCTTTGTTCACAAAGTTCAAATTGTAATCAGCACCAACATAAGGTGTGACTTCTAAAGCCTGTGCATTCAAAGCAAATACGCTTGCAACACCTGCGAGTAATAAAGTTTTCTTCATATTATTTTCCTTTATAAAGTTCATAATCAAAGTTCGATATATCATTCTTTTTAGAACAATATGCTATAGACATTAGTTCACTTTTTTTAAAAAAGCAAGTAATTTTTTTTTCACGAATTCTTTCGTAAAAATTCAATAACAAACAAACTTGTTAAAGTTTTTCACATGCACGTTTAAGGTCATCGGATTTAAATGAAGCTACAAGCAAAAAAGGCTCTGAGTTAAGAGCCTTTTTTGTAGAATACTTCTTATAAGGATATATCGTTTTAGATATATTTCTTTTTAATTAGAAGCTGTATCTAACACCAAGTGAAAGAGTATCTAAACCTCTGACATCTTTGTTCACAAATGCAATGTGACGATACATTGCACGGATGCCCCAGTTTTCAGTTACATTATACTGAACACCTGCACCTAAACGCCATCCCCAAATGTGATCTGTTTCATGACCAAAGTGCGGTTTAACTTTTGCTTCAAATCTGTAACGACCGATACCTGCTGTACCTAAAACTTCCCATTCGCCATAGCAGCCGAGCGGTAAAATACCGAAAGCATCAACGCCGTATGCACCATATTCTGAATGGAAACTTCTTTTATTTGCATGCTTTGAAAGTTCACCAAAAACTTCTGTTGCAAAATAAGGGCTGACTTTAGCACCAGCTACAATTGAACCTGAATGATATTTTCCCGGAAGGAAACCATCATATACTGAAGCTTTGTTCAAAAAGTTCAAGTTATAATCAGCACCGACATAAGGTGTGACTTCTAAAGCCTGTGCATTCAAAGCAAATACGCTTGCAACACCTGCGAGTAATAAAGTTTTCTTCATATTATTTTCCTTTATAAAGTTCATAATGAAAGTTTGATATATCATTCTTTTTAGAACAATATGCTATCATCATTAGTTCACTTTTGTTAAAAAAGCAAGTTTTTTCTTTTTCATTTTTTTAGTCACCTTGTGTGACTTTTGTGGTATGAATAGCAGCTTTGAGGCTAATTTGCCACTTATTTTTTGAAAAATAAGTTTTGGACTTTCGAACTTTTATTTTTTTAATAACATAAACATAACCTATTGTGACAACAAGTGTTGCCCCGATCCATGCTAAAGGCGACGCATAAAAAAGACCGCGATACCCCATGATACGCGCCAGATAAATTGCCGAAACAGAGCGAACAAAAAGTTCTGTTAAGCTTGCAACAAGCGGAATAACGGCTCTTCCCATTCCCTGCAACGTGTTACGGAAAATAAAAATCATCGAAAGAAAAAAATAAAAATAAGTTGAAATACTCAAATAGGTTTTACCTGTTTGAATAATAAACGCATTTTTCTCATTTAAGAAAACGGAAATCATATTGCGTCCGACGTAGCGCACACAAAGCGCCATCAACAAGCTTAAAACAAGAGAAAGAATCGCCGTAAAACGAACACCATCGCGGATTCGCTTGATTTTGCCGGCGCCCCAGTTTTGAGCAGAAAATGTGGCCATGGCAATTCCGAGCGCCAACATCGGTTGCGTTGACAATTGTTCAATCCGAAGAGCAGCCGTAAAGGCGGCAATCACATCTGCGCCGAAAGAATTACATGCCCCTTGTATAACAAGCATACTCAAAGATAAAACGGAATACTGCAAGCCCATCGGAAGCGCAATTTGAAGCTCTTTTTTCATCATTTTTTTGTCATATGTCCAATCTGATTTTGTCAGTCTGATGATTGGAAATTTTTGATATATATAAAGACTGCAAAAAAGGAGTGTTAAGCTGACAGATATAAGCGTTCCCAAAGCAGAACCTTTGATACCGAACTGAAAATAGTATATCAGCACAAAATTGAAAATCACATTCAAAACACTTGAAAAAATTAAAAAATAAAGCGGTGTTTTGCTATCGCCCAACGCACGCATCACACCTGATAAAAGATTATAAAAAATCAAAACTACAAGTGCATACGTTAAAATATGCATAAAAATATAGGCATCATCTTTGATTTCGATGGGGATATTCATCAATGTCAATATATTATTTAAGAAAAACATCAAAATAAACATCATCAAAAGGCATAAAACAAAGCTTATGATCAATGCGTGTGTAATGCTTTTTTTAAGCCCTTTAATATCACCTGCCCCGAAGCATTGTGCCGTCACAATGGTTAAGCCGCCCGTAAAACCGATGGCAATCATCAAAAACACAAAAAACAAGGGCGCGGTTGCGCCAACAGCTGCCAGCGCATTGACCCCAAGCAATCTGCCGACAATCAAACTGTCGGACAAATTATAAAATTGCTGAAATAAATTACCAATCAGAAGCGGCATGCAAAACGTTAAAATCAGCTTTAACGGAGCACCTTGGGTTAAATTTTTAATCATCTTTTTATCTTTTTTTTATCCATTAAAATCGCACGTTATTTAGCATTTTAATTTTTTGAATGCAATATTTTTATCAAAAGTGCTTGACTTTTTGTCTAATATATGAGATAAAGGAAATGAACACAAATTACTTATATATCATTATCTTTTGTATCTGACCTGTAAATTTAAGATTTTTATTGGTTGTTGTTGAAGATGTGGAGATATATGAAAATATATCAAGTATTTTTTTAAGTGAAAGAGCCTTTTGCTTTAGGCCGCCCGCTGTGTAACAGTTCGGAATTTCGTATTCCAGGGACCAGAAGTAAACTTTAAAAAATACGTACATTTTAAATGGCAAATTCAAGAAAATCGGCGTTTGCAATCCGTTGGGTACAAAAACTAAAACAATTAAACCTATGATGGATTTCAATTGGAAAAAAGCAAGTATTTGGGGTAGTATTACTCTTTTAGCGTTGATTACGCTCTTTTCGTCGATTTACATCGTTTCGCCGGGTTACCGCGGCGTGCTCGTCACCCTCGGAAACGTTTCGGAAAAATCGTATGTGAATGGTCTCGGGTTCAAGACGCCTTTCGTTTCTTCAATGAAGAAGATTGACGTGCGCACCGTCGAGATGACTCAAAAGGCCGTATCGTACACGCAAGATGTTCAGACCGCCGAGGTGGAGTACACCTTTACTTACAATCTGAAACCCGACAATGTTTGGGATCTGTACCAGAAAGTCGGGCAGGATTACGAGTCAAAGAAGATTACACCGGTCCTCAATGATGTTATCAAAGACATTATCGGTCACTGGCAGGCTCAAGATCTCGTCGGGAATCGAGATAAAGCCCGTTTAGAGATTCTATCTGCCTTGAATGAACGCCTTGATGCTTCCTATTTCGAAAATTATACTTTCCAGTTTATCAATATTGATTACTCGGATAATTTCGAAAATGCAATTGAGGCTAAGGTGATTGCCGAGCAGAAAGCTCAAGAAGCCGTTAATAACACTCGCCGAATCAAAGAAGAGGCTGAGCAAAAGGTTATTACGGCTCAGGCAGAAGCTAAGGCAATGGCTATCAAGAGCAAAGCTCTTGAGAGCAACAAAAACCTCATCCAATACGAGGCTACTCTTCGCTGGGATGGTAAACTCCCTACCTATATGATGGGTGATGCTGTTCCCTTCATTGGTTTGAAGTAAACAAAAAGAGATCTTGCTTTCATGCAAGGTCTCTTTTTGTTTTATAACAATTTCATAACTTCTTGACATTTTGTCAAATATATGGTATAAAGAAAATACAAAAAAATTAGTATAGTAATAATAATAGTAATAATTAATATTTGTATCTGACCTGCAAATTTAAGATTTTTATTGGTTGTGATTTAAGATGTGAAGATATACACAAGTGTATCGAGTATTTTTTTAAGTGAAAGAGCCTTTTGCTTTAGGCCGCCCGCTGTTTTACAGTTTGGAATTTCGTATTCCAGGGACCAGATGTAAGCTTAAAAAATACATACATTTTAAATAGCAAATTCAAGAAAATCAGCGTTTGCAATCCGTTGGGTGCAAAAACAAAAAGTTAAAATTATGACAAATAATTTTAAAAAAGCATTAATGGGTATGATGTTGGTATTTGTTACGCTCATTTCGGTGTTTTACATCGTTTCACAGCGTTCCGCTAATATTTCCGTTGCAGACGAAAATATTTGTGATACCACATGTTGTGAGAATCCTGGATGGCCTTCATCCATCGATCATGATAACGGGTATGTTTTCACGATGAAAACATATACGAAGAATATAGCGGAAGTCGAATTGATATGTCACTTTGATTGTGATGTAAAGGACGACAACCTGGATCTATATCATGCAGATGCACTGGCTACAATGGTTGTCCGTAATGCAATTAAAGATGTTTTTGCTAAAATTTCAAGTAAAGATATCTTTAATTCAGAAGGAAAGCCTTGTGTAAAGGCCTATCAGAAAATTAATAATGAGGTTCTTACCTCATTAAATGAGCAGTATTCAGCTTATGTTGAAAATTGCACTTTTTACATGCTGGATATTAAAAATTTGACATCATCATCCATTTATTAAAAAAAGAGATCTTGCTTTTATGCAAGGTCTCTTTTTTTTATAACCGGCATAAATATTCTTGACAAAAAAACAAAAGTGCTATAGATTGTTTTCATCTTAAATTATCAAAAAATAATTATCGTTTCACAATCTAAAACAAACAAAGTTATGAGAAAAATGCTTGATTTAAGAGGTGATATATTCATCTCTGTTGAAGACAATGGTTCTCACATGCGTTTTTATGCGCACAAACGCCACGCTTCGTTTGAAAAAACAAAGCAAAATGTGACACCTCAGATGGAACCCAGTAACGAGGTCAAGTCTGAAATTTTGGCTCTCACAGGTTATGATGAGCCGAAATCAAAAGAGCTTCAGGCCTTTCTTGACACATGTCATCAAAATTTTGAGCAAGCGTCACATTAAGATGATGCTTCTAAACTAAAAAAAACCGCCTTTTTCAAGGCGGTTTTTTTTGTTTGCATCAAAGATTATTTCTTTTTAGCCTTAACAGCAGCTTGAGCTGCGGCAAGACGTGCAATCGGCACACGATAAGGTGAGCATGAAACGTAATCTAAACCGCATTCTTCAAAGAATTCGATTGATTTCGGATCACCACCGTGTTCACCGCAAACACCAAGGTGAATATCAGGATTTACTCTGCGGCCATCAACGCAAGCTTTGCGAACAAGCTGTCCGACGCCTTGTGTATCAATGGAGGCAAACGGATCTGCCACATAAACACCACGTGCACGATATTCTTCTAAGATGGCACCTGTGTCATCACGGCTCATGCCGAGTGTGGTTTGTGTTAAGTCGTTTGTACCAAAGCCGAAGAAAGCAGCGCTTTCAGCAAGTTCGGCAGCCATTAAAGCGGCACGCGGCAATTCAATCATTGTACCGACAATGTAATCCACTTTTTTGCCTTTTTCGGCAAAAACAGTTTGAGCTGTTGTGTCAATGATGTTTTTAACAATATCGAGCTCTTTCTTGGAGCCTGTGAGCGGAACTTCGATTTCAGGAATAACTTTAATTCCGGCTTCTTCAGATTCAATTGCAGCTTCCAAAATAGCTCTTGTTTGCATTTCACCGATTTCAGGATA
>DFFP01000004.1 GCA_002372275.1 Alphaproteobacteria bacterium UBA3773 | reverse complement strand
AAGTTGAAGTTAAAGGTCCGGGTTCGGGTCGTGAATCTGCCGTTAGAGCATTGCAAGTCGTCGGCTTCACAATTACGTCGATTCGCGATGTTACACCCATTCCGCACAATGGGTGCAGATTGAGAAAAAGACGTAGAGTCTAATCTTTTTATTCAAGCTTTGCGGAAGTGGGTCTTATATTTCCGCAAAGTGCTGTTTTTTTATTTAATATATTCATTCAATAGAGGGTACTCCGGTGATTCAAAAAAATTGGCAAGAACTTATTAAACCGACCAACTTAAATATCGATGCGGAAGGTGCAAATAAAGCTAAAATCGTGATTGAGCCTTTGGAAAGAGGTTTCGGTTTGACGTTAGGAAACGCCTTGAGAAGAGTTTTACTTTCCTCACTTCAGGGTGGCGCTGTGACAGCAATTAAAATTAACGGCGTTTTACACGAATTTACAACAATCGATGGTGTCAGAGAAGATGTGACAGACATCGTTTTAAATATTAAAGGTTTGGCTGTTAATGTTCAGTCTGAGGGCAACAAAACAATGTATCTTGATGCAACGGGTCCATGCACAGTAACAGCCTCGATGATTGATACCGGTCATGATATTGAAATTATGAACCCCGATCATGTGATTTGCACACTCGATAGCGGTGCAAAAATCTCGATGGAACTGACTGTTTCGACAGGTAAAGGGTATGTTCCGGCTTATATGAACAAATCTTCTGATATGCCGATCGGCGTGATTGCCGTTGATGCAATTTATTCACCGATTAAAAAGGTTTCATACAAAGTTGAAAATACACGTGTCGGTCAAATTACGGACTATGACAAACTTACAATGGTTGTTGAAACAAACGGTGTTGTGACACCTGAAGATGCTGTGGCTTATGCCGCCAGAATCTTGCAAGACCAATTAAGACCGTTCATTAACTTTGATGAGCCTGAAGCTGAAGTTGAAGATGTGAAAGAAGAATTGCCGTTTAATCGCAACCTGCTCAAGAAAGTTGATGAACTTGAACTTTCTGTTCGTTCAGCCAACTGCCTCAAGAACGATAACATTGTTTACATCGGTGATTTGGTTCAAAAGACAGAAGCTGAAATGCTCAGAACGCCGAACTTTGGTCGTAAGTCATTAAACGAAATCAAAGAAGTTTTAGCAAAAATGGGTATTCATCTCGGTATGGAAACACCGGGTTGGCCGCCTGAGAACATTGAAGAGCTCATCAAAAAATGTGATGATCACTTCTAAAAATTTGTTTTAGTGGGTAACTACTTGAACCCCCTCTGAGTTATGTACGTTTTGATGTACACCGCCTCAGAGGGGGTTCTTCGTATTTCCCTTGCTAAAACAAATTTTTATATGGCGGTAACTACTTGAATCTCCTCTGAGTTATGTACGTTTTGATGTACACCGCCTCAGAGGGGGTTCTTCGTATTTCCCTTGCTAAAACAAATTTTGTTATTAAGATGTTTCATGTGAGACATCTTATATTTTTATAAGAATAATCATATATTTAGAAATTTTTTTTCTTTACATTAAGGCAAATTTAGGCCATAATAGAATTGATAAGCCGATGGCTTATTGTGTTTCACAAAACACTTCGATGCAAACTCCTTAAAACGGGAGTTGATGAAATAAGGCACTTGGTGCACGAATAAGTCTGACTGCGTATCGACAGTTTTTGTGAACTCCCACTTTGGATTTTTTTTCAAAGTGTTTTTTTATTGTTTTGAAACAAGAGAAAAAAAGGAGGAAAGCCCATGAAAATAACGAAAATTTTATGCCTTAGTGTGGCGGCAGTGATGGCATCCGCGCAAGCGTTTGCACAGTCGTCCACAAGTTGTGGTAGTTCTGTTGCAAGCGGTTCAAGTTGTTGGACATGCGGAACAAATTGTTTAGCTGTTCTAGATTCTGATGGGGTCATGACCATTTCAGCCAAAAACGGGGCCACAAATGTTTATATGGAAGATCATGCTGATGGTTATCGCTGGGGAAGTGCAAAAAATAAAATCAAGGAAGTCATTATCGGGGAGGGTATTTCTTATGTCGGAAGAGGCGCTTTCAGAGGAGCTCCTAATATTGAAAGTGTGGAGATGTCTAATTCAGTTAAAACAATAGGCTGGCAAGCTTTTGAAGGAAATAATTTACACAATTCACTTGAAATTCCAAATTCGGTTACTTCTATCGGTCTTGCTGCATTTTGGGATAGTAATTTAACTTCTCTGACAATTCCGTCTTCTGTAACAAAAATCGATACACAAGCTTTTGCTGTAAATGAACTTACTTCGATGACAATTCCTTCTTCTGTGAAAGAGGTTGGCAATCAAGCTTTCAGAGGAAATTCTTTATTATCGGAACTTATTTTTGAAGGAGATGTCTCGAATATAACTTTTGGTACAAGAATATTTCAGGATACACCTGATGATGTTAAACTTTACTATCCGGAAAGTGAAGCCAACCGCACGGCGCTTACAAATATGTTAAAAAAAGCTGCAGGAGATGGTTCTACAGGAGGAATTCCTAAAGATGCAACGCTCATGGCATATAATCTTGATGAAAATGGTAATCGGGTTTTATCAAAAGGCTATAAATATGACTCAAACGGCAATTTAGTAGAGGAATATGTGTATAGTCCGGATGGACGGTCATATCAAAAATATAGTGCGGACGGAACATTGCTCGGAAAGTTTAATGCTGATGGTTCCGAATATGTTGAAGCACATGAAGTTAAACGTATTTATACTGTTTCGGAAGCCGAGGCGGCTTTAGGAAAGAATAACAGGAATACATTTTCGATTCGTTATCGCTAAAAGAAAACAATAAAAAAAGCCGGCCTTTGGGTCGGCTTTTTGTTTTAAGTCTTTTCTTATTAGAAAAGGGGCATGTTCTTATCAATTTTAATTTTTTGTTGTTCCATAATCGTTGACAAGTTGAGTTTGCCGTTTCTAAACATACTGCGGACCTGACAACCGGCGCTCAAATCCGGATTGGCAAAAATATATGTCACTTCAACATGTTTCGGGGCACCTGTCAAAATTTGGTGAATACAAGCGAGGAAACCGTTAGCAACCAATTCGTAAGCCATTTCTTCCGAGATACCGGATGAGGCGGCGTATTTCACAAGCGAGTTAATGGCATCGGAAACGTTGTTTGCGTGAATGGTAGAAAATACCAAGTGTCCTGAAGTTGCGGCACGCAGGGCCTCAGAAGCCACTTGCGGATCACGAATCTCACCCAAATAAATGTATCTCGGTTTTGAACGTAAAGCCGATTTAATACCTTCTGCCCAAATACCTTTCGGAGGAGTTGTTTGTTTGCAAAGTCCGAGCTCACCGGACGGCGTTAAATAAACACCGTCAAGCGGTAATTCGATCGGGTCTTCAACCGTAAAGCAATACCCGCCTTTTTGCTGCAAGTATTCTTGCAACAGTGATGAAATGGTTGTGGATTTACCGGAACCCGTCGGGCCGGCAAGTAAAATAAGCCCTGATCTGCCTGCAAGCGACAAAAGGTATTGATATAAACCGGTCGGCAAACCAAGTTTTGAAAGAACAGGAACTTTGGTCGGCATTTTACGAGCGCAGAATTGTGGGCCGTCGCCTGAAACAGTGCGTTCCACACGGAAGTGTCTTCCTTTATAGGTCAGTAAAAATGAAGGATTGCCATCATTACTATCATAGGCTTTTTCCATTTCATACAAAAATTCGGCATAATCGGTAAAATCTACAACTTTTAAGCCTGCATCAGATTTGGCTGCCCACATATAACATTTGCGATCAGGGGTGATATAAAGATCGGAAAAAGGTTCTTCGTTCACCAGTCCTAAATGTTCACATGGAATCGGATCTGCAATATCGCCGGCTTTAATCAGTTCAGCTTTTATGGCGGCCATTTTTTCTTCTGGGCTCGGAACGCGGGGTTGCGGTGCAACACGCTGCGGCATGGGGTGCGCCATCACACGCGGTGCCCCTTGAGGCATTGGTTGTGCCATCACACGCGGCGCCATGTTCGGAGCCTGCATGTTAGGCATTTGCGGTGCAGAAGACATTGCAGGTTGAGCCGGTCTGGACGGGGCAGGTCTGATGTAATCCACAGGTGCATTTAACTCCGGTTTGTGAACAGAGGGTCTTTGTATGGGCTGGTTTGCATTGGGATTTGGGTTTTGGATATCCATAATATAAAAAACCTTTCACTTTATTTAATTTTGAACAACACTAACACAAAAGAAAAATAAATCAAAGAAGATTTTTTTACAAATAATCATTAAGTTTTAAAAAATACGGGCGAAAAGGGCCTGGGATTTTGAGCTTTTTGAAATCAGGGCGCGATTTTATAAAGTCATTCCAGCACTTTTTTGAATAATTTTCAGGCATTTTTTCTTCAGGGCCGAACCATAAAAAATCATGCTCAAAAATGATTCGGACGTGGCCGAGTGTGGCCGATTTGAAGTTATTTTGAGAGATTTTTGAAATAAGATTCATCATTTTTTCGCTCTCGCACGGATAGGGAAAAAGTGAAATTTGTTGAATGATATGGCCAAGCAGACGATATTGAATTTCAACATCTAAAGAGGTTAAAAAACGGCGTGAACAGCAATATATTTTTTGATTAAAAATCTTAAAGTTGTTTTTCAAAATTTTTTGAATTGTTTTTTCAAAAAACAAACGCGTAGCCTGCAGGTTTTTCATTGCTTTAACGATTTTCGAAGGCGAAATCCCTGTTTTTTCTTCTAAGATAGGCAAAAAATGACGCATTTTAACGCGGCACAGATTTTCATCTTGGTTGCTTTCATCTTCGACCCAAGAAATGTGCCTGGCGTTCAAATCTTTTTTAAATTCATCGGGGTTTGTTTCTAAAAAGGGGCGCAAAATAAATATATCCTTAAATTTTGTAACCTCTTTCATGCCACACAAACCGTTCAAACCGCTTCCGCGCTCAAGGTGCATTAAAAACGTTTCAGCCTCGTCATAAAGATGATGTGCGGTCACAAGGTATTTGACATTGTTTTCTTTGCACCACTGATTTAAAAGCTCATAACGCGCCAAACGTGCGGCTTCTTCAACACCGGTTTGAGGCTTTAGGCCTTGCCACAATAAAATATGATGCTCAATCTGAAAGGAGTCCATTATTTTTTTGACATAACATGCCTCATCATATGATGAGGGACGCAAGCCATGGTCAACCGTTAAGGCAATAATTGTATAACCTTTACCGGAGAGCTCTTCAAAAGTTTGAATGACAGCATCAAGCGAATCAGCGCCGCCTGAAACGGCAACGGCAATTTTTTGTGGCTGAATATCATATTTTTCAAAAAATGCCTGCAGCATTTTATTTACATCCGAACTTAACCGCTTGGGATTTTGCTTTATCTTTCAAGCTTTGTTCGGCTTTCGGAAATTCAATCGGCAAATTTTTGAGTGCAGCGCACGCTTCTGTTTTTTTGCCCAGTTCTTTCATCGAAAGACCGAGCTTATATAGACAGTCTGCCCCTTTATTGCCGTTTTTATATTTCTCAAATCCCTTACCGAAAGCAACGGCGGCTTTGTCATATTTTTTTTCTTTATAATATGTTTCGCCAAGCCAATATTGTGCATTTGAAGCCAGTTTGTCGTTCGGATAGTCTTCTAAAATTAAAAGAAAGTGTTGTGTGGCAGCAGTTGTATCATTTGACTGAAGGGCTTCTAAACCTTTTTTATAGATACTTTCAACCGATTCTGTATTTCCGGGCAAATTTTGAAGCGAAGAAGATGTGACCGTGTCACCGATAATGGATTTCGGCGCACCTTTGGCAACACTCGGGGCATGTTTTTGTGGTGTTGATAAAGCACCTGCCCCGGCGGCGATGGGTTTACCCTCCAGCATACGAAAACGCGTTTCAAAATCAGAATTCATGGTGTTTAATCTTTCTTCCATTTGTTTGAGCTTGAATTCCAATTCTTCAACCTTACCGTTAAGAGAGCGAATAATTTCATCATATTCACCCAAAGTGGCAGCGCCACTTTGACTGACGCTGACGGCCGAATCCGTGCGGCTGCGATAAACTTGGCGGTTTAAAATCACCATTTCTTCTTTAAGCGAGTCGATTTGGTCTTGTAAGTAAGACATATCTTGTGCAAAAACCGGATAGGTTATTAAAATTGTCAATAAAATCAGTGCTTTTTTCATAGTGTTGCCTTTGTGATGATAGATTTCAAATATTAAACTTAAATCTGATTTAACATAAAAAAACGCATTCTTCAATCAAAGAATGCGTTTAATAAGCGTTTAAGCGTTCAAATTACATATCGCTTGTGCGAACGACTGTAACAGCACGACGGTTTTGAGCCCAAGCGGCTTCGTTGCTACCCAAAACAGCCGGTCTTTCTTTACCGTAAGAAATTGTTGTGATGCGGTCGGCGTCAACACCGTGAGCAACCAAGTATTCTTTAACGGCATTAGCACGACGTTCACCTAAAGCCAAGTTGTATTCACGTGTACCGCGTTCATCGCAGTAACCTTGAACGATAACATTGGTTTTGTTGTGACGTTTAGCTGTTAACCAGTTCACTTGTGTATCCAAAACTTCTTGAGCATTGGATGTTAAAGCAGAGCTGTCGAGTGCAAAGAAAACGCGATCTTCAGCGTTAGCCATGAAATCACGTGCTTCTTTAGCTTCGCATTCGCTACCACCGAACAAACCGCCGTTTGAGTTCACTGAAGAACAACCGGCAAGCATTGTCATTGCACAAAATAAACCTAAAAGTTTTTTCATATATTTTCTCCATATGGGTTTAATAACATCTCTAATGCGATTACTCGCAAAAGAACTTAATTGAAATACAACTAATACAAAAATTAACTTAAGCAATAAAAGTAAATTTTTCAATAAGAAAAATCAAAAAATCCCACAAAAAGTAACCGAAAGTATTATTTTATTCAATTGCGCTGATGTTGGCACGCTGTGTTTGAAGATCAAAATTGGCTTTGAGGCCAAGCTGAGGAGCGACTTTGGCAATGATTTTACCGGCCACAGGGACGGCGTTCCACCCTGAAGTAATAAACGAATATGTCTCTTTTGTACCTTTAGGCTCATCAATCACGACAAGAAGCGCATATTTCGGGTTGGAGGCCGGAAATGTGGATATAAACGAATTTGTGACGCGTTTTTTGGCGTATTTTCCGTCCACAACTTTTTCGGCCGTGCCTGTTTTGCCGGCAACTTCATAACCGCTCACTTCTGCTTTTTTAGCCGTTCCATACAAGACGACATCACGGAGCATTGAACGGAGCTGTTGGGAAGTATGCTCAGATAAAACGCGGCGCGCCGTTTTCTTAAAGCGTGTTTTGACCAGAGTCGGACTGTGATATATTCCGCCGTTCACGACAGCTGCAAACGCCGTAATAACGTGAAGCGGTGTAACGGAAATTCCGTGACCGAACGAAACGGTCGCCATTGTGACATCACTCCAGTTTTTTTCACTTTGAAAGCTTGGGAACGCTTTTTCGGATAGTTCGAAATCTTTTATTGCTTCAAAAAAGCCGAGATTTTCTAAAAATTGACGTTGTTTTTCTTTGCCGACACGTTCAACCATCTCAATAGAGCCGACGTTTGAAGAATATGTTAAAACCTCACCGACGGTCAACGGTCTGTTCTCGCTGTGAAAATCCGAAAATATTCTGTTTTTAACTTTAACGGGTTTGGAGGTTTGAAATTTATCGGTTGATTTGACTTTTCCGCTTTCTAAACAAAGAGCGGTGTTAAAAGTTTTAAAAACGGAACCGGGCTCGTATGTGCCGAGTGTCGGAAAATTAAATAAAGCTTTTTCGCCGACCGGAATTTTAATATTCGGATTAAAATCCGGAAGCGAAACGAGTGAGAGAATTTCACCTGTGTTGACATCCATCAAAATGGCAGCCGCACCGACGGCGCTGAATGTGTTAATCGCATCTAAAAGTTCTTCTCTGATGGTGTCTTGAACGCCCAAGTCAACGGTTAATTCTAAAGGTTTTGAAGATTGTGTTAAGCGCTCATGCATCGATTTTTCAAGACCGGCTTGGCCGATGTTATCGATGTTAGTAAAACCTAAGACATGCGAAAACAAATTATCGTGCAAATAAACGCGTTTTTCACTTTTTTGAAATTCAAGTGTCGGAATCCCAAGTTCATTGACTTTAGCTTGTTTTGAGGGCGATAAATCGTGTGACAATAAAACATAATTGCTGCGTTTTTTACTGAGTTTTGCAAAAATTTGATCAAAGGTTAAATTATCTAATACTTCAGAGAGCTTTTCGGCTGCATCCTTCGGGTCTTTGATTTTTTTGGGGTTAGCATAAAGATCAACCGTCGGGAGCGATGTTGCTAAAACAGATCCGTTTCTGTCAAGAATATCGGCTCTTAAAATAGGCGCCTTAAACGAAACTTTTTGATCTGTGTATTCGGTTGGTAAATCAATGTTAACACCATGTGGCAGGCAAACCGAAAATACTTTTAAGGCAATGATCAAATAAATCAAGCAAAACCCGATAACGGCAAAAATAATGCGTTTTTGACATATTTGTACGGATTCGGAGGTGTACTGCTCTTCAAAAACGGGATATACGTTTTGAGCAGATTTCAAAACATAAGGATTATTTTTTCTTTTTGACAGCCCGAGTTCTAACAATTTTTTATTCTCAATCAGCGTTGTGTTTTAACCAATTGTTTTAAATTCTTGTTGCTTTGCTCTGAAAAAGCTGTGGCAACACCGGATTCGTTTTCAAATGGTAACGCAGAATAGTTAATAATTTGTTCAGCTTTTAATTTATTTAAGGATGTATGTTCGCCGGCAAGTTTGCGCAAGCGTTCGGGCGTATTCAAGCGTCCCCATTCTGCTTTGAGAATATGAATATTTTGCATATCAGAGGTGATGGTGCGGTTAATGCGTGCGAGCTCGTGCTCTAAATCATGCACCTGATTTTTTAAAATAAAAGAGCCGAAAATAACAAAACAAGTCAAAGTAAACCAAAGTGCCGTGATGGCTGTTTTCGGGTTAATCATGAGTGTCTCCTTTATTTTTAACGGCATAACGCAGTTTGGCGCTATGCGCACGAGGGTTAGATAAAATTTCAGAGGGTGTTGGGATAATTACATCTGAAATAAATGAAAAAATTTGAGTATTTTTGAATTGTGTATCATCTGCTCTATAGCGTGAAACGTGAACTTTTTTAGGTGCATTTTCTTTGAAAAATGTTTTAACGATTCTGTCTTCGAGCGAATGAAAATCGACCACGACCAAGCGCCCTTCGGGTTTTAAGAGCTGAGATGCGGCAAGTAAACCTTGTTTTAATTCATCAAGCTCATTGTTGATATAAATACGCAAGGCTTGAAAAGTGCGCGTGGCCGGATCAGCCGATTTTGTTTTTTTACCCAAAACACCATAAACGATTTCAGCAAGCTCTGTTGTGGTTTCAATTGGTTTTTCTTGGCGGTATTGAATAATTTTGTTTGCAATTTGGCGTGATTTTCTTTCTTCACCAAATTGATATAAAATGTCGGCCAGTTCATTTTCAGACATTGTGTTGACAACATCATATGCGCTTATTCCGCTTTGTGACATACGCATATCAAGTTTCGCTTCTTTTAAGAAAGAAAATCCACGCTCGGCCTGATCCAGTTGCATCGAAGAAACGCCGATGTCAAAAACAATGCCATCGGCAGGCTCTGTGATCAGATTTTTTAAATCAGAAAAAACACCTTGCTTAAATTCAAAGCGAGAGCCGAATTTGTTTTTGATTTCAGCTGCGCGTTTTTGAACGCTTGGGTCACGATCAATGGCTGTTACTTTGCAATCGGCCTTTTCTAAAATGGCTGACGTGTAGCCGCCGTTTCCGAACGTGGCGTCAACATAGGTTTTGCCGTTTTCAACGCAAAGCGCATCCAAAACCTCGGACAACATTACGGGAATGTGCGGTAATGCATTATTCATGTGGCGCATTCTCCGTTTTGCGGGCGTTTAAGACAGGTCTTTGGGCAGAAACAGCGGCTCTGATTCGGGCTTCTTCTTTTTCCCAGTTTTCTTTGTTCCAAATCTGAAATTTGCGACCTTTGCCGACGAAAACGGCCGTATCGGTAATTTCGGCATGTTTTAAGAGTTTTTCGGTTAAAACAATGCGCCCCGTGCTGTCAAAGGTGAAACGCTTGGCATCGCCGAAAATCAGATTTGTTAAATCATCTTGTGTTTGAGAAAAAAAGTCGTTGGAATCTTCGATTTCGCTGGCGAGTTTTTCAAGCAAATCTTCGACGCACCCTTCAATGCAGGGCGAAACTAAGCTTCGATAACAAACAATTTCGCTTCCCAGCTCTTTGACAATCGCGCGATAATCGGCCGGCAGCGAAACGCGGCCTTTCGAATCGACCTTATTATAGACAGTGTCCATAAAAAGAAATGTTTTGCGCGACATTTTGACTCCACCAAATGTGACATTTTTGTTACATCATGGTATAGCATGGTATTTTATGGGAATCAATGGAAAATTTTAGTATTTTATTAACTGTTCTTTGTTTGTTCTGTTTGAATATTTCTTGAATGCTTTTATATCAAGGCATAGCAAAATTAAAAAAATGTGAATAATTTTTTTAAAGGTATTTTAAAGGCAAAAAAAACGGCTCAATGAACACTTGAGCCGCTTTGAAATAAAAGGAGAAAATTTGAATTTAACGATAGCGAATGGAAAAGGTATTTTTGTTCTTTGTTCCGAGTGCTTCAACAGCTTCCTGAACTGTATAGATTCGTTTCGGCATTGCCGGAACATAGCTGTTGCCGCTCAACAAATCTGCCACACTTTTATAATACTGACCACCTACAATATAACCTTTATCCGGGTCATAGGTGTATTGATAAAATTGACGATTCTGACTAATTGCTAAGCCTACAGATGATGCTATATATGCTTCACAAGCTGCGACGTCTTTACAATAGGCTATGGCTCCTTCATTTGCAACAGTGTGTGATGTTCGACATCTTGAGCCATCAGCATCACAAGGCCTATATTCATCCGGATGGAAATTTCCGGTATTATCAGTTGCATCTAAAAGATCCAAAACTTGATCTAACCCTACTATCTTTCCGATAATTCCCATGATAGAACCGCTTCCTAACGAAGAGAGTTGAGATCCTTCTTCAAAAATAAGTGTATCAAAATTGGCGCCTTGGAATGCGTTTATTCCAATTGTTTCAAGAGAAGCCGGAATTGTAAAACTTCCCTCCGTGTTTGGATCAGCTGTTGTACCTAAATTAACATTAGCCCAAAAAGCATAATCGCCAATTGTTTTCAGTTGGCTATTTTCACCAAAATTTACATTTTCTAAAGACCTATCACCGCTAAAAGCAGATTGTCCAATAGATTGAAGTTGACTATTATCACCAAAATCAACACTTTGGAGTGCATAATTTTGATAAAAAGCAGCCTGTCCGATTGATTGAAGCTGACTGTTATCCCCGAAATCAACACTTTGAAGTGACGAGT
>DFFP01000011.1 GCA_002372275.1 Alphaproteobacteria bacterium UBA3773 | reverse complement strand
CCAAATCGGTACTTTAACAGAAACAATGCGCGCCGTTGAACTGGCACAACGCAATAAATATACGGCAGTTTTGTCGCACCGCTCGGGCGAAACCGAAGATGCCACGATTGCAGATATCGCTGTGGCCACAAACTGCGGTCAGATTAAGACAGGTTCAATGTCAAGAACAGACCGTATGGCTAAATACAATCAGCTCATTCGTATTGAAGAAGAATTGGATGATATGGCTGTTTATGCCGGTCGCTCGATTTTGAGAAAATAAGCGATTATCGGAAATTAAAAGAAAGACCCGCCAATTCGGCGGGTTTTTTATATGAAGAAATAAAATGTTATTGTTTTTATTTTTTTTGGGTTTATGCTTTATTATGATATGAAAAAAAATTTTTTAAAAGAGGGCGGAGGCAAAATATGCCGGTAAAAAAACAAGAAAGTTCAAAAACAGAAATTCATAAATTGCCGATTTATATCATCAGTTTTAACAGGCTTTCTTATTTAAAAAATATGGTGGAGATGCTTGAAAAATATGATTTGAAAAATATCCATATCATTGATAATGCTTCCACTTATCCTCTTCTTTTGGACTACTTAAAATCAACGCCTTATCAAGTGCATTATATGAAAGAAAATTTGGGGCATATGGTCTTTTTTAAGTCAGACGAATTTCAATCCGTTCGCGAAAATGAGTATTATGTTTTAACCGATCCGGATTTGTGCACAATCGAAGAATGTCCTGAAGATTTTATGCAATTTTTCTATGACTTGCTCCAAAAATATCCACAATATAACAAAGTCGGCTTTTCGCTTAAAACAGATGATATCGGGCAAACGATTGAGGAGCGAAAAATTTTGCAAAAGTGGGAAAGTCAGTATTATAAAAAAACTCTTAAGCGCGGTAAGCCGATTTTATACGATTCTCGTATTGATACGACTTTTGCGCTTTATCGCCCGCAAAAAAAGTGGCAGACACCGGACTTTTTTAAGGCTATTCGGACAGGCTATCCGTATGAGATGAAGCATTTGCCGTGGTATAAAGATTTTTCAAAACCAACGGATGAAGATTTGTTTTATGCCAAAACAAATTGCGGGAGTGCGAATTGGAAAGACGGCTTAAATGTGACTCGGATTAAAGATGCCTTGGCCTCGAAATATGCGGACCATTGGTGGGAATATATCTTTTCAGTCAAGACATCAAAAAACAGAAAAATTGTACGTTTCTTGGGTTTTAAAATGACCTTTTAGTTATTTTTTGAGTGTGAGATATTTTTTGCGTTTTTTGACGGTTTTTGGTTTTTCAACCGAAAATCCGAATTTGCCGAGTTGACGCCCCATGGTATAATAAAAACCATGCGCATAAACTAATAACCCCGCTTTTTCGAGCTCGAGTTTTCCGGCGCTGTTGATATATTCATCATCGACGCTGACAGACACAATTTCGGATAAAAACATATCGTGCGTTTCAAAATGAAGAATATCTTTTACCACGCATTCAAGCGAAATGGGGCACTGACTGATTTGAGGAGCTGAAACAACCGAAGATGGGGCAGGCGTTAAGCCTGTTTTTTGAAATTTGTTTTCAAGCCTTCCTGATTTGACGCCGCAATAATCAACGGCATGCGCGATTTTCCAGGTTGGGACGTTGATGGTAAATTCTTTTTTTTGCAAAATAATATCGTGCGAAAATCGTGAGGGGCGGATGGAAACATATGTCATCGGCGGGGTGGTCGAGATAATCCCCGTCCAAGCTGCCGTCATGACGTTTGGTTCTTCCATCGTGCCGCAACAAATCAGTGCAGGCGGCAGAGGGGCTAAAAGTGTGCCGGCCGGCCATGTAATCTTGGTCATTTTTTCTCCAATAAATTGAGGATTTTTTTGATATCCTCATCTTCTAAAATGTAAAATATTTGTTGTGCGCGCCGCTTGGTTTTTAAGACTTTCGATTTTCGCAAAACAGCTAAATGTTGCGATAAGGCTGATTGCGTTAAATCAAGATTTTCTAAAATCGAACCGACGCTCTTTTCACTATCGGATAAAAGTTTTAAAATTTCAAGTCTTTTTGTGTTGGCAAGTGCTTTTAATAAAACGGTCGCGTTTGTAAAATCCATTTTTTTCTTCTCCTTTTGATAAAAAAAATAAGATAAATAAAATTTTTTTAAATAAAATTACTGCTAATGGTTATAAGAAAATAAAAGCTGTTGCCTTTGAGACAAAATCAGACTAAAACAAAAGATAAATGAAGTAAAAAAAAAGGAGATATTATGAAAGACCTTAAGACAGAAAATATCAGTTTTGAAGAAGCTTTGCAAAAATTAGAAGCAATTGTTGTGGCGCTCGAATCGGGGCAAACAAAACTCGATGACGCGGTGGAGGCTTATGAAAAGGCTACAAAATTAAAACAAATTTGTGAGCAAAAATTAAAAGCTGCCGAGCTGAAAATTGAAAAAATCGAACAGCAGGCAAACGGCGAACTGAAAGTCACACCTTTGGACGAGGCAATCGAAAATGAGTGATATATTAGAAAAAATCAAGGCCTTTTCTTCGGAGTTTAACACAAAAATCAGTCCGTATTTTATAAAGCCCGAAGGCTATGAAAAGCGCGTGATGGAAGCAATGGAATATGCTGTTTCAAACGGCGGAAAAAGATTGCGCCCGTTTTTGATGAGTGAGACGGCAAAGCTTTTTAATGTTTCGCAAGATAAGGTTTTTGAAGCTGCGATTTCGCTTGAGATGTTGCACTCTTATTCGCTTGTTCATGATGATTTGCCCGCGATGGATAATGATGATTTCAGACGCGGAAAACCAAGTTGTCACAAGGCTTTTGATGAGGCAACCGCTATTTTGGCCGGCGACGGACTTTTAACGTATGCGTTTGAAGTTTTAGTTAAATCCTCTTATTTGAATGATGTGAAAGTGAAATTAATTGAGCTCCTTTCAAGGGGGGCAGGCGGTTATGACGGTATGGTGGCCGGACAAATGCTCGATTTATACGCCGAAAATGCAAAAGATGAGAAAAATCCGCTTGAGCTGATTTCGCGAATTGAAGAAATGAAAACGGGGCGTTTGCTCCAATATGCCGTTGAGGCCGGGGCAGTCATCGGCGGGGCCACTCAAGAAGAATTAACAGCACTCAGAAAATACGCCAGAGGCATCGGTAAGGCTTTTCAGATTGCAGATGATATATTAGATGTGACAGGCGATGAACAAAAAGTCGGCAAAACGCTTCGAAAAGATGATAAAGAAGATAAACTGACCTTTGTTTCGGTTTGCGGTTTAGAGAAAGCCAAAGAAATGGCTTTTGATTTGATTAAAAATGCCAAAGAAGCATTGGCGCCGTTTGGGGCAAAGGCCGAAACCTTAAAAGATTTGGCTGATTTTATTATTGAGCGCGACTACTAGAGCGTTTTTATTTATTGGTTCCATGGCCTTGAGCCGACCGTTTGTCGGACGGTTTGAAGGTATGGCTTGCGTCCTTTGAGATATATGGCGCCGCCAAGATCTTTCTGCGGATTTAAGATTTTGTTTTGAAAAGAAATGTTTCCTTTTAAATCAAAGCTGAAAAAGTTTTGATAGCGGCAGCGTTCGTTTGCGCAATATATTTGTTTTTCAGGCAGGCTTTGAAGGTCTTTTTTGACGATGAGTTTTGGCGTTTTTTGTTGCCAAATTTGATTTAAAAAGTTGTTTTTATCAGAGGTGAAAATAATAAGCGTTTCGGAATCTGTTTTGAAACCGACGCTTTGAGCGGTCGCGTTATATAAAATTTTTGGCGATGGCGAAAAATAAAAACAGCCAAAACCGACGATAAGCGCTATCAGCCCGAAATAGCGCCAGCGTCCCAGCCACAACGCAAGCCACAATCCGCCGAATAATACAATAAGAATGCTCCATAATGTCGGCGCCGGAACGTGCAGGCCGGCAAACTCTATATTTGAAACAAAATCGGTAATTTTATTTAAGATGGCAATTCCGAATCCGGCGACTTTGAGGGAATAAAAGCTTAAATGAAACGGAAAAAGAAGAAATGAAAGAAAAATAAAAGGCATCACCAAAAATGTAATAATCGGCGCGGCTAAAATGTTGCCGAAAATTGCATAAGGCGCAAGGGTTTCGAAATGATAAAGGCAAAAAGGAAGTGTGGCTATGCTTGCAATGAAGGTTGTTAAAGAAATACCCGCCAAATAAAACAAAAATTTTGAAAAATAATTGTTGGCGCGGAAATGAAATTTTGCAGACCATGTTTCATAAAAAGCAATCAAAGCCGTGACCGAAGCAAAAGACATTTGAAAACCGGGAGTGAGCAACGTATAAGGCTGAAACATTAAAATGATGAAAGCTCCAAAGGCAACCATGCGCATTGAAATAGCGTTTCTGTCAAGTAAAACACCGATTAAAACAAGGGTTGTCATTAAAAACGCGCGTTCGGCAGGAACAGCAAACCCTGAAAACAACAGATAAATAAAACTTAAGAAAATAGCACCGACCGCCGCACATTTTTTGGAAGAATAACGAAGTGATAAATAAGGGAAAAGAGCCATTAAAAAACGTATGAAAAAAAAGGCAAAAGCACTGATTAAGCCCATGTGCAGTCCCGAAATCGAAAGAAAATGTGCAAGCCCGGCATTGCGATATTGTGTGTAAAGCGTGTCGGGGATTTGATTTTTTTGACCAACTAAAACAGCAGAGGCAATTGCGGCTTCATTTTGCGGGAGGGTTTTTGCAATATAAGACGAGATGCTTTGACGAACTCGAAAAAGGCTGTTTTGAAAACGCTTAAAAAATGATGGCTCTTTTTCGCAATCGATGATAAAAACGTTGCTCTCGTTATATCCGATGGCGGAAATGCCTTGGTAAAAAGCTTGGCGATTGAATTGAAATCCGTTTGGAATTAAAGCTTGAGAAGGAGCGCTGACGGTGGCGGCCATTTCAACACACTGCCCCGCCTCAAAAGACTGTTTTTTATCAGATACGGTGATTCGATATATCCCTTTTTTAGGGTCGTTAAAATCAGAAACATTGTCAAGCCACAGGCGTTTTTTGCCTTTGGGGTTTGTGTCCGTTTGTAAAATTGTGCCTTTCAGGTATGTTGTTTCTTGTGCAGGGGGAAAATCAACTTTTTTGCTTTGAAACAAGGTATAGGCTTTGATCCATAAAAGGCCGAACAAAAAAATCATCAATGCCGAGAGTAAAAAGACCGCTGTTGTGTTTTTGCGCGCAAGATAAAAAACAAGTAAACAAAGCTCAAAAATGGTCAGCAGTAACCACGTTGGCGGCTCTGTGTCAAGCGAAAAATAAAAACCGATGCCGGCGCCGAAAAGAACAGGCGTCCATAAAATCCAGCGTGTTTGCTCGGCTAAAGTATTTGATTTCAGAAAGTGAAAAATCATTTGTTTGAAATAGCATTGATGATAATGTCACAGGCCGTTTCGCTCGGGTTTTGTTCGCCGACACCGAGAATTGTTTTTAATTTTTCAAAGCCCTCTTGCTGGCGCTCATATAACTCTTTTTTCTTTAAGAGTTCCGAAACGTAATAAAGAATTTTTTCTGTTGTGCAGTTTTCTTGTAACAGTTCGGGTACAACTTCGCGCCCAAGCAGGATATTTGTTAAGTTTACAAATTGAATTTTTAAAAGATGACGTGCTAAAAAGGCGGTGAGCGGCGCCACTTTATAGGCAATAATGTGCGGCACATTGATGATGGCAAGCTCTAAGGCCACCGTGCCTGAGGCCGCAACGGCAATGTCACTGCTTTGAAAAGCATCGTAGCGATCTGTTTCGGTGTTTAAGATGATAAGTGGCAGTTTGGTGTTTCGGGTCAATTCTTTAACTTGAGATTCGACCGTTTGAACCGTCGGAAGAACAAAAACATAATTCGGATGTTTTTCATAAAATATTTCGGCCGATCTTAAAAAGACCGGTAAAAGTCGCGAAATTTCCGTTTTGCGGGATCCGGGTAAAATCGTCATAATCGGTGCGTCATCTGCAATATTAAAGCGATGTCTGAACTCATCTTGGTTGCCGTATAAAACAGGGCTTTCAATGACCGGGTGACCGACAAATTCGGCTTTGAGATGATAAGGGGTAAAGTATTTCGGCTCATACGGAAATAAGGTTAAAAGTAAGTCAATATATTTATACATCGTGCGGGCGCGTTTTTTCTTCCATGCCCAAACTTGAGGTGCAACGTAGTGAATTTGCTTGGTTTTGATTTTTTTCTTGCGCAAAATTTTGTGAATGCGGGCGGAAAAACTCCAGCTGTCGACCGTGATGACGGCATCGGGCTTGATTTTTTCGATATCTGAAATGGTTTGACGGATTCTTTTTAAAATCCGCGGAATACTCGGAATAACTTCAAAAAAACCCATAACGGCTAATTCTGAAATGTTAAAGAGTGACTTGACGCCTTCGCGCTCCATCGCTTCACCCCCGATGCCGAAAAATTCAACTTCGGGATATTTTAAGCTCATGGCACGTATCAATCTTGCTGCCAATATGTCACCGGAAGGTTCACCGGCAATAATATAAATTTTCATCTTTGGTACTCCGACGGGTTAATGCCGATTAAAAACATTTTGTATTTGTTGGCACGCTCAATAACGGCTTTTTCATCAACAATGAGCGCATTTGAGGCATGAACGGCAAGGCCTCTTAAGCCGGAATTGTGCGCATTTTCAATTGTTTGCAGACCAACGGTCGGGAGGTCGGTGCGCATGTCTTGTGTGACTTTGCAAAGTTTGATTAAAACACCGCCGTCGCCGCTTCGCTTGTATGAACCGCAACGCTTAATGAGTTCATCGGTGCCCTCAATTCCCTCAACGCCTAAAACTAAGCCTTGTTGAACGATAACGGATTGCCCGACATCAAGTTTTCCTAAAATTAAGCCGACTTCAACTCCGCGCTTAATATCGGCAAGAGCTTGTTTGTCGGGTTTGACTTTGGTTAAAATCCCCGGTTTAAACAAAATTTCGGGCATAATTTCATGAATGCCGATCACGCGAAACCCCTCACTTTCGATTTCGTTTGTGAGTGCACGCAAAATGCCGTCATCGCCCAGCGCCTTAAAGCCGATTTTGGCAAAAAAAGCTGCTGTTCTTAAATCAGGAACAATATCGGAAAAACTCGGTCGGCGAATGGTTCCGATCATCACAACATCGGTGACTTTTTCGGATTTGAAAAACTTAAAGGCACTACCGGCCTGGCCGATGCGAATCTGTTTTGATGAGCATTCTTCTTTTGTTAAACCTTCGTCGGCATTGCCGATGATAGCAAGCAAACAATAAGGTATTTGATGTTCTTTGCAATGTTTGATTAAAAGGTGCGGCAAAGTTCCGCCGCCGGCAATGATGCCTAATTTTCGATTTGTTTCAGTCATATAATTTTATGTTTTTGTTAAAACCATTGTTTGCAAGCTAGCACAATTGATTAAAATATGCAAGAACACATCTTAAAAAAATAAACATCTCTTAAAAAATGTAATGAATTTTAAATGTTATGTGCTATAAGGTAAAAATGGAGATTAAAATGACGGAACTTAAAATCGATTTAAATCAAAAAGTGATGGACACATTAACCGAAGAACAAAAAATTGTTTTTTTGAAAACACTTTTGGTTTCAACGGCGCTTGACGGTGAAGTCCATAAAAATGAACAAGCACAAATCAAAAAAGTAGCCAAAGAATGTAATGTTAAGGATATTAAAAAAATATTTGTGCGTGCCACGGCAGCGGATTTGATGGAAGAAATTGATTGTTTGAAATCAAGAAAAGTTGCTTTAGAACTTGCAAAATCGCTTTTTTATATGGGGCATGTCGACCACCGCTTAGGTGATGAAGAAGTTGCTTTTATTTGTAAAATTTGTGGGGCACTTGATTTGGAAATCGAAAAGATCGAAAAAATCGGTCGCTGGATCATTGATTATCTTTTGTGGCAGGAACAGGGAAAAATTATTTTTGAAGAGGATTTGACAGATGAAGACTGATCGTTTTTTAACAATACCGGAACTTTTAATTCAAAAAATTAATGTGTTATATCCGAATTTGTCTGAGACTGATCAAAACAGAATTTTAATTGAGGCTGTTTTGGGGGCCAATCAGAGACTTGTAAAAATTTATAGCGAGACAACGGATATTCATGCGGCTGATTTAAGATTTAAGCTGGCAGGACTTTTGGAAAAACCGTCACTTGACGATATGTCGCTTGAGGACGCAAAAAATGCACGCTTTTCAAACGGCGAAATCAGCCCGGTTGATGAGTATTTTCATTGGCTCAATAAAACAACAGAGGTCTTAAAATGCTTAAATGACGGGTTTATCACAAAAGAAGATGCCGCCCTTCGCGAAAACTTGCTTGATACGCTCAATTTTAGAGAAAACGATTTGATTTTATGTTTGGGGTTGTATGAAAAAAATAATACAGCGCCCGCAATGGAAAGGTGGCGCTTTGTACGCTATAAATTACAAAAATTGCGTGAAATGCGCACATCCATCAAATTTTTAACCCACAGGGAAGAAGAAACAAGAACGACTCGCTCGGAATATGATACGGCTGTGCCTTATTATCAGTATTTTAAAAAATTATCTCAAGCAGAGTTTGGTCAAGATCTTTCAAAAGAAGCAAAAGAACGCTACGGTATTCGAATCGGGCATGAAAATGATCAGGATTTAAGTGAAGATTATGATCATTATGCGGACATTGTTGATGCTCTGCTTGATCGATTAACATCTGTTAAGGAGGAACAAAAATAGCGTTTTTTTTTCAAGAAAATATGTATGAGTAAAAAAATTTGCTGGATATTTTAAATTATTTTGTGTAAGATGACTTGCAAATGATAAATGCATTTTAATTTTTTTTAGGAGAAAGTATATGTGCGCTTTGTGGCTTGCGATATTGAGAACTTTAACACTTGTTTTGGATATTTATTTTAAAGTTGTGGTGGTTGAAATCGTTGTTTATTGGTTGATGCACTTCAAAATTATTGATATTCAAAACAAATATGCCGAAAAATTTGTGGAAATTTTGAAAAAATTAACAGAGCCGGTTTATAGCCGTATCCGTTCAAAAATTAAACCGATTGCCGATTTCGATGTGGCACCGTTTGTGCTTCTTTTGGCTTTGTATTTTATCGGTCAGTTATTAGCAGCCATGGCCGGGAGCTGCATCTGATTTGGCTTTTTTTCAAAAAACGGATGAAGGTTACATTTTAAGAGTTAGGTTAACGCCTAACTCTTCGTGTGTAAAAATAGGCGGTGTTTTTGATGATGCAGACGGAAATTCGTTTTTAAAAGTGAATGTTGTCAGTGTGCCTGAAAAAGGAAAAGCCAATAAAGAATTGATTGCGTTTTTATCCGGTCAGCTTAAAATCGCTAAAACGGCTTTTGAAATCATCGGCGGGCAAACAGACAGATATAAAAAAATTAAAATAGCAACAGCGGAAAATTTGGATTCGATTTTGGAGAATATGATTTAATGACGGCAGAAATTATCAGCGGAAAAGAACTTGCGCTTAAAATTAGAGAAAACTTAAAACGCAAAATTGAAGAAAGTAGCGCGCACCCGAAGCTTGCCGTTATTTTGGCAGGCCACGACGGGGCAAGCGAAATTTATGTGAAAAATAAGCAAAAAGCAGCCGCTGAGGTCGGGATTGAAACAGAGCTTTTTTTGTTTGAAGATGACGTGAGCCAAAATGAGCTTGAAAATTTGATTGACAGATTAAATCAAGACAAAACCGTTAACGGTATTTTGCTTCAGCTCCCGTTGCCCGAAGGTTTGGACAGTGCTGCGCTCTTAAAGAGAATTGATTATCAAAAAGATGTGGACGGGTTTCATCCGTATAATATCGGGTTGCTTCAAAACGGCGATGAAACGGCAGTTGTGGCGGCGACGCCCAAAGGCGTTTTGAGAATGTTAAAAGAAACGAATATTCCGCTGGAAGGTAAAAATGCGCTTGTGATCGGGCGTTCGGTGATTGTCGGAAAACCGGCTTCAATGTTACTCTTAAAAGAAAATTGCACCGTGACAACAGCGCATTCACACACCCAAAACTTAAAAGAAATATGTCAAAGAGCAGATGTGGTGGTGGCAGCTTGCGGCCAGCCGAAGATGATTAAAAAAGATTGGATTAAAAAAGGCGCGGTTGTGATTGATGTCGGGACAACACGTGTGGACGGTAAGCTTTATGGTGATGTGGACTTTGATGAAGTCAAAGATGTGGCTTCATACATTACGCCTGTTCCGGGCGGAGTTGGACCGATGACAATTGCCATGCTTTTGGAAAACACGTTGGAAGCATATTTTAAGCAACATCCATAACAGAATTTTTTTTAATAAAACAGATTCCGAAAAGCAAAACTTCTCGGGATTTTTTTTGGTGTTTTTTTTAAAGACAGAACATAAAAAAATCTGTACTTTTTCTTAAAATAAGCATATAATGAACAAAGGATAGGCAAAAGCTTATCTCGGGCGTTACAACCCTTGTTCTGTGATTCGCATCGCATGCGATTATATAAATATGCCGATTTCTGCTTATATGAGCGGATGTCGGCTGAATAGGCTCACAGCTCAATAAGCCGAGCCGTCTACAGAACACGGTTTGTAAACATCCGCCCGCTTTAATAAAAAGTCGGGTTTTTTTGTAACTTTATGAGTAAGGATGTTGTGTTATGAAAAAAGGTCGTTTTGTACCATTACTAGGTTTTATGATATTGATTTATAGTCATGTCCAAGCATGTGAAGAAGGATATGTTAAAGGTGTGAATACCGGAAATTGCATTAAAGCGATGGATACATGCGGTAATGGGTGTACATATACCATCGATGATAAAGGAAATGTCGAAATAAGTGGAACAGGAATGGTCCCAACCCGTGGTGTGTTTTACAAAAACAAGGATATTAAAAATGTGACGATATCTGATGGAATATGGGCAATAGGTGAACATGCGTTTTGTGAATCATCACTCGAAAGCGTTCATATTCCCACATCTGTGACAAAAATTTGGGGTGCTGCTTTTGCCTCAACAAATTTAAAAGAACTCATCATACCTGATTCTGCAAATGCTCCCGGATGGGGTATTTGTGAAAATTGTAAAAATTTGGAATATTTATATCTTCCGAATAAAGCTACCGGAGATTGGTATAACGGCGTGAGCGGAACAAATAAGCTGACGTTTGTTTTGCCGCCGCAAGTAAAGCCATACTCTTCAAATCCTCAAATAATTTCCGCAAGCTTGGGTAATATTTATTGCACAGGAGAACAAATTGAAAAAGGCTTTTGTGCTTCTGACGTTAATCGCTATGAACAAGATGGAGGTAACTATATTGTATACAACTCTGATGGAACGATTAAAGATATTTTACATGATTTTCATGATTTTACCAGTATTGTTCGAGATGGTTTTGAAGAAAAAACTTTTGAAATTGGAAATGATGGTTCAATCATGCAAATAGGAGAAAATGGAATTTTAGCAAAATATGATGCCCATGGAAATTTGATGTATACATATGAATATAACTCAGATGGCTCTGCAAAATATTATGATGCACATGGAAAACTGATTGGTTTTAAAAATAAAAGAATTTATACTGTTGATGAGGCTATGATGGTTGTTTCTGGGAAGAATACATTTAAGCTGAAATATCGGTAAGGGGAAGGATTCTTTTTTGTCCTGGATTCTTCGCTTCGCTCAGAATGACAATTGTTTTTATATTTTAGATGCTTAGGTTCGCACAGCTGAGCTGTGCTCAGGCATGACAGAAAAAGTGGAGATCCTGAAATAAATTCAGGATGACAGAGTGGAAGAATCGCCTTTGAGCGCCAAGGCGAGGGCGATTAAAGGTTAGATCCCTTGACGAGGTGACGCGCCGCGCACCTCGAGGGATGACAGGATAGGAGAGGATGCTTAGGCTCGCAGCTAAAGTTGCTCAGGGGTGACATAAAAGTGGAAGGGGGATGGGAATAAAAAAAATTGCTTGACAGCAAAAAAGAAAAAAATTATAAATCAAAGCGTTCAACCCGAGAACCTTTTTTTATAGTAAAAGGTTTTAAATAATAATAATTAACCGGAGAAAATAAATGAAAAGAACATATCAACCCAGTAAGCTCGTCAGAGCTCGTCGTCATGGTTTTAGAACACGTATGGCAACTGTCGGCGGTCGCAAAGTTTTAGCTGCTCGTCGTGCAAGAGGTCGTAAAAAACTTTCTGCTTAAAAATTGATGGAAAAAATTCTTCATCTTAAAAAAAGAAGGGATTTTTTGAGAGTCGCCAAGGGGATTCGTATGGTCGTTTCGACCACGGTTCTTCAGGCGGCTCCAAGTTTATGTGAAGAAGAAGTGCCGTTTAAGGTCGGTTTTACAACAACCAAAAAACTCGGACATGCCGTTGTCAGAAACAGAATCCGAAGAAGGCTTCGGGCAGTGGCACGCGATGTGTTTCCGAAATTTGGAAAAAATAATGTTGAATACGTTTTAATCGGTCGGTATTCAACACTTCATTGCTCTTATAAAGAATTGAAAAGCGATGTGAAATGGGCTTTGAAAAAAGCAAATGCGATGATTGAGCAGGGAATTTATCATTCGCCTGATGCGCCGAAGCGTCAAAAAGAAGAAAAAAACGATGAAGCGACTTCTGATTTGTCTTGTTAGATTTTATCAAAAATTTATTTCGCCTTTTTTTCCGGGGTGTTGTCGGTATCGGCCGACCTGCTCGGCGTATATGATTGAAGCCATTGAAGTTCATGGCATTTTCAAAGGTTTATGGCTCGGAATAAAGCGAATTTTGCGTTGTCACCCGTGGGGCGGGGAAGGGTATGACCCTGTACCGCCTAAAAAAACAAAAAATAAACTTTAATCTGTTATTTTCTTTTTGTTTTCTTCTTGTTTTAACAGTTCTAAATCGCGCGTGGCTGCAATGCGGTTTAAAATCGTTTTGACGGCAACGTCGATGCCTTTTCCTTCGCGATAATCAGCCGCAAGGGCAAAGTCAACCCTGTTGTTTTTAAGCATGCTGATGGCTCTGTCTCTTTTATGGCTCTTGGGTTTATAGACGGCAATGGCTGTTCCTTGGCGCGTTTTGACAAGTTTCATAGAGGGAACATCTGTCATTCCGTCGCCGAAATAAATAATGCGTGAATATGGAATCCGGCGTTTTTCGTCGGGGGTGTATTCGTTGACGGCTTTATCATCCAGCTTTTTTAAGCCTTTGTTGATTTTGGAAAGATATTGAATTTTGGCTTGATAATTCACAACGCGTGCCGGCCAGACCGGAAAACCGTTTTCATCAAATGCAAAGGCGCAACCGGCCACCTCTTTGAAATAAGGCCTGATGGAGCACCCCTCTAAAATTTCTTCATAGCCTGACGAGATGATGTAATGTTCAATATCTAAATCAAGATATGAACCGTATTTGTTGATTCTATCAAAC
>DFFP01000025.1 GCA_002372275.1 Alphaproteobacteria bacterium UBA3773 | reverse complement strand
TCTACTCTGTTCTATAACTCAGCCCGCTCTCGCAGACCGTGACCCGCCTTATAACCCCTTATCTCTCCCTTGTCAAGCGCTTTTTTAAAAATTTTTCACTTTTTTTATAAGTGCTTGTTTTTTCGATAATATATTTTTAAACCCTACACTTTTAAAATATATACTCCTTTACTTAAAAAACAATATCCTCTTTCCTTTTTATTAACCTTAATAATGTATATTAGGCCTCAAAAATCAAAAAAATGCCCGATACAATATATCGTAAGGCACATTTTGACATAAAAGAATCGGGAGAATCGTATGAGTTTTCATTTTTTTACACTTGGCGGAAGACAATATTGGGAAGACGTCTTTTATTACCAAAAATGGCGCATTCAACGACATTTCAGAACCCATAAATATCGTCTGCTTGATCATTGGGACATTTGTCGTGCAAGCGGTACTTTTGAGGCATGCCAAAAAGCTTTTATCACGGCAATTGAAGTCTACGAAATCGAGCCTCAAAAAGGATCGTTAGTTGTTTTACTTTATGGTTTGGGGCAAAACAAAAACATTTTTCGCTCATTACTTAAGAGTCTCAACAAAGAAGGAATCGCTTGTGTGGCGATGAATTATCCGTCACGGCAAAAAAGCTTTAAGGAACACCTCGCCCAACTTGATTTCTTTTTAACACACTTAGAAAACATTACTTCAATATCTTTTATAACTGTCGGGTCTGGATGTTTACTGCTTCGACACCTGCTATCATCTGATTTAGTTCAAAACAAGCGGATAAACGTTGACAAAGTTATTAACATTAACCCTATAAACACAGGCAGTGAAACGCTATCATTCTTGTCACGTTTTAAAATCATGAATTTTATTTTAGGCCCCAGTTTAAAAGAATGTACGCCAAGCGCAGTTGAAACACTCCCTTTTTTACCTAAAAACATATCATTAGGGCTTATTTTTTGCGAAACATATTGGCAAAAAATCATTCAGTTTCTTATTCACCGCTACCAGGGAATCGATATTCCTTCCGAGCTCAAAGAAACGGATTTCAGCGATTCTCGCATAACTATTCCAAACAAACATTTTAATATTTTGAATAATCAAAATTTGATTTTTGCATGCCTGCAATTTTTAAAAACGGGGACTTTTCCAAAACTTTAAAAATACTTTAACATATTTTGCTTTTATTTTATGATAAAATGAGTTAAAACTAGGAAAAAGATTGCGCCATGAAATCGGTATTGATAACATTTTTACTTTTCGGAGCCGTTTTACTTTTAATTCGGTTTAAGGTTTTTGACATTTTATCAAGTACCGCTTTTATATGGACAAGCTTTATCTTTTTGTGTATTGCCATCGCGGCAGCTGTAAAGGTACTTGGTATTCCTTTTTTAAGAGCAGACCAAAACAAGGATAAAGAACATGAAAAATAAAATAAACAGTATAATCAATAACATCAAACAGAGATGTTCTTTATCTTCTTTGTCTTTTGTTTGTTTTATGTTAGTATTTACAACGGCACTTTTATACACAGGCCAAGTCTTTGCTGACGATTGCCGTAAAGTACCCGAAATTATGTCTGACATCGGTCAATGTATTCTCTGCCCTGTGTTTCAGGTCATTTTAAACACCGATCAAGCCATGGCGACCAGCTCATTTAGTGCTCTTGCTGCCAGTTTTCGAAACGTTGTGATCGTGGTAATGGCGCTTTTTATTGCTTATCAAACATTAATCACTGTCACCGCGCTGACAAAGCAAGATACAGGTAAATATCTGCAAAGCATTTTATTTCAGGCATTCAAGGCTTTGGTTGCAGCGCTTTTTCTGACAAATTCCAATTTTGCCTATCACTATATCATCAATCCTTTAATGTCAGCTTCTCTTGAGTTTGGTTTGACCATTATTGATGAAGAGGCTTTAAGCACCATGCAAAGTGCTACAGAAGCTGCTAAATCTGAAATGCAAAAAGGTGTCATTTCTGTAGATTTGATGGCTCAGGTCAAAGGTGCTATTAAAACTTTCAGCAATTCAACCGCAACACTCCCTGCTGTCGGAACCGCTTTAATGTGCGCTTCGACACACCGTGCTGCTGAATTTTTGATAGACATCAGTATGTTTATCCAAGGCCTTGTTGTGTACGGATTTGGCTGGATGATTTCACTGGCTGCTTGTTTTTATCTTTTAGACTCGGTTGTGCGTTTCGGTATTTTCTGCACGTTACTTCCTTTTTTAATTGCCGCATGGCCGTTTAAGGTCACAGCAAAATACACCAAAGCCGGTTGGGATATTTTTATGAACACAGCCTTTAACTTTATTATGATGGGGCTTGTGATTTCGCTTACTACCGAACTGGTGATGCAGGCCTTAAGCGGTGGCGGTATGACAGCAGATGACCTGATGGATCTTATTGACAGTGATAGGGTCGATGAATTAAAAAGTGTTTTTGACTTCGGTAATGGTAAATTTTTAGTATTGATTGCCTCATGTATTTTTGCTTTCAAATTGATTGAACAAATTAATCAGTTAGCTAATGATATTTCAGGTACCTCAGGCGGCACAAACATCGGTGGTAAGATTGGTGGTTTGGCAGCTCAAGTAGCCAAACGCGCGACAACGAGTGCCGCAAAAGGTATCGCAGATGTCACGGGAGCCACAGGTGCAATGAAGGGTGTAAAAGATCGAATCGCAGCCCGAAACGATGCAGCGCGTGCTAAATTTGCCGGCTCAGGCTCAGGTGGTTCCGGCTCAGGCTCAGGTGGCTCCGGCTCAGGCTCAGGTGGTTCCGGCGGGACAACATAAAATATCATTCAAATCTGACAAATATACAAAAAATAAAAACGAGGAAACATGGAACAGAAAAAAAACATATTCAAATTTTTAAGAACAATCTTAATGATTGTCTGTTCCGTTATGATGTTAACAGCTTGTAACGACGAGGGGCTTATTAAAGATGAGCCTGTTGCCGGCGAAGAAAGTGATTTGGATGAGCAGCAACGTACTTGTTGGCAAGCATCCATCTTAAGTGCGTTTTATAGAGTTATGGGAAAAGCAGCCATGGCCGCCTACCCGAAAGTGACCAAAAGTGCCATGCCGTTTATGATGATGGCCTTTGCTGTCTGGCTTTCCATCAGACTTTTGAAACACGTTTCATCGGTTGTTCCTGAAAACATTTCTGAAGTCTGGACTGAAATAACGCGTATGTTTTTCACGTGCTTTGTCTGCGGTATATTGGCCTCACAGACCGGATTTTTAATGTTTGTCTTAAATAAACTCGTTTTTCCGATATACTACGCTTTTTTAGAATATGGAGGGGCTGTCTTAAATTCAATGCAACTTGGCGGTAATAGCGACGGTATATATCTCGGAAACGAAGAAGACGGCTTTTGCCTCATTTATGATCAACCGATTGTATGCGAACCTCCTGCTTTGGAAGTTGTCGATGCCAATCATTTTCCGCAAGGTCCTTCTTTTATGATGCAGTGTTTGACCTGTGCGGTTAACGATCGTATGAACATCGGTTTTCAACTTGCAACAAAACTTTTAGGTATTGCCTCTTTATCCTCTGTTGTTTGCGGGATTATTTTATTTGCCATTTTTGCTATTGTAAAACTTGATTTTGTTTTTTATATCATCGATAGTATTTTCCGCATGACAATTATGTTAATACTTCTTCCTTGTTTTATTATGGCTTATCCGTTCAAATTCAGCCGAAAATGGACGAAAACAGGTTTTGTATCAGTTTTAAATTCGGCGGCTATTATGGCATTTATAGCCATTATGGTTTCTATGTCGCTGGCCGCAATGCAAATGATTATACTTAACAACTACGATCTTTTTATAACCGAAAACTTTACTGATGCCGGGATTATGCCATTATCACTCATTTTAATCGGATTTTTGGTTTTAAAGAGTATTGAAATTTCGGTTGCCTTAGCGGGCACACTTGTCGGCGGCGGTGCCGGAACAGATTTCCAAAAGAAAATTGCAAAAGCGGCAGCTTCTGCTGCTAAAAAAGTTCTTTCTTCCTTTACTGCAGGCGCAAGCAAAGTATTTACATCCGTTATTGATAAAAATCAAAAGTTAAAAGAGATTCATGAAAAAGCTCAACATATGAAACAAGAAATGCAAGAGCGCATGAACAAACTGGCAGGGAGAGAATAAAATGAAACATATCTTCTTTCATATTCTTCTCTTCTTGTTAATCTTAAGTTCAAAACCTGCTTTATCTCAGCGTTTAATGCCCGATCCCTCAAGCGGAAAAGTCGAAGTTGTATGCGGTATGAAGGATGATGGCGATATGAACATGTGTAATCTAAAAGACAACAAATGTTATAAATGCCATGAGTGGGAATGTAACATGTGGACACTGTGTATTCAACAAAAGCACAAAGAAGTTTTTTATTGCTCGTCATCAAAACCTTCGGGTGATTGTTCACATGCAAAAGATGGCGGTATTTCAGGTGACACCTACAACGGGTACCTTGGTCTTATAGAAGGTTCACACCGAAGAGGCAAACAGTGTATTGCGTCAAATTTCTTTATAAAATATTCCACCTGTTACGGTTGCATTATTATTAAAACTCTTATCTCTGCCTTTATCACAGCAGCTTCCCATGCCTATGATATATCCCGGCAGGCAGCCAATGCGGTTGCACTTGTGTGTATGATGATCTGGCTGGCTTTTTTTGTTTTCAAAAATGTCACAGCGTTTACTTCCGTTGAACCGATGAAACTTTTGCAAGAATTTTTTGTTCAATGCTTTAAGGTTGTATTGGCTCTTGTGATTATTAATTCCGGCATGTCCACTATTTTACATTACACACTCGTTCCTATTCTAGAAATGGGTATTGATGTAGCCGATTCCGTTTCAGCACTCGGAAACAATATAGTACAAACATATATCAACGGAGGAAGCGGTGGTTAAAAAGATATGCATATTTCTTTTACTTATTTTAACAACCTTTTTTGTTTTGCCGACTTCTGAGGGTTATGCTCTTTCGAGGTCTGAAAAACAAAGTAAATGTGCAGTTCTTAAAGCAAAAGCTAAGCCTACATTCCAAGATGTTTCCTTAAAAGGCAGTATTATCCCCATAAGCTTGTTAAATAATTTTTCAAACAGCGTTCAAAATATTTCGGATAACCTGATAAGTATCCAGGTCTTAGGAGATACTTTAATGTGTCATGCTGTTTATGGTGATCCGTGGGAGGCTACAGTTTTAGGTATCCATCTTTTTGATTGGGCAAACATTCCGATATGGCTTTGCGGTGCAATTGTTTATTGTTTCGGATTTATGCTCGTGTTAAGTGTCACGTTTTATATTGTAGATGTTTCATTTAAATTGGGTTTTTCAATTATCGTTCTGCCGATTGCAATTGCTTTATGGCCGTTTTCATGGACCAAAGACAAACTCATGGTTTGTATCAGTGTTTTCTTAAAAAGTGCCGGCATTCTTGTTTTTCTTTCCATCACAACCGCCTATGCATTAAATATGCTGATTGAAGCTTTAGGTGCTCTTCCACCTATTATGGATGCCTTAACACACAATAAAACGACATTTGTTTCTGAAACATTTTCACTTACTTCCGGTACATTTTTACTTATTGTTGTTGTCCTCATTTATGGCATGAAAATGATTGGATCCACCATTCCGGATTATGTTGACAAATTTTTCCCCGATCAAATGTTTGGTAAAGGCTCAAAAGCCTCACCAATGCATATGCTCTCAACCCAAGGCGTTGACTTTGTCAAACAAAAAGCCGTGGCACCTGTGGCCGCCTATACACGTGATGTTGTAAACAATTTAGGCGGACACGTTGTATCAGGTACCGGAAAACTCATACAAGGGAAATATCATAATCAAATCAAAAGCGGTATACATCAGGCAGGCGTTGCCATTCGAAATCCGAAAGAAACAAGCAAGAAGGCATTAGCAAATCTTAGAAGCGGTGGCGCTTCCGTAGAAAAATATTTTAAGCAAAGAGGTAATAATATTAAATTCGGGCTTAAAAGCACCCTTGGTTCAGCCATACTCTCCGGCGAGGGAAGAGAAGCTTTTCAAGCACACGTTGCCGAACAAAAAAATGCTGCCAACGAAACTGTTGCCCAACAGGCACAAACAAAAAAAGAAAATTACCAAAACAATATAGACAATATCAATGCCCAGATTCGTCAAAATGAAGCACAAAGAAACGCCAATCCGTCAGCTTTGAGGCAAGCCATTAACAATTCCGGCGTGCTGGATATCCCTCAAAAAGCTGCCGAGTGGCATGCTCAAAATCAACAAGAGGCAAATGAAAAACTTGAAATTCTCAAGGATTCGCTTGATAGAAAATTGCTTAAAAAAGGTCCTCTAAACGATCTAAATCAAAAAATTAACAATAAAGCAGAAGAAATAAAACAAGCGTTTTCAGAAAATAAATTAGCCAAATGGCGCCATAAAAGTTCAGAAAAACTCAGTAATATGTTGGAAGGAAGAACTCAAAAAATTGCTAATTGGGCAAACAGAAACGTTGATCGCATCAATAATGGAAAATTAGCTGAAAAATCTGAAGACGGATGGGTTAATTGGGCACAAAAACGCATTCGCCGTAACATAGCAACAAGTTTTTACAGAACTGCATCGAAAGTTGCGTCGGTCGCTTCCACAACCCACTTAAAAATTGCTAATGCTGCCTTAAAAACACCGGATATAATTGTTAATGGAGCAATTAATGCTTCAAGTAAAGCTCTTCAAAATGGTGTAGATCTTCGTGAATCTGTTAGAAATGGTTATAGGCGCACCAAATTTGTCGTCAAAAATGTCCTAGATTATGGAGAGGCATACACTCAAAAATACGGTGATAAATTCCTTAAAGGTGTCGGAAATGTATGGAAAGTTCCCGGAAAAATTTTAGAAGGCACGGGCGATGCCATGCAGAACAACAAACCCAAAGCAAATGAAGAATACTTAAGACAAAAAGAATGGGCAGATTGGGAAGAGAAAAAAGAAAAAGAGGAAAGTCAGGAATAAAACTATGAAAAAAATTAAATCACATTACTTGTTTTTTTCTTTGTTTTTCATGTTCTTAATGGTGGAAAACAGCCATTTGGCCTGTGCACAGCTTTTTGACTTTTCATCTCGTTCTTCATCAGGTGATTCTTGCGGCGGCAAAGATTGTTCAAACGGGACATGTACGCTTTCAACTTCCGGCGGCAAGCTTGAAAAAACATGTCCGAGTGGCAAACGAAACGATGTCGACACGGCGTGTATTATGAACAGAAATGCGCAGTCATGTTCGTGCCTAGATACCATGCCTGTTTCAAAAATTAACAGAGTTGCCGAAACAAACTGTTATCGTGCAAATGGTGCCGGTGGCAACCCGAAACCGCGTAATCACCTCGGCACAGACTATGCTGCCGATGCCGGCACACTTGTCACAGCCGCGGCTGACGGCAACATCGTCTGGGCAAAACCCTTAGGCGGTGGTGGACGTGCCATCATGATCGAACACACCAAAGCATGTAAGTGTTCGGCCAAAGGTTCATCCGGCTCTTGTGATAATAAATATGTCACAGTTTATCTTCACTTAAAAGATTACATTAAAACAGGAGGTCATGTCAAAAAAGGCGATCCGATCGGACATGTCGGCGGTTCAAACTACCACACAGCCACAAACACCCTTTGCGACTATCCTTATCCGGACGGTCCTTGTAAACCTTATGGTCCGCACCTTCATTTTGAAATTCACAGCGGCGATTTTTCAAAAGGTTACCAAGCAATTAAATCATCCATAATTGATCCTTTATGTGAAGATATTCAAAGTCTTTGCGGCGGAGGATCTGAAGATTATTCAACAGAAGAATGTCTTGATAAAAAAGAGGGAGAACCGCGTGAAACCTTAAGCGACGCGGCTCAGCAAAGCAAAAGTGTTGCATACGCGGCAGGTATTACCGAAACTCCGGCAGGCGAAGGCATGGCTCAAACAACAAATAATGACTGTGAGTGGCACCAATATATGCCCGATAGCGACAAATGCTATTTTTGTCCTATATTTAAGGTTTTATTTAACACGGCAAGTCGTCTGGCACAAAAAGCATATCAAACATTAGCCGGCGGCATTGCGGTCGTCGTTGTCATTTTCTTTGCGCTCTGGACCGGTTTATTTGTTTTGAAAAATATTGCTGCACTTCAAGCCGTTAAACCCTCAAAGATGATTCAAGAATGGCTTGTTCAGGCCTTTCGTGTTTTGCTTGTTGTCTTGATTTTACGTGTCAGTTATGCTCATATTTTAAGACTAACTCTTGCCCCTGTTTTCAACACAGGAATGGCCTATGCTCAAACCATTTCCACTGAAACCAAATGTTCCGGTTCTTATATGGAAGGTTTAATGGGATATGACAAAGAATTAACCGACAAATCACAAGGCGCACTGCCCGTTTCCATGGGGCAAAACATCTTATGTGCCATCAAGACCATGCAAGATGGTGTCTGGAAAATTGTCGCATTCGGCAGAGAAGTTGTGTGTATCGGCGTGTACATCGAAAAAATTATTTTTGGTATGCTCCCCAACCCCGGCTATGTCTTAACCGGTCTTCTTCTGATGATTGGCGGCCTGATTTTAGTCTTGGCGTTTCCATGGTGCTTGATTGATTGCGTCTTAAACATGGCCATTGCCTCTGCCTTAATGCCGGCAGCCATTGGTGCATGGGCCTTTCCAAAACAAGCCTCATACCTCAAAAAAATATGGGATTACTTTATGAACGCCATGTTCCAATTTGTTTTCTTAAGTATTATTCTATACATCATTTTGCAAGCCACGCAAGATCTCCTTTCAGGCCTTGATGCGTACGCTACGGATTATAAAAAAATCGTCAGTCCGCTCACGGGCCTTGCTTTTTGGGGTGTAAATTTTATTAAACTAATGACCATATGTTTACTCGGCTGGGTCTTTTTAGATAACGGAACAAAATTAGCCGGTGAATTTGCCAAAGCGCCGGATTTAGATATTGGCCGTAAAACAGGCGGTTTCTTTGCCCAAGCGGCTGAAAGAGTAGCTTTAGGCGGTAAAGATGAAGAAACGGGTAAACGCTCCGGCGGCGTCTTAGGCATAGGCAAAGAGCTAGGCAAATTCGGCTGGGCAGCAGGTGGCTATTATATCGGCACACCTATCCGCAATCGCCGAATAGCAAAAAAGATGGAAAATGTCAAAAAGAACGGTGAGGCCATTAAAGATGATCAAGGCAATATTATCGGGTACAAATTAGATGTCGGTCAAGGCAAAGGAAACAAACTTTTTGATCAATTAAACCCACATAAAACAACGCGCTTTGCCATGCTCAACAAAGACGGCTCATTTTCATATTCCGAACAACAACACAGTATTAAAGAACAAATCAAAGGGGCCGCGCAAGGCTTAGTTAATCAGGCACGTTTATCAAATACCCTATCAAACACCGCAAAAGTTGAAGATTTATTGAATGGGAAACTTGAAAACGGTCAAAGTCAAACGACCTCTGCCGACGGAAAAACACAGCAAATTTTCAACGAAAACGGTGAACTTATACGAACCATCAATAAAGATGAAAACGGTAACATCACCATGACCAATGCTAAAGGCGAAGTGATTGCTAAAAAAACAACCGATGCCGATGGAAACACGGTGATTTCGCGTCGTAATCATTCCGGGGGCTTTAACGAAACAGTGTTTGATCAAAATCATAATCTCATCAGCGCTAATGTCACACATCATAATTTAAGAGGACGCCAAGTAACACTGAACATCAAGCAAAACGCAGCTGGCGGATATGAGATGACTAAATCCACAGCATCTCTCAGAGCAAAAATCCTTGCCTCCCTTGCGTCTAAAGGAAGCAAGCTTGAAAGTTTTGCAAACACTTACGGGGCACATCATCAAACAGATTTGTCAGGTGCGCCCAAATTCCAAGATACAGTTCAAAAAGATCAATTTTTTGCAGTTCGCAATGTCACAGACCAAAACGGCAACATTGTCCATCGCGATTTTGCTTTCAAAACGGATGCCGATAAGTATATTGTTCAGCGTGACGGAAGACTGAATATGTCATTAATTGAAAACTTAAGACAAAACACCGGATTATCCCAAGAACTGGTGAACGAGGCTATTATGCACACCGTGATGAAAGACAGGCATATGGATATTGCCAATTCATTTCAATCGCGCGAAACCATTCATCAAGACGGCAAAACCATTATCACACAAATAAATAACGATGGTTCTCAAACCGTAGTTACCAGCGAAATTCTCAACGGACAAATGCTCATACACATGCGAACGGCCGATAAAAACGGTAATATTACACAAATTACCGACAATGGTGTTGTCCGGCGTACCACGACCAAACAAGAGGGGAAAGAGGCTGTTTCACACTACAATTTCGATGAGCGATTTGTGCGTAACAGCAGTGTTCAAAACCTGATGAACTTTGGCGGTCAGCTTGGCCGATTTGCCCCCTCCATTGATCCAAATTCTGCCATGTGGGGTTTAACGGATGAAGATCGCGTTGCCTTTGCCAAACAAGAAAATGAGCGTAAGAATCAGAGAAACAAGCACGAAAAAACAACTTTAGAAGAATTTTTAAATTTTGCGATTTCTGATCAAGAAGAACGTGCACAAGAAGAACAACGTCGCGAACAAGAAGAACAACAGCGTGAAGAATACAGAAGCCGCTGGGAAGGAACAAACGAAAATCCTGATTCTGGAAGCTAAAATTTTATATTTATGATTTTTTGTTTACTTTCTTGAGTTTTGTCTTGCATATTTTTTGACAAATGTTAATATGAGTTAGTTTTTAATGTCATAAAGAGGTTGTTATGGAAGAGATTATTTTTCCAAATCAGATTAGGCTCCAAAGAAAGAGAAAAGGCGTTTCAATGCAAGCTTTGGCCGACCATTTAGGTGTCAGTTTATCTGCTGTTTCCAAAATTGAAAAGGGTTATCGCCGTTTAAGCCAGGAACAACTGATTTCCGTTGCCGAGCTTACAAATTGCTCTTTGCAAGATTTATATGTTAACGAACAAAACTCCAAAGAAGAAGTTGTTCAAAGTTGGCGTCGTGAACAAGAAAGACGTAACAAAATCAACACAGATGCCGGCTTAAAAGTTTTAGGTGCAGCTTTGCGCCGTTTAAGAACAATTCGTGATTTAACGCTTATTGAAGTTGCCGAAAACGCCGATATGACATTATCTGTTTATCACCGTATTGAGATGGGCCAACGTGAAGTATCCGACAAAGAATTTAAAAATATCGCTAAAGCCCTTTCTTTAGCTCCTGATGCCTTAAAATCAGAAATTCAAAAATTAAAAGACGCCGGCGAGCTCAATGAGATTATGGAAAAAACAGACGCTAAATACAAATCTCTTGCCACCCCGAAAGGCAGCCATGTTTCCATGTATGGTGTTTATACGGGTGAAATGCCGTTAATGAAAGTATTCGGAACTCCTTCAAGCAACGGAAATATTTTGATTGATATGGATGATGAAGAAGCCAAAGAAGTTGTTTGTCCTTTCCGTTTAATGAACAAGCGTGATGCCTATGCCGTCAATTTATGTACCAGAAGACTTGGCAATATTCTTTCCAATCGTGCTGTGTTATTTATTGATCCGCAAGAATCCGTCAGCGTCGGAGACATTGCGTTGTATTACATTTCAGAAGAAGAGGCAATGTTTATTTGTATCCGAGAAGATGAGAAAGGACAGCTTTACGGCTTGCGTTTCAATCCGGATGAAAAAATTGAAATAGACAACAGCAATCTGACAAACTTACACAAAGTAGTTGCCATTGACTTATAAAGATAAAAAAACACCTTTTCACAGGTGTTTTTTTTATAATATTAACTTGAAATTTACCCTTATTTCACTAATATGCTTGTCATGTAGGGCTTAAGCTATATTTTAAAGGCAAATCAATATGTCAGATGAATTAAACCAGGATGCAGAATTTACGGGGACCCATGAAGGCAACGAAGATCCCATTTTAGTTGCTCAAAGATACCTTAATATTTTCCATCAAATTCATATTTTTAACGATAAAAGAAAAAAAGAGTTCGATGATTCATTATTAGAGCTTCCATCTAACATACGCATTTTACTGAGCACACTGCCCGGCGGATCAATTTTAATTGACCATATTGCAAACCTTGAAGAAAAAGAAAATCAAAAACACACTCAATCATCTTTCAAAAACTATGATTTGGCCAAACCATCAGTTGATCATAACTTTCAATCATCTGTGAAAACCAAAGAAAAAGAATCCAATATCAAACAAAATGTTCAAAATCCTGAAGTGAGTGCAAGCAGTAATGCCATCAGCAGCGATATTTTAAGTATTTTAAAACAAAACGAGCTTCAACATGCTAAAGATATGGAAATGCTCTTTGAAATGATGGTGCGTTCTCAAGAAAATATTGCAAACACCTTAAAAGAAGCATTAAGTGCCCAAGCTGTCGCCGTGCAAACCGTTGCAGCTGAAAAAAACATAAACCCTGTTTTAGATGAGCCGGAAAACAAACCAACGCCGAAACCGGAAGATGAACAAGAAAAAGATATCATACAAGACAAGCAAGTTGCTTCAGATCCGATTGAAGAAAAAGTTGAAAAAGAAATCGAAGAAGAAAGCGCGCTCGAAAATAAAAAGAACGAAAAAAATAAGAAAAAAGATAAAAAAGACAAGAAAGAAAAGAATAAGGATAACAATAAACAAGATTCTTCCATATCGGCAACAAATCATTCCGATAATCAAAAATCGACCGATTTAAAAGAAAAAACAAAAGAAAATTCGAGTGTTTCAGAAACAGGTTCTGAAACAAAAAACAGCATTTTTAATTTAACAAAAAAGATTTTCACAACGCTTAAATCGTCTTCTGAAAAAAACACAGTACCTGAAATAGACCAAACACCTGTTTCGCTTGATGATTTTACAGACACGCCTGTGTCCTTAAATGACCATTCACAAACAGAAACCTTAAAATCTGATCTCAACGATTTACCACCGATTGAAGAAAAAAATCAGCCCACAAATTCAGAATTCTCTTCTAATGTACAAAATACGGAACAACTTTCAAATTCTTCCAACAACGATGAAGATTGGGATTGGGAGTATATTGAAGATTCCGATGATGATTCCGATGATGACAGTGAATGGGAATATGTTGAAGAGCCATCGGATACAATTTTACCCCAAGAGACAAACACATCTGATGTAGCCCCTCAAGATCCATTACCTTATAAAGATACGACAAGTGATATCAATTCTTATGATACTGCAAGTGATTCTTACAACATCACATCAGACTCCTCTTTACCGGACGAGCAATTCAACTATGACACCCAAATCAATCAAAACCCTGATCAAACAGATACGCCTTTTTCAAGTGAAACAGATCATATGGATAATCTTTTAGATCAATTTGCTTCTCAAAATGATCCAAATCTACCGGCCTCAGATGAAGTGTTAGACAGTGACGCTCTTCTTGCACAATATGCCGATCAAAATAACGATAATCCGGACTTTGCAGATCAATTTGCTTCTCAAAATGATCCAAATCTACCAGCCTCAGATGAAGTGTTAGACAGTGACGCACTGCTTGCACAATATGCTGATCAAAATAACGATAATCTGAACTTTGCAGATCAATTTGCTTCTCAAAATGATCCAAATCTACCGGCCTCAGATGAAGCGTTAGACAGTGACGCTCTTCTTGCGCAATATACTGATCAAAATAACGATAATACCGACTCTCTGTTAAGTCAGTTTTCTTACCCTGATGATCAAAATATACCGGTCTCTGATGAAAACTTAGACAGTGACGCCCTGCTTGCAGAGTTTGCTGATAACTATAATGGCAACACATCTGCGCCTGAAGACGCAATGGATACAGATGCACTACTTGCACAGTTTGCAGATCAAAATCAGGAAAACACCGATTCTCTTGTCAATCAGCTTAACAGCGACAACAAAGAGGATAAAGCATAAAAAAAGTCATTTACAAATGATTGATACTCGTTTATTTTAGAACCGTAAGAGGAAAATAACATGGAACAAAATGAAAATTCATCCGTCGTCACAAAAGAAGATATCTGGCACATTGATAATTATCTTCTTTTAAGAGATTATTACGAGCGCACCATTTCGCGTATTGCCGCACGTTGTATTCGTATGGGAAATATCGCATTAGAAGAATATCCTTTTTACGGTTACGTATTAGATGTTTTAGAAGAAATTTGCGACACCGGAAATTATATTTTAGCAAAACCGGCCTTATACCCTTATGTTGAGCGCAAGATTGCCGGCGGAATCAATGCATTGCAACAAAATTTAGCTGTTTACCAGCAAGAACTTGAAAGCAACACATCACCCGACAAATTAAAACAAGATCCGAACGAAATTTCTAAAATGAAAGATGCTTTAGGCGAATTCAGCAAAACAGATGATCCGACGGCCGGTGCCGGTATGAACATCGATGATGTCGTCAACAAACTATTAAAAGAGAGCGGTCAGGCAGAAAATATGCCGACCTTTGAAGATACGGGAGACAATAAATGAAACGTTTGTTTGAAAGTTTCTTATGTTTGAGTTTTTTAGCAGCTTGTCACACAACTGCCCCAAGTGAAGCTCAAATAGCAGATGACAGTTATTCAAAACTTAATGTTAAAATTGAAAAACCGCATGAAATGTCCATTCGCACCCCTGACGGTGCCAATGCGCTTGATTTAGAAACGCCCCTTCGTTGTAATATTAACAGCGAAACACAGCAAATGATTTTAACGCTTCCTTTTAACAACACGGCATTTAAGATTATGCCCGTTAAGGTCTCCGATGATTTACCGAAACTTGAAGTCACCGGTTTTACGTTTGAAACCATGCCTGTGGAACAAGCGCTTGTCAAATTAACAAAAGAAGCCGGAATCACCTTAACAGCCAAGGATGCGCCCTATGCTTCCATTTCCGGCGAAGATTTAAAAGGCGAACTAACCGATATTGTGAACATGATGACCGAAGCTGCCGGTGTTTTTTACTCATACGATGCCGACAAAAAGCTGATGACGTTATCTCGCCGCGCCGATCACGTTGTTTATGTTCCGAAAACACGCCCGATTCTTTTAGGGCTTTTAGATGTTTTGCGCGGTGCCGGTTTAACCAACATCACAACCAACTGGGCAGAATATTCCGTCACATTTAATGCGGATATGGAATTAAAAAACAAAATATCCAGACTAATTGAATACTTTGAAGAAAATCCTATACTTGTTGCTTATGATGTCAGTGTTTTCAAAATCACGCCGTTTGACGGGTGCGATGTCGAGTGGAAAGCACTTTTAGATGAATTTCATTTCGGCAGCATCACAACGGCACAAACAGGTGTGATCGGTCGCGTGTTAACCACAACAAACGACATCAACATCAAAACGCTTCAAAAGTTTTTAGGCTCTAAAGCCAATGTCCAAGTTGTTTCAGAGGGCAAATTTATTGTCCCCAATCAATGGTTATCTCGTTTTGATGTCGGAAAATGCGGTGTCATGGCCTGCCCCGAATCGGAACTTTCCGTTTTGGCCAAAGCCTCTGTTGAAGCCGATAATCATATTTCATCTGACATCACGCTTGAAAAAACAGATGGTCAACTCACACATTTTTCCGTTCGAAATGAACTTGGCGAAAACTTTATGATTATCGGGTTGCCGGGCGAATTATTCGGTCAAAAAGAACCCAAATCCGAAACAGTTGTTTTCATGGTTCCCCGCCTGATTAAAACAATGAAAACATCTGCCATGATACAGAACAATTTATAAAGGAGAAAAAGATGCCTGAAAATTATAATCAAGGTGATGAAATAATCGTTGGCAACAGACGTTTAAGAAAAATCAAACGTCCGAAACAACATGCCACACCGATCAGCACCGAAAGCGCGCCCAACATCTATTCTCAAGCTCCTCAAAATCCCTCATATGATATGCAAGGCAATGATCAAAACGCTCAAAACTATGCCTCATATGATAACACCCCTTTTACCTACGAATCGGCCGAACCGTCTGATACACAAAACATTCAGATGAGCGCAAATGTCCCGCAATACTATGAGCCTCAAATGAACGCTCAAAACACATATGCCCCTCAAGAAAATTATGTGCAGGATGACCCTTATGCCTACAATCAAACCGATCAAACAGCTTACGCCTCATCTTCTTCATATTTATACGGCACCATAGAAAAAAAGAAAGTTCTTTGGATTGCGCTTCTTTGCTTGTTTGTCGGTGTTTTTATCGGCGCACTTTTCTTTAAAGGTGGCGATCAAGTCGTCCAAAACGGCTTGCAAGGCGTTGTGATTAACCCTGAAGTCCCGAAGGGACGTGCGCGCTGCGGTGTTTCCGAAAAAATGCAAGGGTGTGTTTTATACGTCATGAATCCCCAACGTCAAGAATTAAACGGTCGCGATTTTTATGATTTAGCTTCGCAGCTCACAGGGCGTCAACGTTTTGTAATTGAAACGGGCAACATGCGTTATTCAAGCGTTAAAATTCGTCCGGGAGCCATTGCTCAGCTCAACATTCCGCCTTTACAATAATCACAAAGCCTCCGATAAGGAGGTTTTTTTATTTTGTTATTTGCGCGCATTGCGGAAACGAAACGCCGTTGATTGTGACGTAGACGTCATTGCCATCTGTAACAACCATAATATTTTGTTCTTCATTCATATATTGCTCACCAACCGAAGTATTCACCTGATTTAAAACATAATTTTGCCCGCTTATATTGATAACAATCGTTTCATCATCTGAAAATACCAGATCCACAATCTGCCCGCCACATTGATAAGTCAAACTCTCATTAACGCCTGCTCCGTAAGTACAAGCCATAAGCCACAAAACAAAAAATATCCCTATTTTTTTCATGATTATCTCCTTTAAGCAGAAGATAATACCCTTATTTAAAATATCAATATCCGAGCTCAAGGGTCTCAAAAACAACCGTCATCCAGAGGAACGGCGAAAGGCGTGACGTCAGGATCCATTCCTTTTTTATCCTCTTTCTCGTCATCTTTGGGCTTGTCCCGAAGATCCAAAGAACCGTTATTCTCCTCTTTTCTGTCATGCCTGAGCGCCAAAGGCGCGAGTTAGGCATCTAAAATATAAAAAAAACCGTCACTTAAGAGCGAAGCGAAGAATCCATTCAATATTCTTCCTACTGATACTTTAGCTTAAACGTATTCCTATTATTTTTCCCCAAAGCCTCCTCAGCCTCCAAAACAGTATAAATACGTTTCGGCTTTATTTGATTTCCGTCAAAATCATATTTTGCAATTAACTTCTGCATGCTCGAATCGGCATAAACTGCCTTTCCACTGTCACTCCACACTTCCCAATTGCCATCTTCATTCAAGCCCTTGTAATAGTCTGCGCTAATTGTTCCTGTCATAGAATCAAGAGCATGACCGAACTTCTCTAAGCACTCCTGAGGTTTTCCTTTACATAATATCGTTAATTTATCTGGATAAATCGCATTACTATGCGAATTATCATAGCACGCATACCGATCAAAACTAATATCGGCATCACCTGATAAAATAATTTTAACATCATCACCTCTAAACTTAAATGCACTATCCCCGACTGCAAGATTTTTTGAATTTATCTCAATTGTCTCAAAAAAGCCTCCTATAGCATTCAACGGCAAAGATGTCATTGTACTCGGTATTTTAACATAACCTTTACCGTTTCCTCCGTTCACAACGCCCCATCCGTTTGTTTGAATAGTTGTAATACCTTCTTCAATAATGATATTTTCAATTTCGCCTGAAAGCCCATAATCATTGCAACAAGATCGATTTATTTCTGTTATGACGCCGCTGTTGTTTGGTCCCGTGCCCGTATAAATCAAAGTACCGTTACTGTATGTATATCGGCAGTTTTTTCCGCACGATCCCGTATCTGCCGCAAACGCCTGAAAACAAAACATTATTCCCATAAAGCCTGGTATTAAAATTCGATTCGTTTTCATAACTTTTCTCCCGATTTGTCATCCCGAATTTATTTCGGGATCTCAATAAATAAAAAAAATCACTTTGAAAAAATTCCAAAGTGGGAGTCAACAAAAGCTACAAGTACATAGCCGAACTTATTCGTGCAAAAATGCCTTATTTCATTCACTCCCATCAAAAAGGAGTATCGTACTTGCTGTGTTTTGTTGAACACAATAAGCTATCAGCTTATCAAGTTTATTATGCTCTATTTTGGGTGATTTGTAAAGTGCTTTTTAGTTTCCAACAGCCAAAGTGTTTTCGTTATACCCGCCGCCTGTTGCTTTATAAAAAGCGATGATGGCCGTATATATATTGCCCAAACTCTCGGTTAAATCCAGTTCGGATGAAAGCAAATCCTGCTGGCTTTCAAGCAAAGCCGAATACTCAATCAAACCGCTTTCATATTTTTGTCTTTGTCCGCTTAAAGCCTTTTTCATCTGAAAAACAGAATTTTTTTTGTGTTCGTTTGCCTTATATTCTTGCCTAACCTGCACCATCGCATTTGAAAGTTCCGCAACGGCATTTAAGATTGTACTTTTATAATTTTCATAAACTTCTTTATATTTTGATTTTTCAATTTCAATTTGATTTTGAAGCTGCCCGAAATGAAAAATCGGCGCGATAACAGACGGCGAAACCGAAGATGTATTGCTCTTGTGGTTAAATAAATCCGTCCCGTTTTGCGCTGCCCACCCCACAAGCGCTGAAATTGAAACATCAGGATACAATGCACCTATGGCTTGCCCGACAGCCGCATTTTGCGCAATTAAAGCTTGCTCTGATGCCCTCACATCAGGTCGTGAGCGGATAATATTCACCGGCAAATCAAAAAGCTGTTTGGTTTCAAATTGAATTTTTGGCTTAAAAGCAGATGAAAAAAGCGCCGCATCTGCCCTATTTTGCGGCAACGTTCCCGTCAAGACTTCCAAAGAATGTTGATAAGCTAAAATTTGCGCATCAATTTGCGGAATTAAAGACTTTGTCTTTTCAAGCAGATATAGGCTTTGGCGATAACTTGTTTCATCTGTCAGGCCTGCTTTAAATTTATCTTCAATGCTCTGAAAAATATCATTTTGGAGTTTCAAATTATTTTGCGCAATACGTTTTTTTTCTTGCGCTGTTTTCATTAAAAAATATGTTTTGGCAATTTCAGATGAAAGAATAGCTTTCATATTGGCAAGCGTATAATAACTTTTTGAAAGGTTTGCTAAATTTTGCTCGTTTAGGCGCCGCCCTTTACCCCAAATATCAATTTCCCAAACGGCGTCAAATCCGGCTGAAAAATATTCCGAATCCGCGGCAAGACCGATATTTTTGCTCACCTTTTCATCACTGTATCCCCCTTTGAAATTAAACATCGGCATATATTGAGCCTGCCCTTTTTTGAAAACCAAGCGTGCCTGCCTTAATTTTTCGGCCATAGCCAAAACACTCGGGCTGTTTTGAAGACCTTTTGAAATTAAATGATTTAAGACCTCATCTTGAAACATCAGATACCAATCTTTGGAAATTTGTGTTTTTTGACCACGCAGTTCCAAATTTTGAGCGATTTTCTGATCTTCATAAATTTCTTTTTTTTGATAATCCGGGCCGACGGTGCATGACAAAAGAAAAAACATCATAAACATTATTTTTTTAACCATTTTCTGCCCCTTTTTTTGGTGTACCGAATTTTTCTTTGATGCTCTCAAAAAAAGCAAAAAGTGCCGGAATAAAAATAATACCGATAAATGTTGCCGCAATCATCCCATAAAAAACCGAAGTCCCGATGGCATGTTGCGATTGAGCTCCCGCACCTTTGACCACAAGCATCGGAAAAACACCCAAAATAAAGGTCAGTGCCGTCATTAAAACCGCCCGAAACCTCTCGGTCGCACCTTTTACGGAAGCCTCAACAATACTCAAACCTGCTTGACGATAATTTTTTGTAAATTCCACAATCAAAATAGCATTTTTAGCCGCCAGCCCGATAAGCATAATCAGCCCGAGCTGCGCATAAATACTCAAAGAATGCCCCATCAGATGAAGTCCGATAAAAGCCCCTAAAATGGCAAAAACGGTTGAAAACATCACAGAAAATGATAAAAGCCAACTTTCATATAGCGCCACCAGAAACAAATAACAAAAAACAAGTGCCAACCCGATTAAAATACCGGCCAGCCCTCTGGCCTCCACTTCCTGAAGCGAAAGCCCCGTCCATGCAATTTTATAAGAGCTCGGCAAAATTTTTTGAGCTGTTTTTTCAATCAAATCAATCGCCGTTCCGCTTGAAACGTTTTCGTTTGCCTGCGCGGTCACCGAAGCTGAGGTATATAAATCATACCGGCTTATTATTTTCGGGCTGACAAATGTTGAAAGATTGATAAAATTTTTCACCAAAATCTGATTGCCGTTTTTCGAGGTCACATATAAATTTCCGATATCTTCCAAATTTTTTCGGTATTGAAAATCAGCCTGCACAATCACTTTATTTACCTGTCCGTTTAAGGCAATATTATTGATATATCTTGCGCCCAAATTATTTTGAAGTGTTTGAAAAAGATTTGAAACAGGCACATCAAAACTCTCCAGTTTTGTTCGATCAATATCTAAATAAACATGAGGCGTATCTGATCTAAATGTTGAAAAAGCATACGAAATTTCAGGAAGCTGATTAAGTTTTTTTAAAAGTTCCTGCAATTTCAAATATAAATCAGAAGGCGTCAAAGCCCCGTCAAGCGATAAAAGCTCAAAACTCAACCCGCCGGCCTGACCGATACCTGCAATGGCAGGTGGCGGAAAAAAGTTAAACGAGGCATTTGTATTTTTTGAAAATTCCTTTGAGAGCAAATCTGTAATATAAGAAGCTGACAATTCTTTTGTTTTTCGCTTATCCCAATCTTCAAGTCCGATCACGGCAAGCGCCACATTTTCGCCCTGTCCGCCAAGCAGGCTGTAACCTGCCACACTGACCACAAAATCGACTCCTTTCATTTTCATCGCCTTATTTGAAAGTTCTTTTAAGGCCTCATCTGTTTGATTAAGGGATGCTGTCTCAGACAGTTGTAAATTTGCAAAAATAATTCCCTGATCTTCTTCAGGCAAAAACGAAACCGGCGTGATTTTAAAACTTAAAAAAATAAGCAAAATACAAACGATGACACTGCCTGCCGTTAAAAACAAATGTTTTGAAAAGAAAGCCACAAAACGACCATATATTTTTTCCGCCTTAAATAAAAGGTCATTAAATTTTTCAAAAAATCTGTTTTTTCGGCCTTTCAGATCAATATTTTTCAAAAAAACGGCCGATAGTGCCGGTGAAAGCGTCAAGGCATTGAGCGCAGAAAAAGCAACGGATGTTGAAATCGCCACCGCAAATTGTTGATAAATTTTTCCCGTAATACCGGCCATCAAACCGACCGGAATAAAAATCGCAAGCAAAACAAACGTTGTGGCGACAATGGCGCTTGAAATTTCTTTCATACCCTTCACCGAGGCGTCATAAGCATTTAATTTTTCGTGCTCCATTAAATACTCCACTCTTTCAACGACGATAATTGCGTCATCCACCACAAGCGCAATAGCCAAAATAAAAGCAAATAAGGTTAAAATGTTAATATCAAACCCGATTAAATAAATCACAATAAATGTCGCAATCAATGAAACCGGAATGGTTAAGAGCGGAATAAGCGTTGTTTTCAAGTTTTGTAAAAACAAATAAGTCACAATCGCCACAAGCGAAAATGTGATGACAAGCGTTTCAATAATACTTTTAATCGACGCCGAAACATATTTTGTTGAATCATAAGCCACTTCAAAAACCATATCGGAAGGAAAACTTTTTGAAAGTTCTTTGACTTCTTTTTTAATTCTTTTCATCACATCAAGTGAATTTGAATTCGGTGTTTGATTTAAAGCAATAATGACCCCCGGCGCATTTTTAAAAGAAGAATGTATGGAATAAGAATCGGCACCGAGTTCCACACGTGCCACATCTTTCAGACGAACAATTCCGCCCTCATTTGAGGTGGCAATCACAATATTTTCAAAGTCCTGAACACTTTTTAAGAGCCCTTTGGCGGTCAGTGATAAAACCATCGTGTTATTTTCAGGTGACGGCATTGCCCCGATACTTCCAACCGAGGCCTGAACATTTTGTGTCTGAACTGCCGTTATCACATCCGTACTGCTTAAATTGAGAGCTGTCAGTTTATCCGAATCAATCCAAATACGCATACTGTATTGCGGACCGAAAATCTGCACATTTCCGACCCCCGGAACACGCGCAAGCGGATTTTTCAAATTTTCATAGGCATAATTACTTAAATAAAGATTTGAATATGTTCCGCCCGGCGAACGCAAAACCAAAAAACCCAAGATATTCGAGTTACGCGTTGAAACATCAATTCCTTGTTCAGTCACCGTTTGCGGCAATTCTGAGGTCACCTGCTGGAGTCTGTTTTGAACTTTGACCTGCGAAATATCCGGATCAGATCCGATGTCAAAAGTCACGGTTAAAGTATATTTTCCGCTGTCATCAGACGTCGATGACATATAAAGCATATTCTCCACCCCGTTCATCTGATTTTCAATCGGAATAGCAACGGTATCTGTTAAAACCTCGGCATTTGCCCCCAAATAATTTGTCGTCACAACAATTTGAGGCGGCGTAATTTCCGGATATTGCGACACAGGCAAAACAAATAAGGCAAGCGTGCCGAGTAGCACCATAACAATCGCCACAACAATAGCAAAACGCGGTCTGTCGATAAAAAACTTTGCAAACATCTAAGCCTCTTTTTTTTGTTTCACTTTTTTATCCAAATCGGCCGGATTGACATTTTGAAGCACAATTTGATCTTGATTTTCAAAAACATTTTGAGCAGCAAAATTTTCCCCGATTGTTCCTAAAATTTTAATTTCAACTTGTTTTAAGGTTCCGCCTCGCACAACATAAATAAAATTCCCGCTGTCTTTCATCACCACATATTGTTTAGGCACCAAAACCACATTTTTTAATTTTTCAAAACACAAAACCGTCACATAAGAATTCGGAATAAGGAGGTGCTCTTTATTTTTAAAATCCACATAAACAGCCATGGAATCCGTTGCCTGATTAATGGCATTATCGGTATATTGAAACGCCCCTTCTTCATGAAAGATGTCTCCATTTTCAAATGCTAAAAAAATTTTTTCATCCTCAAAAGGCTTTGTTTTTTTCATTTCTTTTCGGTACTCGCTGCTCGGAACGGAAAACACAACTCGGATGGGTTCAAATTGCATCACAGTCAGTAACTTTGATTGCGGCGAAACATAATTTCCTTTCGTTAAAGACACATCGCCTGTGACCCCGCTGATACCTGATTTGATATACGTATATTCATAATTCACTTCTGCAATTTTCAAATCCGCTTCGGCGCTTTGCAAAGAGGCAAGCGAGGCCAAATAATCTGCCTCAGCCGCATCAAGTTCCGAGGGCGAAACGGCCTTGCCTGCCTTTTGAAGGCGCCTATAATACACTTCTTTGTTTTTTAAATTTGCCTTTGCCTGTTCAAGTGCAGCTTTTGCGGCTTTTATTTTTGCCTGATATTCGTCTTGCTTTAAGATCAGAAGTATCTCGCCTTTTTTCACATTTTGCCCGCCTTTTACGTTAATTTCTTCGATAAATCCGCTGATAAACGGCTGAATAACAGCCTCATGAACAGGTGTCACATAACCCACATATTTTTTACTTAAAACCGCATCTTGCGCTAAAACATCTGCCGTGTTCAGCTCGATTTCCTCTTCGTTTGATTGATATAAAGTTGCCACACCTTTTTTTTGATAAAACCAAAACGAAAAAACGCCCGTCCAAAAGGCAACAACGACAACAAAAATAAGTCCGATAGATTTTTTTCTGCTCATTTTAAACCCTTGAAAAATTTTTTAAGGTTTAAATAATGAGCATCTTCTTAAATTCAATTGTGTTTATATAAAAAAACTCAACGATACCTTATGGAAAAAGAATTTTTACCACCTTTACGAATAGCTTTTGTAGCCTCATCAACAGTATATATTCTTTTAGCTAAATATGCTGTACCGTCTGCATTGTATTTTCCTGTCATTTTTCCGTTCACATATGTTTCATAAGTTCCGTTTGAGGCATACTTATTTGTTGTCACAACGGGCGGATCAGCTTCTTCCCATTTATTTGTACCTACCGATACTTGTAAAACACTTTCACTTGAAATCAGTTTTTGATTATCATCATATGTATATGTAATTTTATTTCTGGTTCCCTCATTAACCAAACTGCCGCTTGAGCCCCTGATTTTATTTGTTTCTGTTGCAGATACCAGCAAACCGTTTTGATAAGTATTACTGATCACCACACCCGAAGCTAAAGAAGATGATTTTGTTCCCGTACTTGATTCTGTAAGGGTATAATACCTGTTTTCAATTTTTTTCGGATTATTTTGTGCATCATATTCTGTTTCTTTGTATGCTGTTGTAACGCTGTATGATGTGCTGCTGCTTTTAGATTTAATATGCGTTTCTTCTCTGATCACGATATTCCCGGACTCTGTTTTGGTGGTTGTCGTATATCTCGTATCTCCGTCATAACGGTATTCTTTCACACCACAAGATGCTCCGCAATCTTCCTTTGTGACTTGTCCGGCTTCATTTGTCGCAATGGTTGTGCATGTACAAGCAGCTAAGACCTCGCCTGATAATAGCCATGTAAATAAAAAAACGTAGAAATATCGTATTCTCATGACCCTATCTCCCATTATTTTAAAAAACTATAACATATTTTACTAAAAAAATCAATAACATAACGATTCACATTTGTTTTATATCCAAGGATATATATAGATATTGAATTTTTTTTATTTTTTGCTAAATTACCCCGAAAACGGAGTTTTAGTTATGTATAACATTGATCAAATTCGCGCAGATTTTCCGATTTTTAAAAGAATAGAAAACGGAAAACCTATTGTTTATCTCGATAGCGCGGCATCTGCTCAAAAACCGCAGTGCGTTCTTGATAAAATGACAGACGTTTATCAAAATTCTTATGCTAACGTTCATCGAAGCGAATATCTTCTGGCAGATGAAATCACAACGCTTTATGAAAACGCGAGAGAACGCATTCAAAATTTCATCAGTGCTTCATCTTCTCATGAAATTATTTTTACCCGCAATGCCACCGAATCGATTAATTTGGTCGCAAACACATGGGGTCTTGAAAATCTTCAAAAAGACGACGTTATTTTAGTTTCCGAAGCCGAGCATCATGCCAACCTCACTCCTTGGCAGATTGTCGCTCAAAAAACGGGTGCAAAACTCAAGGTTTTCAAAATTTCAGATACAGGGAATTTTTTACAAGAAGAATTTGAAAAATCATTAAAAGACAATGTCAAATTGGTTGCCGTTACCGCCATGTCAAACGTTTTGGGCACCATTTTTCCCATTCGTCAAATCATACAAAAAGCTCATCAAGTCGGCGCCAAAGTTTTGGTTGATGCCTGTCAGGGAGTTGTCCATCAAAAAACGGATGTTCAAGACCTTGATTGTGATTTTTTGGCTTTTTCCGGCCACAAACTATACGGACCGACCGGAATCGGTGTTTTATACATTAAATCCGAAATTTCAAAAGATATGCCCCCTTATCAAACAGGTGGCGATATGGTTGATACAGTCACATATGAAAAAACAACTTACGCCTTGCCACCGGCTCGTTTTGAGGCCGGCACACCGGCCATTGTCGAGGCTATCGGTTTAGGCGAAGCTGTATCATATCTTTCTAAAATCGGGATGGAAAACATTTCTTCATATGAAAAAGAGCTTTTAACTTATTTTAACCAAAAAGCAAACGAGCTACCGCATTTTAAAATCATCGGAACGGCAAAAAACAAAGGCGGTGTTATATCCTTTGATTATAAAGGCATTCACCCTCAAGATTTATCATTTATATTGTCGCACGAAAATGTGGCCATTCGCGTCGGACATCACTGCGCCGAACCGCTTGTTCACCGCATGGGTTATTCTTCCATTGCTCGTGCATCTTTTGGGATGTACACCTTAAAAGAAGACATTGACTTATTTTTTAAGGCTCTTTTAAAAGCAGATCGTTTCTTTTAATTTGACATCTGACTTGTTTGGGATATAAAAGGCACAAAGGAAAAAACATGGAAGAAAATCAAAACGAAGAACAGCTTTTAGAAGCGATGACAGAAACTACAGATTATCGCGTCACGGTCGGAAATGCGCTTGAAAAAGGCGCCCCGAGAGCCACAAAAGAAGAAATAATTGAAGCGATTCGCGGTGTTTTTGATCCCGAAATTCCGGTCAATGTCTATGACATGGGGCTCATTTATGATATTGACCTTATAGATAATGGCGATGTCCACATCAACATGACCTTAACAGCGCCGGGTTGTCCCGTTGCCGGTATTTTACCGCAACAAGTGGCTGAAGCCGTGGCTGCGCTTGAGGGTGCGGGCAAAGTAACCGTTCAAATCGTTTGGGAACCTTTATGGACCATTGACCGCATGACCGAAGAAGGCCGCGCCATGATAGATATATTTTAATAAGGATAAGGATGATGGAAAATATTGAAACACTGTCAGATAATTTTTCTTTTCTTGAATCATGGGAAGATAAATATCAATACCTGCTTGATTTGGGTGAAAAATTAGAACCTTTGGATACCTGTTTTCAAACAGATGAATTTAAGGTTACGGGTTGTCAGTCACAAGTGTGGCTGGTGCCCGAAATCAAAGACGGCAAATTCTATTTTAAGGCCACCAGTGATGCCATGATGGTTCGCGGTATTATTTATGTTTTAAAAGCCATTTATAACGGAAAAAGCATTCATGAAATAAAAAACATTGAAGTTGAAAAAATTTTTGCTACACTGGGCTTGGAAGGACATTTAAGTTCTTCTCGCAGAAACGGAATGCTTTCCATGGTGGAAAAAATCCGTTTATACGCTATAAAAGCAGAAGCACAACAACAATGAACATTCACGAATATCAGGCTAAAAAACTTTTAAAAAAATATAAAATCAAAATACCAAACGGCGCCATTGCCTATACTCCGAGCGAGGCTTTAAGCCGTGCGCAAAAAATTTCAAAAACAGGTCCTTTTGTTTTAAAGGCTCAAATTCAGTCCGGCGCGCGCAAAGCGGGACATTTCACATCAGATAACACCAAAAATCTTTCAGGCATTTGTATTGTTCAAAAACTCAATGATATTCCCCTTTTTGCTGAAAAAATGATTGGCAATACTCTTGTGACTCCCCAAACCGGAAAAGAGGGTAAACTTGTCAGTAAAATCTATATCGAAGAGTTTTGCGTGGCGAAACGAACCTTTTATTTAAGTTTTGTCATCAATCGCATAAAAGCCTGTATTACTCTTTTGGTCTCAAGGGCCACAGATAATATTGTCGAGTTGGCCAAAAACGATCCAAAATCCATTTTACGCATTCACTTTCATCTCAACCACCGCGTACAAAAAAAAGATACACTACAAATTTTAAAATTTTTGAATTTGAGTGAAAAATACCACAATAATCTCACGACATTGATTCAAAACCTTTATAGAGCCTTCTTAAATTTAGACGCCACCATGCTTGAAATCAATCCGGTCGGCATCACCAAAAACGATGAATTTATCGCGCTTGATGCCAAAATATCCTTTGATAACAATGCCCTTTTCAGGCACCCCGATGTTGTCTTGATGCACGATGACTATGAAGTCGATGAAAACGTTTTGCGTGCCAACAGGTGCGGTTTTAAATATCACACATTTAATACGGGCTCAATCGGGCTTATTGTCAACGGCGACGGACCTGCTTTAGCTGCGCGTGATTATCTTGAAAAACTCGGTTATCAAACAGCCTGTTATTTAGATATCAAAGGCGGTGTTGACGAAGATAAAATTGCACAAAGCCTCAAAATTTTAATGACAAATCCGATGGTTGAAGGCATTTTAATTAACATCTTGGGCGGATTTTTAAGGTGTAATTTGGTTGCCGACGGCATTATTGCCGCCTCTAAAGAAATCGGTTTTAACATGCCTCTTGTTGCGCGCTTTGAAGGCACAAACAAACAAATGGCTCAAGAAATTTTGCAAGAAAACAACTTTGATTTTCTCACATCCGACAGCCTTCAAGACGCCGCCGATAAATTGATAAAAGCCATGAAGGAGAACAACTGAATGTCTATTTTAGCAGATAAAAACACACGCGTTCTCATTCAGGGCATCACGGGGCTTCAATCTTCTTTTCACACCAGACGCGTCATTTCCATGGGCACAAATGTTGTGGCAGGCGTTTCGCCCAATGCACGCGATAAATCTTATCTCGGTGTCCCTGTTTTTTCTTCCGTTCATGAGGCAGCTCAAAAGACACACCCGAACGCCAGTCTTTTATTTGTGCCGGCGGGCAGTGTTAAGTCGGCTGTTTTCGAAGCCTTAAACGAGGGGATCAAACTGATTGTCTCCATTGCGTACGGTGTACCGATTTTAGATATTTTAGAGATTCATCAAAAAATCAAAAAATGCGGTGCTGTTTTTATCGGCCCGAACACACCCGGAATCATTACCCCGAATGAGGCCTGTTTAGGTGTATTTCCCGAAGGAATATGCCAACAAGGCTCCATCGGTATTATTTCGCGCTCATCCACACTTGCCTATGAAGCTATTTTAGAAACAAATCGTGCAGGACTTGGGCAAAGCACCGTCATCGGCATCGGCGACGATATGATTGCAGGCACCTCGTTTAATCCTTTGCTTGATTTATTTTTCAGTGACGAGCAAACCAAAGCCGTTGTTTTAATCGGCACAACCGGCGCCACATACGAACAAGAAGCTGCCGAGTTTTATCAAAAAGCGAAAAATAAAAAACCGCTGATTGTTTATATTACGGGCTTTGAAGAAGAAAACGATATGGGATATGCAAGCGATATCTTGACACACGGCAAAGTCACGGCCCAAGATAAAAAACAACTTTTTAAAAATGCCGGTGCAACCGTGATTGACAACATCGATGATTTACACCTTGCCTTAAAAAATTTGATATGATTTTAATACTTAAAACACTTCTGAATCTGATTTTACCGAATCGTTGTGCTTATTGCGGCAAAATTATCGAAAGCGAACACAGCATTTGCACCGAATGTTTTTCAAAGCTTCATTTTATCAGTGCGCCATATTGTCAAATTTGCGGCACACCTTTTGAAACAGGAACAGAGCTAGCCTCCTCTTCTCATTTGATTTGCCCCGATTGCCTTTCAAAAAAGCCCATCACGCGGCTTCATCGAAGCTGTATTGTTTATGATGATTTTTCCAAAAAAACATTACTTGATTTTAAGTTTAATGATAAAATTTTTCTTTCCAAACTCTTTGCCAAGTGGCTCAAAGTAGCCGGAGCCGATATTTTCGAAAAAGGCGTAGATGTGATGGTGCCGGTGCCGCTTTCTTTTCAAAGAATATTAAAAAGAAAATATAATCAGTCCGCTCTTTTAGCTTATGACCTTTCAAAACTGATTAATGTTGAAGTTTTACCGCACACCTTAATTAAAATCCGCCACACAAAGCCTCAAGCGGCTTTAAGTGAAAACCTTCGATTAACAAACATCAAAAATGCCTATGCCGTGAAAAATCCCAATCAAATCAAAGGGAAACGCATTCTTTTAATCGATGATGTGATGACAACGGGCAGCACCTTAAATGAGTGCGCCAAAACACTCTTAAAAGCAGGCGCCCAAAGCGTTGACACCTTAACCATCGCCCGAACATTGAAAAAATAACTTTTTTAAAAAAATCTTTATCACTTTTTAGTAAATCAATGACTATATTTCCAAAAGAAGGTTAAAAAGTGAAAAGTATAAGATACGGCATATATTTTTTTTTCATGATTTGCTTGTTGTTTATTTCAAAAGCAAATGCTTTTACTTTTGAAAACAACAAACTTAAAATCGAATCTTTTTCTAAAATAAACACAAACGAAACACTTGACATTCTCTTCAAATTTTCTTTAAAAAACGGTTGGCATATTTCGTGGCAAAACCCCGGAGATGCCGGTGTGCCGACGCAATTTAATTTTCAAAATGCCAAAGCTTTTTTTGTTGCCTCATCTGTGCCTGAAGAATTTTTATACGAAGAAATTTTAACACAATACGGTTATTCAAACGAAGCGTATTATTTATTTCATCTTTCTGAGCTAACTAAAACCCCGTCTCTTTTTCTTTCTTGGACTGCCTGCAAAGACGAGTGTATTCCCGAAGAACTTCAAATTGATATCTTAAAAGAAACATCTCCTTTGTTTGAAAAAACGCAAAAAAAAGCTGAAAAAACTTTTCCGAAAAAACTCGAAAAACCTATTGAAGCAACCCTCAAAAACGGTCACTTATTCTTAGATATAACACTTGATGATGATATTTTATCTCTCATTTCTGCCAGCCCCGATATTATCCCGACGGATTCCAAACAAAAAATAATCAAAAAAGGCAAAAAGAGCAAAGTCATTATTGAGGATTTAATCAACCCCGTTTTGCCGGATGAGGTCATCATACGCACACAAAATCAGGTTTATATCGCCCCCGTTATACAACAAACGCCTCATTTTCTGTGGCTTCTTTTGCTTGCTTTCATCGGGGGTATGATCTTAAATTTAATGCCGTGCGTTTTTCCTGTCTTAAGCCTCAAAGCCCTGTTTTTAGCCTCTTCGGACACTTCTTTTTCCAAACGTTTTCAAAACGGCGCTTTATATATGTGTGGGGTGTTACTTTCCTTTTTATCGATTTGTTTTGTACTATATTTATTTAAAAAGAGCGGCGCTTATTTAGGATGGGGATTTCAGCTTCAATCCCCCTTATTTGTTGCTCTCATCCTCGTTTTATTCATCCTTATTTTGCTTTATTTATGGAACATTTTAAAAATTGAAATGCCTTTTATCAATTTTTTCACAAAAGCTTCATCTCTCAACTCATTTTTAGCCGGATTTTTTGCCGTCCTGATAGCCACCCCCTGCACCGGTCCTTTTATGGGCGCCGCCATCGGCTATGCTTTATTTGAAAAACCGTCTGTTTATTTTCCGATTTTTTTAAGCTTAGGGTTCGGCTATGCGCTTCCTTTCACACTTCTTGAATTGTTTCCCGGTTTCTTAAAAAAGATCCTCCCTGCCCCCGGCAAGTGGATGGAACGCCTCAAATACATTTTATCTGTGCCGATTTTGCTGACGGTTATATGGCTCGGATGGGTTCTTTTTCATGAGCTTTCAAATTCATCAAAAACAGACTCTTTTGAACCTTTTTCAATCCAAAAACTTGAAGAATCCTTAAATCGAGGCGATGCCGTCTTCATTGATTTTACGGCCAAATGGTGCTTAACGTGCTTGTTTAATGAAAAAACAACTTTAGACACGCAATCATTTCGCCAGCTTTCTAAAAATCAAAACATCAAGCTTTTCAAAGCCGACTGGACCAATAAAGATTCTTCAATATATGAAGCTCTTAAATTTTATTCTCGCAGCAGTGTCCCCTTATATGTTTTTTACCCCAAAGGAGCCACAAAAGAACAATATACAATTCTGCCTCAAATTTTAACGTCTGATATTCTTAAAAAAACAATGCTTGAAACAAATTAAACTTTTCATTTTACAATCCATTCAAAAGTGATATAAAAAAAACCATGCTGAAACCCTCAATCGTACAATATATCGAAACCGAAATTTTACATTTCTTAATTGAAAAAATTCGCCCGCTTCATCGTGGCGGAACTTCAAAAAATTATCGTCTTGACACTCCAAAAGGTTCTTATCTTTTAAAAGTTTTTCCTCTTTCAGATATCTCAACAAATCGTGCCGAACAACTTCTTTTGATTGATCGCTTTTTACAAGAAATTAATTTTTCTTACACACCTCATTTTATCAATAATCAATTTTATATCTGTCAAGACCATATTTTATTACTTGCAAATTTCATTGAAGGACACCGTTTATCGCTTTCAAATCTTTCATTTCCGATTCTGTCTTCTTTTGAAAAAAGCGAACAAATTTTAGCCTCTTGTCCCCCGGCGCAGGCTTCATTTTTAAAACCCATCATCAAACCGAGTGATTTAGTATCCGAAATTTCTCAAAACATACAAAAATTAAAACAACAAAAACACTCATTTTTTCGCTTTATTGAACCGAAAATATCGTTTTATGTCGAAGAAATTTATTCGCAAACGCCAACTCTTTCCTCAACCCCTGTCATCATTCATGCCGACACAAAACCCGATAATTTTATCTTAAAAAATGGCCATTTAATCATGCTTGATTTTGAAATGATGCGCCTTGGGTATACCATTGAAGATTTAGCACAATTTGCCTTATCTCTTATTTTGCAACACAGCGTCTGGCGCTACAATAAAAAATTATTTTCTTTAATTTTCAAAGAATTTACCGAAACGTTTCATCTCCAAAAAAACGATTGGATATACGGCGTTAATATGTATTTTTTAAGGCTGCTGAGCAGAAGACTTTATTTTCCGAAACTGTTTTTATCCCCCAGAAAAAGCTGGCTTTTACTTCAACATCTTAAAAAACATACTGAGATCATGTCTTTTATCGAAAGCTTTTATTTCGGGTTAAACGGCAAATAAACACTGAAAGTCGTACCGTTTTTACTTGTTGATGAAACGGTGATATTTCCTCTGTGGTGCATCACAATTTGTTTAGCAATCGAAAGTCCGAGACCTGTTCCTTTAATCCCGAGATCTTTATGTTCCTGCAGGCGATAAAAGCGCTCCGTTAGTCTTGAAAGTTTTTCGGCATCTATTTTTGGGCCTTTGTTGTTGATTGAAACGACAACGGCTTTACCTTTTGAAATATGCATACTTTTTGAAGCCGGAATTTTATCTGCCACTTTCACACTGATTGTCACCTCAGAATTTTTGAGGCCGTATTTAATAGCATTATCCGTCAGATTTTGAATAAGTTGCTTAATTTGTCCCCCGTCTGCCGTAATTTTAGAAATTTTCTGGGGCATATCAATCACAATTTTCATATTTTGGCTTTCAGCTTTTAATTTTAAGGCATCTGAAACTTCTTTAACAATTTTAGCCACATCAATTTTATCTTTCAGCGGCTCATCTTGCGAGAGTTCGATTCTTGAAAGCGAGAGCAGATTTTCAATCAAATCCGACATAAAAGAAGCTTGTCCGGCCATAATCTTCAAAAATTGCTCTCTGGCATTTTCATCATCTTTGGCTGATGTCTGAAGTGTTTCAATAAAGCCCGCAATGACGGCAAGCGGTGTTCTGAGTTCGTGGCTGGCGTTAGCCACAAAATCCGATTGCATTTTTTCAAGTTTGATAGCTTTTGTTAAATCATAAAGTGAGATTACGGCAAACGCGCGGCTAATCGGCGACCACGGCAATTTTTTGATGTGTGCATACATTTTTTTATTTATCGGCTCCGAAAGATAAAAAGCGATGCTTTGCGAATCGCTTTCTTCTTTTCTTATTTTTGAAATGGCCTCATATGCACGTTCAGAGTTAAAAATTTTCTCAACATTCTGATCTTTTACATTTCCGAGAAGTGTTATTGCAGCTGTATTGGCTTGTAAAATATTGCCTGATCTGTCCATCATCAAAATCGGATCAGGAAGTGTGTCCAAAACCGCCGTATCCGAAACAGCCTTTGCTTTTAAGGCATCTGCTTCAGCTCTGAAATTTTGGTGTAACGATTTAGCCGCATTTGCAATTTCTTTCACTTCTTTTTCAGATAAAATAATCTCCGGATTGTCTTCTTCACCGAGGCTGTTGATATATTTTTTCAGTTTTTGCAATTCGATCGAAATCGGAAGAATCAGAAGCATATTAAAAACGATGATCGCACCATAAGCCAAAATAGCCGAAAGCGGCGATAAAAAATTACTGACAGCCAACACAAGAAGCACAATCGCCGACGGAACGGATAGCACAAATATCTTAAATAAAAAATTCGAATTTTGGTCAATTTCAAAAATATGAAATTTTTTAAACACACTTTTTCTCCGTTTTAAAATAAAAATATAGACAAGATTATAAAATATATTACAATAAGGCAAGTTTAAATTCATTTAAGAAAAGCGCGCATCATGGCAATATCGGAAGAAAAAGTAAATCCATCGACTCAGCAATATCTTGACATTAAAAATCAATATAAAGAATACCTTGTTTTTTACCGCATGGGTGATTTTTACGAACTTTTTTTTGAAGATGCCGTCAAAGCCTCGCAAGCACTTGATTTAGTCCTTACGCACAGAGGCACTTATAAGGGGAAAAAAATTCCGATGTGCGGCGTTCCGTTTCACGCTTACGAAAATTATCTGGCGCGACTGATTAAACAAGGTTTTAAGGTAGCTATCGCCGAACAAACGGAAACGCCCGAAGAAGCCAAAAAGCGCGGACGCAGTGCTCTTGTCAAACGCGAAGTGATCCGCCTTGTCACCTCAGGAACTTTAACCGAAGACACGCTTCTTGATGCCAGACAAAACAATTATCTGATGAGTGTTGCCTTAAACGATGATATTTTTGGTTTTTCGTGGCTTGATTTGTCGACCGGTGATTTTTTCTCTCAAAAAATTCCCGTTTTATCACATTCTTATGCCGACATACTTTATCATTTTTTCACAAATATTAACCCGAGTGAAATTATCATCTCCGATGCTCTTTACGCCAATCAAAGTGCTTTTAAGGTTTTAAGTGCGTATCAAAACAGATTAACTGTTTTGCCTTTTAATCGTTTTAACTTTGAAAACGCCAAAAAAACGATTTTATCATTTTTTGCCGTTTCAAGCCTTGATATATTCGGTTCTCTTTCAAAGGCTGAAATTTCAGCAGCCGGGGTTTTGCTTGATTATATATGCACCACGCAAATTCAAGAAAAACCGCACATCAAAAACCTAAAATGTCAAAATGCTTCAAATCTAATGGAAATAGATCCGTCATCTCGCCGAAATTTAGAACTTTTTGAGGGGTTCGGCGGCGACAAAAAATCTTCACTTCTTTTCAATATCGACGAAACGGTCACGGGTGCCGGTGCGCGTTTATTTTTAAGCCGTCTGCTTTCCCCGTCAACCGATGAAAACGAAATTAACAACCGTTTAGATGCCGTTCAATTTTTCTTTAATATTCCCGAACTTCAAAAAGAACTGCGTTCTTATTTGAAACAAATAACGGATATGGAACGTGTCGTTTCGAGACTGGCCTTAAAAAGAGGCGGTCCGAAAGATATGTTTGCGCTTAAAACCGCTCTTTTATATGCCCCGAAAATTCGAAACCTGATTAACAATTTCGGCATTTTCAAAACACTGGTCACGGATATTCCTTTATCTATTCAAAAAATGCTGTCTGAAATATCCGATTTCAGCGCCCTTGCCGATGAGCTTGATCGGGCGCTGAAAGATTATGACGACCTGCCGACCTTAACGCGCGACGGCGATTTTATCAAAGATGGCTTTAACCCGACCATAGATGAATTAAAAAACTACAAAAACCACTCATCTGAGCTGATTTCAAATCTTGAAAAAGCATATAGTATTGAGCTTGGTATTCCAAACCTTAAAATCAAATATAACAGCATTGCCGGCCGTTATCTTGAAGTCCCGAACAGGTTTGTTGACATTGTTTCCAAAAACAGCAAATTTATCCACAAACAAACCGTCTTAAATGCTCTTCGTTACACCACGGCAGAACTTTCTGATTTAGAGCAAAAAATCTCTTCACTTGATGAAAAAATCTTAAATGCGGAACTTGAAACATATCAAGATTTAACGCTTAAAATTTTAGCCAGAGCCGATGATATTTCAAAGCTGGCACTTATTTATGCCAAACTTGATGTCGCCTCAGCGTCTGCCATGTCTGCCTTAAAGCACGGATATGTCAGACCGGTTATTGATCATTCCCTTGTTTTTGAAATTAAGGACGGACGCCATGTGGTGGTTGAAAACGCCTTAAATAAAACTCATGATGGTCCTTTTGTGACAAACAATTGTTTTTTAAGCGCCGAAAACGACCGAATTTGGCTTATCACAGGCCCGAACATGGCCGGAAAATCAACTTTTCTGCGTCAAAACGCCATCATTGCCATTATGGCACAAACAGGGCTATATGTGCCGGCCTCATTTGCTCATATCGGCATTATCGATAAAGTTTTTTCACGTGTCGGTGCTTCAGATGATCTTTCACAAGGCCGATCGACTTTTATGGTCGAAATGGTTGAAACGGCAACCATTTTAAACAACGCGACCGAGCGCTCTTTTGTGATTTTAGATGAAATCGGGCGCGGAACGGCCACCTATGACGGTCTGTCGATTGCCTGGTCGGTTGTTGAGCATTTGCACGAAATCAATCATTGCCGCACACTTTTTGCGACCCACTATCACGAGCTGACCGTGTTAAAAGAAAAATTAAAAGCTTTAACGCTTCACGCCATGAAAATCAAAGAATTTGAAGGAAACGTTGTTTTTATGCACGAAGTGATTGACGGCACAGCCGATCGCTCATACGGAATCCATGTTGCCAAACTGGCCGGTCTGCCAAAACTCACAATTAAACGCGCCGAACAAATCTTAAAAACGCTTGAAAAACAAGGAAGTAGCCAAAAAATTGCGCATATTGAAGATGATTTGCCTCTTTTCAGTTCTTTTATCAAAACAAATGAAACAGAACATAAAAAAGAAAACTCTCCTTTGTATGATATGCTCGAAAAGCTCAATCCGGATAACTTAACCCCGCGCGAAGCCTTAGATAAATTATATGAATTAAAAGTTTTATATAGTGAAAATAAAAGTTAAACCTTATAGAGAAAAAAATGAATTTAAAACAAACAATATACGCACTTTCAACTGTTTACGGCAAATCAGGCGTGGCTGTTATTCGTGTTTCGGGCGATAATGCCATTGATGTGATTTCTCAAATGACAACGATTGACACGCATTTAATCAAAGAAAGATATGCTTATTTTTCACCTATCATTTCGCCTCTGACAAAAGAGGTTTTAGATCAGGCACTTGTTCTTTATTTTAAGGCGCCTCATTCGTTTACGGGTGAAGATATTGTCGAAATTCAGTGCCACGGTTCGCGCGCTGTAATATCTTCCATATTAGAAGCCCTTGCAAAGTTTGAAAATTTTCGTCTTGCCGAACCCGGTGAATTTTCGCGCCGCGCTTTTTATCATCAAAAAATGGATTTAACCGAGGCTGAGGGTTTGGCCGATTTGATCGATTCTGAAACACGCGAACAACAAAAACAAGCCTTGCGTCAAATTTCGGGCACTTTGCACAATCTTTATTCTTCTTGGCGTGAGAGGCTATTAAATATTGAAGCTTATTTAGAAGCTTATATTGATTTTCCGGAAGAAGAATTACCTAAAGAATTAACCAATCAAATTTCAGATAATGTTTCAAAACTGAAATCTGAAATTAAAGAACACCTTAAAACATCTCGTTTCGGCGAACGTTTAAGAGATGGTTTTCATATTGTTATCACTGGTCCGACAAATGCCGGAAAATCAAGCCTTATCAATGCAATCACCGAGCGCAAAGCCGTTATTGTGTCAGATATTCCGGGCACCACCCGAGATGCTGTTGACATCAGGCTTGATGTTAACGGGTATCCCGTTATTTTAACCGATACGGCAGGCATTCGCGAAACAAACAATCCGATTGAAAAAGAAGGAATTGAACTGGCACGTGAAAAAATAGATGAGGCTGACTTAATTTTAGCGCTTTTTGATGCCTCTGATACAGAGCCCGATATTTTTAACGCCTTAAAAAGAAAGCATCCGAACAACCTGTGGCTTATTGCCTCAAAAGCCGATAAAATAACACCTGAACAGTGTTCTGAATTTGAAAATAAAAACATTTTGTGCCTCTCTTCCAAAACAAACGCAGGTATCAATGAATTATTTTCTTCAATAGGAGCTTTTATTAAAGAAAATATCGGCTCCAACACAAGCGCGCTTATGACACGCGCACGTTATCGCGAAGCCTTAACGGAATGTTTGAAAAACCTTGAAAACTTTAATTTTGAAAAAGAAATCGAGCTTTCTGCCGAAGATATACGCCTTGCCGCCCGTGCCATCGGCAAAATCACGGGACAAATTGAAGTCGGTGAAATTTTAGATAAAATTTTCGGCAGTTTCTGTATCGGTAAATAAGCCCTATTTTTCTGCTCTTTCTGTCATGCCTGCTTTGCAAATAGCAAAATGTCAGTCATCTCATAAGACCGTCACCTAAGAGGAGAAGTTCGTCCGATGTCTGGGTCCATTCCTCTTTCCTGTCACCCCTGAGTGCGATATAATCGCACGAGTTAGGGGTCTAAAAAAACATTATCCAAAAGCCTTTAGGCCGAAGAATCCATTCCTTATAAAAAACAATTGTCATTTAAGAGCGCTAGCGAAGAATCCATTCCTTACCCTTAACCCGTCATTGCGAGCACGCAGTGCGTCGCAATCCATTCCTTATTCTACCGATACTTTAATGTGAACGTATTCTTGTTATCTTTCACAAGTGCCGACGCTTCATCAACGGTTAAAATGCGTTTTCCCTGCAAACCAATCAACTTTCCATTCGCGTCATATATCGAAACCGACCCGTCGTTGTTATATGAATACGCAGCAATAACATTTCCCCTACCATCATATTGAGCAATAGGCTTTTCATTTTCGTCTTTTTTTGTATATGAACCATCTGATACTTTATTATGCTGAAAATCACTTGAGCTATCGAAAATTGCCGAAATATTATCCTCATTATCATAAACAATATAATAATTTCCATCCTGCGCATATTTTTGCACATTATAATCTGCAGCTAATTTGGAGCAAGCTCCAGTCATTTGTGAAGCTGTACAGTATATCTTTTCTATACCGGAGCGTATAAAAAGATGATTATTAAAATCATTATTTCGATCATAATATACAGAAGTGAGATTTTCTGGCATTATAACCGTTTTTAACGATGGAATATTTGAAAAAGTTGCTCGTTCTATGGTTGTTAAATCTTTAGCCTCACTCATATTAACTGATTTTACACCTTTTTGCTCATCAAAAGCCCATTCTTTTATCTTGTTTATTCCCTCCTTAATGACAATTTCCGATATTCCTGAGCCCCAAGGCTTTGTTTTAGTATTTAAAGCCACATTTCCCGTTCCTTCGCGTGAAATAACAAGCTGTTTTTCCCCATTTGGCAAAACAATCGTTTCCCATATACAAGTTGCTGTTGCATTTGAACCACACGTACCTGTCTCTGCCGAAACAACGCATGGAAATACAAAAATTATCGCAATAATTCCAGTAATTAAAACTCGATTTATTTTCATAATCTTTCTCCTTTATCCATTTCCTCTCCCCCAGAAAAGGGGAGACACATAGAGGGTGACAATAAATTAATCCAATTAAAAAACCGCCTTTGAAAAAAGCGGTCGGAGAGTTAACGAATCATATACCGAGAAATGACTTCCGTGACCTTTAGATAAATCTTGAACATTCGTCACGGACTCCCCGAACCAAAGATAAATCGGGGATAAAATGCAATCCTTTAAAATAAAAAAGGACAGCACAACTTGCAGTGTTATCCATCACTGCTCGGTATAAAAAGCTCGTTAAAGCTCCGCGCCTCATTTCAGGCACTCGATAAAGAAATTCTTTCTCTATCTTTTAAAATTATCTCACACTTTTTCTATTAATGCAAGTAAAAATCATCTTAGATTCATTAAAAAGCATTATACACCATACAATACTGCTTTGGAATGACTTTTTTTCTTGAATTTTTAATATGTGGGCGTATAGTACAAACATTTTCAAAGGATAATAATATGCAACAAAAATTTGATGTTATCGTGGTCGGCGCCGGTCATGCCGGTGTTGAAGCTGCCTCAGCCAGCGCACGCATGGGTGCGCATACCGCTTTAATTACTTATAAAATCGGCAATATCGGTGAAATGTCGTGCAACCCCTCTATCGGTGGCCTCGGCAAAGGTCATTTGGTACGCGAAGTCGATGCGCTCGACGGCTTAATGGGAAAAGTGATTGACAAGGCCGGTATTCAATTTCGTATGCTGAACTTATCCAAAGGGCCAGCCGTTCGCGGACCGCGTGCGCAAGCAGATCGTGAACTTTATAAAAAATATATGCTTGAGGCATTACAAAACACCCAAAATTTAACAATCATTGAAGGCGAAGTTCAAAAAATTTGTTCTGATCCAAACGGTGTTTGCGGGGTGGTTCTTGCAACGGGTGAAACAATCTTATGTTCTGCTCTTGTTTTAACAACGGGCACATTTTTAAACGGTGTGATGTTTACGGGTCATCAAACAACCATTGGCGGCCGAATCGGTGAACCGGCTTGTCATGGTATAACCGAATCCTTAAAAGAGCTCAACCTTTCGCTCGGTCGCTTAAAAACCGGAACCCCTGCCCGCTTAAATGCAGATACCATTCATTTTGATGAGCTGGAACGTCAAAGCGGAGATGAAAAACCGGAACCTTTTTCTTTTTTAACAGATAAAATCACAAACAAACAAATTGATTGTTTTGTCACTCACACAAACGAAAAAACCCATCAAATCATCCGCGACAATTTTTCAAAATGTGCTCTTTTCTCCGGTTTAATCACAGGTGTCGGCCCGAGATATTGTCCCTCTATTGAAGATAAACTCGTTAAATTTGCCGATCGAACATCGCACCAAATCTTTTTAGAGCCCGAGGGCTACAATACAAACGTGATTTACCCCAACGGTATTTCAACCTCGTTGCCTGCTGATGTGCAAGATGCCTTTATTCACACAATGAAAGGCTTGGAAGATGTCGAAATTTTGCGCTACGCCTATGCGATTGAATATGATTATGTCAATCCGCAAGAGCTTAATTCTCGCTTAGAAGTTAAAAAAGTCCCTCACCTCTTTTTAGCCGGTCAAATTAACGGCACAACAGGCTACGAAGAAGCCGCTGCGCAAGGTTTGCTTGCCGGCATTAATGCGGCACTTTCTGCTGAAAACAAGGGACGCACTTTCACAATTGACCGCTCGGAAGGATATATCGGCGTCATGGTCGATGATTTAATCACAAAAGGCGTTGATGAACCTTATCGTATGTTTACCTCGCGCTCTGAATATCGCCTTTATTTAAGAGCAGATAACGCTGATTTGAGATTAACCGAAAAAGGACATCAAATCGGTGTTGTAGGTAGCGCGCGTTATCAATCTTTTACAAAAAAGAAAAATCAAATTGATAAACTTCGAGAATATACTTTAAGCGAAAAACTAAATTATGCCGCACTTCATGATTTCGGGGTGACAATCAATCATGACGGAACGCAAAAAACGCTTTTTAATTTAATGGGATTTAACAATGTTTCACGTGAAACATTAAAAGAAATATTTCCGAAAATCAATGAGTTTGACTCAAAAGTTATTGAACAAATTGAAATCGAATCAACATACAGCGGTTATATGAAACGACAAATGGCCGATATCGAAGTTTTCAAAAAAGATGAAGAGCTTCAAATCAGAGAAGATATCGATTATCAAAAAATCGGCGGATTATCGCGTGAAATCACCTCAAAGCTTGAAAAGGTCAGACCGTCAACTATTGGCGAAGCTTCACGTATTCCGGGAATGACGCCGGCCGCGATTACGGCAATTTTAGGTTATATCAGGAGATAGTCTTTGCAACGCTTTTCGTATCATACGCATACAACCTTTTCAGACGGTAAAAATACGGCAAATGAAATGATTGAACAGGCCGAACGTTTAGGGCTTTTTGAAATCGGAATTTCCGACCATTTAATCGTTCATAAAAACATTGCTCAAACAAAGAACTATCCGTTTTTACAAAAGATGACTTTTTCAAATTTTAAGGATGCGTATGAACGGTGTTCAAAACATATTGAAGAACTTCGCCGCCTCCAAAAAGAACATCAAATAAAAATTAAAGTAGGGTTTGAAACAGACTATTTTATTTATGACGGCTGGCACGATGAAATGTCTGACTTCTTAAAAAAAATAGATTACGATTATCTGATTAACGGAAATCACTTTTTAATGGATAAAACAGGCGAATACATTGAAGATATGACCTATATTGCTAAAAATCCAAACGAAGATATAAACGAGCCGATAAAAATATCCATTCAGCGCCATTTTGAAACAATGGAAAAAGCCATCCGCTCCGGATTTTTTACATTTTTAGCACATATGGATTATGTTAAAAAAATTTCTTCATATCACGAAACCGATTTTCATAATGAAATAGAAAATGTGATCAGAGCCTTAAAAGAAACAAATACGGCATGCGAGCTGAATACAAAGGGTTTAAGACGTTCAAACGGTTTTTACCCCGCACAAAGTATTCTGGAAAAACTTATTCAGTCAGATATTTCCCTTTTAATCAGCGATGATTCACATCAAACAAACGAAATGTGTTTTGAATTTGAATCCGCTGATCAATATCTTAATAACTTACACGCTAAACGATTTTCATTATAACAAAGTATTTTAGCGATATACCCTACCCCTATATGTCATTTCTGTGACATATAAAATAAAGCACATACCTGTTGTTCGACCACCTAAAAGCTGATCATCATGAAACGAGCCATGCAATAGTCCCGTATGTAGCTTAAAATGGGGTATATTTTTGGCCTGAACATCAACTAGATAACCTTCCAGGTGTATGGTTTCGCCTTTAATGACCATTTCAAAGGCTTTTCTAACAGCGTCACTTGCCGGTATAATATGATAGTTATTCATATTTTCTTGTGGATTTCCGTCACAAGGATAACATTTAGGTATTGATCCGCGCCATTGATGTTCAAATTTGTAGTGCTTTAAAATTTCAGGCTTTGCCATGTCCGAAAAACCTAAAACCAAATCAAGAGGCGCAAAGCTGTTATAAAGCATACGTCCTTTATCATACCCGTGATAAAACCTTTCAAACAGTGTGTCATAACGCTCTAAATCAAGAATACGAGCTGTGACGCGATATATCGCTTTTGGTGTTAAAATAACAGGCTCATTACCATTTTCATATAAAAACGAATCCAATGTTACATTTTCAATACTGTCATGTTGCGAAATTTCGAGTGTTTCTTCCGTCGGCAGACCTAAAATATAAGGATAAAACAATGACCTTAAATATTGCGGATAGAAAAACACAAAAAGTGCACATAGTGCAAAAATACCATATAAATGCTTGATGATAAAATTTTGAATTTTTGATAGAAATGAAAACACTGTTCTTCTCCTAAAAAAGAAATATCACAAAACAATAAAAAACAAAATAAAAAAATGAACACTGTTCAAAAATAAATGAACATTGTTCATAACTTCTATTTAGAGTTTTAAAAAATGTTATTTTATTATATAAAGGAGTCATGGAAAATTTTGAAAAAAAATACAGTGTTTCACGTGAAACATTTTTAAAATTATCGGATTTTGTTTCCGTTTTAACAGAATGGCAAAACAAAATGAATCTTGTCAGTCCGAAATCTATGAATGAAATTTGGACAAGACATATTGCCGATTCATATCAACTTTTCAGATACATCAACAACAGCGTTCAAAATGTTTATGATATTGGCTCGGGTGCCGGATTTCCGGCAATCGTTTTGGCAATTGCTGCGCAAACAAATCATCTCGCGACACGCTTTCATTTAATTGAAAGTATCACAAAAAAAACGCTGTATTTAAATGATGTCAAAGAACGACTGAACCTTAAAAATGTAGAAATTTTGAACGCAAGATCAGAAAGTCTAAAACTAAAACCGGCTGACATCATCACGGCAAGAGCTGTGGCCGCTCTTGATAAACTTTTTGAGCTGTCTTATTTGCTTGCCGATAAAAAAACAGTGTTCTATTTGCTGAAAGGTCAGTCATATAATGAAGAATTAAATGAAGCACAAAAACATTGGTCTTTCAAATATGAAACAATTCAAAGTTCAACCTCAGATGATGGTGTTGTCTTAAAAATAACGGAACTTAAAAAAAGAAAAGGAAAATTAAAGTGAAAGTTATTGCGGTTACAAACAGAAAAGGCGGCGTCGGAAAAACAACAACGGCGATTAATATCGCAACATCTATGGCAGCGATTGGTAAAAAAGTTGCACTGCTTGATTTAGATCCGCAGGGAAATGCCACAACTTCACTAGGGATTGATAAAAACAGTTTGAAATTTTCGACATATGATATCTTAGTTAACAACATACCTGTCAGCGAATCATTGGTGCAAACTTTTATTCCGAACTTCTGGATGGTACCGGCAAAACCTGATTTAGCCGCAGCCGAAATTGAGCTGATTAACACGCCGGAACGTGAAAAAATATTAAAAGCCGTTTTAAGGGCCGTAGAGAGCGATTTTGACTATTTTTTGATAGATTGTCCACCGTCACTCAATTTGCTCACTGTAAATGCCCTTTGCGCTGCAAATTCAATTTTGATTCCTCTTCAATGCGAATTTTTGGCTTTAGAGGGGTTAGCGGATCTGATGCGTAATATTGAACGCGTGAAAAGAACGTTTAACCCGACACTTAAAATTCAGGGAATTGTACTCACGATGTTTGATAAGCGGAATAATTTATGTTTGATGATTGAAAAAGATGTGCGCGCACATTTTAAAAATTTTGTTTATCAAACAGTTATTCCGAGATCGGTTCGTATCGCCGAAGCACCGTCACATGGTAAACCGATTTTGTTTTATGATTTAAAAAGTGTCGGTGCACAAAGTTATTTAAGTTTAGCAAAAGAAGTTTTAAAAAGAGAAGGAGAAATATAAATGACAGAACAAAAACACGGACTTGGCAGAGGTTTAGATGCTTTATTCGGTGACGATTCGGAAACATTTAATCTTGATAATTTGGTGTTATCTGAAAACAATCAAACGTTACCGGTTGAAAAAATCAAGGTTTGTACATCTCAACCGCGACAGGACTTTAACGAAGAAGGATTGGAAGAACTCGCTCAGTCCATTTCCCAAAAAGGTATTTTAGAACCGATTCTCGTTCGCCCGAAAGGTGATTTTTTTGAAATCGTAGCAGGCGAACGACGCTATCGCGCCGCGTTAAAAGCAAACTTAAAAGAAGTTCCGGTTATTCAAAAAGAATTGAGTGATTGTGAGGCTTTTGAAATTTCGATGATTGAAAACCTCATGCGAAAAAATTTAAACCCGATCGAAGAAGCAAACGGATTTCATACACTCACGGAAGAATTTAGTTTAACACATGAAAATATTTCAAAATCTATTGGAAAATCAAGAAGTTATATCACAAACTCGTTAAGGCTTTTAGAATTACCGAAATCTGTTCAAGATTATGTTTCTCAAGGAAAACTGACCATCGGACACGTTCGACCGCTCATCGGCCTTGAAAACGCCGAGGAAATCGCACTTCAAATCATTGCAAAAAATTTGAGCGTTCGTCAAACGGAAGACTTGATTAACACAATAAAAAATGGTAAAAAAGAGAAAAAAGTTTTTACACCCAGTGACGATGTTTTGAAACTGCAAGAAGAATTAACACGTCGTTATAACGTAAAAACGCAAATTTCTTTCAATAAGAAAGGAAAAGGGAAAATCGTTTTGAGCTATAACAATTTTGTTGAGCTCGAAGAATTACTTGCAAAACTTGAGAGATAAAGGACTTTAATTATGGCAACCATTTTAGAAAAAATGCTTCAGAGCTGCAAAGAAGGCGGCTATGAACCCACGGAAAATATCGAAAAAATCGCACGTGCCAAAACAATGATGTTTGGCGATAAAGAGTGGCAACGCTGCCCTTGTGACGGGCAAAATCCCGAAAGATATTGCGGCTCGGAACTTTGTAAAACTGATATTGAACGTGACGGAATTTGTCACTGTCACTGCTATAAAAAGACAGGAACAGATGTTAAATAAATTTGTGTGTCTTTAATTTGAAATAAAAAACACTATATATAAAAGTGCAATTTTGTTGAAAGGAAAAAAATGTTAAACTTAAGCGAAGATAATTTCAAATCAGAAGTTTTTGATTCAAAAGGTTTGGTTTTGGTTGATTTTTGGGCTGAATGGTGCGGTCCGTGTCGTCAACTCGGCCCTATTTTGGAAAATGTTTCTGCTCAAATGCCTGATGTAAAGTTCTGCAAAGTGAACGTCGACGAAGCACCGAACACAGCTGCCTCATTTGAAATCAGAAGTATTCCGTGTATGTTCCTTTTCAAAGACGGAAAACAAATCGATTCAAAAATCGGTTTTACATCTGAAGCCTCTGTGACATCTTGGATCAACGCAAATAAGTAAAAAAATAGGACTATAAAAAATGGGACTATTATATTCTAAAGCAAAAGCCCTTTTACTTAAAGAGTACAAAGAGGCTTTTGAACAAGTTAAAACAAACTCTTATTATAAAGGTTTTATAGATGAAAAATATGTTCATTCGCTTCAAGTGATGGGCGCCGGAAATGGGATTTTGCTTCATGAAGCTTTTTTTCAAGATAAAACTCCGGAATTTATGGAAATATGTCGTGTGGCTGTTTTGCTTCACGACATTTATCGCTTTAGAGAGTATACTAAGCTCTGTTTGACGGGAGAAAGAAGCGACCACGGTGTGCAAGGAGCAGAATTCTTAAAACAATTTGAAGAATTTAATCATCTATATATTACACTTCCGATTAAACATCACGGGCACATCATCGAAGATTTATATAACGACCCAGAATATCAGAATTTAGATGAGAAAACGCAAGATATTGTTAAACATATTTGTTTTGCAATTCGTGACGCCGATAAAATCGCAAATTGGTACCCGCTTTTTGTTTCAGATGAGCGTTTTGAGTTTTGGTTTGCAGGTAAAGATAAACCAAATTCAGAAAAAATTACAGATGCAGTTTGGGACTTTTTTATAAATAAAAAAATTGTGGTTCGGAAATTTTCAAAAACAACTGCCGATAGTGCTATTACAACATTTGCTTGGCTTTTTGATATCAATTATCCTTACAGTATTTTCTATTGTAAACGCCTTAAAATTTTTAAAAAAATGCCGGATATTTTAAGAAAATTACATATAGATGAATCGTATATAAAGACTTTTTCCAAAACAGTTGAAGAATATGTTCATGAAAAATTTTAAGATTTAATTCAAAAAAGAAAAATCACAGATAAAACAAATAAAACACTATAAAAAATAACACCGACCGGATGAGAAAATGCAACCTTGATATCTGTTACGGATGGAATGGCATTTTCAATTATGATGCTTTGAAGTAAAATATATAAAAGATAATTGATATATCCTATTTCAATATTTGAAAAGAACCATCGATTAAAATAATAGCCTATTACAAGAAGAATTAAAGGGGCAAATGATGCCGGAATTGCATTATAAAATTGAACATTTCTAAACCCTACACTGCCCATCATATAGTAGTCTCCCTGTCGCTTAGGAAAGATATTAAAACTCGTCGGAGAAGCATTTAATAAAAAACCGACAACAAAGTGAGCAGTTTCATGTAAAAGTGTTCCGGGAATATTAATCAGAGATGCCAAATATATGTTAGAGTATGTTTTATACTTTAATCGAACGATAAAAATAACAAAGAAAATCATCAAAAAACGATTGCCTACAAATATTCTTAACGTTTCAGGATCATTAAAAAAATTTTGAATTTTAGAAAACAAGAGATGAATAAAATCCATTATCCGATTCTTTCAGACACTTTAATACCTGCTAAATAAGTATTAAGCAGCAACTCACAAATTTTTGTGGCATTTATTTTGCTGTATGTTTCAAGCGCCGACGTTGTTAAAAGAGAACTTAAAGCAAATAAAGTAATCCATAACACTTCAACAAACGCATGCCGCTTTTTGAACTCAAGACCTTGATAAAGATCAGTTAAATTTTTTTCAAATAAAGAGATGATCATAGAAACACGGCGTAAATATGTCACAGAGAACAAACGATCGGTACAATTTAAGTGAAAATTAAAAAGCATGTGCCATAAAAATCTGTTTTGAAGAACAAATTCAGCAAAAATACGAATGTATTCGTTTAATTTTTCGTAAGAACTATTTTTTTGAACCTTGATGAGGTTATGATAAAGTGTGTCAAGTGTGATATAATTTTGTATCAAAATGTAATTATCCATATTTCCGAATTGATTGTAAATCGTTCCGACAGAATAACCGGAAGCCTCGGAAAGCTTACGCGCTGTAAGAAAATCAGGCCCTTTTTCTTGAACAATGTTGCGACCGATTTTTATTAAATTTTCTTGAATATCATCTTTATTCATGGCAAAATCTTATCGTAAAATTAAGAAATATGATTTATATATTCATACACAAAAAATGAACCTTGTTCAATTTTTTTCTTTTGTTTTTCGGAGATTTTAAATGAAAAAACACCTTTTTTATATTTTCATCCTTCTTTTAGCCTCTTCAGAACCTACCCTTGTTTCGGCTCAAAATGATTTTTTTGATGATTTGGTTATGACAGACGAAATTAAACAACAAGCACAAGAAGATATCGGCCGTATGGAAGGACAACTCAAAGCCGGTGAAATTTTAGACCAGAAACCGATTAAATTACGTATTGATGAAAATGCAAAAATTCAGGTCAAAGAGGATAAAAACAAAGAAGTTATAACACAAGTCTATGAAATTGCACCTTTCGGTTTAAAATGGCTTGCGCCCAAAAGCGAAATTGAATATATGAAAGTAATTTTAACCAAAACCAACGTTAAAGACTCTCCAAACAGCTATATGGCCACAAATTTACCAAAACCTTTAACGGCATTTAGAGAAGTTTTAGTCAGTTTTGGAAATACGGACGCTTTGTGGCGAATCGCGGCTTATGGTAACCTGATTGAAGATGATTCAAACGCTTCTAAAGGTCTGGAAGAATATCAGAAATTTTATGACATCTTAAAAGATAAATACGGAAACCCGCAGGAGTTTTTTACACCGGCTGTTATGAACGTGGATGAAGAAAAAAAAGCTGAAGACGGCACGGTATCACACTCCATTAAACAAGTTCTGTTAGAAAAAGGCTCAGACGGATTTAAAGAAAAACTAATGAGCGGCGAATCAACCCTTTTTTCAACTTTTGAGGGCGATCATATCGGCGTGACACTTGCACTTTTAGCCAACGCAGACGGATATACCTATATTATCATTGATTATAAGAACCTAAAAATGCAAGATATTGAGCTCAAAGAAATGTATGATGCGCTCTAAAAAGGATAATCAAATGGTTAAAGTCAGTTTTTGCGGTATCTCAGGAAGCGGAATGAGTGCGCTCGCACAGGTTTTGAAAGCAAAAGGTGTTGATGTTTCGGGCTCAGATCGAAGTTTTGACCTTGGACATGATCTTGAAAATAAAAAAGCATTAGAATCAATCGGGATTAAAATTTTTAAGCAAGACGGCTCATCTGTTACACCTGATATGGATTTTTTATATGTTTCGACAGCTGTGGAAGATTCGATTCCTGATGTTCAAAAAGCGATTGAGTTCAATATACCGATTAAAAAAAGATCAGATTTACTTCAAAAAATTTTTTCTTCCTTTTCAAAAGGTATTGCCGTGGGTGGAACATCGGGTAAAACCACGTTAACCGCCATGATCGGTTTTATTTTAGATAACCTCGGCTTTGAGCCAACCGTTATAAACGGCGGACTGATGAAAAATTATCAAAATCAAAAAGGAATTGAAAACGTTATCTTAAATGACGGGCAAATTGTAGTGATTGAGGCTGACGAATCGGACGGGTCAATCGAAAAATATACGCCTTATATCGGTGTGATTAACAACATCGGAAAAGATCATAAGGATATAAGCGAATTAAAGCAATTGTTTTCAGATTTTGCCAAGCGCTCAAAATATGCCGTTGTGAATTTGGATTGTGCTTATTCAAAAGAATTATTGAGCTTAAAAAATGTTGTGACTTTTTCAATTTATAACAAAGATGCAGATGTTTATTTATATGACATTAAACCGATGAAAAACGGTGTATCGTATAAATTCAAAAATCATGATTTTCAGCTTTCGCTTATCGGGGCTTTTAACGTTTCTAACGCAGCCGCGGCGATTGCGTGCGTGAGTTTGCTTGGAATTGACCCGTTAAAAGCGGCTTTGGTTTTAGAAGATTTTTTAGGCACGAAAAGAAGGCTTGATGTCATAGGAATTAAAAATAACATCACCGTTATTGATGATTTTGCACATAATCCTGATAAAATTAAAGCTTCCGTTTCAGCGCTTAAGGATTATAAAGGGCGGCTTTTAATTATGTTTCAACCGCATGGTTTTAAGCCGATGAAAATGATGGGAAGCGATATTATCAAAGTGTTTGCAACGCTTTTAGATAAAGATGATGTGCTTTTTATGCCGGATATTTATTATACGGGTGGAACCGTCACACGCGATATATCATCCGAAGACTTAATCAAAGAAGCTTTATCGCTTGGAATAAACGCCGTTTATAAACAAACGCGTGATGAAATCAAAAATGAGATCTTAAAAACAGCTCAAAAAGGCGATAGAATTGTAATAATGGGTGCCAGGGATAACACATTAACCACTTTTGCTAAAAGTATTTTGGAGGGCTTAAAATGATTTTAGAAAAAGGTGATCAAATTGCTTTCATTGCACCATCCGGATGGTTTGAACAAAATGATTTAAGACAAGGTTTGGCGTGGTTTGAAAATCAGGGTTTTAAGCCTGTTATATCTGAAAATGCGTATGACAGATGTTTTTATGAAGCAGGTTCAAGCGAAAATCGGGCAAAAGATATTAATCAAGCATTCTTAAACCCGGATATTAAAGCTATTTTTTGTATCAGAGGCGGGGCAGGGGCATTAAAAGTTTTAGATAAACTTGATTATGATGTTATCCGCCAGAACCCGAAACCTGTTTTCGGTTTAAGCGATTCGACAGCGCTTCAAAATGCACTTTATACAAAAGCAAATAATGTTTCTTATACCGGATTTTTACCGATTTATGATTTCAAAAGCGGGGCAATATCACCTTTAACCGAAAAATCACTCTTAAATACACTTCACGGTGTTCCTTTTTCAAGCAATCAATTTGATATTATCAATCATAAGGATAGTGAAGGTATACTCATCGGCGGGTGTTTGAGTGTGTTTATGTCACTTTGCGGAACACCTTATTTTCCGGATTTGGAAGATAAAATTGTTTTAATTGAAGATGTGGGAGAAAAAACATATCATATCGATTTGATGTTACAACAACTCAAACTTCAAAAGGGATTTAATAAAATAAAAGGATTGATTTTCGGCTCTTTTGAAAAATGTGAAACAGCTGACGAATGTGACGGCTCGGTTGATGAAATCATCTGTCGTTTTTCAAAAAGTGTGGATGTGCCGGTTGTTTATAACTTTCCGTACGGGCATATCAAAGATAAAGTGATTTTACCGATTGGGAAAAAGATTAAAATGGATTTATCGTCTTTATGTATTCGAGAGCTTGATGAATAAACTCAAAATTAAGGCGATTGATAAGTAAAATATAATCAGCCATTCCACCCCATCCGCGGCTGTTAAAAGCTAAAATTGAGCCGATGACAAACAAATTGATGCCGGGTAGAAAAAGAAAACAAAAAAGATAGCCGACTTTCGGTAAATCCGTTTGTTTGGGGTGAATTTGTGATAAAACCGTATCTAAATGATAGCCCAGAAAAAAACCAAGCAGGCCGTTATACATATAATGGTCAGGTAAAAAGCTCATCACAACCATATAAATAAGTGCAAAAAACGGAAAAAAATATGGCGCGATAACAATTAAAAAATTACCTCGCCCCGTAAACCCCATTTCACCGCCTGTATCATCTGCGTTGATATGAAGGTGTTTAACTTTATGAAATGTTAAGAGCGCAAATATACTGTGTGATAATTCGTGAGCTAAAACCTGCATATTTACACGCATCGACGGATCCATCGATATTTTCACAAATATAAAGCATACAAGACCTATAAATAAGGCAATAAACTTAAACGTTGTCCAATTGAAAAATTCAAACGATTTTAACAGCGATGGCAGCGATATAAACATATATATAGCTATCGGCCATTTGAAATAATCTATGATTTTATCAATAAGTTCTGACATTTACTCTTTAAGCCATAATGGGTTTTTTATTTTTTGCGCCAAAAAATCATCATGAATTTGTAATTCTTCGGGCGATAAAGAAAATGTTCTTTTCGGTCGGACCTGTCTTGTGATGTTTTCAATTTTTTCTTCGGATTTTTTTTGAGCAGAAGATAAATTCATGCTCGGTTCGACACCGCCCAGTAGTTCAAGATAAACTTCGGATAATAATTCGGCATCTAAAAGAGCGCCGTGTTTGGTACGCTTAGAGTTATCAATATTATAGCGGTGACAAAGAGCATCTAAGTTATTTCGAGCGCCGGGAAATTTAGACTTTGCAATTTCAAGAGTATCAATCACTTTATGTTTTTCAAGTGTTTCAAAACCACCATGTTTGAGCTCATAATTAACAAAATTCATATCAAATGTTGCATTATGCGCCACCATAACACCATCATCACCGACAAATGAGAGAAAATCCTCTGCAATTTCGGAAAATTTCGGATAGTTTTTTAAAAAATCGTTTGAAAGTCCGTGAATTTTAACAACTTCTTCAGGCACATCACGCATCGGATTGATATATTGATGATAGGTGCGACCGGTCGGAATATGATTAATCAATTCTAAAGCACCTATTTCAACAAGTTTATCGCCTGTTTTAGGATCAAGTCCGGTTGTTTCGGTATCAAACACAATTTCTCTTAACATTCTATTTCCTTAATTAAAATTTTGATGATTTCTGCTTTTAAAACACTTAAATCAGTATCTGTTTGAAGTACGATATCGGCATATTTTTGACAAACTTCGGATTGAAGTTGATTTTTTAAAATATCATCAACAGACGAAGATTTAACACCATCTCTTTTGATCACACGTTCTTTGATAATATGATAGGGCGCTGTGGTATAAATCACTTTTTGACAGTATTTAAATAAATTCATCTGATAAAGTAAAGCCGTTTGTATAAAAACAGGATAAGGTGAAAAACGAAAACGATGCGCTGTTTTAATAAATTTTTGAACCAAATAAGGGTGTGTTAATGCTTCTAGTTTTTGAAGTTCTTTTATATTTGAAAAGACTGTTTGACGTAAGAGTCGTTTATTAAAAACACCTTTTTCAAAAGTGTAGGGAAAATTTTCTTTGATTTTTTGAAGAAATAAGGTGTCATGATACATTTGGCGGCACCATACATCCATGTCAAAAACAACATATCCCAGTGACTTTAAAATACGCCCCGTTTCTGATTTTCCGCTGCCTATATTGCCTGTAATACCGATTAAATTCATTTTCTTTCCATATTTATACACATTATTAACTTTTTTTGTGTATAACTTGTTATATATTGCGCATTTTAGCTTTTTTATGAATCTATTGCAAAAGAAATTATATCATTTATAAACATGTTCATATCTTTTTTAACAACTTGCTTATATTGTTTATAATATTTGCAAGTTTTTGAAATATCTTGTTTTTCAAATTTTTGATTTTGTTGATAAACCGGTGGATATTTTTTTATGCACAATTTAAGCTAAGATATACAACTAAAACAATAAAATATTATAAATATTGTATGCAAAAAAATGGTGTGTATAATTTTTTTAACGCTCATACATTGACTTTTTATAATAATCATGATATATCACTTTTCAAGTGAGTATTCTCTCATTTTTTTTCATTTTATAAGGTATCAAGATGTATTTAAAGGAATTAAAAGAAAAATCTCCTAAGGAGTTATTGACTTGGGCTGAAGATTTAGGTGTGGAAGAAGCCTCTTCCATGCGTGTGCAGGATTTGGTTTTTGCGATTATGAATAAAATCGCCGATGGTAATGAGGTTATATATGGTGATGGTGTGATTGAAGTTTTACCTGACGGATTTGGTTTTTTAAGATCATCTAACTCAAATTATTTAGCTTCAGCCGATGATATTTATGTGGCACCTCAACAGGTGAAAAAGTATTCTTTAAGAACAGGTGATACCGTTGAAGGGGAAATCAGAGCGCCCAAAGAAAATGAACACTATTTTGCTTTAACAAGCGTTAATAAAGTTAATTTTGAAGACCCTGAAAAGTCAAAACTCAGAGTTAATTTTGATAACCTAACACCTCTTTATCCGACTGAAAAGCTGAACTTTGATATTATATGCGGAGAAAAAGATTATACAACTCGCGTCATTGATTTGATTTCGCCTCAAGGTAAAGGACAGAGAGGTTTAATTGTGGCACCGCCCAGAACAGGTAAAACCGTGATGCTGCAAAATATCGCGCATGCGATTTCAACCAATCATCCGGAAGTTTATTTGATGGTACTTCTTATTGATGAAAGACCTGAAGAAGTGACGGATATGACACGTTCCGTTAAAGGTGAGGTGATTTCATCAACATTTGATGAGCCGGCAACACGTCATGTTCAAGTAGCTGAGCTTGTGATTGAAAAAGCTAAACGTTTGGTTGAGATGAAAAAAGATGTTGTGATTTTACTTGATTCAATTACACGTTTAGGTCGAGCTTATAACGCTGTTGTTCCATCATCCGGTAAGGTTTTAACAGGTGGTGTGGATGCAAATGCCTTGCAGCGCCCAAAAAGATTACTTGGTGCAGCAAGAAATGTGGAAGAAGGCGGAAGTTTGACAATTATTGCTACAGCTTTAATTGATACCGGCTCTAAAATGGATGAAGTTATTTTTGAAGAGTTCAAAGGAACAGGTAACTCTGAAATTATTTTAGACCGAAAATTAACCGATAAACGTTTGTTCCCGACAATCGATATCACGCGTTCGGGAACACGTAAGGAAGAACTTCTTGTTGATAAGGCAACACTTTCTAAAATGTGGGTCTTGCGCCGCGTTTTAATGCAAATGGGAATAACGGATGGTATGGAATTTTTGCTTGATAAATTAAAGATTTCAAAAGATAACAAAGACTTCTTTAATAATATGAACAGTTAAAAATAAACAATACTCAAAACAGCTTCTGATTTAACTTCAGAGGCTGTTTTTTTACTATAAATAAAAAAATATTGACAAGTTTGTTTTAATAAAGTAAATTTAGACAAAATTAAGATATTTTCAAATTATTAGAAATAAACCATTTAAAAAAAATATATATTATGTGTTCAGATGTCGTTCTTTTTTTCATGCTCGGGTGTGTTCCGGCGTGTTTTTTAGAGTGTTATTTTTTAAATCACTCTGAGAAAAAAATGAAAAACAAGTATTTATCTGTTTTCATTATTTGTTTAGCTGTTGTTGTGACAGCTATGACAAAGTTAATAACAGATGATGAATTTTCTTTAATTTATGTGATCGGATTTTTATTTCCGATTTTTATAGCAGCCTTAATTAACGTCTTTTTTAAGCGTTAAAGATTTAAAAAAAATACCAAACATTTAGTTTGGTATTTTTTTTGTTTTTAAGCTTTTTGACCTTTAAGGCGTTTGAGGACTTTTTGATAACCTATGAAAGGAAGTAAAGTTTTAAGCTCAGGACCGCTTTCCATACCGGTCACGGCCATGCGAATCGGATGGAATAAATCATGTCCTTTAAGGCCTGTTTTTTCTTTTATTTCTGAAATCCATGTTTGAAATGTGGTTTCATTCCAAGGCTCACTTGGAAGTAATGAGGCCGCCGTGTCCGTTAAAGACGGATTTAAAATTTGAGGGTTAATCTCATCATTACAAATTTTATCCCAAATAATAATATCATCCGCCTTGTTTAAGTTGGACTTGACTTCATTAAAAAAGTCTTCTGTGACGTTATAACGGTCTTTGATATTTTCAAAAGGAAGATTATGAACGTATTTTTGATTGAAACGTCTTAAATCATCGACATCAAATTTCGGTTGAGAACGACCGATAAGTGAAAAATCAAGCGTTTGAGCTAAATCATCTAAACTATAAAAGGGTTCAATATTTTCAGAAGTTCCGAGTTTGGCTAAATAAGAAGAAATAGCCATATTTTCAATTCCTTCAGCTTTAAGTTCACGAACGCCTAAACTCCCAAGTCTTTTAGATAACTTTCCTTCTTTTCCGGTCAATAAAGGAAGGTGTGCAAAGGTTGGAACTTGGCCTCCGATAGCTTCAAACATTTGAATTTGGGAGGCTGTGTTTGTGACATGATCTTCGCCACGTAAAATATGTGTGATTTTGAAATCCGTATCGTCAATGACAGACGGTAAGTGATAAAGATAAGAACCGTCTTCTCTGATGATAATCGGGTCAGAGAGTTTGGAAGCATCGTATTTAACTTCGCCTCTGACGGCATCATTCCACGAAATTTCGCCATCAATTAATTTGAAGCGATAGTGCGGTTTGCGACCTTCTCTTTCAAAGCGTTCGATGTCAGACGGCGTGTAATTTAAGGCTTGTCTGTCGTAAATCGGAGGAAGTTTTTTTGAAAGAGCGTATTTGCGCTTAAATTCGAGTTCTTCAGGTGTTTCATAACAAGGATAAATGCGCCCTTTTTTAATTAAATCTGCCGTGACTTCTTTATATCTGTCAAAACGGGCGGATTGACGCGCTTCGCTTGACCAAAAAAGACCGAGCCATTTAAGGCTTTCTCTTAAAGAATCTTCGTATTCTTTTTTGGAACGGAGTTTGTCGGTGTCATCAATACGGAGCATGTATTCGCCACCGATTTTTTTCGCCCAGAGCCAGTTAAAAAGTGCCGTTCTTGTGTTGCCGATATGCATATATCCCGTCGGCGAGGGAGCAAACCTTACTTTAACGTTTGACATTTTTGTATCCTTGTCTATTCAAAATTATTCCCATTATATAAAGTTTGATTTTGATTTCAATAAAAAAAACTTGCAAAATTTTGGAAAATGTTTAGTATGAAAAAAGTTTTGTTTTGTAAGGATTGAACTTATATGAAAAGAATAATTTTTTGGTCTTTTTGCTGTTTTTCGGCCGTTTGCTTCAATGTTCAGGCCGCATCTATTTTTGAAGCTATGGAAGATGCTTATAATCATAACCCGACTTTAGCAGGAGAAAGAGCAAATTTAGGATCTGTCAGCGAAAATGTAGCGATTGCAAAATCAGGATACCGCCCGAATATTGCCTTAAAAGGCGGATATACAGATACACACGCCCATAACGATATGAACCCGGCTGTTCAATATAATGACGGATATCAAAAATCAATTGCCGCCGTTTTAAGTCAGCCTATTTTTAACGGACTTTCAACGTATTACGCTGTGAGGGCAGCTGATAAAGCAGCTGAGGCTGAACAATATGCTTTATATGAAGTGGAGCAGGAAATATTGCTTGCCGCTTCAACAGCTTATTTGGACGTTTTAAAAGATGAATCTATTGTGAATTTACAAAAAAATAATGAAAAACTTTTGAAAAAACGTTTAGATGAAACGCGTGAACGTTTTAATGTGGGGGAGGTGACGCGTACGGATGTGGCTCAGGCTGAGGCTCGCCACAGTGCTGCGATTTCAAGCCGAATTGCCGCTGAGGGAAATTTAGCGGCCTCTAAAGCAATCTATATTCAAATTATCGGAACAACACCCGAAAATTTAACAGAACCGGCCAGTTTATCAGAGGCTTTTCCGAAAGATGCCGATGAAGCCTTAAAATTCGCTTATGAACACAATTATGAATTAAAAGCTGCTAAAAGTGCCTTAAAAGCACAAAAAAATACGGTTGTTGCAAACGAAGGAGCACTTCTTCCGCAAGTTAATTTTGAAGCTTCGGCTGCAAGATCGAAACAAGAAGCTTATCGCTCAAAAGATCCGGAAACACACACATATCAATGGGGGGTTAATATGGTTGTGCCGCTTTATTCTTCGGGTGAAACACGCGCTAAAATCAGGCAAAGTAAGTATAAAAGATGGGAAGCTGAAGAAAAAGTCAGAGAAGCTGAAAGAGCGATGATTGCAACCGTTTCGGGTAACTATGAATATATGGTCACAAACGAGTCACGCATCGAATCCTCAAAAGATCAAATTAAAGCGTATGCGATTGCACTTGACGGTGTTCAGCAGGAAGAAGCACTCGGAAACAGAACTGTTTTGGACGTTTTAGACGCTTATCAGGAACTTTTAAATGCTAATGTGGCTGAAGTTGAGGCCAGACGTGATTATTACGTTTCAGGAATGGCACTTTTACTTTCAATGGGTAAATTAACCGCAAAAGATTTAAAATTAAACGTGAAATATCATAACCCTGATGAAATGAGCCAAAAAATCAGAAATAAATGGCTTTCACTTTCGATTGATAAATAAGGATGAAATATGAACGAAACGGAAGAAATATCAACAGAAGAAATATTAACTTCCATTCGAAATATTTTGCTTGAGAAAAAAGAAATTGTTTCGAAAGAAGATATTTTTGAACTCACAAAAGAAATGATCTATAAAAAATCGTATAAAGTGGATTATGATAAAGTCGCCGGTGAAATCATAAAGGAATTTTCGTTTATTCTTGATACAAAAAATCAAGCTCAGGAACAAAATGTTCAAGAGCTTGAAAAAACGGAAGAATAAAACAGCACTTTACAGTATTGTAAAAATTTTATAATGAAGCCGTCTGTTGTCAGGTGGCTTTTTTTCTTGCTTTGTTTGACAATATTTGTTACAATAACGATAGATGGCAAAAAAAAGCTATCTGGGGTGTGGAAACCTCATAACTAGCGTCATAGTTTTTATGATGTCAAGCTTCCAGTTTGGACTGGAAGGTCGCAAAATAAGCATTTAGCGAATATGCGCACTATTTCTAGTTAGTAGTTTCCAACTTCCAGTCGCTTTTTATGAAAGCGATTTTTTTTATAATAGTTGGGAGAAAAAATAATGAAAAAGATGTTGTGTTTAAGTTTTTTGCTGTTAATGGTTAAACCTGTTTTGGCAGGTATTGCAACGCCATGTGGGCAAGAAAACGGGGATACGGATTCAAATTGTTGGTCGTGCGGTTCAGATTGTACGGCACGGTATGATTCTGCTTCAAATACATTGACATTTTCAGGCAAAAAAACAGAGGCAATTTATGGAAATTACGGATATCAGTCTCCTTGGCTGAGAGACATGCCGACAAAAAATCTTTCAAAAATTGTTTTTGCAGAAGGGATGGAAAGTATTGCTGACAGTTTTTCAGGATATACGGGTTTAAGCGCCGGAGAAGTATCTTTACCAAATTCATTAAAAGAAATAAATGGTGGTGCTTTTTATCGTTTGTCTACACCAAATTTAGTTATACCTGAAACTGTAGAAAAAATAACCGGCAATATTTTTTATTCTTCAGGTGTCAAACGTGTGGTTATTCCAGAAAATACTCGAATATATTACCCATGGGTACAGGGAGATGTTGAATTAACGTATTGGCCGAGCGGAACAGTATATTGCACATCTTCAAAATGCGGAAGTAATGCGCTTATCTATGAAAAAGACGGGGATAATTATGTGGTTTATGATAAAGATGGTAATATTACACAAATTTTTGGCAGTTTTGAAAATTTTACGGCAAATGGTGATGTGATATCCGGAAGTTATACCAAAAAAGATGAGAATGGGAAGATTTTAGGTAAATATAATGGTAATGGTGAACTGCTTGAACGATATTCTTATGCTTCAGATGGATCGGTGGCGATTTATGATAAAGATGGAAAGCTAATTGGTTTACAAGGAAAAAGAATTTTGAACGTTGATGAGGCCTCAGCGCTTGTGAAAGATAATAAAAATACGTTTAAGTTAAGGTATCGGTAGGGGTAAGGAATTATTTATTATCACCCTCTCTTTATCTTCTAGAGAGCTGGCATTCTCTTTGGTCACTTGTTTGTTAATTTCGCTGTATTTGCTTATGAACAAAATGTCGCCGTTTGAGCTATAAAAGATTATTAATAAGGGTAAATGATTTTCACCCTCTCCAAACCTCCCCCCTCAAGGGGGAGAAAAGAAATGGAGCCTCTTAAGGGGAGGGTAAATAGGGAATGGATTGCGACACGGTGTTTGCGAAAATTCTTTTTATAAGGAATGGATTCCGACGTCACGCCTCAGGGCGTTCCTCGGAATGGCGATTTTGTTGCTTTCATGGACGCCTAATCTCGAACACCGATGGTGTTCTCGAGGCGTGACAGATAGAGAGACCCTCGGGATAAATCTAAGGGTGACGGGTAAAGATCCTGAAACAAATAGAGCGCGACAAGCTTGCTCATCGTTGATTCCAGGATGACAATGCGTAGCTGTCGCGCTCCAATACGTTCAGCATGACACGCTTGTTTATTTGGCAAAATTCTTTTTAAGCAACAGGGGCCAAGGTGATATCTGATACTTCTAATTTATCGGATATTTTTAAGGTTATATCGTTATTGATACTTCCGACATTATAAATATCAATCAGGCAAGGCTTGATCAAAGATTGAATGTTTTCAGGCGCTGAAAGCGTGATTTGATCAATACCCGTTCTTTGTGAAGCATTTTCTTTTGTTTTGGCTTTTCTGATTTCAGCGGTGATAAATGAAATATAATCATACAAATTATCAGAACTTTGAATATCAGAAGAAAAAACATCTTCAAGCTTTGGCCATAAGGTGGCATGAATAGACCCGTTTGCTTGAGCCCACGGACGAACCTGATAAACTTCTTCGGTGATAAACGGGCAGAACGGTGCAAAAGCTTTTAAGAAAACATCAATTGTTGTAATCAGTGACGCTATTGCAGAATCACTGTCTTCCGAGTAAGCGCGTTTTTTAACAATCTCAAGATAATTATCGCAAAAATCCCAAAATCTTTTCTCGACAACATCTAAAGCCGAAGCGTAATCGTATTCTTCGAGTGATTTTGAAGCTGTTTGAAGCATTTGGGAAAGCTTATTCATCCAAGATAAATCAAGTTTGGATGTAATGTATTTTTGATAGTTTTCTTGATTTTTAAGATTGCCTCTTTCAAAAATTTGGAACACAAATTTGCTTGCGTTAAATATTTTGGTCACTAACTTTTTGCCCTGAGCCATCACTTGTTCTTCAAAAGCGGTATCGACACCTAAGTGTGCGCGCGAAGCCCAATATCTGACAGAATCGGCACCGTAAGAATCAATTAAATGTTGCGGTGTGACAACGTTACCTTTTGATTTTGACATTTTTTTGCGGTCAGGATCTAAAATAAAGCCGCTGATTAAAACCTCTTTCCAAGGAATTGTATGGACATGTATTAATGATTTTGCAATTGTATAAAATGCCCATGTACGAATAATATCATGCGCTTGCGGGCGGATATCAAACGGTAAAGCTATTTTTTTATTTTGGACTTTATCAAGAACGATTTGAGGAGTTAAAGCAGATGTTGCCCATGTGTCCATCACGTCTTTATCACCGATAAAGCCGTTCGGTTTGCCGCGCATATCAGAGGTAAAGCCTTTAGGTGTATCAACCATCGGGTCAACAGGGAGTTGATTGAGATCTGCAATAATGGGGTTGTCGTAGATGGGTTGCCCTTTGTCATCTAAGCGGTACCAAACAGGGAAGGGAACGCCGAAAAAGCGTTGGCGCGAAATACACCAATCTTGATTAAGCCCTTTAACCCATTCTTCATAACGAATCTGCATATGTTCCGGTTTCCATTTGATTTGGCGTCCGGCTTCAATCATTTGTTGTTTTTTATCTTGTAATTTAACAAACCATTGACGTGAAGTTACAAATTCAAGAGGACGATTGCCTTTTTCGTAAAATTTAACGGCATGTGTAATCGGGCGCGGTTCAGAAGCTAAATCGCCGCTTTCTCTTAAAAATGAGACGATTTTTTCACGTGCCTGTTTGGTCGTTAAACCGACAAGTTGCTGATAATATTCATTTGCTCTTGAAGGATTTTCGGAAGTAAATGGTTCTTGACCGAATTTGACATCAAGTAAGCAGCCGTCAAGACCGATGATTTGTTTAAGCGGTAAACCTGATTGTTTCCACCACTGAACGTCGGCGGCATCCCCGAAAGTACAAACCATCATAATACCCGTGCCTTTATCTTTTTCGGCATGCTCGGAAGCGATAATATCAACTTTGCTGCCAAAGAGAGGAATAATTACTTTTTTGCCGAAAAAGCGTTGATATCTTTCATCATCAGGATGTGCAACAATAGCAATACAGGCCGGTAAAAATTCCGGACGGGTGGTGGCAATCACAACACTCTCATCTGTTCCTTCGATTTTGAATTTAATGTCATGGAAAAAACCTGCCGTTTCTCTGTCTTCAATTTCAGCTTGTGCAACGGCGGACTGGAAAGTCACATCCCACATGGTCGGTGATTCAACCTGTAACACTTCGCCTTTTTTATATAGATCTATAAAAGATTCTTGCGAAACTTTAATGGAAGACGGGCTGATGGTTGAGTATTTAATGTTCCAATCATAAGAGTGTCCGATGTTTTTGAATACATTTTCAAAAATACCTTCATCGGAGCCTGTTAATTCTTCACATGCCTCAATAAAATTTTTGCGGGAAATTTCTTTGACAGGTGATTTATTGTTTTCAATGTGTTCAGGCTTGAAATTATTGTCATAAGGAAGTGTCGGATCGCATGAAATATTGTAATAGTTTTGAACCCTTCTTTCAGTCGGTAGGCCGTTATCATCCCACCCGATCGGATATAAAACCGTTTTTCCTTTCATTCGTTGGTATCTTGAGATAACATCCGTTTGTGTGTAACTGAAAATATGCCCGATATGAAGAGAGCCTGATACGGTCGGCGGCGGGGTATCAACAATAAAAGTTTGTTCCCTTGATTTATCAGGATTATACCGATAAACGCCCGTTTGCTGCCAATATTCTTTACAGCGGTTTTCAACCTCTGAGATATTTAATTTATCATCAAGGCTTGAAATCTCTTTATATTTCATGACATTCTCCTATTTAAAAACATGGTGAAGTTTATATGATGAAATGCAAATATTGTCAAGATTATTTTCCTTCTATCTTTTTGAAAGTTTTTCTTGATTAATGTGATTTTTAAGGCTACCTTAAGAAGGTGTTTTTAAGGAGAAAAAAATTGAAAAAAATCATTTTATCATTCATAGCTGTGTTGTTTTTGGGCGCTTGTGCCACAGATCCTTATACAGGTGAATCTAAGGTTTCGAAAACAGCTTGGGGAACAGGTATCGGAACGGCACTCGGCGCCGGTGTGGGCGCACTTGTCGGCGGTGAAAAAGGTGCGCTGATCGGCGCAGGTGTCGGCGCGGTGGCAGGTGCCGGTACGGGCGGTTATATGGATATTCAGGCAAGAAAACTTCGTGAAAGCCTGCAAGGAACAGGTGTTCAGGTGGCCAGAGACGGTCAAAATATCAGGCTGATTATGCCAAACGCCATCACATTTAACACCAATGAAGATGTGATGAAAACAAGTGCAAACAGAGTTTTGGATTCGGTTGCGATTGTGGCTAAAGAATATAACAAAACAAACTTGCAGGTTTTAGGTTATACGGATTCAACGGGAAATGATAAAATCAATATCCCGCTTTCACAAAGAAGAGCTCAAACTGTTGCAAACTATTTGGTGTTAAGAGGTGTGGCGGCTACGCGTATTTCAGCTGCCGGTATGGGCGCGTCAAACCCGATTGCAACAAATGCAACCGCAGAAGGCAGAGAACAAAACAGACGTGTTGAAATTTATTTAATTAACGCACAATAAATTTTGTTTTGATTTTATAAAAAGAAAGCCTCCCCATCGGGAGGCTTTCTTTGACTGCAAAAAAGCCGCCTTTCAAAACTGAAAAGCGGCCGGGAGAAGAGAAAGTCTATCAAACCCTTAAATATCCAAATTCACAACATTTAAGGCATTTTCTTGAATAAATTCTTTTCTGGGTTCAACCACATCACCCATCAAGGTTGAAAAGACTTCATCGGCCTCTTCCATATGGTCGATTTTGACTTGTAATAAAGAACGCGCTTCCGGATCAAGTGTTGTTTCCCAAAGCTGTTCGGGGTTCATTTCGCCCAACCCTTTATAACGTTGAAGCGTAATACCCTTTTTGCCGGCGCTTAAAACGGCATCCACAAGCGCCACCGGCCCATGGATAGATTTCACGTCGCCTGTTTTTGAAACAAGTTTTGAAGGCTTTTCGAAATGTGTTTTCAAAAAGTCACGCATGTCGTTTAACACTCTGGCCTCGGGACTGTTAAAGACAGCCTCACCGATGATATGACTTTCGGTCACACCTCTTAAGGTTCTGTTAAACGAAACCTCGCCCGATTCATTGACAACGGCCAACCAACCTTTATCATACTCAGCCTCGTCTAAATCAAGTCTTCTTGCTACCTCATTGGCGCCGTTTTGCAAAAGCTCTTTGTTTTGCAAAACATCAGGTGAAAAGAGCCCTAAAATAGCCATTTGCTCAATGATTTTTTCGGGTGCTTTAATGGAAAGTGTCGTAATCAAAGAGCGCACTTTGACTGTTTGGCGAACAAAGTCAATTAAATCTTCACCCATGCGTTTTTCGCCATCAACAGTTTCTAAAACGGCTTCATCAACTCCACCGCTGATTAAATACTCTTCCATTTCATGATCATCTTTTAAGTAGATAATCGAGTTTCCTCTCTTGGCCTTATAAAGCGGCGGCTGCGCAATATAAACATATCCGCGTTCAATCAGTTCAGGCATTTGACGATAGAAAAATGTCAAAAGAAGCGTTCTGATGTGCGATCCGTCGACATCGGCATCGGTCATAATCACAATTTTGTGATAGCGACATTTATCAGGGTTAAAGTCATCGCGTCCGATACCTGTTCCAAGTGCCGTAATAATGGTCCCGATTTCGGCAGAATTCAACATTCTGTCAAAGCGTGCGCGTTCCACATTCAAAATTTTACCGCGAAGGGGCATAATTGCCTGGTTTTTACGGTCACGACCCTGTTTGGCCGAACCGCCTGCCGAATCTCCCTCCACAATGAACACTTCGGAAAGTGCCGGATCTTTTTCTGAGCAATCGGCAAGTTTTCCGGGCAGTGTTGAAATATCCAAAATGCCTTTACGACGTGTTAATTCACGCGCTTTGCGTGCGGCTTCACGCGCCGTGGCAGCTTCAACGATTTTTCCGATAATGATTTTGGACTCGTTCGGATGCTCATCAAGCCATTCTTTTAATTTATTGCCGACCACACCTTCAACAACGGGCCTGATTTCAGAAGAAACGAGCTTATCTTTGGTTTGTGATGAAAATTTCGGATCAGGGGCTTTCACCGACAAAACGCAGGTCAATCCCTCTCTCATATCCTCACCCGTAATCACGGCTTTTTCTTTCTTGAGTAAGCCTGTTTCATTGATGTAGTTGTTAATCACACGCGTTAATGCATTTCTAAAACCGGCCAAATGCGTTCCGCCGTCTTTTTGCGGAATATTGTTTGTAAAGCAAAGCATGCTTTCGTTATAAGCATTTGTCCATTGAAGCGCAATTTCAACCACAATTTGATTATCTTCGCCGGCAAAAGCAATCACATTTTCGTGCAAAGGCGCTTTTGATTTATTCAAATGTTCTACAAACGCAGACAAACCGCCCTCATAATGAAAATCTTCTTCACGTTTTTCAGAGCCTCGGTTATCAATCAGTCTTAAATACACACCGGAATTTAAGAAAGCTTTTTCTCTGATGGCACGCTCTAACGTTTCAAACGAAAATTCCGTTTGCGTAAATGTTAATGGTGACGGCAAGAAAGAAACTTCCGTCCCGTGTTTTCCGGGAGCATCTCCGATAACTTTAATATGTTCCACAACATTACCGTCGGCAAACCGGGCAAAATACTCTTTATCGTTACGCCAAATTTTAAGCGTGAGCCATGTTGACAAAGCGTTCACAACCGAAACACCCACGCCGTGAAGACCGCCTGAAACTTTATATGAGTTATTATCAAATTTTCCGCCCGAATGGAGTTCGGTCATAATCACTTCAGCGGCCGAAACACCTTCTTCTTTGTGAATATCAACCGGCATACCGCGCCCGTTATCTCTGATGGTTGCCGAGCCGTCCGGATTTAATATCACTTCCGTTCTATCGCAAAAACCAGCCAAAGCTTCATCAATGGCATTATCCAAAACTTCATAAATCATATGATGCAAACCTGAGCCGTCGTCGGTATCACCGATATACATTCCGGGTCTTTTTCGAACAGCATCCAGACCTTTTAAAACCTTAATTGAATCAGCGTTATATTCTTCTTCGCTTTTGAGATATTCTTCGTTTGTTAAATCAGTCATCATTTTCCCGTTGTTTTATTATTTTAAACTACACGAAATGTTATCACAAACTCTTTTTTTTACCAAAATCAAAATCAAAGTTATCAACGGTTTTTAAGAGATTAAAAAAAGCTTTTTTATTGATTTTTTTAATATTACAACCTATATTAATTTTATAAAAAAAGAATAGGAGAAAATTAATGGAAACAAAATATTACACCTCTGCCGTTGAAAGAACAGTTGATGTCGGTTTGCGCTCTTTCATGCTTAAAGTTTATAACTACATGGCACTCGGGCTTTGTGTCACGGCACTGACCGCTTGGATGACCTTAAATACCTCACTTTTCGGTTTATTTTTTACACAAACCGGCATGACGGGGCTCGGTTGGGTTGTTTTGCTTGCACCGCTTGCAATGGTATTTTTATTTAATCACGTGGTTACACGCGGAACAGCCTTACAGGTTCAAATGACTTTTTGGGCTTTTGCCGCACTGATTGGAATCTCGCTATCCCCGATTATGCTCCTTTATACAGCCTCATCTATGACGCGTGTCTTTTTAATCACAGCCGGTACATTCGGTGCCATGAGTTTATACGGCTATACCACAAAGCGCGATTTAACCTCACTCGGTTCTTTCATGATCATGGGGTTGTGGGGCGTGATTATCGCAAGCATTGTCAATATCTTTTTAAAATCGCCTGCGATGTATTATGTTGTTTCTTACATTTCCGTTGCTGTCTTTGTCGGTTTAACGGCCTATGACACACAAATGATCAGAAATATGTATTATGCCTCAGATGACGAAGATATCTTAATGCGTAAAGCCGCTGCCGGTGCTTTATCACTTTATATGGACTTTATCAACCTCTTTATCAACTTACTCAGAATCATGGGTGACAGAAGATAAAATCATAACCATATTATACCAATAAAAAAACCGTCTTCATAGACGGTTTTTTTTATTGGCGCGCTTCTTTTGCGATTATTCAAAAACCTTTCAGTTTTTTTTCATGATCTCAGCCTTTGCCGATAACACCGGCAAAGACTTCGATTCCGAATGGCGTTCTACTTGCACGGCGAGCGCATAAAAAAACCACCACAAGGGTGGTCTTTTTTATTGGCGC
>DFFP01000005.1 GCA_002372275.1 Alphaproteobacteria bacterium UBA3773 | reverse complement strand
CCTGAAAATGTCCACGAAAAGGTGTTGGCATCTTTGTTGGCTGCCGCAGCGGCATCTTCCATACTGTATTGAATACGATTTTCAGCAGCTGCTGTTTTCACAAGTGCAAGGGCTGTCATCGTGGTCAGTGCAAGTGTTTTTTTCATGAGTTTTTCCTTTCAATTATTCTTCTGATGATTCAGGATTGATGTTCACATTCATCATCATTTGGTTTTCAACATTTGTTTGAGGGATAGCAAAAGAGATGGCCACCTCTGACGGTAATCCTTCATAATCGATATTAAATGCACCGTCTTCAACACCGCCATAATCCACAGAATAAACATATACTCTGCCTTTATACGGGTTCAAGACCGTCACACCGTCTTCTTGAATCATTTCAGGCGGGAATACTTTCAAGGCTATAGCCCTTATTGTGGCTGTTTCTCTATCTTTTCCCAGGGCCGAATAATCTTCTTCGTTGATAAAATTATTTGTCAAATTCGAAATAATCATCGAAATTTGTTCGGTTGCTTTGTTGAGCTTGTTTTTCTTAACAGCTTTGGAATAACCGGCCAAACCTGCCGCCGATAAAATACCGACAATAGCGAGTACTCCCAGCATCTCAATCATCGAACGACCTTTTTCAATACTTTTTTTCATCAAAAAAAAATACCTCTCAAACAAAATTTATTTAACATCTACATTGTGGCATAAACCAACGTTTAAATCAATCACTTTTTTATCTTTTTTATATTTTTGTTTGAGATTGCTCTAAGAACTGCAAATTATACAAAAGAGACTTTTACGCTTTTTTTATTTTCAAAAAAAATAACCTATTTTGATCGGCACATTTAAACGTCCTTTAAATGTGCCGGTTTATATGAATAATTAAAAAAATAAGATAAAAGCATTTTTTTTATTTTAAAATAAAAATCATTGAAACAAAAAATAAATGGCTTATGATAGTGCTTCAAAACAAAAGGAACAGAAAATGGAAAATATCACCGAAATTATCCAAAAGTATTTTAAAAAAGAAAACATTCAAAACGTTCAAAATATTGAAGGACACATTATTGTCACTCTTACAAACATTGATGAAGACACCTCAAAAGCCAAAGCCCTCAAAGAAGAGCTTTTAGCACTTGATGGCGTTCATCGAGTTAATGTCGTTTTCACAGCTCGAAAACAAAACCCCTTAAACAATACCCCTTCAAAATGGCAGATCAAAGGCGTAAAAAAAATCATTGGTGTGGCTTCAGGCAAAGGCGGCGTCGGAAAATCAACAACAGCCGTTAATTTGGCTTTAGCTCTTTCTAAACTTGGAAAATCGGTCGCCATTTTTGATGCGGATATATATGGTCCTTCTCTCCCCACCATGCTCTCTTTTGAAAATACACCGCCCACCACATATGACGGCAAAACTTTTGAACCATTTGAAAGTTTCGGAATTAAGGCCATGTCAATCGGCTCTCTTATTGACCGTGATACCCCGCTTTTGTGGCGCGGTCCGAAAACAAGCGGTGCCTTAAAACAATTACTGACCGAAACAAATTGGGGTGATACGGATATCATGGTCATTGATATGCCTCCCGGCACAGGCGATATTCAAATCACACTTTCCGAAAATTTAAATCTTGATGGCATTGTGATTGTTTCAACCCCGCAAGATGTCGCTTTAATTGATGCTGTCAAAGGTGTGAATGCTTTTGAAAAAATCGGTGTTCCGATTTTGGGTGTCATTGAAAATATGAGCTATTATATTTGTCCGCATTGCGCTCAAAAAGCTTATATTTTCGGGGCACACGGTGCCGCCGAAATGGCCGAAAAAATGGGCGAACGCTTTTTAGGCGAAATCCCGATTGATACATCTATTCGTGAAAATGCCGATGCAGGAACCCCGATTGTGGCCACAAACCCCGAAAGCAATTCTGCAAAGGCTTATCAAGAAATTGCCGAAAAATTGGCTCAAGATTTATAACTTTTGAAAAACAAGAACGCGCTCTATTCCTGCCAAATCAGAAACGGAGCGCACAAATTTTAAACCGTTTTGTTCAAAAATTTTGCGTACGCTTAAAGCCTGACCCTGCCCGATCTCAAAAAGTCCGAATCCCCCGGATTTTAACAAATTCGGCAAAAGAAACGCTATTCTTTTATATGAATCAAGCCCGTCTTTTCCGCCATCGAGCGCCAACATCGGATCATAATTTTTAACTTCAGGCTCTAACTCTGATATATCAGATGTCGGGATATAAGGCGGATTTGAAACAACCATATCAAATTTTTGAGAAAATAACTTCAAGAAATCGTCTTTGAACCAGTCAGCTTCCATCAACAGACAACGCGTTTCAAGGTTCAAATTTTGTAAATTTTGGCGCGCGACAGATAAAGCTTTTATTGAATAATCTATTCCAACACCTTGAATATATGTTATTTCTTTTAAAATAGAAAATAAAACACAACCTGATCCGACCCCGAGTTCCAACACACTTTTCAAACCATGTATTTTGGCCGTTTGAATACTTTCTTCAACCAAAATCTCCGTATCCGGTCTGGGAGACAAAACATCTTCCGAAACAATAAACGTATCTTTATAAAAGTCTTTTTTTTGCAAAATTTTATCAAGCGGCATATGTAACAAACGCTTTTCCAAATTTTCTTCAAGCTTTTTTTGTTCTTCATCGTTTAAAACAACAGAAAATATATTCTTTTCTTTATTTGTAAGTGCATCTTCAATCAAAAGTCTGGCCTCAAGCCTTGGTGATGAAACACCTATCTTAATCAAACGTGCCACCACTTTTTGATAAATGCTATCCTTCATTATCTGCCGCCATTTTTTCTTTGACGATTGTACTTAACTTTTCAAAAGCTCTTTGTTCAATTTGTCTGACGCGCTCACGGCTGATTTGAAATTTTGCACCGATCTCATCGAGCGTCATCGGTGTATCGGTTAACATATGATTTTTAATGATATATTGCTCACGTTCATTCAAATCAGAAAGACTTTCACTCAAAATCCGGCGACGGTACATTGCTTCTTCTTTACCGGCCAATTTAGCCTCAATGTTTTCATTTTTATCTGAAAGCAAATCAATTTGTTCATCTGCATCTTCCGTATCGTTTGAAACCGGTGTATTTAAAGATTTATCACCGCCTATCCGTCTGTTCATCTCAACAACGTCTTTTTCATCAACCACCAATTCATGTGCAATTTCTTTGACCACTTGGGGTTCTAATTCTTTATTTTCATAGATACCGAGTTTTGCTTTAATACGTCCTAAGTTATAAAAAAGCTTTTTCTGTGCGGCAACTGTTCCGATTTTAACAAGTGACCACGAACGCAAGATATAATCATGAATGGCAGCCTTAATCCACCAGATGGCGTATGTTGAAAGGCGGACTTTTTTTTGAGGATCAAACTTTTTCACGGCTTGCATCAAACCGATGTTGGCCTCCGAAATCACATCTTGCATCGGAAGACCATACCGTTTATAGGTTAAAGCAATTTTTGCCGCCAATCTTAAATGAGAAGTAATCAGTTTTTGTGCAGCCGCTAAACTGCCTGTTTTTCTAAAATCATTAATCAGGTGTTGTTCTTCATCTTCGCTTAAAACCGGAAATTTTTTAATTTGTTCTAAATAAGCCGACAGGCCACTGTTATCAACAACAACCGGCAGATTTTTTTCGTTTGAAACAACAACTAAACTTTTATTTTCGGCCATTGATATCGCTCTTTTTTTCAAGGATAAATAAAAGAAACCTGTTCATAATCAATGGCGTTTTGTGTTAAATTAATAACATACACCTGATAGTTATCCATATAAGGATATGCAATCACATAAACAGGCTTTTTAATTTCTCCTGTTTGACGACACAAAATAATGTCGTCGCCATTCACTTTTTTATTGATTTTAATCATAATGAGCGCATTTGCCGTATGAAAATCCGTCTCGGGTGAAAAATTTTGAGCCGAAACGGTTTCAAAAGCTTTAATATTGGCAAGTTTTAAGGCTTTTTTTCGTTTTCCGATTGCAGAAGAAACATTTTCTGTTTCAAAGTATTTTGTGATTGCTTTCATAACCCTTTGATAAAAGATCGGATCCGAGCATTTTGGGGCTTTGGTATCTGAAATTTGTCCGAGTTCTTGAGAAGAATCGGATTCAAAATCAGCATCTGCCCCGAAAAGCCGAATCGGAAGCAAACACAAACTCAAAGCTACCAAACAAGCCTTCAAAAAAACTCTCCTTTACTTAAAAGTTGACAGATTTCGGCGTTCTCGGAAACGGCAAAACATCGCGAATATTTGAAATACCGGTCACCAGCATCATCATCCGTTCAAAGCCGAGGCCGAATCCGGCATGCGGAACCGTTCCGTATTTACGAGAATCTAAATACCAATCATAGTCTTTTAAATCCATACCAAGATCCAAAATTCTCTGTTTTAAGAGTTCATAGCGCTCTTCTCTTTGAGAACCGCCGATAAGTTCACCGATTCTCGGAACCAAAACATCCATTGCTGCCACTGTTTTACCATCATCATTTAAACGCATATAAAAGGCTTTAATTTCTTTAGGATAATCA
>DFFP01000029.1 GCA_002372275.1 Alphaproteobacteria bacterium UBA3773 | reverse complement strand
ACTCGTCACTTCAAAGTGTTGATTTTGGTGATAGTAGTCAACTTCAATCTATTGGTGATTATGCCTTTTATAATAACACCTCTTTGCAAAGTATTGATTTTGGTGATAACAGTCAACTTCAATCTATTGGATATGCTTCTTTTTATGATACTACATCACTTTCAAGTGTTAATTTCGGTGGAAACAGTCAACTTGAAACCATAGGAGATTGGGCTTTTGGGTGTGGTAATGAAAATAGAAATAATTTGACCAGTATCGAAATACCTGAAACTGTTACAGCAATCGGAAATTATGCCTTTAGAGGTAATGGTTTAACAAGTGTTGAGTTCGTGGATAATAGTCAACTTCAATCTATTGGAGATTATGCTTTTTATAATAACAACGCTTTGATAAGTGTGGATTTTGGGGATAACAGCCAACTTCAGACAATAGGAGCGAGTGCTTTTGCTGTAGATAATACAGGTCAGGGGGATTCTTCATTATTTTCGGGAACAATGTCAGCTTTGCAAACAGTTAATTTTGGAGAAAACAGTCAACTCAAAACGATAGGAAATTATGCTTTTGAAGCTTGTCCGGGAACAATTATAATTCCTGCTTCTGTGACATCTATCGGAGAAAATGTTTTCAATAATTCAAAGGCAACGGTCGTCTTTTCAGATGAAATGCTCGAGAATATAAGTTTATCCGGACGTTTATTTGATATGCGGGATTTTTTGGGAACAGTTTATTGTTTAGAAGGGTCGTCGTGTGTTTCTAAAATGGCTAATGCTTTTTATGCCGGAAATATAGAAAATGCTTTGGCAAACCAGGTCAAAACATATCAGGTAAAAAATGGAAAATATATCTATGGTGGTCAAAAATATAAAACCCTTGCCGATATGATGGCTCAAAAAGTTTATGAACCAAAACGAATTTATACGGTCGAAGAAGCAATAGAGGCGCTGGGAACAAAAAATAAAAATACGTTTTCGATAAAGTATCAGTAATAATATTGCATGGATTCTTCGGTCTAAAGGCCTCAAAATGACGGTTTTTATGGACTCTCGGGACGAGCCCAAAGGTGACGGAGGTGGAAAAGAAAATAAGGAAGAATCGCCTTCAAGCGCAAAGCGCAGGCGATTAAGGTTTAGATCCCTTGATGCACGGACGCTTGCGCGCCGAGCAAGGGATGACAGAAAAAGGATAATATTTTTATCACCCTCTGCTGACCTTTCTTGCACTTCGTGCTCGCAATGACGGTTTAAAATGTGGACCTTCGGGATAAACTTTAGGGGTGGCGAGAGAGGCGAGAAAATTTATATTCTAAAGTTCTTGTTGTTATGTTTAAAAAAAGTTTTATATCTCCTCTCAAAGGAGAAAAAATGATGAAAAAAGTTGAAAGAACCCAGCAAAATATAAAACGTTGTCTTTGTCTTGAATGTCCCTCTTATTCAATGTTGTGCCGGCTTAAAAATTTTGAAAAAAATAAAAATAGGACAGATGAAGCACTTCAATCACATACGCATTATGAAAAAATGTTTTGCGCTTTTGAAAAAAGTAACTGCATTCACGCCAACAAAGGCTGTCTTTGCAGAAGCTGTCAAAATTTTAAGCAATACGGCTTGGAAAATTGCACATATTGTACGCATACAGGCGGCGGCGCGTGCCAAGTATAGCGCCGAATAACTTATTTTCCGGATGCTTTGCGTCTGGCTGCATCAATATATGATTCTTTATCGCCTTCGGCGCCATGGTAGGCCAAAGAGTAGCTGACAACAATAAAGCCGTAGGGATTTAAGATTTTATCTTCTTTATTCGGAAATTGAAGCGCCGTGTAGGCAACGCGAATCGTGGCACGCCAATAAACAACGGAAGGTTCGGAACCGTTTGTGACTTCATAGGTCGCAAATTGCGTTTGCCACAAACCGCTTGCCAAAGGTTTGATCCACTGGATGATGACGGCACGTCGCATCCCTTTTTTAAAACTTGCGATATTGGATTGCAGTTCGCCCGACTGAAAATCGCTGTATACATTTGGCGCTGAGTACCAAAAAAGCGGTGAACCGATGCGCCACTGTTCAACCAAAGTAGAGGCGTCGTTGCCGATGGTGTAGCGTATATATAGATATTGACGAATGTATTGCTCGGTAATTAAATCAGGAACAGGATACCTTAAAACACGCGGTTGAACACGCTCAATTTGGCTGAAATATTTATTGATGTTGAAAAATTGAGGCTGAACTTTGATTGAAGGAACCATCAGATAAATGGTCAAAACTAAAATCATATTGAAGCAGATACTTAAACCGGATAAAATAACCAAAAGCCTTGAAGTCCACAAATATCGGCGCTCGGGAAAGGCCTCAATATGAACTTTAATCGGATATTCGCCCAGTTCATCCGGGCTTTTTTTGTCTTTATATCTGAAAAGTGTATTTAAAATATCAAACATGAAAGAATTTTAACCTCAATTTTACGATTTGAGGTATACTCTACACGTAAAGTTGTATAATTGCAATTAAATATTTTTAAAAAACACGTGTCTTAAAGGATTAAAACGATGAAAAAAATTGTTTGTATGATTGCCGTTCTTGCAGGTTTATCCGCTTGCCAAAATGATCATCAAAAAATGTATAATGAAGCTCAGATTCCTGCTGAGCCGAAGGCTTACTATGATGACTGGGCCAGAGCTGTCAGAGTTGATACTGATATGCAAAATATGTATCTTAATACGCCGCGTCGGATCAAAAAACCGATTGATATGTATATGGCAATGGCCTTAGCATTAAAATTTAACTATACGCGCCAGATGACAAGTTTTGAAGAAAATCTCGCCAAGGCCGGCTCGTCAAATTATGCCAATATCCAAGATATTTTAATTAAGGCAGGCTATATCAACACAAACAATTCTTCAAATTTAAGTCCGGATTTGAAAGTGGCTTGGAATATTTTGGATATGTCAAGTGTCTATTTTCAGAATTTATCACCTGAACTGAAACAAAAACTATCTGTGGAACAAAGCCGAAAAGTAATTCATAACGTTTTGCAGGAAACACGTTCGCTCTATTGGAAAACTTTGACGGCTCAAAGATTGTTGCCCGTGATTGATGATATGACAGAATATATGACCTTAGAGGTTGATGAAATGAATGTCAAAGCCAAAGAACTTGCGGCTAAAGGCGAAGCGCCATCACAGGAAGAACTGCAAAAAAAACGTAAATATATGGAAGCCGTTCAGCAGTTGACAGACTTGAAACATCGTTTGGAAACTGCTCAAATCAATTTGGCCGCGCTTCTCGGACTGCATCCTTCAACCGAATTTAAACTCGTTGGCGCTGAATATGGTAATTTTGAACTTCCGGAAATTAACACCAATCTCAATCAACTTGAGTGGATGGCTTTATCGAACAGACCGGAACTTCGTTCACATGACGCTGTCGGATCAGATGCCGATAAGGAATTTGTGATTTCACGCTTTAATGAAAATAAGGGTTCAAATTGTCGTCAGAATGTGAAGGCTTATGATAAATGTTCAAAAGTCAGCGCGGAATATGCGCTTGATATGTTAGAGGATATGCAAAAATCAGCTCCGAAAACGGCTGAAGCCTTGCGCCGTGAACGTATGACCTCGATTATTTTAAATCAGGTTTATGTTTCTTGGGCCGGATATATGGCAGCCATGGAAGATTATCAAATCAAAATGGAAATTGCCGGAACGTCTGAAAATATCGCAGAAGACCTGACCTTTACAAAAGGGGCTGAAAACGAACAAAGTCAACTTGAAGCTGCACGCGCCATTATTGATGAAGTGAAATCATTTATGAGCTATGTTGATGTTCAAGATGCGCTCGGTAATTTGTATGCAACGCTCGGACTGGATGCACTTCCGTATTATATGCTCGGCGAAAAGCTCTCGGATATTGCGCTTCATTTGCATGATGTTTATCAAAAATGGGGGCACGGGGAGTTAATTCCGGATAATCGCCCGTATTTGATGGATGTGCCGACAAAGCGTCCGCCGCTTGAAGTATCTGGAAAACATCGCTTAAAAGATGTGACGATTGAAACCGGCGAGCCGATTTCGATTTTGGTTCCGCTTGATATTTTTGACGGTACCAATTTAAAAGGAAATGTGGTGACAAAAGCCGGTTTAATTGATGATGCACCGCTTCCGAAGTGGATTTCGTATAATGCCTCGGAGCATCGCTTCACAGGACGCGCTTTGGCAGGCAGCGGCGGTGTGTATCATATCAAAGTTTATGGTATTGATGAAAAAGGAAATGTGGCTTATGATACCTTTAAGTTAACAGTTCGCGAAGTTTATACACCCTCAATTGAAATGAGAGGGTTAACCGAAGGTCGTCAAGCAACCGTTTTTTCACGCCGTGATCAAAAACAACCGAGACTTGATAAAGATACAATCGGAACAGAAGTTGAAAAACGTCCGTATTAGTTTTTAATATACTTTTATAAAGGAATATGGCAGATGTTTGTGATCTATGACACAGAGTACACCTCGTGGAAAGGGTGTCAGGAAAAGGGTTGGATCGAACCGCAGAAAAAAGAAATCGTTCAAATTGCAGCCTTGAAGGTTGAGAAATCTTCACTGAAAGTTTTGGAAGAGTTTTGCTGTTATATACGGCCGACATATAATCCTGTTTTATCAGATTATTTTAGTGCTTTAACAGGGATAACGAATGACAAAATCGAAAAAGAAGGTGTTTCTTTTGAAAAAGCAGATGAGCGCTTTGCAAAATTTGCAGGAAATCTTCCCTGTTATGCACATGGCTGGGGAGATGGGGATAAAATTGCAGATGGCGCTATTTTCAAGTTAAACTGGGAATATAACAATTTGCCGGAGAGAAAACTTGATTTTCGAAATATCGCGACCTGGTTTAAGGAAAGATATAAAGAGCATCATATTGATATAAAATCTCAAGCCTCGGGACAAATCATTAAATTACTTCATTTAGAAAAAAATGAGAGTGTTCAAGGTTTAGATGAGCACAATGCGTTATTTGATGTTTATTCCATATTAGAAGGCATTCGACACTTTAACGGCGAAGGGTTGTAAGCTCAAAAATTAAGTTCTAAAAGCTCCGATTTTCGGAGCTTTTTTTGTAATTTATTGTCTAAAAAAACAGATTAATACAGGGCGGCGATTTCGGGATCGCTGAAGTATTTGTCGATGGCTTTGGCCGCAGATGTGGCCAGTTTTTTGCGATAATCCGACTGTTTTAATAAGGCTTCTTCCCCTTTATTTGAAAGGTATCCCATCTCTAAAAGGGCAGACGGAATATCAGGCGCTTTTAAGACCGCAAAGCCTGCAAAACGGTGTGTGTCTGAAACAATTTTGACCGATTTTTTCATTTCGGAAACCATATAGGAGGCAAATTTTGAAGATTTGTTGCGGCAGTCGGTTTGTGAAAGCGAAATCAAAATATCGTTGATTTCTTTGGAATATTCGGAAAAATCAACCCCGCCGATGATGTCCACTTTGTTTTCGCGTTCGGCCAGTGCTGCAGCTTCTTTGTCGGAGGCTGTTTCAGAAAGGGTGTAAATCGACAAGCCTTTGGCGTTTCTGTTCGGCGCACTGTCAGCGTGGAGTGACATAAACAAATCAGCCTTATATTTTTGTGCAATTTTCACGCGTTGGCGAAGCGGAATGAAAATATCGGTGCTGCGCGTTAAGTAAACCGTGTAGCCTTTCTTTTCAAGTTGGGATTTGAGTTCTTTGCCCATAGCAAGCGTGATGTTTTTTTCATAAATTTTGCCGTAAGCACCGATGGCACCGGGGTCTTTGCCGCCGTGGCCGGGGTCTAAAACAATAATCTTTTTACGCGATTGAGGTTTGGCGCTCGATGAGCTTGAAAACCATGAAGATGATTTTTTTTCATTTGATGCCGTGCTGACAGATTGTGTCTTTGAACTAGAAATGGCATATTTGGTACCGATTTTGGCTTCAAAATCGCGTTCGGAAGATAAAGCTAAATCAACAACCAATCGCCACTTTTGAGTTCCTTGAGGCGGGAGGGTAAAGACTTTTTTAATCAGCGCCGGTTTTTTAAGGTCAAAAACAATACGCTTGTCAGAATCGTTTAAGTTTCCGACACGCGTTGATGAAATCAGATTATTTGTATCGCTGTGAAGATTTTTTTTAAGCTGACAGTCAATCGCATCAACCACCAAACGTTTCGGATCTGAAAGCAAAAAAACGTTGTAGTTAAAAGCTTTGTCTGAATCAAAAACAATTCGAACACTGCTGACCTGCTGACCGATACGCATACTCAAAATATTGGCAGCTTGTGCGCTGCTTGTAAGGCTTAAAAAAGTGACAAACAGCGTTATTAAAAAAACACCTGTGATGCGTTTTAATATGTGCAAAATTCTGTTCATGGAACGTATTGTAAAAAAAAGATATTACCAATCCATTAAAAAAAGAAAAATTTTTAAATGAAAATGCTTTATGACGATGTTTTATTTTTATGGATGCCTAACTCGTTCCGAACGGCACTTTAGGTGACAGGATAGGGATAAATTATTTTCACCCTCTCCAAACCTCCCCCCTTAAGGGGGAGGATTCAAGGGATAATGCCCTTCTTGTAATGACGTTTTATATTTTAGCGGTACCTGATTGAAAAGGTGTTTTTCTTTTGTACGGCCTTGGTTGCCTCGTCAACGCTATAAATACGCCGTGCCCATAAAACATTTCCGTTTTCATCTGTTTGTCGCTGAAGATTGCCACCTGCATCATAAGAATATTTTGTGCACCCGTTCGGCCCCCATTCTTCCAAAAGATGCCCGTTTTCATCATAGCCTTTGTAATACTCGGGAGATAATGAAAAATTTTCTGGCATACTCAGCCATGAGAGTTTTGGATAGGTTATCAGATTTTGACATTTATTAGGATCTGTTCCTTTGCATTGAACTTGAACTTTTCTGTTCGGAAAATTGCTACTGGAATAAGCAGTGCCAAAAGCAATTGGTGATGTATCTTCTGAAACAATCAGATTTTGAAGATTGTAGACACCATTGAGGCCAACAGTGTTTGGTGCATTATATCCATATGCACCCGATGAAGATTCTAAATTTTTGACATCTGATACATCAATTGTTTGATAACCAACATTATATATAGCAATCGCATCCATCGTTTTGAGTGTACTCGGAAGTTTAAGTGTTCCGGAACCATTACTCAAAATAGAAACTGAGCCTAATCCTGTAATACCTTCACCGACAGTTAAGTCTCTTACCTTATCTTGATAACGAAGGTCTCCTTCTTTTAATACGATATCACCTTGTACGCCTGATTTTGGTTTAACAACAGCGTCCCATTTATTTTCTTGATTTTCAATAATGGAATATACAACAGTACAATTTCCACTACATCCTGATTTTTCGCATGTATTTGTTTCTGACTTATATGTTGTATTATATGGGCAGGCGGCTAAAACAATTGTTGGTGCGAATATCATGAGACTTGTTGTAATTATGAGATTTTTCATTTGTTTCCTCCTTATATTTTTTCTTGAGATGCTGAAACGAGTTCAGCATGACAATAAAGTGAAAAAAACCGCCTTAAAAAGAGGCGGCGGGGAGTTCAACAATCATGCACGAGTTATGACTATTGCGGCCTTTAGAGAAAAACTCTTGAACATACGCCGCAATCTCCCCGTCCATGGCGGGGATTTTTGATACAAAAAAACAGCATCAAAATGTGATACCGTTTGACGTACCACTCGCGCAAAGAGCCGTTGAAAGCTCCGAACCTCTTTTTAGGTTCTATGATGAATTTTGTTCATCATGGTTTTATTATGCCAAAGAAAACGGGCTTTGTAAAGAAAAAACAGTAAAATAGATTTTTTATGTTGCATGTTAAAAAGAAAATATGTATTGTGAAAAAAGATCGATTTATATCCGCACGGAAGATGAATGTAAGATGCGTTGAATCGATGCAGAATGCAGAGTTTTGTTTTTAAGATCGGGCTCATAATCAATAAGCAAAAAATCAGGCCCTCTTAAAAAAAAGGAAAAGCGCGGTGGCGTTTTAAAAATAAAAAAAATAAAACAAGGGGAAAAGCCCTTTGGTTTTTTGTGGTATCCTCAAAATTTTGCGTTCAAATTGATAGATTTTTTTATATAGAGGATATTTGTTATGACAAAGAAAATGTTGATTGATAACACGCAAAAAGAAGAAGTTCGCGTTGTTATCGTTGATGGAAATAAAGTTGAAGATGTTGAGTTTGAATCAACGACCCGTAAGCAAATTAAAGGAAATATATATACGGCGCGCGTCATCCGCGTTGAGCCTTCGCTTCAGGCGGCGTTTGTGGATTATGGCGGGAATAAACACGGCTTTTTGGCGTTTAGCGAAATTCATCCGGATTATTATAACATTTCTGAAGATGTCTTAAAAGAAGTTGATGCCGAAGTGGATGAAATTATTGAAAATAAGAAAAAATATATTCGTGAACGCGAGGCTGAACGTGCACGCTATCGGGCAGAGAAAAAAGCACGTTATGAGGCAAAATTAAAAGAAGAAGAGGAGCGCTTAAAAACACAAAATGAGGAGGCTCTTGAAAATAATGATGCTGAACACGTGATAGAGGAAGAAAATGCGGCGCCTGAAAATGTTCAGGCAAATGAACAAACAGTAGAAACTTCAAATCAAGAAGAACCGCTCAACAAAGAAGATGAGCTTCAAGAAACAGAAAAAAAACCTCAAAAGCGCAAATATACACGCCGTAAAAAACAACCTCAGAGTGATGAAGGTTCTCAAGAAGATTTCAAGGTGATGAGCGCAAAAACGGATGATGATGACGAGAAAATGACGGACGAGGATGATGCGTCTCAAGATTTGGATGATGAAGATGATATTGAAATTGATTTATCATCCGGTGTCGATTCGCCCGAATTTGAATATAACTTTGAAGTTCAGAGAAAGTTAATTAAGGTGCGCAAGCTTTATCATCGTTCAACCATTCAGGATGTGATTAAAGAAGGGCAGGTTCTGCTTGTTCAGGTGGTTAAAGAAGAAAGAGGCAATAAAGGCGCATCACTGACAACCTATTTATCTCTTGCAGGGCGTTACGGCGTTTTGATGCCAAACCGTATTAAAAGCGGTGGCGTTTCGCGAAAAATCACGGATGCGGCTGATCGTAAAAGATTGAAAGATATTATTAAAAAATTGCCGCTTTCGATGGATATGTCGCTCATTATTCGCACAGCCGGTGAAGAAAAAACAGAAGAGGATATCGTTAAAGATTATAACTATTTAATCAGAACATGGAATTTAATCAGACATAATGCGCTTCAAAATAAAGTACCGTGCTTAATTTATGAAGAAGGGGATTTGATCAAACGTGCACTGCGCGATATGTGCTCGAAAGATATTGCGGAAATCATCATCGACGGTGATGAAGCCTATAAAGCTGCCAGAGATTTTGTGAAGATTTTGTCGCCGCAAAGTTTGCGTAAACTTAAAAACCGTAAACCTTATGAAACGCCTGTTTTCCAACGCTATCAGGTTGAGGCACAGCTCGATAAACTGCATGATCCGATCGTTCAGCTTGAATCCGGCGGCTATTTGGTGATTAACCCGACGGAAGCATTGGTGGCTATTGATGTGAACTCAGGACGCGCCACCAAAGAAATGGATATTGAAGAAACAGCCCTCAAAACCAATTTGGAAGCTGCCGATGAAATTGCAAGACAGCTTAAAATGCGCGATTTGGCCGGTTTGGTCGTGGTTGACTTTATTGATATGGATGACCCGAAAAACAATATCGCCGTTGAAAAACGTATGAAAGAGGTTTTGAAAAATGATCGGGCGCGTGTTCAGGTAGCGCGGATGAGTTGTTTCGGGCTACTCGAAATTTCACGCCAAAGAATGCATTCTTCGTTTATGGAAAGTAATTATGAAACATGTCCGTATTGTAAAGGGCATGGCGTGATACGTACGTCGCTTTCGAGTGCAACACTTATTTTGCGCGCCATCGAAGAAGAAGCCATGAAAAACAGATCGTCTTCCGTTTCGGTTTCGGTGCCGACAGATGTGGCTGTTTATTTGCTCAATAAAAAACGTAAAAATTTGACAGAGCTTGAAGAACGCTATGGCATTTCTGTTATGATTTTGGCAGATCCCACGATTAAAAACGTTTCAGATTATACGGTGGAGCGTCAAAAAATTGTGAAAACAGCGGAAAACACTACAGAATCTGCACCGACCAAAGCTTACAGTGAAGAAATGATGGTTGATGATGAAGCTCAAAATCAATATGAAGAATATGATGAAAATGAGAATGAGAATGAAAATACATCAAACAGACGCTATAACAGACGCTTTAATCGTCGCCGCGGACGTTTTGATCACAGAAACGGCTCCAAGCCGGAGGCTAAAAAAGAAAGCCCCGTGATTCTTTACAGCTCGGATAATTTGAGTATTGATTCACAACCCGATAAAAAGAAAACAACATGGTGGCGCAGATTAATCGGTTAATATCAAAATTGAAAAAAAACTTGGCACTTGTTTTAGGTGGGTGCCTTGTTTTCTTTCCGCTTGTTTGCAGGGCTGAACCCTCACTTTTAACAGATGATGAAAGTGAAGCTCTTCTTTATCATATCGTTGAACCCATTTTTAAGGCTGCCAATATCTCTTTTGATGAAAATCATTTACATCTTTTAGATGATATGAGCTTAAATGCTTTTGTGGCTGACGAAAATCATCTGTTTGTCAATGCCGGAACAATTATTTCGGCAGATAATGTCAATGAAGTTTCAGGAATTTTGGCACACGAGGCCGGACACATCGCAGGCGGGCATATTATGCGTCAAAAATTAAAGATCAATGATTTGCAAAAATTGTCTGCCGTTTCGCTCATTGCCGCCGGTGCGGCAGCGATTGCCTCGCAAAATGCAAATGCGGCTATTGCAATTGCTCTTGGGTCGCAGGGTTCGCTCCTCAATTCGATGATAGCCTATCAATTAACCGAAGAAAGAAGCGCCGATGAAAGTGCAGTCAAATATTTGAAAATGACCGGGCAATCTCCGATCGGGCTTTATCATTTTATGAAAACCATTCAAAAGGAAAACAGGCTTTCAGGCGTTAAGGAAACACCTTATTTCAGAACGCACCCGATGTCGGCCGAACGTGAAGCCTTTTTTGAAAAAAGTGCACGCCTTAACGGCGGTCAGGTATCATCACCCTATGATAAAGATTTTAAATTTGTGCAAGCAAAATTATCTGCCTTTTTACTCGCCCCGGAGCGTGTGAAGCAAAAGTATCCGCTCAGCTCCCAGACAGATGAGGCGAAATATGCACACGCTATTTTGTTTTTAAGGCAGAAAAATTTTAAGTTGGCGCTTGAAAAAATCGGTCTGTTAATTGCAAAATATCCGAATAATCCATATTTTGAGCAGTTAAAAGGGCAGATCTTGTTTGAAAACGGGCAACCGGCCAAGGCATTAGAATCGGCGACCAAAAGCTTAAAAATGAACCCGAAGCTTAACGAAAGCCTGCTTTTATATGCTCAAAGTATTCTTGAAATGCCAAATCATCAAGCAAATTTGCAAAAAGCAATTGATGCGTTAAATAAGCTTCAAATTTTAAGGGAAAACGGCTTGGCTTGGGAACTTCTTTCGAAAGCCTATTATGAAAAAGGAAAAACAGCCGACAGTTATTATGCGCTGGCAAGATACAACTTGTTTATCGGAAACATTGATGCGACGAAAAAGCAAATTGAAAAAGCCTTAAACGCAAATCCGTCTAAAGCTTTGGAACTGAAATTGTCCGACTTGAAAAATTTGCCGGAACTGCAGGAAGATGAGAAATAAAAAAAAAATCCCCGAATAACGGGGAATTTTTTTTATTGTTTTTTAATACCGAAAGCGGCGAATTTGTTGTTGAATTTTGAAACTTGACCGCCACTGTCAACCACACGATGGATACCTGTCCATGCCGGATGAGATTTTGGGTCAATTTCCAAATTCATCGTTTCGCCCGCCTTGCCCCATGTGCTGTTGACTTTGCAAGACGTACCATCTGTCATCACATATGTGATTTCGTGGTAATCGGGATGAATTCCTTTTTTCATTTTTATTCTCCAAACTTTGTAAAAGTTATGCTCTTATAACCTAAACCTTTTTATTTTTCAAGCCTTTTTTTAAACTATTTTAAGAGACTTAAAAATTTTTGGCCGCAGGCAAAATTAAGAGCCGCAATATTACCTGTTTTTTTGATGGCGTCCATATCCGCATCACGCGTGTCTTTTTGGCTTGTTTCGCGAATGATTCCGCCGGCTTCCGTGACCATTAAAAGACCGGCAGCGACAGAAGCGTAATGCGCATTAAGTCCGATGGTTGCATCGAGCTTTCCGCTCGCAACGTAGGCTAAATCAAGAGCAACACAACCGCTGATGCGTAAATTTGCCGATGAATTTAAGATATTTTCTTGTAAGGCAAGAAAATCCTTTGTTTTCGAATCGGAATCGACATGAAAGCCAACCAGAGATCCGGCAACTTCTTTGGCTGAGGAAACACGCAAACGTTCGTGGTTGCGTGGGCCCTCTTTATAGGCACCTTTACCGTGGCCTGCAAAAAACATTTCATCGTGTGCGGGGTTGTAAATCACGCCGCAAACGGTCTTATCATTTTCAATTAAGGCAACGCAAATGGCAAAGTCAGGATTGCCGTGCGCAAAATTTGTGATTCCCTCAATCGGGCTTATAGCAAAATAAGAATGGCCGCTGATTTTGTTTTCGGTTGTGAAAACCGGAATATCCGGTCTGATTTTGGAAAGTTCCGTTTTAAGGGTTTGCTCGAGCTTGGTGTATGAATTCATCACAAAGTTTTTAATGCTTTTGACGGAGTTTTGTAACTGTTCAAGCTCGGCAAAATCACGATCGAGCGGTAAAGCTGCTTTTTTAACAACTTCGACAACGCCCGTTAAAAGTGGAGTGACATAGGCCATTATTTTGCTCTTTCAACGTAAGATGCTTCGTTTGTGTTGACAACGATTTTTTCACCCACACCCACAAACGGCGGAACCATCATGCGTACGCCGTTGTCTAAAATGGCGGGTTTAAACGAAGAAGCCGCCGTTTGACCTTTAATCACAGGTTCTGTATCAACAACCGTGCAAATCACTTGCTGAGGAAGTTCAACCGAAATCGGTCTGCCGTTGATGTGGGAAATGCGAACATTCATACCGTCAGCCAAAAACGGGCGCGAATCGCCTAAAATATCGGCAGGCATCGTAAATTGTTCAAATGTTTCGCTTTCCATAAATGTCAGACCGCTCGCATCTTCAAATAAAAATTGGCAATCTTTATCTTCGACCATCATTTTTTCGACTGTGTCTTCGGTGCGGAAGCGTTCGTTTGTTTTGGTGCCTTCTTCAACAGCTTTCATTTCAACTTGCATGAATGCGCCGCCTTTGCCGGGTTTGATGTGTTGTGCTTTGGTGATTGCCCATGGTTTTCCTTTGTATTCAATAACCCAGCCGATACGAATTGAGCCTGCGAGTTGTTTCATTTTATTTTTCTCCTATTTACAATTTTAAAATGGTGATTTGATGAGGGGAAGATACACTTGGCAAATAAAAAATGCAAGTGTTTTTTTTAAGGTTTATTGAAGCTGATTTGATTTAACTTGATTTTAAGAGAAAAGTTTTTATACTTCTTTTTGTAACCGGTTGGGTTACGGTGTTTAACAAACGCAACCACAATTAAACTCCATTTTTGGGGAGTTTCCGATATAAGGCCTTGCTCGAATAAGGAAATCTGTATTGTGGCAGTTTGTTAACTCCCCGTTTTGATGTTTTGAAGAACCATCCGGCAAAAGCCGGAGGTATCTTCGTTCCATCCAAGCTATGTTTGCCAATCCGGCTAATGCCGGCTTGGAATTTGCAAACCACCGACTGACGTCAGTGTTTTGCGAATTTGATGTTATCAAAGCGGTTTTTTGTTTTTTTAGTACAAAAGGAGTTTAAAAAAATATGCTTGGTGAAGATTTAAGAAGACAGCTCGGGTACCTGTTATGGCGCGAGCGGGCAAAACAGAACAAAAATATTAAGTGGGTGGCCGGTCAAGCAAGGATGAGCATTTTAAGTGTCGATTATTTAGAACACGGCAAAGGACATTTTAACTGGAAGTTGTATGAAAAACTAATGGCGCTTTATGGTAAAGAAGTTCAAATGACACTGGTTGATAAAGGGAAAGAGGAATAAGGAAGAATCGCTTTTTATGCGCAAAGCGCGGGCGATTAGAGTTTAGATCCCTTGATGAGGTGACGCGTAGCGCACCTCAAGGGATGACAAAGAAAAGGGGACGGGGAAGGAACTTAAAAAAATATCAAATTTTTTGCAAAAACATAAATAGGGCGTTCGTAAAAAAATCTTGAAATTTGAAAAAAATACGTTTATAGCTAACGAAAATTTTAAATTTCAAGCAAAAAAAGAGGCTAAAAATGAGTATGAGAAATATCGCCATTATCGCACACGTTGACCATGGCAAAACAACTCTTGTGGACGGTTTACTTAAACAAAGCGGTACGTTCAGAGAAAATCAAAAAGTTGAAGATTGCGTGATGGACAGCAATGATTTGGAACGTGAACGCGGTATTACAATCTTGTCAAAATGTACGTCGGTGGAATGGAAAGGCAACCATATTAATATTGTCGATACCCCCGGACACGCTGATTTTGGCGGAGAAGTGGAGCGCATTTTGTCGATGGTTGACGGGGTCGTTTTGCTCGTTGATGCCTCTGAAGGACCAATGCCTCAAACAAAATTTGTTTTAGGTAAGGCCTTAAAAATCGGCTTAAAACCGATTGTGGTCATTAATAAAGCCGATAAACCGGACGCCAGACCTGATGATGTTTTAAACGAAATTTTTGATTTGTTTGTGACCTTAAATGCCTCAGATGAACAACTTGATTTTCCGGTTTTGTATGCCTCAGGCAGAAATGGTTGGGCCGTCAAAGAATTAACAGACGAAAAGAAAGATTTAACCCCGCTCTTTGAACTGATTTTAAGTTATGTCAGTGAGCCGAAATGCGAAAAAGATAAACCTTTTTCGATGCTCGTTACAACACTTGAGGGTGATAAGTTTTTAGGTCGTATCTTAACCGGTAAAATTTGGTCCGGCAGCTTGAAATTAAATGATTCTGTTAAAGTCATTAATGAGCAGGGCGAAGTGGAACGGACGCGTATTTCAAAAATTTTGGCCTATAAGGGATTGGAACGTGTGGCACTTTCAGAAGCACACGCCGGTGATATTGTGGCTGTGGCTGGTATTGCCAAAGGTACGGTTGCCGATACGATTTGCGATTATAGCGTCGATACGCCGATTAAGGCACAGCCGATTGACCCGCCGACACTCGTGATGACCTTTTCGGTCAACGATTCGCCCTTGGCCGGTCGCGAAGGGGATAAAGTCACATCACGCATGATTTGGGACAGACTTTCCAAAGAAGCCGAAAGTAATGTGACGCTTAAAATTTCGCAAACATCTCGCACCGACAGTTTTGAAGTGGCCGGACGCGGCGAGTTGCAACTCGGCGTGTTAATCGAAACCATGCGCCGTGAAGGGTTTGAACTTTCAATTTCAAGACCGCGCGTTTTGATGAAAAAAGATGAAAACGGTGCGCTTTTGGAACCTGTGGAAGAAGTTGTGGTGGATGTTGATGAAGAGTTTTCGGGCAATGTTGTCGAAAAAATGGGAATGCGTCGCGCCGAAGTGATTAACATGATTCCTTCGCAAATGGGTGATAAGGTACGTCTTGTTTTTAGAGCGCCCTCAAGAGGGCTCATCGGTTATCATTCGGAATTTTTAACCGATACGCGGGGTACCGGTGTGATGAACCGTATTTTTTATGGCTATGAGCCTTATAAAGGCGAAATCGAAGGAAGAAGAACAGGTGTTCTCGTTTCTTCCGAAAACGGGGTTGCCGTGGCTTATGCCTTGTGGAAATTGCAAGACAGAGGCCCGATGTTTGTGAGCCCCAATGACCCCGTTTATATCGGAATGATTATCGGTGAACACACCAAATCAAATGATATTGATGTAAACCCGACCAAAGCCAAACAATTAACAAACATCCGAGCCGCCGGTAAAGATGAGGCAATTGATTTGATTCCGCCGAGAAAATTGAGCTTAGAGCAGGCTTTGGCCTATATTGAAAATGATGAGCTGTTAGAGGTCACCCCGAAATCGCTCAGGCTTCGTAAAAAGATTTTGGATCCGCTCGCCAGAAAAAGAGCAAAACCCGAAATCGAAGAATAAGATAAAATTGCATATATGTCTCAAAAAAGACTTGATTTTGAAATCAGATATGTGTATCAATAAAGCCACGTTGTTTTGTTTTGAAGTAGGGGTATAGCTCAGTTGGTAGA
>DFFP01000008.1 GCA_002372275.1 Alphaproteobacteria bacterium UBA3773 | reverse complement strand
GCAGCAAAATCTTCTTCTTTCTTTTGCAAGCCTTCACCGAGCTTAAAGCGGACATAGCCTGTCATTTTAATTGATGTTCCGAGTTCTTTTTCGGCATCACTGATGACATCTTTGACCTTTTTGTCAGGATCCATGATGTAAGCTTGTTCTTCTAAAACAACTTCTTCATAATATTTTCTGACTCTGCCTTCGACCATCTTTTCGATGATGTTTTCAGGTTTTCCTGAAGCTCTTGCTTGTTCGGCATAAATGCTTCTTTCATGTTCAACGGCTTGAGCGTCAACATGTGCAATATCTAAAAAGAGCGGAGATGATGCTGCAATATGCATGGCAATGTGTTTGCCAAGCTCAGCCAATTTTTCTTTATCGGCTTCGGATTCAAGAGCGACCAAAACACCGATACGACCCAAATTCGGCTTTAAGGCACTGTGCATATATGAAGCGACAACACCATTTGAAACACTCAAGAGTTCAGCACGTCTTAAATTTAAGTTTTCGCCGATTTTTGCAATCATGTCTGTTAAGCGCTCACCAAAAGACTTTCCGCATTTCGGACATCCGAAAGCTTTCATCTTTTCAATATCGCCATCTGAAAGAAGTGCAACTTTGGCGGCATCTTGAACATATTCTTGGAAGATCTCGTTTTTGGCGACAAAGTCTGTTTCGGAGTTGACTTCAACCAAGGCACCTTTGTTTCCTTCAACCAAAAGTGAAACTAAACCTTCGGCTGCAATGCGGCTGGCTTTTTTAGCAGCGGTTGCTAAACCTTTTTTTCTTAAAATATCAACAGCTTGCTCCATTTCGCCGTTTGCTTCAACCAAAGCTTTTTTGCAGTCAAGCATTCCGGCACCGGTCATCTCTCTTAATTCTTTGACGCGTTCGGCTGTAATTTCTGCCATTTTATTTTCCTTTATATTAAATTAAAACAAAGGCGGCGAGCTTTTCGCCGCCGGATGAAATTTATTGCGCAGCGGAAACTTCTTCAGCTTTTGCTTTTTTAGGAGCACGTTTTTTCGGTGCTTTTGCTTCAGCATTTGAAGATTCATCTGTCATGTCAGGTGCGACCTCAACGCCTTTTGCGGCGATTTCGGCTTGCATACCGTCAACAATGGCAGCGCTCATTAATTCACAATAAAGTGAAATAGCGCGTACGGCATCATCATTGCCCGGAACCGGGTAATCAACTTCGGTCGGGTCGGCGTTTGTATCAACAATACCGACAACAGGGATACCGAGTTTTTTGGCTTCTTTAATAGCCAAAGATTCTTTTGGGGTATCAATGACGAAAATCATGTCGGGTTGTCCGCCCATGTTCATGATACCGTTCAATGAGAGAGAAAGTTTTTCTTGCTCTTTTTTGAGATTCAAAATTTCTTTTTTGGTGTAACCTTCAGTCTCGTTTTTCTCAAACATTTCGTTTAATTTAGCAAGGCGTGTAATTGACTTGTGAACTGTTCTCCAGTTTGTCATCATTCCGCCGAGCCAACGATAGTTGACATAATATTGACCACAACGCAAGGCGTTTTCTTTCACAACGTCTTGAGCTTGTTTTTTGGTTGCAACAAATAAAATTTTTCCACCGTTTGCGGCGACTTCACGTGCAGCATTTAAAGCTGTGTAAAGCATCGGATATGTTTGACGCAAATCAATGATGTGAACGTTGTCCTTTTTTCCATAGATAAAAGGAGCCATTTTCGGGTTCCAACGACGAGCGTGGTGGCCGAAGTGTACGCCGGCTTCAACGAGCTGACGCAATGTAAAAGTAGGAAGTGACATATTTAATCCTTTTCCGGTTAATCCTCCGCAAGCGTTCAGCCCTGAAAAAGAGCACCGGAGCGCCATATCTTTTAAACTTAAAAGAAAAGCACCTTGCTTGCGTGTGTATTGTTATAAATCGGCACCATTACCGATTCGCGAAAGATATAACATATTTTACTTAAATTTCAAGCAAAATTTTACAAAAAATTTGTGACATTTGGGTGAATATTTTTTTTAGCCTTTATTAAAACGTTGTGCTTTGTTAAAACTTATGTTATTTTGTTTTCAGCTTTTGAATTTTTGAATGAGGAAAACACCATGGCAGATAAATCTCTTGAAAATTATAATGACCCTAAAGAATATAATGATATTGGTCTGATATTTCATGTGACGGGAAAACAAAATAAACAATATGATTGTCATGCCAATACATATAGACAGACGGCTCTTAATTTGGTGGAACAAGAGTTTTCAAATAATGTTGTTGATCAATACAATCAAATGATTGCGACACGTCAAGCCGAAATGGAAAGTGCAGGAGATACAGCGTTTTCCAAAAGTGCGGTTGTTCAAAAGGCTTATGTGTATTACGATACGTTAAAAAATCACAACACAAAAGATAATATCAATGCCGCGCCTTCTTCACTTTATATGGATGTGGCTATTGCTTCTGCCATCAATAAATATGAAAAAGAAGAATATGGTGCAGGAAATGCTGATTTCAGATCTCAGGGTATTGCCAGAACAAGCGCTGATTATGATAAATCGTTTTCCAATCAAAAAACAGGGTATATTCCGCCTGAAAAAACAATTGAGTATTTTGATAATCTGTATGCTCAAAATCATATGGGAAGTGTTAAAGTTGACTTAAAAAACAAAAATGATTTAGCACAATATATTCAAAATGCCGATGTTCATAAAGGCTCCAGAGTTGTTTGCGATGTGGAAGAAACAAAGCATGATTCTTCTGTCGTTATTGCCGTGAAAAAAGATAAGCAGGAAGGATATGATTTTTATGAAGTTCAGAAAGATAATTATTTAATTCCTTTGAAAAACGATAATCCAAGACATCAAAGTGCGATTGAAAAAGCTCAGCAGGCTATTGAGAATAAAGAACTTAAGGTTTGGAAAGAAAAACCGAATATGACACAACTTAAAGCAGACTCGAAATCCATAAAAGTCGAATATGATTATGTTTTAAAAGAAACACGTGAGTATATGTATACTGGTGTGAATGCACAAAATGAGCCGACATTTTCCCGCTTAAAGGCAAACGGCGGTGACTTAAATGTGCCTTTGTCAGAATTGCCGATTACAAGAACGCAGGCTGTGATTGATCATACAAAACTTTGTTTGGAAAAAGCCGGTCAACAGTTTGATAATTCCATGACTCTAAAGCCGGAAGATATTAAAAATTATGTGCCGAATCTAGATTTTAGCTATACTTTGCCCGAAAATAAAGCTGCACAGTTTGATGATCCGAATAAACTGCAAAGCAGTGCCAAAATGGTTTTTGAAAATATTTATAATGAACATAACCCTGAAATTAAGAGAATGATTTTGGCGCAAAATATGAAAAATGATCATGAACGTGCAATGGATTTTGCAGATAATCGTGTCAAAGCGGCTAAAGAAGTTCAAGAAACAATAGAAACTCATGTTTTAGATAATGAAAATAAAAAAGATCCGATTCTTGCATCTGAGAATAATAAAAACAACAATAATCCGACAAAAGGAATTTTGGCAATGGCTCAACATACGCAGAGCGGACGAAGTTAATCTCAAAAACTCTATTTTAATTGAAATTTAAGCTTTAATTATTATACTCTTAAGCTAAAGGAGTTTGCAATGGCAGAGGAATATATTCAAGAATTATCTCATGAAGAAAAAATGATTTTCTTAAAGCTTTTTTGTGTTTTGATTAAAGCTGACGGAAAAATTGAATCTGATGAAGTCGCTTTTTTAAAAGAAATTTCTAAACGCTATGGTATTGACAATAATGTGATGGTGGACATTATTAAAAATACAAATACTGTACAATACATCGCTGAGGCAAAAAAAATTACAAATCGTTCACACGCGTTGGAGCTTTTAAGGGAACTGTGTTTTTTAGCAAATGTTGATGATAGTTTGCATGATAACGAATTGCATACTTTAATTGAAATTTCTCGTGCGATGAATATCGAAGATGAAAAGCTTATTTTAATCAACAGATTTGTGCTGGATGTGGCTATTTTGGAAAAAACCGGACGTATCATCATGGAAAAAGAAAATGGACAATATTAAGTTAGAAAATACAATAAAAGCACAAAAAATTCCGTTTGATCAAGCTGTTGAAAAAAAACTGGCTTATTTGAAAAGTGATGATGTGTTTTCAAGTGATGGTGATGAATATATATCTGTTTTTAAAAATTTAATTTCATCAGAAAAAATAAATCGTGAGGAGGGAGAGCTTGCAGCTGCTTTTCAGAGTCTGATTTCATCTCCTGAAACAAAAAGCATGACACAAAATGTCGGCGTATCAGGTAGCACTCATCAAGTTGAACCGCACAGAAGAACAGATGAACATAAAATGACCATTGCAGAGCGTATTGCGGCGCTTCGAGGCGCGATCAATGTTCCGCCGGAATATCGTCGGTCATAAATCTACGACAAGAATACATGAAAGATTTGGCCGGTAATGGTTTGAAAAACTGATTTTTCATATGATCTCTATCATTAAAAACACTTCTTGATGAAAATTGAGAGGTGCTTTTGTTTTGAAAAATCACTCAAATTTTTTTAAAAATTCTTTGATGATCTGAAAGGTTTCTTCCTCATTTAAGAAAGAGGATTCGATACAAAGTTTATTTTCATGATCAAAATCGGGCGATTTTTGAAACGCCTGATGGATAACGCGTTCCAATTTTTGAGGGTCTGAGATTTTTTTGCGCCATTTTCTGTAATCGGTTTGGCAACGCGATTTTAAAACATCAATATCCGCTTGGAGCTCAATCGGGATAAAATCAGCATTGATGCTACCTGCAAATTTTTGAAACGTGATGATATTATTCTTTTCATCTTCTGCAATGCAAGACGTGAAGATATAGCGAACATATTCTGTTTTCGGATAAAATTTTTGAATAATTTTTAAAAATTCTTCTTTTAAGCTTCCGACATCGTCAAAATACTCTTTTTGTTGATTTTCGGGAACTTCCGTTATGTTTTTGAACATATCGTGAAAATAGTGGTTATCAAGCAAAAAGCCTTTTTCATCTGAAAGCCTTTTAGCCATCGTATATTTGCCCGCCGCCGGCACACCGTATATGAGTATAACCTGATTTCTTTTCATTTGAGGCTCCTGTTAAAAAAAACACCCTTTTTGAGGGTGTTTTTGATTGGCGGAAAGGCAGAGATTCGAACTCTGGGAGGGCTTGCGCCCCCGACGGTTTTCAAGACCGTTGCAATAGACCACTCTGCCACCTTTCCATATATGACTGAAATTTACAATAATACTTTCTTAATGGAAAACCGTCTGCGCTGTCGCGCTCCGCCGGTTTGTGGCGGCAAGCAGTTTCCAAAATCGAAAACTATTTCCCTATAACGTAAAAAAAATCAAACGTCAAGATGTTTTTTGCTTTTTCAAAAACAAAAAATATCACCGCATACGGATTATTTGTGGTATTATTTCATGAAAGTTATTGCGCTTTAAAATTGTTTCGGGCATAGTATAAAAAAAAATTATATTAAGAGGGAACTATGGAACAACACATTGTTAAAGTGGGTACAGTTGAATTTTCAAATAAATTACCCATCGGTTTGATTTGCGGCCCGTGCCAGATTGAAAGTCAAGAACATGCTATCATGATTGCGGGGCAAATGCGCGAAATCACGCAAAAGCTCGGGTTGCCATACGTTTTTAAGGCCTCCTTTGACAAAGCCAATCGCACATCAATCAACAGTGCACGCGGTGTGGGGCTTGAAAAAGGAATGGAAACGTTTGATGAAATTAAAAAGCTTTATCCTGATTTGCCGATTGTGACCGATGTGCACGAACCATGGCAATGCAAAGAAGTTGCCAAGCATGTTGATATGCTTCAAATTCCGGCGTTTTTATGTCGTCAAACAGATTTGGTCGTGGCGGCAGCTCAAACAGGCAAAGCGGTCAATATCAAAAAAGGTCAGTTTTTGGCGCCTTGGGATGTCAAAAATTTGGTTCAAAAATCGGTTGATAGCGGCAATACAAACGTTTTACTGACCGAGCGCGGTACAAGTTTTGGGTATAACACATTGGTGGTTGATATGCGCAGCTTTCCGCAAATGGCTAAAGATACCGGATATCCTGTTATTTTTGATGCAACCCATTCGGTTCAACAGCCGGGAGGAAAGGGCACGACTACCGGCGGACAACGCGAATTTGCGCCTATTTTAGCAAGAGCAGCCGTTGCAGTCGGTGTGGCAGGCATTTTTATGGAAACGCATGAAAATCCGGATAAAGCTCTTTCAGACGGCCCCAATACAATCGCGCTTGCCGATATGCCACGCGTTTTAGAAGAGCTGATGGCCTTTGATAAAATCACAAAAACGATGATACACGATTATTAAGGATAGACGACCGGCTTTTGCCGGTTTTTTAAAGCAAAATTTTTTTTATTGATTTTTAAGATTGTTGCGTTAATTTAAGTTTTAAGCACGAAGTTTCTTTGTGCCCAGTACCTATAAAACGGTACGGAGTTTCTAAAGGCTCTATCTACGCGGCGATGGATATGCGCCGTAAGCATTGCATGCTTTTTTATAGCTAAGCAATGTATATATCCCCGACAATGGCCGGGGAGCTTGTAACGTATGTTCAAGGATTTATCCTAAAGGTTATAAGAATCAACTCGTAGATATGATTTTTAGACTCTCCGACCGCCTTAATTCAAAGGTGGTCTTTTTTAATTAAAGGTCAAGCTCATGTCAAAGATTATTTTTTATTCTATTTTATTTTCAAATTTATTTGTTAAATTCACATTTGCGCACGAATTTATTGCCACAATCACAAAAGTGCACGACGGCGACACATTCAGCGCAACGGTCTATGATAAGGAAGAAACAAAAATCAGGCTTTTAGATGTTGATTGCTTTGAAACGGCAATGAACAAACGTGCCGCGTTTCAACAAAAGCTTTATCATTTATCTTATGATGAAATTTTTAAACAAGGAAAAGTCTCCAAGGCAAAACTTAAACATTTACTTCAAAATCATCGGTATATCAGAGTTCAATGGGAAAAACGCGATTCATTCGGACGCATTTTGGGTAAAGTATTTATAGATGATATCAAGTCAAATGATATCATTGATGTCAGCGAATATATGCTTTCTGATGACGGTTGCAACAAGTATGTTTCTCAAAAGCAATAAAAAAACTCAAGTAGGCTCTAAGATGATTTACTTTATCATTAAAGAGAATAGATTGTGCTTAAAAAAAATTTAATACACAAAGACCCACGCGATCAATTCGTGGGTCTTTGTAATTTTGTATTTTTACCAAAATTTATAATCTGTTTGATATCCCAGCGACAAGCCGACCGTTGTATTGGAGCGTTCTTTTTTCGCACCGCGTGTTTTAGCAATTTTGTAGTTCACAAACGGGGCAAATGAAAGATTTCCGACAATGGTAACGTCAAGACGGTTATTTGTTTCAGCCTCAAATTTATAATCGGTGTTACGATAGGTATCATAAATGAAAAATTTTCTGAAATATCCGTCAGAAACAAATTTCATATCATCTCTGATTTGATATTCAAATTTATAACCGATTTCGGCGGCTGTTTTCATGTTTGTATCGCCATAAGTAAAGTCGGCTTCTTCAACGGCTGCGGCATAAAGTTCTTTAAAGTATTTTCCTTCATAAAGCTTCATACCTGTTTTTCCGCGCAAAATTTTGGTGCGATAATCTTCACCATCATCACCTTCAAAGGTGGTAAATTCGGTTTGATAACCAAGATTAACAAACGGGCCGATAATGCCTTCTTCAAGTTTCCAAATTTTATGAGTATAATCGGTTGTCAATAAAATTTTATCGGCATTTTCACTTTTTGTTTTTTTACCGTTTTCGGTTGATTCGCTTTTTCCGTATTCGGCAAACAAAGAATTGACCCAAACCATACTTTCTCTGTTGTATGCCAGATTGCCGTCAAAAATGAAGGTAAAAACCTCTTGCTCGTCAGAGGTAAATGTGCCGGGGTAATTGGCATCATCATTTCTGTTTGTGACAGAGTTTTTGTTATATTGAACGGCAAGTCTGCTTAAATTGGCCTGAAGTGAGCTGACAGGCGCTTGGGCGTCTTCTGCTTCTTTGATTTCGGTGTCTTCAGCAAATGCTAAAAGCGGAAGCATAAGTGCTGTTGTTGATAACATGATAAAATTTTTAATCATTGAAAAAAGTCCTTTCAAGTAAGAATGAATTTATTTTAATACTTTTCAAAAACAGTGTTGAAAGCAATCATTAATTGATCAAAAGCCTTAATCTGTGGCTTAGGCGATATGATTTCCCAACCTCTTTTTTGCATAATATCAAAATAACGTTTGTAAATGTGAAAAATAAAACGAAGCGGACGCATGGTTTTTTTGTTTGTCGCACTCATCATTTTATAAGTTCTTTGAAAACAAACGGCTGCCTGATAAGCAATTTTTTGTCTGGCAGCTGTTAAATTCGGATCACGAACCACTGTCATCGGGTCTTTTGAAAAAATTTTGCATTCTGTAAGCAGTTCTTCAAAAATATACAAATGCCCCTCTAAAGCATCATCTTTGATGTTTCGCAATATATTTGTAAGCGCAATAGCGTTGCCGAAATTATCGGCAAGGGTGCGCATCGGTTTTTCTTTGAGTTCTCCCATAATCAGAAGTGTTAAATATACGGGAATAACGGCATTGCCGAGAATATATTGTTCAAAAACGGATTTTTTAGGCGCTTGCAAGGGAGACGGAAAATCTAATTTGGCCGCTTTTAACAGAAGCTCAAAATCTTCTTGCTTGATCTTAAATCGCAAGATCATTTTATAAATTTTGCGTCCGATTTCGGTTTCGGGAGCTTTTTTAACAAAGATGTTTTGAAGTTCAATTTTCCAAGCCTCAAAAAGTTCATTTTTTTGTTCAAGTGAAAGATCACTGCTCTCGATGCTATCTAAATGGTGTATAAAAGCATATAAGGTATAAACGGCTTCACGTTTGGCTTTAGGTAATCCTCTCATGCACCAAAAAAGTGAAGCAGCTGATTTATGAACGATGCGACTGACAAGACTCATTTAAAAAAGTTCCTTACAATTTTAAGTCAATACAATTACTTGGTCTTAATTTTTCCCTGAACCTCAACGGGCTCGTTTAACGGTTTTAACAGACTTTTTTTCAAAGTGTTTGAAGTATTTGTTTTTGTATTCTCTTTTTTGCCGGATTTGAGAATTGTTCCGCTTGCTTTTTCTTGTCCGTAATCTTTTATTTCTCGAAGCAAAGAATTTGCTTTCAGTTCTGTTTCCGGTTCTTTTTGATTTTCAGCGGGGTTTTCTTTTGTGGCTTGCTGAGGTAGTGCATCAGGCAAAGCTTTTGTGTTTGACTTTTCTTCCTGTGGAGCTTCAAGTTTTTGAGGTATTTTTGATTGCGCTTCGGTGTTGTTTTCCGTTTTTGCCGGCAAAGAATCGCTCGTATCAACTTTGATCATCGGTTCTGGTGCTTTTTTGCCCCGCGGACGTTCTTGACCGGTTTGTTCAAAATACACCACATCTTGAATATATTCAAACAAATGTTCCAAATCAGTGTTCAATTTTTGAAGTTTTTCAGATGTATTTTTTGAAATTTGATAAATATCCTGATAGAC
>DFFP01000037.1 GCA_002372275.1 Alphaproteobacteria bacterium UBA3773 | reverse complement strand
CTTACCACTTGGCGACACCCCAATCTTGACATTGATGATATACATAAAGTATTTTTTTTGTAATTGCAAGAACTTTTTTAAATTTTTTTTATAATACGTAAAAAAATAACTTCATCAGAACTCAAGCTTTTCTTAAATACGAACCGTAGATGTTCTTTTTTCCGGCGTGATCAAAATAAACCGTGCATTTGTTCTCGTCGTCAACCGACATCAACGTGCCATATCCGAATTTTGGATGATAGACGCGCATACCTTTATAATTTTTAGCACGCTGCGACGATGTGGTGTTCTCAGGTTCGTATGAATAGCTTTGTTTGTAAGAAGTATGTGCCCGTTGTTGATAAGTGTTATTTGCATAACCTGCGGTTGTACTGATGATTTCTAAACAAGGCGTCGGAAGCTCATTTAAAAAGCGCGATGGCGGGTTGTTTTGAAACTGACCGAATAAATTTCGAGATGATGCTGTTAAAATATATAATTTTTGTTTGGCTCTGGTTAAGGCCACATATGCCAATCTGCGTTCTTCTTCCAAAGCGTTGTGTCCGCCTTCATTTAAGGCGCGTTCGTGGGGAAATAAGCCGTCTTCCCACCCGGGTAAAAACACGGCATCAAATTCCAGCCCCTTGGCGGAATGCAACGTCATGAGAAAAACATTGTTTTGTGTGACAATGTTGTCTGTTTCGGTCACTAAGCTGACATGCTCTAAAAAATCGTTTAAGGTTGGATAGGTTTGGGTGTCATCTAACACCCCGATCAGTTCTTTGATGTTTTCAAGTCTGCCTTCGGCTTCAACGGAATCATCTTTTTTGAGCATTTCCATATAGCCGGATTCTTCCAGCACGCGCTCGGTTAATTCGGCCGGTGAAATATCCAACGAGGCTTTTTGCCAGCTCAAAAATTTTTGAACAAGATCAGAAGCCGAATTTAAGAGTTGTCCGGAAAGTTCGCCGTTTTCAACCATTTCTGTGACCGCTTTTAAGAGCGGAATATGTTTTTGATAAGCATAATCTTTGAACTTTTTAACGCTTTGTTCGCCGATTTTGCGCGCGGGTTTGTTGATAATGCGCTCAAGCGCCAAGTCATCATAAGGTTGTGCAATCACTCGAAGATAAGCAACAACGTCTCTGATTTCGGCTCGTTCATAAAATTTCGGACCGCCGATGACCTGATAAGGAATTTGTCTTTCAATAAAACGTTCTTCAATTTCGCGCATTTGAGCTGCTGTTCGAACCAAAACCGCCATATCGGAATATTCAAAATTCGTGTGATGTAAATTTTCGATTTCGTGCGCAATATAGTCGGATTCGTCTCTTCCGCTATAAACGCCGATGACTTTTATTTTATCGTTTGTGTATGACAGAGCAGGGGAATTGACGGCGGATTTTAAGGTCTTGCCGAGCCTGTCTTCATTGTGCGCAATTAAATTTGATGCGGCGGTTAAAATGTTTTGGGTCGAGCGATAATTTCGCTCTAAGCGAATAACCGTCGCATTCTTAAAATCTTTTTCAAAGCGTAAGATGTTTTCGATTTCGGCACCGCGCCATGAATAAATCGATTGATCGTCATCACCGACACAACATATGTTATTCAAGCCTTGAGATAAGAGGCGCAACAACAGATATTGCGTCACATTTGTGTCTTGGTATTCATCAACCATGATGTATTTGAATTGTTTTAAGTATTGGGCTAAAACGTCTTGATGTTTTTGAAAAATTTCGAGCGTTTTGAGCAAAATATCGCCGAAATCAACCGCATTTAATTCTTGCAAACGCTTTTGATACTTGACGTAAATATCAGCCGTGATGTTTCCTTTTGAATCTAAAATAATTTTTTCAGGAAGCCACCCTTTGTCCTTAAAATAAGAAAATTTTTCTACAAAGCTTTGAGGCGTATATTTTTTTTCGTCCACACCATTTGCTTTTAAAATTTCTTTAATCACGCGCTTTTGATCATCTTCGTCTAAAATAGTGAAGTTTGAAGTTAAATTGACAAGTTCGGCATGACGACGCAAAATTTTAACACAAATGCTGTGAAACGTGCCAAGCCATACCGATGAGGCGGCCGGGCCTATCATTTCTTCCACCCTTGAGCGCATTTCTTTGGCGGCTCTGTTTGTAAACGTTAAGGCCAAGCAATTCCATGGGCTTGCCAAGCCTTGGTGTAAAATATAAGCTAAGCGCGTGGTTAAAACGCTTGTTTTGCCTGTGCCTGCGCCCGATAAAACCAAAACAGGCCCCTCGGTTGTTTGAACAGCAAGTTTTTGTTCCGGATTTAATTTATCTAAAAAAACAAATGTCGGCGCAAGTTTGCTGATGTTGTCATAGTCTTGAGCAACCGGCTCATCTAAATCAAATATATTGGTCATTTATTCTTCTTGTATTTTTGATAAAATTTTCTTATATAATAAAACAGAATCTCAAAAAAAGTTTGATAAAATTTGTGTTGTTAACAGGGGAAAATAAAAATGTCTGATTTGCATCAAAAAATAACAGCCTTAAAAGAACATTTGCAAAGTGTGATTGTCGGACAAGATGATTTGATTTATAATATGATGATTGCTCTTTTGTCCGGCGGACATATTTTGCTTGAAGGCGCACCGGGGCTTGCAAAAACAAAAGCGATTAAAACTCTGGCGGGGTGCGTGGATGCAAAATTTAATCGAATTCAGTTTACGCCGGACCTGCTTCCTTCGGATATTACGGGAAGTGATATTTATCTTTCGGGACCGGCAAAATTTGAATTCAAAGAAGGGCCTGTTTTTGCCAATTTTGTGTTGGCAGATGAAATCAACCGTGCGCCGGCAAAAGTTCAGTCCGCTTTACTCGAAGCCATGGCAGAAAAACAAGTCAGCGTCGGCGGAAAAGTTTATGCACTTCCTGATTTGTTTATGGTTATGGCAACTCAAAACCCGATTGAGCATGAAGGAACATATAATTTGCCCGAAGCACAGCTTGACCGCTTTTTAATGTATATCAGAATTAATCAACCGAATGCCGAAACGGAAAAAAGAATTTTGCACCTTGTCAGGCGTGAAGATTTGGCGTGCGGGGCAGATCAGAATTGTTGGCAGCAAGAAAAACAAACTCATCAAAAAATTCATGTGGAAGAAATTTTGGCTGCCGGTCAGGAAGCTTTGCAAACACCGACAAGCGAAGCAATGGAAAATTATATTGTTGAACTCGTGATGGCAACGCGCGAGCCTGAAAAATATGATGAAGATTTGAAAAATGCCGTTCGTTTCGGTGCCAGCCCGCGTGCCACAATAGCGCTTGATAAAACATCTAAAGTCAGTGCTTGGCTCGCAGGCCGCGATTTTGTCACGCCGGAAGATGTTCATAAAGTAGCGCATGAAGTTTTGCGTCATCGTATTATCTTAAACTTTGAAGCTGAGGCAGAAGGAATTTCAACAGATGATGTGATTTCAAAACTTTTAACTTTGGTTCCCTTGCCGTAAGGAGAAAAAAAATTGGTTAAAGCTCGCATACAATCTCTTTTTGAAAAAAAAGATCATCAAGTTTTTGATGAAGCTTTGGTGCCGAGCTTTAAAACTTTGATGAATATGAAAAAAAATGTGCCTTATTTAAAGAATATAAAATTTCACCAAACGGCCTTGAATGCCGGCGATGTGAAATCTTCGTTTAAGGGACGCGGAATTGAATTTGAAGAAGTGCGGCCGTATTATTTCAGCGATGATATCAGAGATATTGATTGGCGTGTGACGGCACGCAAAAATCAGCCGTATACGAAATTATATGCTTTGGAAAAAGACCAAAATGTTTATGTTTGGCTTGATTTGTCTGAAAATATGTATTTCGGAACAAAAAAATGCTTAAAATCTGTGACGGCAGCAAAAGTAGCGGCGCTTGTCGGTTGGTTTACGCTCTCTTATAAAAATCGGTTTGGTTTGGCTATTTATACCGGAAGTAAAACATATTTGTTTGAAGCGCGCTCGGGGCAGGAATATTTTTTAAGCTTGCTCAAAGAAATCGAAAAAAAGAGTATTGAAAATTTAGATGTTAAGCAAAAAGGAGAAAAACCTGAAGCATCACTTAAACTTTTTGAGCAAAAAGCAGGTAAAAATTCTATTTTATTTCTGATCGGAAATTTTGATTTGGATAATCAAAAACTGATCAAAGAGATGTCGCTTTTAATGCGCCAAAGAGAAGTTTATATCACGCAAATTGCAGATGCTTTAGAAGTTTTACCCCCGCCTGAGGGAAATTATTTGGCAGAATTTTTATCGCAAAAAGTTCTTGTTTCGAATACGGGGTCGGACTTTGAAAAAATGTATCAAAACTATTTTGAAAATAAACATCAGGCGCTGAAAGATTTGGCCTTAAAATATGGCGGACAATATCGCCTCATCCGGTCAGACCTACCGATTGCAGAGCAATTAAATCCTCTTTAAGTAATGATCAAAGCAATTTAAAAATCTTGCGTGAAAATTGGAAATGACGTTGCACCACCGGTTTGTTGTGTGCTATAAGTGAAAAAAAATCAATTTTCGGAATACCGGTATGACAGACCAAATTTTAACTTCAAAACGCTTTTTGCCTTTATTTGCAACGCAATTTATTTCAGCCTTGAACGACAATTTATTTAAAAATGCTTTAATGATTACTGTGACAATAAAGCTCGCTTCGATGTCGGGGGTGCTCTCAAATTTAATTGCGGCGCTTTTTATTTTGCCTTTTTTCCTGTTTTCGGCATTTGCGGGCGAAATTGCCGATAAATATGATAAGGCAAAAGTGGCGCGTTTGATTAAGATGATTGAATTTTTGCTTGCCATAGCGGCATTTGGAGCTTCTTTTTATAACAGTATGACGGTACTTTTGATTATTTTGGCACTAATCGGTGTTAAATCGGCTTTTTTCGGTCCCGTGAAATATGCACTTTTGCCGCAACACTTAAACGCAAATGAATTAACGCTCGGCAATGCGTATGTTCAGGCTTCAACATACGTGGCCATTCTTTCAGGCGTGATTTTAGGAACAATTTTACCATTCAAAGCAAGCGTGATTTTATTTTTTGTTTCATCTCTTTTAGGTCTTTGTTTTTCTTTTTATATTCCGCCGGCGCCCTCTTATCAAAAAGATGCTCATTTAAGAAAAAATATTTTTTCTTCCATTTTTCAAACTTTAAGTTTAATTCGGCATCATAAAGTTGTTTTTTTGTCTGTTTTAGGCGCCACGTGGTTTTGGATTGTCGGAACATTTGTTTTAACGCAAATTTATCCGCTATCCGGAAACGTTTTGAATGTGACGGGAAGTGTGATTACGTTCTTTTTGATTTTGTTTTCTGTCGGGGTGGCCTTGGGTTCGCTTTTATGCGGGCGTGTGATGAAAGGTTTTGTGCATGCCGTTTATACGCCCCTTTGTATTTTGCTTATGGGTATATGCTTATATGCCCTTCATGCGATGACAAAAGGATATATAACACCATCTTCTCCCATCGGATTAAAAGATTTCTTTAGTCTTTCTTGCGGGCTAAAAATCAGTGTGACGATTTTTATTTTGGCGTTTGTGGCCGGTTTTTATATTGTGCCCTTAAATACCTTAATGCAAAAACATGCTCCGAAAGCCAATGTATCGGCCGTGATTGGCGGAAACAACATTTTAAATTCACTCGGTATGGTTTTGATTTCGCTCTTTTCGATTTTGTTGCTTGAAATCGGTTTTGATATATCAGAATTATTTTTAAGTATGGCTCTTCTGTCTGTTTTGGTTTTTATATTCAGCTGTCAGCTTTTGCCGACTGCTTTTTGGCGTTCGATTTTAAGGTTTGTGTTAGAGCTCTTTTTTAAGGTTCGGGTCAGCGGCAGTTTTAATGTTCAAAGAGCCGGCAAACGTACCATGATTATTGCCAATCATACCTCGCTTCTGGACGGGCTTTTGATTGCAGCATTTATGCCTTATGAAGTGACATTTGCGATAAATACATCTTGGTCCAAAAAATGGTTTATGAAATTTTTCTCGCTTTTTGTGCCGTTTTTTGCGCTTGACCCGACAAATCCGATGTCGATGCGCCATTTAATTTTTAAGCTCAAAAACGGTGAACGCGTGATGATTTTTCCGGAAGGGCGTATCACGACAACCGGTGGCTTGATGAAAATTTATGAGGGGGCAGGAATGATTGCTTCAAAAGCAGGTGCCCGAATTGTTCCGCTTCGAATTAAAGGGGCGGAGGTGAGTAAATTTTCTTATCTGAAAGGCAAAATTCGAACATTCTGGTTTCCGAAAATTGAAATGACGTTCTTAAAACCTTATCGTTTGGATGTGCCCCAAAATTTAACGAGGCGTCAACAAAGACATCTTATTTCGCTTAAACTTTATGACTTGATGACGGGCATGCTTTATCAAACGTCTGCTGTGTCAGATCCGATTTTTTCAGCTCTCTTAAAAGCGGCCAAACAACACGGCCTCAATCATAAAATTGCAGAAGATATCAAAAGAAAGCCTATCACTTACAAAAAATTGCTCAAAGGGGCATACGTTTTAAGTGAGGGTTTGAAAAACATTACAAAAGGCGAAGATAAAATCGGGTTGATGCTTCCAAACAGCGTGGCTGAACTTGTGACATTTTATGCTGTTTTATGTATGGGAAAAACACCTGTGATGCTCAATTTTACGCAAGGTGAAACACCGTTTTTATCGTGCGCTCAAACGGTCTGTCTTCAAACGGTTGTAAGCTCAAGAGAGTTTATTGAAAAAGGACGATTGCAAAAGCAGGAAAGCGTTTTACTTGAAAACAATATCAAAGTCATTTATTTAGAAGATTTTGCAAAATCTCTTTCTTTAAAGACAAAAATTTCAGGATTTGTTCATTATCTAAAGCGTGATATTCCTCAAGTTTTAGCTGAAGATGCGGCGGTTATTTTGTTTACATCAGGCACAGATGCCATGCCCAAAGCCGTTGTTTTAAGCCATAAAAATTTGGAAGCCAACCGTTTTCAGCTTTTGAGTATGTTATCGATTAATACCTCGGATATTTTCTTTAATGCGCTTCCGATGTTTCATTCGTTTGGGCTGACTTTAGGCGGTGTGATTGCACCGCTTTCGGGCGTGAAGGTGTTTTTATATCCGTCACCGCTTCATTATCGCATTGTGCCGGAGCTTGTTTATGATACGAACGCCACCATTATTTGCGGAACAGATACATTTTTCTTCGGATACGGTAGACTTGGCCACCCCTATGATTTCTTTAACTTAAAATATGCCATTGTCGGGGGCGAAAAATTAAAAGAGCGCACGCAAATGCTGTGGCTTAAAAAATTCGGCGTTCGGATTATGGAAGGGTATGGGGCAACCGAAACAGCTCCGGTGATTTCGCTTAATACCCCGATGAACTATAAAGAAAATACGGTCGGTCGAATTTTGCCCGGCATCGAATATCGCCTGACTTTGATGGAAGGTTATGAAAACGGCGGTTTGCTTTCCGTTCGGGGCGATAATGTGATGAAAGGGTATATCAAAGCAGACAATAAGGGTGTTTTAACGCCCCTCAAAGACGGATGGTACGAAACGGGAGATGTCGTCAGTATGGATGAAGACGGATTTTTAAGCATCATCGGCCGCGCCAAACGCTTTGCTAAAATCGGGGGTGAAATGATTTCGCTTGCACTCATTGAAGAAACGCTTGAAAAAGCTTATCCTCAGGCAGTGATAGGTGTTTTAGCCGTTTCAGATGAAGGCAAAGGCGAAAAACTTGTGCTCATCACAAATGATGAAAACATCAATGCCGAAAGTGTTCAAAAAGAAATCACATCAGCCGGTTTATCGCCTCTGTTTGCTCCGAAAGTTGTTTTGTATGAGAAAAAACCGCCACTCTTGGCAACAGGAAAATTTGACTATCAAACAGCCCTTCAAATGGTCAAGCAGAGCAAATAAATTATCTATAGCGGATTGAAAAAGTATTTTTGTTATTTTTCACAAGTGCTGTCGCCTCGTCAACGGTCAAGATTCTTTTGCCTTGAATACCGATGAGTTTTCCGTTTGAATCATAGGTTAAAACAGAACCGTCGGGATTATAGTTGTATGTTGCTAAAATATTGCCTTCTATATCATATTTTCCGGTGATATTACCATGTGAATCATAAGTTTTATATCCACCTTTTTCATATTTTAAAGTTATCTTTCCGTTGCTGTCTTTTTCTTCATAAAATCTGAAATCAGTTGATATTCCGATATCTGTAAATAAATTTTGTTTTGTTTGACATTTTTCAATATCTCCTTTGCATGAGATAATAAGATGATTTATTCCATATATTCCAGGGTTTCCAGTAGTATCTTTGGTTTGATTCAATTGTGAATTTTCTCCGATAATTAAATCTGTCAGATTCGTTTTACCTATACCTCCACATTTAATATTTTCAACAGAATCTGCTAATGTTGCTGTTGCTATTGCAGTATCGTAAAATGCATTCCATCCGACAGTTGTAATTCCTCGTTGTACATCAAGAGAAGTTATTTCTTGAAGATATTGTACCCAAGGTCTATCTCTCCAATTAAAAACATAATCATACATAGGGCCTGTACCTGAAATAGTCATTTTCCCGCTTTGATCTAGTCTGGCAGTGCAATTTAAACCGCATTCCCAACATTTTTCTTCATCTTCAAGACAAGTATTTGCAGCAAAAGCATGCGTTGACAAAATACATGTTATAATCACAATAACAAACTTTGTACAAAGATTTTTTTTCATTTTTTTTCTCCTTTACTTTCCCTTTTAGTCCTCCCCCTTGAGGGGGGAGGAACGGAGAGGGTGATAATAAATTTGTCATATTAATAAAACCGCCCTTAATGAGGCGGTCGGAGAGTTGAGAAATCATACGTTAGGAAATGACTCTGATAACCTTTAGGAAAATCCTTGAACATTCGTTATCAGCACCCCGACCAAATCGGGGATAATATGTGTGTTTTTTAAAAATAAAAAAGACAGCACATCTTGCAGTGTTATCCTTCACTGCCTAACGTAAGAGCTTCTCACAGCTCCGCGCCTTTTTTTCAGGCACTAGATATCTTTTGATACCATGCAATTATTATAGTTTATTTTGTGGCTCTTGTCAATTTTTTTGTTTCATATCATAAAACCTCATTTTATTGAGATAAAAAAAAGCTCCTTGCAAAACAAGGAGCTTTGAATTTGTTTTTACTTCAAAATTAATTTAATGTATTTAAATCAACTTTGACGCCGACACCCATTGTAGAGCTGATGGAAACTTTTTTCATATATGTTCCTTTCAAGCTTTGGGGTTTGGCTTTGATAATGGTATCAATGAAAATTTTAGCATTATCATAAATTTGGTCAGCTGTAAACGAAGCTTTTGCAATTCCGGCGTGAACGATACCGTTCTTTTCAACTCTGAATTGAACTTCACCGGCTTTGGCTTTTTCAACGGCTGTTTTGACATCTGCTGTCACTGTTCCGAGTTTCGGGTTCGGCATTAAGCCTTTCGGACCCAAAACGCGAGCCACACGACCAGCAATACCCATCATATCAGGAGTTGCAATGCAGCGATCAAAATCAATTTTGCCTGCTAAAATCGAATCGACCAAGTTTTCAGCACCGATAACGTCGGCTCCGGCAGCTTTGGCTTCATCGGCTTTTTCGCCTTGTGCAAAAACAGCAACGCGAACTTTTTTGCCGTTTCCGTGAGGAAGCGAACAAACACCTCTGATCATTTGATCGGCATATTTCGGATCAACACCCAAATTGATTGCCAAATCAATTGTTTCATCAAATTTTGCCGTCGCATTGTTTTTCACAATTTCGATAGCTTCTTTCAAGGCATATTCTTTGTTTTTATCTAACGTTTTATATGCGTTAACAATTCTTTTTCCAGCCATGACACTACTCCGTTACCTTAATACCCATAGAAACAGCTTGACCTTTAACGATATTCATCGCAGATTCAATTGTTGAGCAATTGAGATCAGGCATTTTTTCTTGAGCAATTTCTTTAACTTGAGCCAGTGTAATTTGACCGGCAACTGTTTTTCCAGGTTCTTTGGAAGCAGATTTAACACCTGCCGCTTTTTTGATGTAATAAGCAACCGGCGGCAATTTTGTGATAAAAGTAAAACTCTTATCTTCATAGGCCGTAATCACAACAGGAACAGGAATACCGGGTTCCATGCTTTGTGTTGCAGCGTTAAATGCTTTGCAGAATTCCATAATATTCAAGCCTTTCTGACCGAGAGCCGGTCCGACCGGAGGAGAAGGGGTAGCCTTTCCCGCGGCAATCTGAAGCTTGATTAAACCTAAAATTTTCTTTTTAGACTTAGCCATTTTCATACCTCGTAAAAGAGTTCGTGGTTTGATAGAACATGGCTGTTCCCCCACGAATAAATTAACACAAAACTTACTTTTTTTAAATCAAAGCAAGTGGGTTATGTTTAGCATATTTTTTTTTAAATGCAAGTACTTTTTTTTAGCATAAAAAAAAGGAGCATTTCTGCCCCTTTTTTCATCTTAATAAAACTAGAACCCTTCGGTATCTAAGCGTTTACGAAGTTGCTTACGTGCTCTGCGAACAGCTTCAGCTTTGCGGCGAGCTTTCTTTTCGGCATTTTTTTCATGACAACGACGCAATTTCATTTCACGGAAAATACCTTCGCGTTGCATTTTCTTTTTCAAAATCTTTAAAGATTGAGAAACATCATTGCCGATAACAGTAACTTGAACCACTTAAATTCACCTCTTTTCACATATCAAAAATTGTTAAATTGCGCTCTGTTTAACATATGTTTTTTTTCTCGTCAAGTGTTTTTTATTCACTAATTTATTTTCTTTCGGATTGATATGCATCCAATAGGTAAAAATTAATGTTGTTTTTTTTAATTAAATGCTTTATAAGAAAAAAAGTTTATTTATAACTTTACGTAAGGGATGAAAATGGTCAATCCGATTGATACAAAAATAATCAGTAAGCTTGCTGATATCTTGAACAAATCTAATTTAACGGGACTTGAATATGAAGATGAAGGTGTACGCATTTCACTTTCGCGTCAAAGCGGTGCACCGGCGCAACCCCAAGTGATTTTGGCAACTCCTGAGGCAATTGAGACTCCTAAAAAAGAGGCTGAAAAAACAGAAGATGAGCAGGTCGAAAATTTAATCAATGATTATCGTAATGACCCCAATGCCGTTAAGTCACCGATGGTCGGTGTGGTCTATTTGGCGCCCAATCAGACAAGTGATGATTTCGTGTCAGTCGGTGTGGATGTTAAAGCCGGCGATACGGTTTGTTTGATTGAAGCAATGAAAACTTTCAACCCTGTCAAAGCACATAAATCCGGACGAGTAACCAAAATTTTGGTCGAAGCAGGTGATCCGGTGGAATATGGCGCACCTTTGATTGTGATTGAATAAAATCGGGAAATAAATCATGTTTGAAAAAATCTTGATTGCCAACCGCGGCGAAATTGCCCTTCGTATACAGCGTGCCTGCAGAGAAATGGGGATTAAAACGGTTGCCGTGCATTCAGAAGCCGATGCCGATGCCATGCATGTGCGGATGGCTGATGAAGCCGTTTGTATCGGTCCGGATAAACCGTCCGACTCCTACTTAAATAAGCCGGCAATTATTTCGGCTGCCGTGATTACGGGGGCGGATGCCATTCATCCGGGATATGGCTTTTTATCTGAAAATGCGGATTTTGCTGAAATGGTGGAGCGTCACGGAATCGTTTTTATCGGTCCGAAATCATCTGAAATGCGTTTGATGGGCGATAAAATTGCGGCGCGTGCGGCAGCTCAAAAAGCAGGGCTCCCGGTTGCGCCGGGTTCGGGTGAGTTAAAAACGCTTGATGAAGCTTATATTTGGGCTAAAAAAATCGGTTTTCCGGTGATTGTTAAGGCCAAAGACGGCGGTGGCGGTAAGGGAATGAAAATTGCCATGAAGGCCGAAGATTTGCCCGAAGCGTACTCACTTGCAAGAGCAGAGGCTAAAGCCGCTTTTAATTCGGATTCGGTTTATCTCGAAAAATTTTTAGTTCATCCGCGTCATATCGAAATTCAGATTTTAGCAGACAGTTTCGGCAATGTGGTGCATTTGGGCGAACGTGATTGTTCCATTCAGCGTCACAATCAAAAAGTGATTGAAGAAAGCCCGTCTCCGGCCTTAAACGACAGCGCCAGACAAAGTATTTGTAAAATTGTGCGTAAAGCCATTCAAAAAATTGGTTATACCAATGCCGGCACGATTGAATTTTTGTATGAAGACGGTAAGTTTTATTTTATGGAAATGAATACGCGCCTGCAGGTTGAACATCCGGTAACCGAGGCTGTGACGGATATTGATTTGGTGCGTGAACAAATTCGTATTGCAAGCGGGGCAAAACTTTCGTTTCGGCAAGAAGATATTACGTTTAGCGGTCATGCGATTGAATGCCGGATTAATGCCGAAAACCCGGAAACGTTTGTGCCGTGCCCCGGTAAAATTGAAGAATGGCATGCCCCGGGCGGTTTGGGAGTCAGAGTAGATTCTGAAATTTATTCGGGCTATACAATCCCGAGTGTTTATGACAGTATGATTGCCAAATTGATTATTTCATCTAAAACAAGAGCAGGGGCGATTATGAGACTTCGAAGAGCTTTAGATGAATTTGTGATTATGGGGGTTGATACCACAATTCCGCTATTGCAGGAACTGATTTCATCACCTGATTTTATTGACGGAAATTATAACATTCATTGGCTTGAGGACCATTTAAAAAAACGCGGAGAATAAATGTTGCAAGAGGCGAAAAGATTGTTTCAAATAAAACCTTATGTGATTGAGACATTTTCGTTTATCGCACGCAACATATTTTTGCTTTGTTTTTTAGGCGCGATTTCGTTTCTTGCTTCATTTTTGAGCCTAAAGTATGTGTTTCATCATCAAGCTTTGATGCTCGTTTTATATGCACTGTTCGGGTATGTGTTTTATTATGTTTTTACCTCTCTTTATTATGAGCAAAAGCCGATTTTCACCAGTGAAAAAGTTGTTAATTCCATTTTAAAAATGGCGGTGATTTTTGCGCTTTCCGTATTTGTGATTATATGCGGGCATTTATTTTTAATGCTGATGAAATATATGGCGCAATTTTTAATCGGTTTTCCGAATATTTATGAACTGCTTAGAGATTGCTATCATTTTATGAATTCTTCTAAAACGGGGCAGTTTTTGCTTTATATTCCGATGATTTTTTTGTTGACATTTACGCTCTTTATTCCGGCGATGAGCTGGATATCTTCCATCAACGGCAAAGATGTTTCGCTTTTAAGTGCGTATGAAAAAACGTATGGCAATCAGCTCAAAATTGCCGCTGTTTTAATTGTTTTATACGGTATGTTTCCGTTTGTGGTTCACTTGATGGTGCCGCAAAGTTTGATATCACTGAGCCTTTGTCACGCTTTAATTAGTATTTTGCAATTTGTTTTTTACTTAAAACTTTATGATTTCTTTTATGAAGAACCATCCGGCTAACGCCGGAGGTATCTCCGTTCCCTCCAAGCTGCGCTTGCCAATCCGACTGAAAGTCGGCTTGGAATTCGCTTTCCACCGGCTGACGCCAGTGGTTTGCGCATTTGATGTTATCAAGATTTAGAGACTGAGTTTGAGTAAATTTCCCTGATATGAGGGGGTAATATCTTCAAAGTGCATTAATTTGTCTGCAATTTCGCGTACTTTTTGCGGCGTGTAAGGCTTGTAGCAAAAATCCATTTGATAAAGAAAAGCCTGAACTTCACGCGCGATCGATGCTGCGCAAAGGGGTTCTTTTTTGAAAAGCATTGTTTGACACGGCACTGAAAGCGCTTCATAAGTGTTTTTATTGAGCTTTAGTTCAAACCATTCTTTTTGTTTGAGGCAGTTTTTGCAATCTGTTTTTTTAATGCAAACAGCGCTTGTAAAGAGCGGCACATCTTGATAAATCACAAAGGTTGTCGGTAAAAAGCTTAAATTGGCAAGCGTTTTGATGTTTGATAAAGTATCTTCTATTGAAAAAGTGACGCTGCTTGCGCCCATTTCTTTGGCGCATAAGAGGGCCTGCGTATTTAAGGTATATAAAAATGAGCCAAAGCGGATATCAAGTGTATGATTTTTTAAAATTTCCAAAGCCCAAAAATTGGAAACTTCCCATTTTTTATAACCTTTGTTGATAAGCGAGATGATTTGATTTTTTATTTTTGAGGGATTTCGCAAAACATAGGGCAGGGCAATACGTATTTTTTCTTTTTGAAAATCTGAAAGAGGCTCAAGATCAGAAGATTCTGAAATTAAATAAATGATTTCTTCAAATTTTGAAAGGTCAAGCTCTTTTAAGCATGAAAGGTTATCTGTTTTGATGGCAAAACCTGGTTTTTTCGCTGTAACAGGCAAGGGAAGTTTAGAGAGCATTCCTTTTTTATAGGTTGGCTTTAGAAAGCTATAAAACAAACGGCGATATTCATTGGCACTTGATGCCGAAACAAATAAGTTTTGAGGATTTTCAAGTTCAAAGCCTTTGAGCTCAAAAGGTGTGTCTCCCGTTTTTTGAAAACTGCGCTCAAGGGCTTCAAACGTTTTTTCAGGATTGGAGGCTTTTTCAAAAGTGCCTTCAAATATTTTGGTACACTCTTCTGATTGAACAATCATCCGGTTTTCGCTTAAACGGATTTTGAGATTTACCGGAATTTTATTTTGAAAAGCGTGCGGTTTGGGCTTGGTATAATCATAAGCCCCTTTAACCTCAGATGATGAGGCTAAATAAACTTTATCTTTGATATTTAAAAACGGATATCCTTTTTCAAGTTCAATTTCAACGATATCGCCGGATTCAGCTTTGATGACGCTTTTGCCGCCCACACGCATTTTTTGAACTGAAAAGCCGAACGGTTTTTCTTTTCCTTCAACATCGATTTGAAGCCCGTCAAAACGAGAAATAGCATGTGTGGTTTTGAAAATAAGCTTTCCTTTAAGGATTTTTGAAACTTCGCCGATGCAAAGCCCGCGATGACCCACAAAATCAGGATCAACAATATCTTTGTCATGTGAAAGGACATGAAATTGACACCATGGACGCGAAAATATTTGTTTGATATTTTCGGCTTTTTTGGGGTTCGCTTTTTCGCCATCTAAAATATGCCTGTAATAATCTGTGACGGCGGCAACGTAAAGCGGCGATTTTTTACGCCCTTCAATTTTAAAAGAGGTTGCCTGAAGAGAAAGAATATTTTTCTCAAGTGCCATATCTTTCATCGAAAAAAGATGTTTTAAGCCATTCTCTGTTTCAAAACACGAACGACACGGATAAAGGCATTTTCCTCTGTTGGCACTTTTGCCGTATTCAAGCGACGAAAATTGGCACAAACCACTATATGAATAGCATAATGCCCCGTGAATAAAAACTTCTGTTTCAACGCCGGCTTGAAGAGATATTTGATTGATTTCTGAAAGGGAAAGTTCACGTGCCAAAACAATACGCGAAAAACCGTAGCTTTTTAAGAACAGAGCCCCTTCTAAATTATGAACGGCCATTTGTGTGGAGGCATGCATGGCAAGTTCGGGATATTGCGTTTTAATGAGCTTTGCGACCCCTAAATCTTGCAAAATGATGGCATCTACTTTGCATTTGGAGCAAATATCAAGTGTTTTTAAAAGTTCCGGCAATTCATCCTCTTGAATAAGGGTGTTCACGGTAACATAAATTTTGCGTTTCAGATGATGGGCATAAGCCGTGATTTCATCAAGTTCTTCTTCTGAAAAGTTTTCGGCTGTGGCACGTGCCGAAAAACTTTTTAAGCCGAGATATAGCGCATCTGCGCCGTAATAAAGCGCCGCATAAGCTGCTTCAATATTTCCGGCAGGAGATAAAAGTTCCGGTTTCATGATATTTGTTCCTCATATTTTTGTGCGCATAGTATACGCTTTTATATTAAAAAACAACATATTTAAATTCGTTATTTTTAAAAGCAAAATATGAAAGTCTTGATACAGACTTTCATATTTTGAGAAATGAAAATAATTTTATAATTTGAGTTTTTTATCCAGTCTTTCAAGTTCATCAATATAAGATGAAATAAGATCAAGACCTTTTTGCCAAAATGAGGGGGTATTGATGTTTAAGTCAAAAGGCTTGAGGATTTTATCATAATCGCCGATGGCTGTTTGGCTTAAAAGGTGAAGATATTTATCTGCAAAGTTTTCAATCTTTTGCTCTTGATAAACTTTATAAAGCGAGTTGACCAAGCAGTCGGCAAACGAATAAGCATAGACGTAAAACGGCAAAAAGAAGAAATGGCCGACGTTTGTCCAAATATATCGAACGCTCTCGTCCACATCAACCGACGGGCCTAAACTTTCTTTCATTTCTTCGGTCCAAATTTGACATAGGCGCTCCTCACTGACTTCGCCTTTTTTGCGCTCATCGTGTGCACGCAATTCAAAAAAGTGGAACGCAATTTGACGGATAGCCGTGTTAATCATATCGCTTGTTTTGGAGGCAATCAGGCAAAGTCTTTCTTTGTCATCTTTTGCTTGATGCAGCATATCTTGAAAAACAAGCATTTCACCAAAAACGGAGGCAACTTCTTCGGTTGTCATGCGCGAATGTTCATTGAGCTCGCCGTTTTTGGTTCTGAGTTGATGATGACAGCCGTGTCCGAGTTCGTGGGCAAGGGTTAAAACGTCATTTTGTTTGCCGGTAAAGTTCAAAAAAAGATAAGGGTGTGTGTTAGAAAGTCCGCCTGAGCAAAAAGCACCGCTTCGTTTGCCGTCGCGCGGGGGTACATCAATCCAATTAAACTTAAAAAAGTCGGTGGCGATATTCTTAAGTTTGGGTGAAAAACGCTCATATCCTTTCAAAACGGTTTGAACGGCATCTTCCCACGTGTAATGCGTGTCAGATGAAAACGGAAGCGGGGCGTTTCGGTCCCAATAACTGATTTTTTTGACCCCCAGCCATTTGGCTTTGAGTTTATAAAAACGGTGCGCAATATTTTTATAGTTAGCGCGAACGGTTTGGCTTAAAGCTTCAACCGTTTGATCTGCAACATCTTCTGCTAAATTGCGAGATGAAACGGGGTTTTTAAATCCGCGTTTTTCATCTTCAATGGCTTTATCTTTCATCACCATATTATAAATAAGGGCAAATAAAGGACCGTTTTCTTGTGAAACGCGTCCGAGTTCTGCGCCTGCTTTGTGGCGAAGATTGGCATCCTTATCTAAAAGAAGTTTTGAAATTTCGGCATCGTTATAGGTTTTACCATCAACGGTGTAGACAAGCCTTGAAGACGTTTCTTCATATAAACGAACCCATGCTTCTCCCGAGGTCACCGATTTTTCAAGCAAAATTTCTTCAACAGGCTCGGAAAGTTTATATTTTTTATATTTGAGCACGCGCTTTATAAAAGGCTTATAAAAAGAAACCTTTTTGTTTTTAAGCCATTCATTGATTTTTGAACTTGGAACATCACTGAGTTCTAAACTGAAAAAAACAGCAGGCTTTGCATAATCGGTCAGCTTTTCAGAAATGTTTTGATAAAATGCCATGGCTTTAGCGTTTTTCATTTGCGTTGACATATTCAAATAAGCAAATTCGCCGAGTTTTCCGCCGATTAAAGAATTTTTTTCAAGAGCTTGAAGGGCTTTCAAAAATTCGTCAGCAGAAAGTTTTGAGAGCTTTCCTTTATATTTTTTTTGGAAAGACAAGGCATTTTTTTTATAACGACTTAAGTCTTTTTCAATGTTCGGATCATCGGTGCTTTGATATAAATCAGATAAATCCCAAGAGGGGAGATTATTTTTCGTTGTCATTTTTATTTTCTCCATTGTTATCAGGGGTAGTGAGTTCTTTGAGTTCTTTGAACGTATCTTTTTCGTTTTCGGGCGCTTTTTCTTTTTGATTGATATGGTCTTTTAATTTGTCATTTTCAATTTTTTCTTTGCCGTCAAGTGTCATTTCAAGTTCAATACGTTTGGCGTTTAATTCTTCCATTTCTTGAAGAATTTTGGCGTTGTTTTCGTATACTTCTTGAAGCTCTTTATTTTGAAAATCCGGATTTTCAGGCTCAATCGGCGTGAAATAATAATTGCTCCACGGCGTATTTTGTTTGCCTTTCAGCCAAAGAGAAAAGCCGTTTGTAATCACCTTAAAATCGCATGCATTGTTTTTTGCAATGTTTTTAATATGACACCAGGCGCTTTTAGCATTGCAGGCCTCAAGACGCTCTGTAAGTTCAATGGTGCACGGTATAAAGCCTCTGTTTTGAGCATCAACACGCGGTGCAAATGCAATGATGAGCAAAAAAACGGCATATAAACCAAAAAGCGTTCCAAAGACAATTGCAAACCAGTATTTTTTCATAAATTTAAGCATTGTTTCGCTCATTTAAATATGTTTCTAAAAGGGCTAATTCTTCTCTGGTGTTGGCGCTTGCCACTTCTTTGAAATTGCCACAAACGGCTGTGCACTTTAAGCCGCTGTTTCTTGCAATCTCGATGGCATCTGTTAAGTAATATTCGCCGGCGGCGTTTTGGTTGCCGATTTTTTCTAAAATTTCAAACATGTGTTTGCCGCTAAAAGCCATACAACCTGAATTGCAAAATGTGATTTGGCGCTCTTCATCGGTGGCGTCTTTGTATTCAATAATTTTAACAAGTTCGCCATCTTTCATATAAAGTCTGCCGTAACGCGCCGGATCGGGAGGCGTAAAGCCTAAAACGGCAATCGCAAAGCCTTCATCTATTTTTTGACTCAAATTTAAAAATGTTTCAGCCGTAATGAGCGGTGTGTCGCCGAAAATAACTAAAACAGGACCTTCAAAATTTTTAAGGACTTCTTTTGCTTGTAAAACAGCATGCCCGGTGCCGAGTTGCTGTTCTTGAACGCACGTTGGGAAAGGCGCGACTTCGTTTTTAACCAGATCGCCATCTTTTGAAATCACGGTCACAATTGGACCGGCATGAATCGTTTTTAATGTTTCTAAAATATGGCTTATCATCGGTTTTCCGCATACGGGCATCATGACTTTAGGTAAATCAGATTTCATGCGGGTTCCTTTTCCGGCGCCTAAGATAACGGCTGCAATTTGTTTGTCCATTTAAATGACCTTTCAAAAAAAATTTTTAATAACTTTTAACTTATTTATTTATATAATACAAAATATGTTCGAAATGTTAACATCAGGAATAAATTTGATGAAAAAGTCGTTTTTTTTGTTTTATTTGCTCGTATTTTTCTTTTTATTTCATTCAGCTCAAGCTGCTGTTTCGACTTTAGGCGAAGCGGTGACAACTAAAAGAGAGGCTAAACCTATGGTGCAAGTTCCGCAAGATGCTTTGCCGGATCCGAATAATGTTGAAGAAGTGCGTGCCTTTTTTAAAGAACGATTTGAAAATGCGGTGGTCAGCACTGCCGATGAAATCGGTGATTTAGGTATGGCAAGTGCCATCAATATTCAGCACAGTGCCGAATATATTGCCCAAATGCAAGAAAGTAAAAAATCCGTTTTTGAAAAAATTTATGATAAAATGATGGGCCGAATTGATGAACCGCAAAAAGCTGAGTTTTCGCCTGAAACGATTTTTTATGAGCTTGCGAAAATTGAAGAGCGTCAAAATTCGATTCCAAGACCTGATATTGCCGTTGTAAAAGTGAGGCTTCCGAATAATAAGGTTGTTTTAGCACCGGCTCAAGAACATATTCCGTATTTTTTAGCTTCGTATCACATTTTGCCGACAGGAAGTATTGAGGTTGTGGAAGACATTGTTGTTGTGGCCAACGGACAGAAGCTGAAAAACGGCTTTGTAAAATTGATGCCCAAAAAAACAAAATCGCGTGCGGGTGTTGAAAAGAAAATCGAAATTGAACTTTTAGATGTTTCAATCAACGGAAAGTCGATGCCGCACCGACTTGTTGAAACAGGCAAGAACATTATGATTGTGCCTCAAGAAAAGTATTTTTTGCAGCCCGGTATTTATACTTATCGCTACCGCTATTTGCTGGACCGTAAACTATGGTATTATGATGATTTTACGGAGTTTTATACTGATGTGACGGGAAGTTACCTTAATCTGGTGATCACATCTGCAAATGCGATTGTTTCCGTGCCGGACGGTAGAACGTTTAACTCTCAGGTTGTGATGACAGGATATAAAAATCAGCTTTCAAATAACCGCGCTGTTGTGGCCTCGCTTGATCAAAACGCTTTAGGTTTTGCATCGCTCACGCCGCTTCAGGCAGGTGAGGGGATGCATATTTTGGTTTCGCTTGATAAAAATATTTTCTTAAAGCCGAGTTTATCTCAAAGGTTAATTTGGCTGATTGGGGATTATGGCGATATTTTATTTACGCTTTTAGGTTTGCTTTGTATTTTTATATCTTACTTTTTATCGTTTAAAGAAATAAAGCGCCGAAAAGCAGGACAAAAAATGCGTTTCAAACAAACATCAGCCTTTAAGCGCTTTATGCTCACAAAAAGATACGATACACGCTCATTTGTAAGTGCACTGCTTGAATTGGTCAGCTATAATGTGATAGATATGGTGCGCGAAAAAGACACATATCTTTTGATTAAAAAAACAGATCGCTTAAAAAATATTCCAAGTGCGCTGAAAGGTATTGTGAAAATGCTTTTCAAAAATGACGAATCGTCTATTGAAATCAGCGCTAAAAATGCCTTAAAATTCGATAGAGCCCAAAAAAAGCATGAGAGCCGCATCAAATTTTATTATACGTATTTAAAGTGGCGCTTTAATGTGATGTACCTTCTTTTTGGGATTGCAATGCTTGCTTTAACAATGGCGGCCGTTTCTTATATTGCCATCAGTCCGATAGAGACCATATTGATATTATTTGTATCTGTGATGACACAGGCATTTTATTTTTGGGTTTTCAATCATGAATATCGCAACAAAAAAATCAGATATGTCATCAAAACAATTTCGGTGATATTTGCGTTTTTGACCGTTTTGTTTTTGAGTGTGTATATTCATTTTATGGCCTCTGTTTTATTGGCGGCATGTGTTTATGTGATTATGTTTTATGCCAAATTGTTTGTAAATCATGGTGGATTGATAAAAACAACAGTTATTGAGCTTGAAAAACTTAAACAATATCTTCAGGAAAATGCTCTAAGAATTGCTTCAAGTTTTGAATTTGATAAAGAGCAGGCCGATATTTTTAGCTTTGAGCTTGAAGAATTGTATCCGTTAAACGAACAAAATCAAAAAACGTATCGGCTGGACATCGCCAAAGCTATTCAAGAAAGACTTTAAGAAAATTACCGATAACGAATGGAAAAGGTGTTTTTATTTCCTTTAACCAGTGCACTTGCTTCATCAACGGTCAAAATTCTTTTACCTTGAATGCCGATGAGTTTTCCGTTGGTATCATATGTTAAAATTGAACCATCTGGATTTTTAATGTATTGTTCAAGAATGTTACCAGATAAATCGTATTTTCCAGTGATATTACCTTGTGAATCGTAAGTTTTATATCCACCACTTTCATATTTTAAAACTACATTTCCGTTATCATCCTTTTCTTCATAAAATCTAAAATCAGTTGATATTCCGATATCTGTGAATAAATTTTGTTTTGTCTGACATTTTTCAATATCTCCTTTGCAAGATATTATAAGATTATCTATCCCCATTATGCCTCCATATGTTTCTCCTCCTGTGGTTTTTGTTTTATTTAATTTTGAGTTTTCACCTATAATTAATTCTTGAAGAGGATTTCTGAAACTACCAGCACTAAGATATTCGACCGAATCAGCTAATGTTGCTGATGTAATCGCTGTATTATAAAAAGCATTCCAACCGACAGTTGTAATACCTTCTTGAATTTCTACCGATTGAATATTCTGCAAATAGTTTATCCAAGGCCTCTGATTATAATCATGAACATACTCATGCATAGGACCGGTACCGGAAACAACCATTGTTCCATCATTATATATCACCCAATCGCAATTTGAACCACATTTTTGACCTGTTGTTTCTGAACTTGCAAGTATTGTTTTATTTTCCTGTGAATGTACATTCATTGCGATGAAAATAAAGATTATAACGTTTAGGATAAATAAAAATTTCATTTTCATTTAAAACCTCCTTGAATTAAAACATATGAAAATAACCGCCTCATCAGGCGGTCGGAGAGTTGAGAAATCATGTTGTAGGAAATGACTCTGATAACCTTTAGGAAAATCCTTGAACATTCGTTATCAGCACCCCGACCAAATCGGGGATAATATGTGTGTCTTTTAAAAATAAAAAAGACAGCACATCTTGCAGTGTTATCCTTCACTGCCTACAACAAAAGCTTCTCACAGCTCCGCGCCTTTTTTTTGAGGCACTAGGATATCTCTCGATACCATGTATTTATTATAGTTCATTTTAAGGTGTATGTCAATTTTTTTAAAAATTTATGAAATCAATGCAAAAAAATACCCCGAGAGAGCTCGGGGTTCTTATCATATCAAAACGCTGTTTTATTGTGCGCTGCCGAATGTTTTCAAGTTTGAAATAATTGTTTCGGCAGTTGATTGTGTTTCGCTGCTGATACCGGCCGATTCGAGGGCCAATTTCTTTAAGCATGTTTTGGTAATGTCAGAAGCTGTTTCTTTGACAGAATTTGTAAATAATGTTCCGGCTTGATAACGTGTGCCTGCTTCGCTTACCAAGCATGTTTTGACTTTTGACGGCACAGATGCGTTTTCTGCTACGCCTGATGACATTTGTGCACAGGCAGCCAGCAAAAATACAGAAGCTGTCAGTATTAATTTTTTCATGAATGTATCCTTTACTAAAATGATTAAAACACATTCATTATAACTTAAAAATGAATGCGTTCAAAGTGTTTAATCAAAGTTTTGAGCTACAAAATGTTTAAGGCATCTTGCAAACGTTTTAAGGTCTCTGCTTTTCCTAAGATAACGGCAAGCTCCGTTGCGCCGCCCGGGGTTGTTTCTTTGCCCGATAAGGCCACGCGAACTGGATACAAAATCTGCCCGTTTTTATAGCCTTCATTTGCGGCAACCGTTTTCAAGGTTTCAAACAAAGCTTCGTTTGACCAGTCACTGACATCTTTTAAGGCGTTTAAGGAAAGCTCAAGCGCCCGCTTTGCAATTGCTTCATCTGTTTTCATCTTTTTGTTTTGATAAAGCGAAAGCGGATATTCGGGCATTTTTTTAATAAAATCAATTTCAGCCGGTATTTCGCCAAGCGTTTCAACGCGAGGCTGTAAAACAGAACTTAAAAATTTGAAATTCACACTTGCCGGTAAATCTTTATAATAAGGCAGGGCCTGCTTGTGAAATTCATCTAAAGATAAGGCTCTGATATATACACCGTTCATCCATTTAAGCTTATCGCCGTCAAAAATGGCCGGAGATTTATTGAGGCGCTCAGCCGTAAAGACTTGTTTTAATTCATCAATTGAAAAAATTTCTTGCTCCGTACCGGGGTTCCAGCCAAGAAGTGCAATATAGTTTAAAATTGCTTCGGGCAAGTATCCTTTGGCAACCAAGTCTTGGAATGAGGCGTCACCGTTTCGTTTGGAAAGTTTGTGCTGAGCGTCTTTCATCACAGGCGGAACGTGAACATACACAGGCGGTTCCCATCCGAAGGCTTCGTATATCAAATTATATTTCGGTGTGGAAGAAATATATTCGTTTCCTCTGACAACATGGGTAATACCCATCAAATGGTCATCAATGACGTTTGCAAAGTTATAGGTCGGCAATCCGTCTGTTTTAAGCAAAACGCCTTCGTCTAGTTCATCATAATCGATTTCAATTTTGCCGTAAACCATATCTTCAAAAACGGATGTTCCTTTTTTGTTGATGTTTTGACGCACAACATAAGGTTCGCCGGCTGCAATTCTTTTTTTGGCCTCATCAAGTGAAATATGTTTGCACGGGTCATCAAACTTGACAATCGGGGCATTTTCATCTTTTTCGTCGGACATATCTTTGCAAAAGCAATAGTGCGCCCCGCCAAGCTCAACCAATTTGTCGGCATATTCTTTATAGATGGGCTTGCGCTCGGATTGAACATAAGGTCCAACCGGACCGCCGATATCCGGCCCTTCATCCCAAAGCATTTGAACGCGTTTCAAGGTGGCATAAATAATATCGGTTGCCCCTTCAACATAACGCTTTTGATCAGTGTCTTCGATACGTAAAATAAATTCACCGCCTTGAGCTTTGGCAATCAGATATTCATATAATGCCGTGCGTAAATTACCGATATGCATATACCCTGTCGGTGAGGGCGCAAAACGCGTACGTGTTGTCATTGTGTTATATATCCTTGAATGTTAAATTTTATCAAAGAATAGAACAATTTCGTATGAATGCAAGTTTTTTTTAATGAAAAGCTATATAAAAAGATATAAATTTTATATGTTTCACTTGACTTTAAAAAAAAGAGTATTAAAAAGTACCAGTGCTAGCAATTTTGAGGGATTTTTCCCTTATTAACCGGTTTTAAGGAACGTTATGTCGGAAGAAGAAAATCAAGAAACAGATGCGGATTCACCTTTGCTTGATACGCTGGGGGCTGCCGTTAAAACTCTGATCGAAAAAGGAAAAATCAGAGGTTATATCACTGTGGAAGAATTAAATAGAGCTCTGCCATCTGAAAAGGAAAGCTCTGAAAATATTGAAGATATTATGGCTTCTATTTCAGATCTCGGAATTAGTATTATTTCAGAATCTGAAGCAGATGAATTTGAATCGGAAAATGATGATGACGCCATAATTGATGACGATGAGGATGGATCCGGCGGTAATTTTGATGAAAGAGAATTGAGCAGATCTGATGACCCGGTCAGAATGTACTTGCGCGAAATGGGCGCGGTAGAACTTTTGTCGCGTGAGGGCGAAATCGCAATTGCCAAACGAATCGAAGCTGGAAATACCGTGATGCTCGGCGGACTTTGTGAAAGCCCGATGACTTTAAAAGCAATTGCTTCTTGGCGCGATGAACTGCTTGAGGGAACAATGCAGCTTCGCGATATTGTCGATTTAGAAATGATGTATGGCGACGATAGCGAAGCCATTTCGTTTGATGAAAGCGAAGCAAGTCAGGTTGATGATTTAGATAAAGTTGCCAAAGATTTAGAAGAAAAAAATTTAGATGAGATTGATGATGATTTCGAAAACGATATCGATCTGGCAGATGATGTTGATGAAGATTTGGATGAAGATGACGCTTCAGATGATGAACCTGATGAAGATGGTGCTGATATAGAAAGCGATAAAACTGCTGGTGAAGGCGAAGATTCTGAACATTCTGCCGACGAAGATGATACCGACGGCGGTCGTTCAGGGGCTTCGATGACAGCAATGGAAAATGCTTTAAGAGAACCTGTACTCGATATTTTAAACAAAATTTCGAGCTATTATGATGATTTGAAAAAAGTTCAAACGCAGCGTATGACAGCAATTATCTCAGGCCAAAAAGTATCTGCGGCAACAGAAAAAAAATATCGCGCTTTGAAAAAAGATTTGGTTGATTTAATGAGTTCAATTCACTTGAATGCACAGCGAATTGAACAACTTGTTGAACAACTCAACGAAATGAATAAAAAACTTTTGGGTTTTGAAGGACAGCTCTTAAGATATGCCTTGGCGTCGAAAATCAAACGTGAAGATTTCTTAGAATCTTACCAAAAGTCTGAACTTGATCCGCATTGGCTTGATACAATTAAAGCTAAAAAAGATATTCATTGGGAAGCTTTTGTGACTCATTATGGAAATGAAGTTCAAGAATTAAGACAAAAAATTATTCAGATGTCTGAAGATTGCGGTTTACCGATTAGTGAATATCGCAAAATGGTTGATACCATTAAACACGGTGAGCGTGAAGCTGAGCGTGCTAAAAAAGAAATGATTGAGGCAAACTTAAGACTTGTGATTTCGATTGCAAAAAAATACACCAACCGCGGTATGCAATTTTTGGATTTAATTCAAGAAGGAAATATCGGTTTGATGAAAGCGGTTGATAAATTTGAATATCGTCGCGGTTATAAATTTTCAACTTATGCAACATGGTGGATTCGTCAGGCGATTACGCGATCCATTGCCGATCAGGCCAGAACGATTCGTATTCCGGTTCATATGATTGAAACAATCAATAAATTGGTGCGTACTTCTCGTCAAATGCTTACTGAAATGGGGCGTGAACCTGTGCCGGAGGAACTGGCTAAAAGGCTTTCGATGCCGCTTGAAAAAATCAGAAAAGTGATGAAAATTGCCAAAGAGCCTGTGAGTTTGGAAGCACCTGTCGGTGATGAAGAAGATTCATCACTGGGTGATTTTATTGCAGATGAAAGTATTCTTCAACCGCTTGATTCGGCTATTCACGAAAACTTAAAAGAAACATGTACCAAGATTTTATCCTCGCTCACGCCAAGAGAAGAACGCGTTTTAAGAATGCGCTTCGGAATCGCAATGAGCACGGATCATACCTTAGAAGAAGTCGGGCAACAATTTAACGTCACGCGTGAACGTGTTCGTCAGATTGAGGCCAAGGCTCTTCGTAAATTAAAACATCCGAGCCGTTCTAAAAAACTCAGATCATTCTTGGATCAATAAATATTTTGGAACGTATGCTATAAAAAAAACTCCGAAATGATTTTCGGAGTTTTTTTTATAGCGGCATTGAGCTTAAATCGGTGACATCATCATGCTCATTTGACGGCCTTCCATTTTCGGTGCCGAATCGACTTTTGCCACCAGTTCTAAATCACTGACGATTTTATCTAAAATTTCTTGTCCTAAATTATTGGCACTCATTTCACGACCTCTGTAACGCATCGTGAATTTAACTTTGTTTCCTTCAGATAAAAACTTTTTGGCTTGTTTTAATTTGACCTCATAATCATGTGTATCAATAGCCGGTCTTAATTTTAATTCTTTCGTTTCAACAATTTTTTGTTTTTTCTTGGCTTCGCTTTTGCGTTTTTGAAGTTCGTAGCGATATTTTCCGAAATCTAAAATTTTACAAACAGGCGGGGTGGCCATCGGGGAAATTTCAATCAAATCAAGGCCTGCTTCATCTGCAAGTGCCAAGGCTTCTTTTAATGAAACAACACCTCTGTTTTCTCCTGTTTCATCAATTAAACGAATTTTGGGTGCTTTAATTGCGCTGTTCACGCGTGGTCCTTCATCGCTACCTGCGATTTTGGACGTTAAATTATTATCTGTTATGATAGGATCCTCCATATAAAGTTTGTGTTCGCCTTTTATCATACAAAAGAAATAGCGATTATCAAGAAAAAAACAAATATATGCGAACATTTTTGATTTTTTAATCGTTTTATAGAGTGTATTGCAACTTTATCAAAGAGGAAAAAATGAAAAAAATAATATATACACTCATCTTATTGCTTTCTGTTTCAGGTGCACATGCCGAAACAATTTTAGTTATTAATGATAACGGTTATGTTACACAAAAAATGTCGACATCTGTTTCGTACGGTGCTCTTCAGCCGACCGTGACAACGACAGTTATTGGGCAGCCTGCCGTGAGTGTTGTCAGAGAAACACCGCATGTGGCAAACAACTATTATTATGACAGTTATTCAACAGGGTCATTATTAGCAGCCGGCGTGACAACAGCTGTTGTCGGGGCATTGTTGTTTGATGGATTTCATCATAAACATCATAAACATCAATCCCGCCCCAAACCGGTGCATCATTCATCTCATAAACATCACCGTTAAGATGATATCCTAAATATCGGTGATACATAATATCATCGATATTTGATTTTAAAAGTAAAGGAAAATTGTCACCGATAACTGAAAGAAGCACAGACTATATATATTAGGATTCGTTTTTTTAAAGCGATTTGTAAGGAATTGCATAGCGAATCAAAAAATTAACGAATCGTTAATAAAAAGTCTTGACCACATAGAAAAAATCTGTTACTATCCGAAACATTGATAAGCTTTATGATAAAATTTCTTTTCAACAAAGCCTTGATTATCAAGCATTTAGAAAAAAAGTGAAAATTTTTAAAAAAAGCGCTTGACAAGGGAGATGGAAAGGGTTATAAGGCGGGTCACGGTCTGCGAGAGTGGGCTGAGTTATAGAACAGAGTAGA
>DFFP01000006.1 GCA_002372275.1 Alphaproteobacteria bacterium UBA3773 | reverse complement strand
AACGTGGCCGATCGTACCAATGTTGCAGTGCGGCTTCGTCCGCTCAAATTTCTCTTTTGCCATTTAAATTTCCTTTTTAAAAAGTTTCTCGTTAATAACGTACGTATTATTTGATTGTGATAAGAAATTTTGGAGCGGGTGAGGGGAATCGAACCCCCGTAGTAAGCTTGGAAGGCTTCTGCTCTACCATTGAGCTACACCCGCAAACTTCTTTTCTCAAACAAAACTGGTGGAGGGGGATGGATTCGAACCATCGTAGACGAAAGTCGACGGATTTACAGTCCGTTGCATTTGACCGCTCTGCCACCCCTCCGTACTCAAAGAAGCGGGAAAAGACAAATCTTTTTCCTTCTCGGATTGCAGATAACCCTATTTTGCTTTTAATGTCAAGTGCTTTTTTTCAGTTTGCAAAAGATTTTTTAAAAAATCTGCTGAAGCTCTTTTTCGATTTCTTCTTGAATATCGTCAGAAGTGTTTGTTTTATCTGCATTTTCAAGGTTTTTAACTGTCTCTGCTTCAGGGATATTCAACTTTTGCGCCTCAAGTTCAAGGGCTTTGCTGAAATCTTCATCTGACATATGCACAATTTCTTCTTCGGATTCGTAATCTTCGTTGATATTCAAAAGATTTTGAGGCGAACCGGCTTCTTTTTCAATGGTCGGATTTTGTATTTCGGGTTTGACTTCTTCTTTATACATTTCGTCTTTGAAAGAAATGGTTTGAACATCTGTCTCTTCAGATATATTTTCTTCTGAATGATTATCGGAGGTGACAACCTCGTTTTTGAGCGGTAGATTATCGCGTTTTTCTAAAGCCTCGGCCGTTAAAAGTTTTTCTTTCTCGACCTCTGTATCATGACATTTTAAGAGCCATACGTCATAAATCGGATGCTCAACCGCGTTAATAGCCGGCGATGAAGACATCATCCAGCCTTTGAAGATGTTATATTCGTCTTCATCAAAATTTTTATCTGTGACATCCACAAAAGCAAAATCTTCGGGCACTTCACCCTCGGCTGTTTTTTGACATGAACGCACAACAACCGAAAATGTGCCGAATCGAACTTCGCCCCCGACAGGCACTTCGATAATACTGACACGCCCCGTGATCTTGTCTAAAGCTTGCATCTGGGCTGTGTTCATAGATAAATTTTCAGCTGATGCCGAAAATGCAAAAAAGGTTGTGATAAGATATATAAAGTGTTTACGCATCTTAATTTCCGGTTGTTTTGAAGATAAATTTACCGATCATATCCTCAAGCGTTTCGAAATCTTTTGTCTTTTTAAGCTCATCACCGGGAGAAAGTAAAACATTTGAGTGTCCGGGTTCGATTTTGATAAATTTATTTCCCATTAAACCATCATTTGTGATGGAAACAACACTATCTTGAGGGAGCTTAATGTCAGGCGAAATGCTGATGGTGATATCGACCATATAATCATCGGGGGATAATTTTTGACTCGTGACCGTTCCGATTTTAACACCGTTTATTCTGACATCGGAACCGACACTTAATCCGCCGACTTTGAAAAATTTGGCATTTAATTCGTAGCCTTTGACAACTTGCAAATCTGAAACGCGATAGGCAAAAAGCAAAAATAATACGGCAATCACTAAAACAACAATGCCCATAATGGTTTCAACAGGTCTTTTATTCATCTTTATTTCCTTCAGATATTGTTTTGTTTTTTTGAGAATTTTCTATGGTGGCAAGGATTCTGTCAACCACTTCTTGTAAAATGATGGCAGGTTGAACCTGATCAAATGAATCTCCGTCTTGAAAGTATTCTTCTGACCCGCCCGGATCAATTTCGATATATTTGCGCCCCATCAGAGACGAACTGACAATAGAAGCACTGCTGTCATCCGGAATTTTGATTGTATCTTTAATTTCAAATTTTAATACAGCGTTGAAATGCTCATCAAGTTTGGCATCAACAACGCGCCCGATGTCAATACCGGCCATGCGAACATTGTCGCCGACGAGCAAACCGTCGGTGCGCGTAAATGTGGCGTTTAAGTGATAAAAATGTTCATCCACGTGTTTATAGTCGTTTGCGTCAAAAGCGACAAAAAATACGGCGGCTATAAAAATTAAAATCGTTGTTAAGCCGTATAAAAAAGCCTTTTTTTCTTCTTTTGTAAATTCAGTTGTCAACGTTCTCACTCCGATTTACTCTTCATCTTCACCACTTTCTTCGCCGCCGCTGTTTGCATTTAATAAAACGGTTTCAAGAGATTTATTTTGGTCAGCCGTCAGGTTAAGCAGGCAACTTTCTTGCCAAACGGCTTTGTTTGAAAGCATTTTGCTTAAGGTATCTGCGTAATAAGTGCAAAACTTGTTGCGATAAGAAAGCCAGTATTCATACGTATCTTTCAAATTTCCGGACATTAAACCGCTTCCGTTGTTCCAAATACTTGTTTGCGGATTTTGCGAAAGTGCAAAGTAGTTATCTCGAACCTTTTGGAACAAAAGCTCCGTTTCTGTTTTCATACAAGTTTCAAGCTGTTGATTGTTCAGGGCTTTTTTATAACATTCTTCATAGCTTTGAGAAGGGTCTTTGTTCAAATTGATGTTGTGTTTTTCATCGGGCAATAAGTGCTTCATTAAATCAAGATGTTCGCTTGTGAGCTCTAAAAGGCAACTTTCTTTTTTATATACATCGCCACCGAACATAAACTCGGAAGCTTTGGTGTAAAGCGAACAAAATCTGTTGCGATAAGATAACCAAGGTTTATATATTTCTTGCAATTTTTCATCAATTTTAGGATTTTCGGTATTGGAATGATTTTGTGACAGTTTGAGATAAACGTCTTGAATTTGATTTAAAATACGACCCGTTTCGGCTTTCATACAAAGGGCAACCTGCCCATCATTTTGCGCACGATTATAGCAACCTTCATAAGCAGACGGCGCGGCATAAAGAACCTTGGTAAGGCTCATTAAAACAGCTAGCAATACAATTAATTTTTTGTGCATTTGTTTTCCTTTTTTCTTTGCGTATTCTAAATTTAAGTTTTGCAATTGTCAATTTGAAAAAGAGATTTTCCTTCGCGCAAAATTTGCTCGGCTTGCATTGTAAAAACACCGTTACAACGAATCACAAGGGGCGGTAGAATTTTTAATGGGGCTTTTGAATCTTTTTGTGCACGTATCATAACGCGATTGGCCGGTTTGCCATCAATCGAATAGACGGGAACGACCGATATATTGCCCATTTTTTTGGATGACAAAACGTCAAGAATTTCAGGCATATTGTCAACGCGGTTGATTAAATAAAGCAAGCCTTTAGGTTTCAGCATTTTAACACAAAAAGCAAGCCAGGCTCTTAAATCAACGTCGTCTCCGATATGAGCTGTTTGTTTGCTCTTATTTGACGAAGGTAATGTTTTTTCGCTGTTATAGGGCGGGTTTGTAATGACAATATCTGAGCTGCAAAAAGGAATGGGGGCTTTTTTTGCTTTAATGTTATGCAAAATGTATTCAAGATTTTTAAATCCGTTTAGTCGTGCGCTCTCGTTTGCGCAGTCTAAAAGCTCTTGTTGAATCTCAAAGCCTTTAATTAAAGCATTTTTAAAGCGATAAGCCAAGCACAGCGAAACACCGCCCGTGCCGGAACCGACATCTAAAATAAGAGCACCGTCTTTAACTTGATCAATCATCGAAGACAACAAAACCGCGTCGGAAGATGTGTGATAAGCACCTTTTTTTTGCAGCATAATCACTTTTTTGTTCAGTAAATAATCTGTTGAAATCAAATCCATATCGCCGAAACCTCTTAAAAAAAAGTCTAACAAAGAAAGTTTAAAATTAAGTGAAAAGTTACTTGTGCATAACTCTGTGAACAAATGGAACGGCATCTTGAAAAAAAAAGAAAGTTAAGAAATAGTTAAAGAAAAAATTAAGGGATAAACAATGTTTGAACCGGATATTGTAAGCATAAAAACAGATGATATTGTTGTTTCGGCCTGTCAGATGATGGAAAATGAGGACGGCCTTTGCAGTTATTGTTTAAGAATTGAAAACAATTCTGCAGACCGTATTCAAATTTTAAGTCAAGATTTGAATATTACCGACGACAGAGGGCATCATTTCGGTCACACGGAAACAGGTTTTAACGGCGAAATTCCGGAGCTCAGACCCGGTGAGTATTTTGAATTTGAGGACAGTGTGCCATATCAGATGTCCGGTTTGGCTGTTTTATACGGCAGTTGTCGAATTGTCAAAGAACAAACCAATCAAATCACCAGTGTTCAAATTCCGGCTTTGGAATTATATTTTCACCACCGCGGCGAATCCGTTATTTTAAACTAAGCTCTTTTATAATCTGATTAAGTACATTTTCAGGTGTGTCATTAAAATCGATGACGATATTGTTTCTTTTGTCCTCACAATGCTTGGTTGTTGAGTTATAAAGACAAAAAGGGGTCGTGAAGTATTTTCCGTAAATGGGCGAATCGTCGATATGAATATCTATTTTTTGTCTTAAACAATATTTTGCTTTTGCTTCATCCCACAGAGCTGCAGGAACAAAAAAGTTTCCATCTTCAAAAAATGTGACAAGGTTTTGCTTTTTGAAATAATCGAGAAGCGAAAAAATATGCGTATAAGAAATGTTGTTTTTTTTCAAAAAGGCCAGAACATCTTGTTTTTTTGCACCACTTAAAATGTAGATTTGATGTCCTTGCTTGATTGCTTTTTGATTAAAAGTGCTGAAAAAAGAGGGATTTTGATCAGCAACGCCGTGATAATCAATGCCGATTTTGAAAGATCTTACCATGCTCAATCCTCTGCAAACAAGTCTTTTAGAGAATTCGGACTTAAAATCGAAAACGGATTGATGCTGATGTTGGGGTTTTCGATAGTGTCTGAAACAGTGTAATTCAGCGCAAAAATCGTACCGTCTTTGCCGGCAAGAATGCTACCGATTAAGGGAATTTTGGAGGCAAACGAATTAATGCTGTAAGCAGGTGAAATAATCCCTTTCATATCAATCACGGAAGTCGCACGATTGACAGTGCCCGTTAACGTGATACCCAAAACATTACCGAACATTTTGGCATTATTAATGGTTAAGGCCTCATGTTGGTAAGAAAAAGGTGCATCAAAATGCGAAAAGACAAGGCCGTCGCCCTTGAGCAAGTCGAGTATGCCTGAAAATGAAGCAACGGTGAGAAGCTTTGCTAAAACAGGAGTGTTATGAATCCTGAAATCGCGTATTTTGGCGTGACCGATGAGCTTTGAATCTGCTTTTGAACGTCTGCCTTCAATTTTTAATATGCCGCCGCTCATATCTTCATACAATCTTAAAACACGAAGCGTGCTGCCGGCATTATTACTGTCAATGTTCAAATAGTGATCGCCACCGGGCTTTGGGATATAATCAAGGGTGAGTTTAATGGATTTATCTGTTCCGAAATTGCCGAGCACATGCATTTCTTCAATACCTACACCGTTTTTTAATTTGGCGCTTCCGGTAAAATTATGAATAGGCATATCAGGTGTTGTCCAAAGTTTATCAACCGCGATATTGATTTCGGCATTCGGAGTTTTCAGCAAATCTTCATCTTCAAAAGATGACGGGGATTTAGCTTGTTTCTTTTTTTCTTCTTCGTGTTTATCAAAAAGTTTAGTGAGATCATAACTGCTTCCGCTGACGTTGAGATAAAACATCTCTTTCGGGGCATATTTAAATTCAAATTTTGCAAAGGCAGATGTTTTCGGACCTTGGATTTTTGGGATGCTTAAAATGCTGATTTTGCCGTTTGAATCCAATTTGATGTTGCCTTCTAAATTAAAATCAGAGCTTGCCAAACTAAATGATGGAACGCTTTTGAGGGAGTTGTTTTCAAATAAAAGTTCGGCTTTGACGACGCCTTCTTGGTTAGATTTTTTTTCAAATCCCAAAAAACTGTAATCAATCATCATCTTTGTTAAATTGGCGCTTAAATGTGCCGAGGCTTTAGAATCACCGCTTAATGTAAAATCAGCCACGACATCAGCCTTGCCTTCTAAATAAGGGGAAGAAAGAAAAGCATTGGTTAAACCGAGCTTTTGTTTCATTTTTTCATCAAAAGTAAATCGGAACTGTCCGGTGGTTTGATTTTTTTGTTTTTTAAAAGCGTGTTTCAAATGAAACGCAATCGGAATATCGTCAAGTGAAGAATCACCTTGAACATTAAGTTCTTTTTCGGTGATTTTTAAAAATGCCTTTTTCGATTTTAAATCTTTGCCGTTTAAGACATTTTGCAACATAATATCTTGCAGATTAGCAGTTGTATTAACTTTGATATCTTCTGCTTTGAGATCTTGATACAATTCAAAATTCAAACCTAAATCCACATCAACGGTTCCATCAATTTTTTGTGGATTAAGACCTAAATCTTTTGTAAATTCAAGCGGCGGATAGTCGATATATCTTAAAATATCTTTGGCAGGGGCAACGGTTTGAAGGTGGATATCAATATAATTATTGTATTTATCCAAATCATAGAGTTTGACGTTTCCTTTTTGAAGTTTAATGCCGTCTGAGAAGCCTTGATGAAGGTCAATATCAATGACGCCTATGTCAAAGCGGGCAGTCCCGTAAACAGACGAAACTTCAGGCATTCCTTCAAGATACGAAATTGTGCCGTCAACAATGTCAGCTTTTCCTTTTAAAAGGGATGTTGTTAAAGATTGTGTTTTTTTATCATAACCCCATTCAAATGTGAAATCGGCATTTTGGTATTCGCCGCCGTAAAGATTTTCTTTGCACCATTCCCATGCGGGTTCGGCAAAATAGCGGGGCCAAAAATGAGCTAATTCATTCATCGCAAGTTTATCTGTTTTGGTATGCATATGAATTTTTAAGTCATCAAGTGATTTTTCAAAAAAGTATTTTTGATAGCCGGAAACTTTTAATTGGAGATCTACTTTTTTGTTTTCCATTACTAAATTGGCATTTTTCAGTTCAATTGAATCAATACCGCCTTTCATTTCACCTTCAAAGGCAAATGCGTCGATTTTATAATCAAAGTGTTTGTTGTTTTCAAATGAAACAGTGCCGCCTTCGTTACCTTCAATTTGAAATTCTATTTTTTCAACAGCTGAATCAATGTTTTTTTCAATATCATGAATATGCTGACGAATTTTTTCAAAATTGATGTATGCTGTGATATTGCCATTGAGAGGGATATTGATATTTGTAATACCGGCGCCCACTTCTTTGATAAAATCGGAAAGCACAACATCTTTAAGACCGACATTTAAAATCATTTTTTCTTTAATAGGATTAAATTTAACAGAAGCATCAAGAGTGGCCATTCGATCATCCAAATCGACAATGCCGACGGCAGATAATTCTAAATTTGATAAAGATCTGTTAAAATTTAAATTAATATCCGAAAATTGCCATTTATGTCCTAAATCTACTTCGTGCAGTTCAATGTCGGCTTCTATAATTTGAATGCCGTTAATGTAGCTTTCGGGATATATTTTATCACCGGAATTAAATCTTTCTAAAAAATCTTGAAACTGGTCAAAATAAAACTCTACTTTTTTACGATTAACCTCGTTTTCTTTGTCTTTTTCAACACCGTAATTGGTAAAAATCGTGACCTTGGGGCGATGTATTCGAACATTGCTGGGGGCAATAATCCCTTTGAGTAATGCACGAACGGAAAATGAAAGCGATAATTTCGGCGTGTTGACAACCAAATCACCGTTATTTTTTTTGAACATCACGTTTTTGGCGATAATTTTAACAGGTTGAATCGAACGTACCAACTCTAAATTCACTTCGCCAATGTTCATGGTATATTCACTTTGTTCGGAATTGAGGGCTTCAATAATATAAGGTTTTAAAAAAGGAACAGATAAAGGTCCGTTATATAAAATCCATAGAAAATATAAAAAGGCGAGGAGTACAACAACGCCGCAGTAATCAAAAATTTTTTTAAATAAATAACCGCGTTTCATTATTTTTCCGCCCTTTGAGCTCCTTGATACGCAAGATAAGCCGATAAAAAGAGATCAATATCTCCGTCGAGCACCGATTTATCATCTGCCGTTTCAGCGCCTGTGCGCAAGTCTTTAATCAGGCGATAGGGTTGAAGAACATAAGATCTGATTTGATAGCCCCAACCGTTTTCTCCTTTGCTTTCACGTTCTTTTTCAGCGGCATCCGCCTTTTTTTGAAGCTCACGCTCGTAAAGTTTAGCTTCTAACATTTTCCAGGCTGTTTCACGATTTTGAAATTGAGAGCGTTGGCTTTGGCTTTGAACAACAATACCGGTCGGAATATGGGTGATTCTGACAGCCGAATCCGTTTTATTGATGTGTTGTCCGCCGGCCCCCGATGCGCGATATGTGTCAATACGGCAATCTGATTCGTTAATCTCGATATGAATACTGTCATCTAAAACAGGATATACCCCAACGGAAGCAAAACTTGTGTGGCGACGTGCCGCACTGTCAAACGGAGAAATTCGAACAAGACGATGAACGCCGTTTTCTGATTTGAGCCAACCATAGGCATTATAGCCCATAATTTTAATAGTGACGGACTTAATTCCGGCCACATCGCCCTCTGTTTCTTCCTGATATTCGATTTTGAAATGACGGCGTTCGGCCCAGCGCGAATACATTCGAAGCAACATTTCTGCCCAATCTTGAGCTTCTGTTCCACCGCTTCCGGCATGAATTTCAAGATAGGCATCATTATGATCGGCCTCGCCTGAAAGGAGTGCTTCTAATTTTTGAGTTTCGGCACGTTCTTCTAACGATTGAAGAGCTTGCAAGACTTCATTTTGAAGATTTTCGTCTTCTTCATCAAGCTCTGCCAATTCTAAATTATCGTGTAATTCTTTATGCATGGCATCATAAGCTTGAACGGCGTTTTCAAGATTTGTTTTTTCGCTCATTAATTTTTGAGCTTTTTCAGGTTTATCCCAAAGCGAGGGATCAGAAGTTAAGGCTTCGAGCTCATCTAAGCGAATAAGTGCATTGTCATAGTCAAAGAAACCTCCTTAGCAAAGCCAGTGTTTGCTCGATTTTTTGTGAAATAGTTTCAATTTCGGCACGCATTTTTAATATTCTCCTCCGACTTGCAGGCTGATATCTTTTTCCGTATCTAAAATAACCTCATTGCCATCTGTTCCGATCATACGTTGTTTTGCGGTATCAAAACTGTAATCCGGTTTAATGGCCTCTGTAATCACAGTTTCATCTCCCGGTTTTGAAAGCTTTCCGGTATTGGGGTTGATGCGAACAAGTTTGATACCTTTAGGCATTCTGAAATTCGAATCAGGCGTATCTTTTAAAGCATTTTCTATAAAGTAATAAAAAATAGGCAGGGCAGCCGAAGCGCCTGTTTCAATACGCCCCAAGCTGACAGGTTCATCATAACCGACATAAACACCCGCCACCAAATTCGGCGAAAAACCGATAAACCACGCATCTTTATTTTCATTTGTTGTGCCGGTTTTTCCTGCCAGATGGCGCTTGAGGGTGCTGAGCTTCGCCCCAGTTCCTCTTAACACAACACCTTCTAACATAGATGTCATTTGGTAGGCTGTTAACGGATCAATGATTTGTTCGCGCGTGTCGGGATGAAGCGGTGGATCTTGATTTTCAAAATGGGGGGCGTTACACGTGGCGCAATCAAACGTATCATGTTTATAAATTGTTTTTCCGGTTCTGTCTTGAATGCGTTCAATTAAATACGGGGTTACTTTTTTACCGCCGTTGGCAATAATGGCATAAGCTGAAGTTATATCTAAAACGCGTGTGGCCGTTGCGCCAAGTGATGATGAAAGATATTGGGGCAAATTGTCGTTAATACCGACGCGTTTGGCCATATCAGCCACTTTATCCATGCCGATATCTTGCGCTAAGCGAACGGTCATTAAGTTTTTGGATTGTTCAATCCCTTGGCGCAAAGTCATTAAACCATAAAACTTTTTGGAATAATTGACAGGTTTCCATTTCGGAAGTCCATGGCCTTGATCTAAAACAAAAGGTGCATCTAAAATCAAATCGTTTGGCGAATAACCCATTTCAAGAGCCGCCATATATACAAACGGCTTAAATGATGAACCTGTTTGACGGTAGGCTTGAGTGGCTCGGTTAAATTGTGATTTTTGATAAGAAAAACCGCCCACAATTGCTAAAACTTTGCCCGTGTTCGGGTCAATAACAGCCATGCCGCCTTCCACATCCGGAACCTGACGAAGCCCGTATTCATTTTCTTCGGCTCGTTTTTCAACATAAATTACGTCACCTTGTTTTAAGACGTCACGAACATCAGTCGGTGTCGGGCCGACATATTTATTTGAAAGAGCTTTTTTCGCCCAAGTAATATTGGACAGGGAAATTTGTCCTTTCATATTCTCTTCTGTTAAGATATCTGCTTTATCCTGATGAACATCTAAAACGACGGCTTTTTTCCATGAGGGCTCGCCACCTTTGGTTAAATTTGTTTTTTTCAAATTCTCAAGTATATCGCCTTCAAGAGAGATATTTTTTTCAGCCCCTCTGAAGCCGTGTCGCAGATCATATTCATATAAGCCTTTTCGAAAAGCCTCTGTTGCGATGGTTTGGATTTTCGGGTCAATCGTGGTTCGAACAATGAGCCCGCCTTCATATAAAGCACTTTCGCCTAAGTTATGAACAATCGTGCGCCTGACTTCTTCACTGTAATACTCCGCATCTTTTAAAAAGCCGGACCTGCGCTCAACGACTTTGAGCGGTTTTTCTTGAGCCGTTTTAGCCTCATCTTCTGTAATATAGCCATCTTCAAGCATACGGCCGATGACCCAGTTACGTCTTGCAACAGCGGCATCGTATTTATGGATCGGGTGGTAGTTGTTCGGACCTTTCGGAAGCGCCGCCAAATAGGCAATTTCTTCAATTTCAAGTTCATCAAGCGCTTTGTCAAAATAATTTAAGGCAGCCGCCGCAACACCGTATGCGCGATTTCCGAGATAAATTTCATTTAAGTAAAGCTCTAAAATATGATCTTTGCTGAAAGCCTTACTCATGCGATAAGCAAGCATGGCTTCTTTAATTTTTCGAATATAGGAAAGTTCGGAAGAAAGCAAAAAGTTTTTGGCAACCTGTTGCGTGATGGTTGAGGCGCCAATCGGGCGGCGCTTTTTACCGATATTTTTTAAGTTCACCAGAACAGCGCGAATGATGCCTGTATAATCAATACCGCTATGGGTATAAAAATGTTTATCTTCCGCCGCAATAAAAGCATTTTTGACCATATCCGGAATTTTATCAACCGGCACAAATAAACGTTTTTCGGCAGCATATTCCATTAAAAGCTGGCCGTCACCTGCAAACAAACGTGTGGTGACGGGCGGGGCATAGGTTGCCAATTTTTGATGGTCAGGCAAAGTTAAGCTTACTTGCCCTAAAAAAAGTGATACGGCAATAAGAATAATCACCAAAAAAAACAGACCGGCACTCACTAACGCCGAAAAAAGCTTAAACATTTTTTCTTCTATCAAGTTTCATAATTGGTGGCATTTTATAAAGAAAACATTCAAAAAGCAAACAATTTTTTTTAGTTTTTTATTGAAATTTCTTTGACATTTTTTTTTAATATTTTATACTGCATTTCAAGAATATGAAATGGTTTCATATTCAGTGCTTTGAAAAAAAAAGCACGGGGCTAACAAAACCCTTACTCAGTTCGGCGGTTGGATATCCGCCGTTAATAAATATATCCCCGGGTTGGCCGGGGAGCTTTTGGCGTATGTTCAAGGTTTATCCTAAAGGCCAAAAGAGTCTGTAACTGAGAAGATTTTTGTTCTCCCCGCCGCTTTACAAAAAGCGGTATTTTTTTTAAGCTAAGGGGTTTTTATATGTATAAAGATGAAGATTTTAAAACAGAACTGGAGCTTTCGTATGAGCGCCAAAGGTGCAAACAGCGCGCTGTTCTTTTTGAATCTAAACAAAAACTTGAAGAAGATGAGAAACAAGTTTTACTCAACATTATTGATGATTTAGTCTGTCACGATGGTATTATAGAATTTATTATATCGGGTGTGACGCCATTTTGTTTTCAATGTTTTGCACTCATTCGTCATATCGAGCGACATCGGCAGGAACATTATCGCATGATTTTAGCCAAATTGCCTGAGCCGTTTTATACAGACATCAATCTGCCGGATACAGAGCCTTTTGATGAGTGTCTTTCTTTTAAGAATCTATATGCCAAAACGAAAATGGAGGCTTTAATTGATCGAAATCGGCAATTATTGGCTTTATCAAAAGTTGTTGTGACTTATTTTCCAAACGAACAAGGAGCCTTAAAAAAGACTATTCAAGAAGCGAAAGCACAGGGCAAAAAATGTATCAGTATTTTGGAA
>DFFP01000007.1 GCA_002372275.1 Alphaproteobacteria bacterium UBA3773 | reverse complement strand
GCGAGATAAAACATTTCTTTTATCTGCAGCAAGGTAAAAAATAATGTACGAAAAACTAAAGAAACATTTACATATTGCATTCTTTATTTTATTAACAATTTCTGCTTTGATTTGTATGGCAATTATTCCTCCAATGCAATCACCGGATGAAGGACTTCATCTTTTCAGAGCATATTCTCTTCAAAGCGGTCAAATTATCCTTGATACAGTTGATGGAAAAACCGGTCTTGAAATTGATACCGGTTTATTTCAATATATTAAGAATTATAACCTATTTCGCTTAAAATATAAAAATAAAAATTCGATTGGCCAATGGAAAGAGACAAAGGAAATACATTTTTCAAGTGAAAATCAATTTATAGATAGTCATGAATCTGCCATATATTTTCCACTTAATTATTTACCGCAAGCTTTGGCTTTTACAGTGGGAAGAACTTTTAAAATGCCTGTTTATATTTCATATTATCTTGCACGGTTTTTATCTTTTTTGACACTTTTGTTAATACTCATGACAGCTTTTAAATATCAAAAGCCGACGCCGTTTGTCTTATCACTTTTGTTTATGCCTATGTGTCTGTTTCAGTTTGCAAGCGCCACCGCAGATACGGTGTCTTTTGCATTGACTGTTTTAATTATGAGTATTTTTTCTTATCTTTATCAACAAGATACCCTAAAAACAAAACACTTGTACATTATGGGGATTTTTACATTTCTACTGTGTACGCATAGAATGAATATGTTTGCGCTAATATTTCTTCCGCTGATATTATGGTATAAATTTAGGAAAAAAAGCTGTTTGGCAACGACGGTTATTGTTGGGACATTTATTGTTCTTTGGATTTTATCTGCAATGATAACAGTGAATATGCGCCATCCGACGATGATTGAAATTGCTATTTATTATTTAATGCATCCATTAGAAACTTCAACAATATTTTATAATACTTTAAGCGATCTAAATATGATCTCTTTTTATATCAATTCTTTTGTTGGTATATTAGGTTACTTAGATATTTATTTTCCAGATGTTATTATTTTTATTTTAATTGAAGGTTTGCTGATTATTTTTGTTTTTTGTATCGATAAATCTTCACAAAAATTGATTACATACTCATTTTCTTTAATAGCTTTGATGTGTTTTATAACGACATTTCTTCTTTTACTTGTTCAATTTACTAATTTTCCCGGGGCTACAAAAATTATGGGCGTTCAAGGTAGATACTTTATTCCGATTGCAATTGTGTTAGGATATACATCACGAAGTGATGGTATCGAAAAAAACAAATATATACTTGGTTCATTTTTATTTTTACTTTTTGCAGTATTTTCATCTGTTGAAACAATCCATCTTTTACTTATAAGATATTACGGATTATAGTTTAAAATATTGAGGTAGTCAGGTATTCGTAACTTTGTTATATTGTTATAATCTTTTTCTTTCAATATTTTTTATTTTTTTCTTGAAGATTTGAGAGGCTTGGTATAAGTTTGGCATAACTTGTAAAAGTTGTCAGCTGAACTTTTTAAAAAAAGTGCGGCTTTCTTGATTTTAATTTAACAATGCTACAAAGGAGCAATAATCACCATGAGTAAATGGGTTTATAAATTTGGTAATGGTCAGGCCGAAGGCGATGCAACCATGCGCAATCTTTTGGGCGGTAAGGGTGCGAACCTTGCAGAAATGAACAAGGTCGGTCTTCCTGTTCCTCCGGGATTTACGGTTACAACTGAAGTCTGCACATATTATTACGATCACAACAACACATATCCTTCAGATTTGAAAGATCAGGTTATCGAGGCAATTAAGGGCGTTGAAGCCATTATGAACCGCAAATTTGCAGACAATGAAAATCCGCTTTTGTTCTCGGTGCGTTCAGGCGCTAGAGTTTCAATGCCGGGTATGATGGATACCGTCTTAAACCTCGGTTTGAACGATGAAACCGTTAAAGCCTTGGCAAAAGCTTCGGGTTCTGAAAGATTTGCTTACGATTCATATCGCCGCTTTTTACAAATGTTCTCTGATGTTGTGTTAGGTGCTGATTTAGACCTTTATGAAGAAGCATTAGAAAACTTGAAAAAATCTCATGGCTATAAATCTGATACGGATATGACAGCCGATGATTTGAAAGCTTTGGTTGAAGAATACAAAAAAATCGGTCAAAAAATCGGTAAAGTCGTTCCGCAAGATCCGTGGGAACAACTTTGGGCCGGAATTGGTGCCGTGTTTGGTTCATGGATGTCAGCACGTGCCATTACATATCGTAAACTCAACAACATCCCCGGCGATTGGGGAACAGCCGTGAACGTTCAAACCATGGTGTTTGGTAATGCCGGTGATGATTGCGCCACAGGTGTTTGCTTCTCGCGTGACCCTGCCACAGGTGAAAACAGATATTATGGTGAATACCTCGTCAACGCTCAAGGTGAAGACGTTGTGGCCGGTATCCGCACACCGCAACCGATGGGCTCTATCGGCGATGGCACATCGCTCGAGGAAAGATGGCCTCATCTTTACCAAGAGCTTGTTGATGCGCGTAACAATTTGGAAGCACACTACAAAGACATGCAAGATATGGAATTTACCATTGAACACGGCAAACTTTGGATGCTTCAATGCCGCAACGGAAAGAGAACAGCTGCTGCTGCCGTTCGTATGGCTGTCGAAATGGTTGATGAAGGCTTGTTAAAACCTGAGGAAGCCATTATGCGTGTTGAACCGCAACAACTTGATCAACTTCTCCACCCGATGCTTGATCCGAAAGCTGAAAAGAAAGTGATTGCCACAGGCTTACCGGCTTCTCCGGGTGCTGCTGTCGGTCGCGCCGTTTTCAATGCAGAAGATGCTGAAAGCTGGGCTGCCAAAGGCGAAAAAGTCATTTTGATCAGAAACGAAACCTCTCCTGAAGATATCGGCGGTATGCATGCTTCACAAGGCGTGATTACAGCCAGAGGCGGTATGACATCTCACGCAGCCGTTGTGGCTCGTGGTATGGGTACACCTTGCGTTTCAGGTTCACACGATGTTGTTATTGATGTCAAAGCTAAAGTTATGAAAACAACATCAGGTGCTGTTGTTAAAGAGGGCGATTGGGTTTCTCTTGACGGTGCTAAAGGTCAAATTTTGGAAGGCAAAGTTCCGACAGTTCAAGCTGACACAAACTCTGGAAACTTCGGCCGCTTGATGGGCTGGGTTGATCAGATTCGTCGCCTTAAAGTTCGTGCCAATGCCGAAACACCGAAAGATGCTGCACAAGCTTTGGCATTCGGTGCTCAAGGTATCGGTTTGGCCAGAACGGAACACATGTTCTTTGATGCCAACAGAATTGCTGATATGCGTGCTATGATTTTGGCTGATGATGAAGCCGGACGCCGCGCCGCTTTGGCTCGTTTGCTTCCTTATCAAAAAGAAGACTTCAAAGCTTTGTTTAAAATTATGGACGGTCTGCCGGTCACGATTCGTTTGCTTGACCCGCCGCTTCATGAATTTTTGCCCAAAACAGAGCCTGAAATGAAAGAGCTTGCTGAAAAAACAGGCAAAACACTTGAAGAAGTCAAGGCAAGAGCTGAAGCTTTGCATGAATTAAACCCGATGCTCGGTCACCGTGGTT
>DFFP01000036.1 GCA_002372275.1 Alphaproteobacteria bacterium UBA3773 | reverse complement strand
AAAGCAATCAATTCAGGATGCGCATAGCGTCCGGTTAAAACTATTTCAAGATTTTCAGGTTTATGTAAAAGTACATCTTTAACTTCACTAACTTTAATCATATTCATAGATGTACAGATGTTTATTTCGTCCAAAATAATAAGCTGATATTCACCGGAATTTATAGCATTTTTGGCAAATTCCCAGCCTTTTTTTGCTTCTTTATAATCATCCAAACAAACATTATGTGAATAACAAACTCTGTCCATTCCGAACTGAACAACCTTCAAATTCGGCAAAAATTGTGATGAAGACAGCATTTCGCCATAAGTTGTAGCCCCGTCGCCTTTTGTAAACTGGATAACAAGAACTTTCCAGCCATGACCTAATGCGCGTAATGCCAAACCTAAAGATGCAGTGGTTTTCCCTTTCCCGTCCCCTGTATAAATTTGTATATAACCATGTTCCAGCATCTAAACTACCTCCAAAAACACTCTCTTTGCTATTAACATTTTAACTAACTTCCACGACTATTGTAATCGTTCAAAGGATGGATAAATGAATCTTTTATGTCTATCCCAAAAATTCTTTAATCTCACCAAAAGTTTGTATATTTATAATAGTCTAATTTTTCTATTTTGGATAAATAATATTTATCTGCATGCCAAAGTTTTTACATTTATTTTTTTAAAATAGCTGAAATTAAGATTTAGCAAGGCTTTCAAAAATAAAAAAAGTTTTACAATTATTTTGTTAAAAAAGCTTAAAAAACTATTGCGAAAGTCTGTAAAAGCCTTGCTGTGCGGATTAGCACCAATATCTAATATGTAAACAAATTTAACATTACTGAAAATATTATATTTCAAGAGTTTATGTGTAAATTTTTATTTACATAAAATAAATATAAGACTAAAAATATTTTTTTTAACAAAATAAAAGACGGGATTGTCGCAAAATCCCGCCTTCATTTATTGGAGTTATGATGAAAAGATTATTCTTTTGTATATTCAGCATCAATAACATCATCATCATTATTTGAAGATGAAGAATTTGAGCTTGAATCAGTTTGCGCATTATCAGATTGCGCTGTTGCACCTTCTTTTTGAACTGCTTCATAGGCTTTTTGAGAAATAGCAAACATTGTTTGTTGTAATTCATCTGATAATTTCTTTAATTCATCAGTTGATTTATTTTCTTTTAAAGCGTTTTCTAAGGCAGTTTTTTGTTCTTCCAATTTAGATTTATCAGCACTGTCAATTTTGCCTTCAAAATCTTTCATAACACGTTCTGCTGAACCAACCAAGCTTGATGCATTATTTTTAACTTCCGCTTCTTCTTTTTTCTTTTTATCATCAGCCGCGTTAGCTTCAGCTTCTTTGACCATTCTGTCAATATCTTGTTCTGATAAATTAGAAGAATTTGTAATTGTTATTTTTTGTTCTTTATTAGTTGCTTTATCTTTGGCACTAACATTTACAATACCGTTGGCATCAATATCAAAAGTAACTTCGATTTGAGGAATGCCTCTCATAGCAGGCGCAATACCTTCAAGTCTGAACATACCTAATGATTTGTTATCTCTTGCCATTGGTCTTTCACCTTGAAGAACTTGAATATCAACGGCTGTTTGGTTATTTTCAGCAGTTGAAAATACTTGAGATTTTGAAACAGGGATTGTGGTGTTTCTCGGAACTAACGGAGTCATAACTCCGCCTAATGTTTCAATACCCAATGTTAACGGAGTAACATCCAATAATACGATATCTTTAACTTCACCTGCCAAAACCCCTGCTTGAACAGCCGCACCGACTGCAACAACTTCATCAGGGTTAACAGATTGGTTAGGTTCTTTTCCTGTATAGTCTTTAACCAATTTTTGAACTGCCGGAATTCTTGAAGAACCACCGACTAATACAACTTCGTTAATATCTGATTTAGAAATTCCTGCATCTTGAATAGCTTGTTCAACAGGTTTTTTACATCTTTCTAACAAGTCATAAGATAATTCTTCAAATTTTGCTCTTGTCAAGTTCAAATCCAAGTGTTTAGGACCGTTAGCGTCAGCAGTAATGAACGGTAAGTTAATATTTGTTTCAAAAACTGATGATAATTCGCATTTAGCTTTTTCAGCGGCTTCTTTAACACGCTGCATAGCTTGTCTGTCAGAAGTCAAATCAATACCTTCTTGTTTTTTGAATTCTTCGCAAATCCAATCCATAACTTTTTGGTCAAAATCGTCGCCGCCTAAATGAGTATCACCTGAAGTTGATAATACTTCGTGAACACCATCACCAATTTCAAGAACTGAAACATCAAATGTACCACCGCCTAAGTCAAATACCAAAACTTTTTCAGCTTTATCTTTTTCTAAACCGTAAGCCAAAGCAGCTGCAGTCGGTTCGTTTACGATACGAAGAACATCTAACCCTGCGATTTTACCTGCATCTTTAGTTGCTTGACGTTGAGCGTCATTAAAATAAGCAGGAACAGTAATTACAGCTGATGTAACTTTTTCACCTAAATAAGATGAAGCATCATCTGCAAGTTTTCTTAAAATCATAGATGAAATTTCTTGCGGAGTATAATCTTTACCGTCAATAGTAACTTTATAATTTTCACCCATATGACGTTTGATTGAAGCAATAGTTTTATCAGGGTTAACAATAGCCTGACGTTTTGCTAATTGCCCTACTAATCTTTCCCCTGTTTTTGAAAAACCAACGATAGAAGGAGTTGTACGAGAACCTTCTGCGTTAGCTATAACGGTAGGTTTACCGCCTTCCATAACTGCAACAACCGAGTTTGTTGTTCCTAAGTCAATACCAATTGTTTTTGCCATAATTTTATTCTCCTTTTTGTTATGTTCGATAAGTTTGATAGGTAGGATAAGTAGGATAAGTTTTTTTATGGTGGATTCTTAATTCCTGCTTTTCTATCTATACATGTTATAACACCTATTTTTCAAACTTCCTGAAAAATAAACAAAAAATTAATATTTCAAATCAAGTAAATTAATTTTCATCAAAAATAGCACTAACTTATGTGCATGGGCGAGGGTATAAATACATTTACCCCAAAACCTATAACAAACCACTCTCTATTCATTGGAAAGGGAATTTAAAAATGTCTAAAATTAGTATTTTAAGAAAATTGCTAAAGGCAAAACCTATTTTAAAAAATTTAAAAACTTTAAAGCGTGTAAATAAGGAAATTAAAGCGTTTAAAAAAGAATCTCCGGCATACAAAGCAAATTTCGTTGGTTCCTTATTTGTTGGAGGATTTACAACTGTTAATTCTTATAATGTAAATTCATTAAAACCAACTGACTTTCGTAATGAAGATTATGAAAAAAAGGTTTTACGTAAATCTGCTTGTACAGATGCTCTTGTGGGATGGGCATTAGGATTTCTAACCGGAGGTCCTGTAGGAAGTATTGTCGGAGCTGGTTTGGCCAGTACGTTGCGCAAAGATGTCTTAATTGGAGATAAACAAATTTATACTGACGGAACGACAGTTCGTGATTTAAGAAATAAATATACGCAGAACTTTTTTACAGGTGAATTCAGTAAGAAATAAATCTGTTTTAATTTTAAACTTTAACCGGTTTAGATTTATCTGCAAGTTCGGAATCCACTCTCAAAAATACAGGGTGGATTTCTTCTTTTGATATTAATTTGCCGGTTTTAATATTGTCTGTTTTGATATCATCATATTTTGTATTAATATTGTATTTTAGTTGAGAAGCCATATCTGAGGCAATATTTGGGCAATAAGGATAAATCAAAGAAGAAACTATACACATAATTTCTAAAACTGTAACCAATACGGCTCCGCATTCTGTCATTTTTTCTTCTTTTGCCAGTGTCCAAGGAGCGTTATCAGTTACGAATTTATTTGTATCATCAACTATTGAAATAATTTCTTGTGCTGCTTCTTGTATTTCAAAATGATTAAAATGATTTTCAACTGTTTTGATTTTGCCTAATGCTGTTCTTAAAAGACTTTGCGCCTCAGCGGAACGATTTTCAATAAATTCTGATTTCACTTCACCGTCAAAATATTTTACAAGCATTGACAAAGATCGGTTCAATAGATTTCCCATGCTGTTTGCCAAGTGAGCATTGACTTTTTCTTTAAAGTCCTGATCGGAATAATTTCCGTCACGTCCGCAAGGGGCTGATGTTGCCATATAATATCTGAACGCATCAGCGTTTTTAAGTTCAAAAGTTTCTAAAACTGATGTCGGGGAAACAACATTTCCTAACGATTTTGACATTTTTGTTTCATCAATTGTAATCCAACCGTGTGCAAAAATATGTTTTGGTAACGGCAAATCCAATGCCATCAAAAATGCAGGCCAATAAATACTGTGGAATTTCAAGATATCTTTTCCGATAACGTGCACGTCACAAGGCCATAGATTTTTAAATTGTTCACTTGAACCGTCAGGATCATAGCCTATTGCAGTTATATAATTTGATAAAGCATCTATCCAAACATATATTGACTGTTCCGGATCATCTAAGATATCAATTCCCCAACCGACATTTTCTTTTGAGCGGGAAACCGAAATATCTTGGATGTCTTCCAATTGATTTAGTACTTCATTTGCTCTAAATGACGGAACTATAAAATCAGGATGCGTTTTAATATGTTCAATAATTCTGTCTTTGTAAGCTGTTAATTTAAAGAAATAATTTTCTTCTTTAACAATATCAGGTTTTTTTAAATGATCGGGGCAAAGTCCGTCTTCGGTTAAATCTTTAGGATTTAAAAAACATTCACAGCCTTGGCAGTACCAGCCTTCGTATTCGTGTTTATAAATATCGCCTTTATCTTTCAATTTTTGAAAGATTTTTTGAACAATTTTTTCGTGATCTTGATCTGTTGTTCTTATAAATCTGTTGTAATTTACATCCAATGCCTTCCACGCATCTTTAAATTTTTGAGAATTTTCATCACAAAGCTGTTTTGGTGTTTTTCCGCTTGAAGCTGCGGTTTTTTGAATTTTAATCCCGTGTTCGTCTGTTCCTGTTAAAAAGAACATATTATCAGTTCTCAAACTGTAATGACGTGCAATAATATCTGTCAAAATCTTTTCATAAGCGTGACCTATATGAGGTGCGCCGTTTACATAATCAATTGCTGTAGTTAAGTAATATTTATCAATCATTTTATAATCCTTTTTCTTTAAGCATATCACAAAAATATTTATGTTAATATCTTGTTGGAAATGTTTACGCGCAAAGAAATTATTGAAATATTAAAAGATTCCGAAAAAAACGAATGGCTCTTTAATTTTGCCGATAAAATAAGAAAAGAAAATGTCGGTGATGGTGTTCATTTAAGAGGATTGATTGAATTTTCCAATATTTGTAAAAGAGAATGTAAATATTGCGGACTCCGTGCGCCAAATAAAAATATTCAAAGATACAGAATTTTAGTTGATGAAATTTTAGAATATGCAAAAAATGCTGTTAATTTAGGATATAAAACAATAGTTTTACAGTCTGGTGAAGATGAGTATTTTGACAGAAAAAAAATCTGTGAAATTATTGAAAAAATAAAAGAACTTGATGTGGCGTTAACTTTAAGTATTGGCGAAAGAAGTTATGATGATTATAAAGCATTTAAAGATTCAGGTGCTGACAGATATTTGATAAGAATAGAAACAACAGATAAAAATTTGTATAAAAAAATGCACCCGCATATGGATTATGAAAACAGGATCAGGTGTTTAAAAGATTTAAAAAAACTCGGGTATGAAACAGGAACTGGATGTTTAGTCGGTTTGCCCGATCAAACGATTGAATCTCTGGCAGATGATATTTTATTTTTTAAAGAATTAGATGCTGATATGGTAGGTGTCGGTCCGTTTATTCCTCATCCTGATACACCTCTTAGAGATGAATTTGGCGGAAATTTTGATTTGGCAAGAAAAGTAATGGCGCTTGTCAGATTAGAATTGTCTGATATAAATATTCCTGCAACAACTGCTATGGAAACACTTAATCCAAACGGCAGAATTTTAGCGCTTCAATCGGGTGCAAACGTTGTGATGCCTAATGTTACCACAACCGAATATCGCGCTAAATACGAAATTTATCCGAACAAAATTTGTATTAACGAAAATCCTAATCAATGCAGGGGTTGTATTGAAGGCAAAATTAAAGCTATAGGCAGATTTGTTTCGCAGGATAAAGGTTTTAGAAGGGGTAAATAGGGCTAAATAGGGCTAAACAGAGGTAAATAGAGGTAAATAGGGGAAAATTATATTAATGGTTAAAAGTGCATATATTCATATTCCGTTTTGTAAATCGAAATGTTACTATTGTTCTTTTATTTCTTTCCCTGAGTTAGAACTAAAAAAAGAATATTTAAAAGCATTAGAAACAGAAATTAATTATTTTTATAACAATGAACCTTTAAATACGTTATATATTGGCGGAGGAACACCGTCATTGTTAGAAATATCCGAGTTTGAAAATATTTTAAGGCATTTTAAATATTCTTCAAATTGCGAAATTACAACGGAACTAAATCCGGAAAGTACCGAATCAAATGGCGGATGGGGTTATTTGAGAAGTTTGTATGATTTGGGGATTAACAGATTAAGTTTTGGTGCGCAGACATTTAATAATGATATTTTAAAATATATAAACCGCCGGCATGATAGTTCTCAAATCATAAAGGCTGTTGAGGGGGCAAAATCTGCAGGATTTAAAAACATAAATTTAGATTTCATTTACGGTTTACCGAATCAAACAGTTGATATGTTTATACAAGATTTAAAAAAAGCTGTTGATCTGGGTGTAGAACATATTTCTTTTTATGGATTAACAATTGAATCGGGATGTTATTTTTACGGCAAAGATTTATCAAAATTTCCAAATGACGAACTTCAGGCGGATATGTATTTAGAAGGGGTTAATTTTTTGAAACAAAACGGTTTTGAACATTATGAAATCAGCAATTTTTCTTTGCCGAATTTTAATTCCCGCCATAACTTAAATTATTGGAAAAACCAAGAATATTACGGATTTGGGGTTTCAGCTCACGGATATACAAACGGAGTTCGTTACGGAAATAAACTTACCTTAAAATCCTATATTCAAAACCCGACACAACACAATGAATCAAAACTTGTTACTAAAAATGAACAACTGGAAGAAGAAATATTTTTAGGATTCAGGATAAGTTCAGGAATTGATATTAAACAGATCAATTTAAAATTCGGAATTGATTTTGAGGGCAAATATGATTCGGTATTAAATAAATACCTAAAAACAGGTCATATGATTAAAACTGATAAAGGATATGCTCTTAGCTCAAAGGGTTTTTTGGTAAGTAATACGATTTTGGCAGAATTTTTGTAATTAGATTTTTTGTAAAGTAAAAAACATAGATATTTGTTTTTATACTATAATTACATCAATGGCAGATGTAATTCAGAACAAATTATTTGAGAGAAAACTTACTTTAAAGAAAAAAACTTCCGATAAAACTGATTCTACGGAAAATTTTTCTTATGCTGTCTGCCTTGTAAATATAAAGGCTTTGGGTGTAAGAACTTTTAGTTATGCAATTCCTGAATTTATGAAATCTAGAATTAAAATCGGGCAGGCATTGTTAGTTCCTTTTGGACGTCAGGGGGCTGTAAATGCTTTTTGTGTGGGGTTTTCAAATTATATGCCCGAAGGAATTAAAGCTAAAAATATAATAAAAATTGTTGAAGAAAAACCGCTTTTTACATCCGAATACTTAAAATTGCTTGAATGGGTTGCAAATTATTACTGCACTGATTTAATAACAGTATTGAATGCGGCAATTCCTCTTAAACTTATTGAAAAAACTTTAAAAACTGAGTTGTGTGTTGAATATGTTAGGGATTTTGGTGCGACAAAAAGGCAGTTGGAAGTTTTGGAAAAATTAAAATTTCGCGGGAAAATGAGTCTTGTTGATTTTGAAAAATTTGCCAAAACAACCCGTGCAACAATGAAAAAACTTCAAGCTTTGGGGTGCGTAAATATTACTGAAGAAGAAATTTACAGAAATCCGCTTGATATTTTAAACATTGATAAAACAGAAAATCTATACGAACTTTCACCTTTGCAAAACGAAGTTTATCAAGGGATTAAAGAAAAAATAAAAAATGATAATTCTTCAAAGATTTTAATTCACGGAGTTACGGCAAGCGGGAAAACAGAAGTTTATTTTAAACTTATTGATGATACGGTTAAATCAGGGAAAAATGTATTATTTTTAGCGCCTGAAATAGCTTTGGCATCTCAATTGACCAAAAGATTAGCAAAAAAATTCGGAACAAAAGATGTCGGAATTTGGCATTCAAGTATTTCTGAAGGCGAGCGGTATGATGTATGGCAAAAACTTTATAAAAATGAAATAAAAATTCTTGCCGGTGCAAGATCTGCTGTATTTGCGCCTTTGCAAAACATAGGATTGATAATAATAGATGAAGAACATGAAAGCGCTTATAAGCAAACTTCTCCTGCGCCAAGATATGATGCGAGATTGGTTGCCGAAAAATTATCTGAATTAAATAATTGTCCGCTAATATTAGGATCTGCAACACCGGATATTTCAAGTTATTATGAAGCAAAAAATTCCGGAAATTTATTTAAAATGCTAAAACGTTATAACAATGCAAAAATTGCGCCGGTTACTGTTATAAATATGCAGCAATACGGACAGGCAGCGTATAAACGGATGATTTCAATTCCTTTGCAATTGGCAATAAAAGACGCCTTGGATAAAAATCAGCAGGTAATTTTATTAATAAACCGCAGAGGATATTCCACTTATACTCAGTGTCAAGGCTGCGGACATGTTATAGAATGTCCGAATTGCGCAATTCCGATGATTTGGCATGCAAAAGATCATGTTTTGAAATGTCATTATTGCAATCACTTTGAATATTTTCCCGATGTTTGCCCGAATTGCGGATGTGATGCGTTAAAAAATTCCGGTACGGGAACTCAAAAAATAGAAGAATATATTGAAGAACTTTTTCAAGGTTATAAAATAGCTCGAGTTGATAGTGATGTTATGGTTAAAAAGGGCGAGCACATAAGACTTTTAGATAGTTTCCAAAAAGGCGAAATTGATATTTTAATCGGCACGCATGCCCTTTTTACCGAAGACGTGATTTTTAAGGATTTGGCATTTGTTGTTGTCGATGAACAGCACCGTTTCGGGGTCAAACAGCGTTTAGAACTTTCAAAAAAAGGAAATAGGCCTGATATTGTTGTGATGACAGCCACCCCTATTCCGAGAACACTTGTTTTAACAGAATACGGCGATATGTCTTATTCAAAAATTGATGAGTTACCTAAGGGCAGAAAACCGGTCGATACGCGTGTGATGGGCTTAAATAAAACCTCGGAAGTGATTGAGGCACTCAAAAGAAAAGTAAGTGACGGCTCACGTGTTTATTGGATTTGTCCTTTGATTGAAGAAAGCGAAAAATCCGATTTAGCCGCAGCTGAAAAGCGTTTTGAAATTTTATCAGAAATTTTTCCCTCTCAGGTCGGTCTCATCCACGGCAAAATGAAAGAAGACCAAAAAGATGCCGTGATGGAAAGTTTTAAGCAAGGTCAGATTTCGATTTTAGTTTCAACAACCGTGGTTGAAGTCGGTGTGAATGTGCCTGAGGCCACCGTGATGGTTATTGAACGCGCCGAACGTTTCGGGCTGTCACAGCTTCATCAATTGCGCGGACGTATTAAACGAAGCTCTGAGGCTTCGACATGTCTGCTTTTATATGGTTTTCCATTGTCACAAACCGCACAAGAAAGATTAAACGTCATGCGCCAAAGCGAAGACGGTTTTGTGATTGCCGAAAAAGATCTTGACTTAAGAGGCGGCGGCGAGATTTTAGGCGTGAAACAATCCGGATTTACATCTTTCAAATTGGCCGATTTAGAATTTCATAAAAATCTATTGCTCACAGCCCATCAAGATGCCGAAATGATTTTAAACAAAGACCCGAACCTTGAAAGTCCGCGCGGTCAAAGTTTAAGGATTCTGCTGTATTTATTTCATCAAGACCAAGCTCTCGAAACGTATAAAGCAGGCTGATATTTCTTTTATTCTGAATCTTTATTTTGTTTAACGGTGACTTTGACACGTTTGACGCGCATTTTGCCCGCCGACATCACTTCATATTTAAAGTTGTTGTCTTCGACCTTATCGCCGACTTTCGGGGCACGTCCGAGCAGCGTAAACACATAACCGCCGATGGTGCTTTCTTCACATTCACAATACGGAACATTCATATTTTCGCACACATCTTCAACCAAAACTTTACCGTCGAACTCGCAAACACAGTCACTGATTTTTCGAATTTCTTCCATTTCATTGGTGTCATGCTCATCCATAATTTCGCCGACCAACTCTTCTAAAATATCTTCCATGGAAAGAAGCCCTGCCGTCCCGCCGTATTCATCCACCACAATCGCAATATGCGTGTGTTTGTGCATCATCAGGTGCAACACTTCCGAAATAGATTGATTTTCAGGCACAAACAAAATCTGACGTGCAATTTTGTTAAGGCGCCCGCGCTCTAACTTTTCTTCAGAGTGTTCGAGTAAATCTCTGATATGAATCATGCCGACCACGTTATCTTTATCATCATTACAAAGCGGATAACGCGTATGTTTGGTGCGCTTGACCAAATTCATCACATCTTCAAACGAATCATCTAAATAAAGACACTGAATATCTTGACGCGGAACCATCACTTCATGGGCAAAAATTTCGGAAAAACTCACGGCATTTTGAATAATATCACGTTCCGTATCGTCAATCACCCCACCCTTTTGAGAAGCATCAACAATCAGTTTGATTTCTTCTTCGGAATGGGCCATATCTTCCTCACTAGCAGGTTCAACGCCCATTAATTTCAAAATTTTAAGCGTTAAGATATCTAAAACCCAAATAAAAGGATAAAACACACGCTTAAAAGCATATAAGGGGTACGCAATATGCAAAACAAAAGCTTCCGTTTTTTGAATGGCAAGTGATTTTGGCACCAATTCACCTAAAACAACGTGCATTAACGTGATTAACCCAAATGCCACGGCAATACTGACCGAATGAAGTAAAAGCGGGTTATCCTTAAAAAAGCCGTCAAACAAATCTTCAAACAAATGTGCCACGGCAGGCTCACCGATCCATCCGAGCCCGAGTGAAGCAAGCGTGATACCGAGCTGAATAGCTGATAAATAACTATCCATATGCTCGGTAATTTTGAGTGCAATCATGGCGCGTTTATTTTTTTCGCCGGCCAATTCTTCAAGCTTTGTTTTTCTGATTTTAACAATCGCAAACTCTGAAACAACGAAAAAAGCATTAAAAGCAATTAAAATAAGAACAAAAAGAAATTTGAAAAAGTAGCTGGTTGCGGCACTCATTATGATTTTTTTAAAAAATTAACCTTATATTATTAAAACAACAGCGTTTATCATAAGCTCATCTATCAAAATTGTCAACAATGATTTATTTTTAGAAATCATATGATATTTTTTTGCATTTTTGCCATAAAATACTTGACAAAAATTTAAAATACTTATATATTGGACAATGAAATTAAATTATGCTGCCAATTATGAACACTTATTAAAAAATGAACTGTTTATTTTGTGCAACGCGAATATTGTATAATCCATTAAAATTTTAGCAATATGAAAAAAATTTTTCTTTTGGTCATTGCTTTTATGGCGATGTCCTTTGCAGGCAACAGTTTGTTTGCACAAAATGTTAACACGAGTGGTGAAAACCAAGGCACAATCGATCTCATCGCTTCGGATGAGTCTGAAGGTTCAGATGTTGTAGATACATCTACAGTTCCTACTTCATCAGCCGCCGATTTGGATGCTTCTGATGCAAAAGGGACTGAAGAAAGTTCTGCCTCTCCCGGTGCAAAAATTATTACCGGACCAGGTTCTGTGGAGGATATGGCACTAATTGCTGCATCGAATGACACAAAAACTGGCCGGAAGAAAAACATCCTTGATCGTCAAGACTATCTTTATGTTACTTCTTCCAAAAAAAGTCAGAAGGGATTTTTCATTGGACAGCAAATAGAACTTAGTCTAATGGCTGGTTTTGATAAATCACCGGCAGAGTTTGCCTTAGCTAAAATGGGTTTAAGCCCTAAGGCTTCAGATGAAAAAGACTTTTCCTCGAATTTTTCTGACAAGAACAACAGGCCGAACTTTGGTGCAAACTTTGCTTACTCAGTAATTTTTGTTCCTGCTCATTTAGAGGGTGAACAGTTGGTGCTTAATCCTTTTGGTTTTGCATTCTCTACAGGTGCGCTTTTTCAGTTTGATAATGAAAAAGATGTTGGTATGACTTGTGACTTCTTGGGAAAATTCGGTGTCGAAACCGGCTACAACAAAAAACTCGGTGCAGGAGTCAGTTTACTGTTCGGAGGAGGAAAAACGGCAGAAGCTGTCGTTGACTTCAGCTATATCGACGCTGACGACCCGGATTTTGATGATCTGGAAATAACTCAAGAGTCAAAATGGTGTGCCAAAGCCGGAACGGAAATATGGGTTCGTTACAAGATTCCTGAACAATCGGATAAATTTGACGTTAATACGGCAATTTTTACACGATTTGTTTATTCTTTCCAGCCATACTCTGAGGATGATGCTCTGAAAAGAATGGAAATGTACGATGAAATTCCCTACTGGAAACCAGAAGGTTGGTCTTTCGGTTTGAAGATGTGGCTTGAGTTCTAACATTCAGCTGAACTTAAAAAAAGAACCTTATCTCAATGATAAGGTTCTTTTTTTATGGCATAAATTTTTTTTCATATAGTTTATTTCGTTTCGAAAGTGTTTGATATAAATAATCTTTTGAATAAATTTCCGAAAAGGTCGGAACAGAACTAAATAAAGATGTTCCGATTCCCAAACGATGTCCTTTCATTTTTCCACCCAATGCTTCTACAACTGTCGGAAACAGATCGACCTGCGTAAAAGTTCTGTTTTTATCTGCAACATCAAAAGCGTTGATAAATAAATTATAAACAGAGCGATTTTGAGGCATTTCAAAATCATTTCCCATGCGTAAATGATCACCGAGAACAACAATCACTGTATCTTTATAATCAGGTCTTTGTTCCATCCATCTTAAAAACTCGGCAATATGAGATGTTGTGTGACGAATAATTTCGTAATACACATTCTCGGATTTTTCCATATTTTTTATTGTCGGTTGATAGCCGACATGCGTATCGATGGTTTGGACATAAAGGAAATAGGGTTCATGCAAAGACATTTCTTCCACTTTTGCTTTTGCAATTTCAAGCACCACATCATCTGTATATCCCCAAGTGCCGTTTTTTTCATACTGAGGATATTTTGTTTGAATAATTTTTTCATCTGTGATGTCTGTAAAACCGTTATCTTTCAAAAAAACGCCCATACCGGCAAACGTACTGCCTGTTCCCTGAACGGAACCAAGCACATAACCGTTTTCTTTTAAAATCTGTCCGAGCGAATAATAATCTTTAAAAAAATGCCTTCCTTTACCGAACTTATTAACTAAATGATGATATTTAACAGGCATTCCGGTAAAGAGTGCTATCACACTTCCTTGTGTAAAATCTGTTGCAAATCCATCTTGAAAATTTTGAAATTGGACATTACTCTTTTCAAATGGACGCAAATTTTCCAAAAGATTTTGGCCGAAAATTTCTTTGTCTTCAAAAGTTTTTTCTAAACTTTCAATATGAAGAACAATCAAATTCTTTTTATTTTTGAACTTAATTTCAGCCTCATAAGGCTCTGTGTAATGCTGTTCATAAAAAGATGTATATTCATTTACAAAAAAATGTTCAAGTGTTTTGGTATCTACTTTATAAAAAACATATCCTATCGTCAGCACCACAGATAAAAGTGAAACAAATGCCGTATAACTTATTTTACACTTTAAACGCCAACATTTCAGCGCTGGTATATAAGAAATCATTAAGGCATACAACGCCGGAAGTAAAATACAGTGTCGCATAAATTTACTTATAAAGTTTGTATCTGCCCCCTTGACAGAGGTATTGATAAAAAACAGAATTTGATATAAATTCACATCATTAAAATACTTTTCAACCCACTTAAAAACGGCAACAGTAAAAAACAATAAGAAAACAGCCGGAAAAGCATATAATCTGTGTAACTGAAGTTTTGAAATAGACATAAAAAAACAGTTCCTGATTTAATTGTTTGTGTGTTAAGCATAACATTTTATAAAAACATTATAAAATATTTTCAATATTTTTATGAACCAAGAATCTGTGAAGATTGTTTGTATCTAATTTTTGGCAAATCAACCAAAATTTTTTATATTTGATAAGAGATTTTTATGAATAACACAAAAAAGGCCGCCATTCGGCGACCTCTTTTGTTATTGGAGCAGGCAATGGGATTGGCTCGTTACACTTCGCCTCTGCGTCGTCGCTCGGGCTAACCGCCCTCACCGGCATACTTCCGTCTGCCTCTCCTCCTTGTCGGACCACTTCTTCGTGAGTCCTTTTCCCATTTAAATAACAAAAGAGGCCGCCATTCGGCGACCTCTTTTGTTATTGGAGCGGGCAATGGGATTGGCTCGTTACACTTCGCCTCTGCGTCGTCGCTCGGGCTAACCGCCCTCACCGGCATACTTCCGTCTGCCTCTCCTCCTTGTCGGACCACTTCTTCGTGGGTCCTTTTCCCATTTAAATAACAAAAGAGGCCGCCATTCGGCGACCTCTTTTGTTATTGGAGCGGGCAATGGGATTCGGACCCACGACATCAACCTTGGCAAGGTTGCGCTCTACCCCTGAGCTATACCCGCATCAACGCGATGGGTCTTTACTAGCACACTCAAAATTAAAATGCAAGAACTTTTTTTATAATTCTTGCATTTTTTTTAATTACCCTATAATTTCTCGTCTGCCGACATGATCAGGAGCGGAAACAATCCCCTCATCTTCCATTCGGTCAATCAAGGAAGCTGCACGATTATAACCGATTCGAAGCCGCCTTTGAATATAGCTTGTCGAAGCCTTTTTATCGTTTCGAACAATTTCTAAAGCTTGGCGATATAAGTCTTCATCAGAACCGGAACCGCCCATTGAAGTATTGTCAAACACATTTTTATCTGATGCATTGAGTTCTCCCTCTGTCACATCCGAAACATATTCAGGCTCACCTTGTGTTTTAAGGAAGTTTGCCACGGCTTCAACCTCACTGTCTTTGACAAAACATCCGTGAACGCGAAGCGGTTTTAATCCGGATGGCATATAAAGCATATCTCCCATTCCAAGCAGTTGCTCGGCTCCTTTTTCGCCTAAAATCGTCATACTGTCAAATTTTGAGGTTACCTGAAAACTGATTCTGGTCGGGAAATTCGCTTTAACAACACCCGTAATCACATCAACGGACGGACGTTGCGTGGCCATAATCAGGTGAATACCGGCTGCTCTGGCCATTTGTGCCAAACGCTGAATAGCTGCCTCAACTTCTTTTCCGGCGACCATCATTAAATCAGCAATTTCATCAACCACAATCACAATATAAGGCATCAAAGTTGTATCAAGTTCTTCTTGTTCATAAATCGGCTTTCCCGTTTCGGAGTCAAAACCGACCTGAATGGTGCGAACCGGCTTTTCTCCGGATTCTTTAAGTTCTTTTAATTTTTGATTATAACCGAAAATATTGCGAACATTTAAGTTTGTCATTTTGCGATAGCGCTCTTCCATTTCACGCACTGCCCACTTTAAGCCGACCACCGCTTTAGCCGGATCTGTAATCACAGGTGTCAACAAATGCGGAATCCCGTTATACATCGAAAATTCAAGCATTTTCGGATCAATCATAATCATTTTACATTCTTCAGGGCTCATTTTATACAAAAGTGATAAAATCATCGAGTTCACACCAACCGATTTTCCGGAGCCAGTTGTTCCGGCAATCAAAAGGTGTGGCATTTTCGTTAGATCGGCATAAACATTTTTTCCACCGATATCTTTGCCAAGCGCCACATTTAATGCATTTTTTGATTGCGTAAAGTTCGAATCTGCAATCATATCCTTAAACCAAACCGTTTCACGAGATTTATTTGGAATTTCGATTCCGATACTATCTGTACCCGGGACAACTGCGATTCGAACAGAAACGGCGCACATCGAGCGCGCAATATCATCAGATAATCCGATGACGCGAGCAGTTTTTGTTCCGGGTGCCGGTTTTAATTCATAAAGTGTCACAACAGGACCTGGACGAATCGCTACAATTTCACCGTGGATACCGAATTCTTGCAAAACATTTTCCAAATTTTTAGCTGTTTCATCAAGTTCTTTTTGGCTGATATCTTGATTTTGCTTATCTTTTGGGCGAGATAATAAATCAAGACTTGGAAATTGATATGTGCCGGCTTTATTAGAAAGCTTAATTTTTGGTGCCGCATGGGGAGCTTCTTTATGAGTTGCTTTTTGTGATTCTGTTTCTGCCTTAAATTTAGGTTCAATGCGAACTTTAGATAGACGCGGTAATGAAACAGAAGTTTTTCTGCCTCTGATAATACTCCATATAAACTTGAAAAAATCTTTGATTTTAAGGATAAACTTCCAAATCGCTTGAAAAATCATCTTAAATAAATGATACCAGCTCTTAAATGTAATTCCCATAACCAAATTAAATGAAAGAAGCGCAATGATGCTAAGCAAAACAATCAAAATAACATCACTGTAATTATCAAGCGATACTTTATTTAATAGGGTACCTAAAGGGATTAACAGTTTTTCGCCTATTTTTCCGACAACGGGATATTCACCGATGTGATAAAGATTTTTTTGTTTAAATATGAGATTCAAAAGCGGTGTTAATGATAAAACGCCCGTTAAAAACGCAAGCAAACGCCATTTAAAAAGCAAAACTTTGCCATAGCGAATCAGTTGATAACCGAAAACAACAAAGCCGGCCATAAACAGCGGCAAAGCAATTCCAAACCAAGAGCTTAAATCAGCCACGCTTGCCCCATAATATCCAAGCCAATTTTTAGATGTTCCGTCTTTGATGTTATTAAAGCTCAAATCATCTTGCCTATATGACATAATCGCCACAAAAAATAAAAGCGTCAGGGCTATAAACAAAAAACCGCATATTTTCCCAACAACGATTTGAACCTTATTTTCTTTCTTTGCTTTTTTTGCCATTTTATCCATACCTTAAATTTTAAAATTTTGTAATTCAATTAAGCTGTTTACAACCTCATGACCGGCACAATTGCTCGGATCAAGTGTTAAGGGAGCCACATTTAATGCTTTCATAGCATAATGTTCCAAAACTCTTATTTTAAGTGCCGAATCTTGAGTATCAATTGCTTTCATTTCTTTTAAGAGCTGATCTATTTTTTTTTGTTCTGCTTTACTAAAAGACAGCCGGCATATAGTCATAACTTCACTTATACCAAGCGATACGGCACCGGATTTTAAGAAAAGAGACATAATATCAAATTTTTCATCAATCTTTCCGTAGTGAAGCGGAGTATAATTTTTGCGAAACATAATTGTTGAGACAGAAACCGGATTTTTTTCGATATTATAATTGAGCATATTCAGTTCTCCCTCGCAATGATAACATCCGAGTTTGAGCAGATGACAATCACTATCGCCGAATGTATAACTTGTGTTTGAAAGAACAGATTTATAACGCTCCATATAAGCCATTTGATGGAGTAATTTGTCTTTAATCCAATAATCGGTGGGGCGCAAAAGAGCAATATATTCCCCTTGTGCATTTTCAATACCTTGTTTTAAAACATCTTGAGCTAATAGCGGTGACTGATTGACTAAAATGCGAATATTATTTTTTTGCTGAAGACGCGTTGCAAATTTAGATGAAATAACATTATTTCCGGTGTTATCAATAATCAGCCATTCTTTATTCGAATAACTTTGATACAAAAACGATTTCAAGGCCGTGTTATAAAAACGCATTCCTTGATTAAAAACCGTAATGACCGATATTTTTTTTAAGTCCGCCATATATAATCCCATATAGATGATAAAACTTGACTTTAAACAAATTTATATTTAAATTCCCAAAAAATCATTAATAAAACGAGGTTTTTATCAATAAATGAAATATGCCTTTGTATTTCCGGGACAAGGATCCCAACATATCGGCATGGGACTGGAACTTTATCAAAATTTTCAGGCAGCCAAAGATGTTTTTAACGAAGTAGATGAAACCCTAAAGCAAAATCTGTTCAAATTGATGAAAGAAGGACCGGAAAGCGAGCTGATGTTAACAGCAAACGCCCAACCTTCTATTATGGCTGTTTCAATGGCTGTGATTCGCGTTTTAGAACGTGAATTCAACATTGATTTGCCGTCCAAAATTTCTTACGTTGCAGGACATTCTTTGGGCGAGTATTCTGCCGCTTGCGCTGCAGGCATTTTTTCGCTTTCAGATACAGCGAAATTATTAAGGCTTCGAGGTAATGCCATGCAAAAAGCCGTTCCGCTCGGCGTTGGTGGTATGGTTGCCGTTTTAGGAATTTCATTTGAAGACGCCGAAGCTTTGGCCGGAGCTTGCCGTGAAAATGGAGAGTGCTGTGTTGTTGCCAACGATAACTCACTCGGCCAAGTTGTTTTATCGGGGCATACCAAAGCCATTCAAAAAGCAGCAGACATTGCTTCCGAATTCGGTGCCAAAAAAGCTGTGATACTTTCTGTTTCTGCCCCGTTTCACAGTCCGTTGATGGAGCCGGCGGCCATTGTGATGAAACAGGCCTTAAGTGAAGTCCAAAGTTTTGATCCCGTGATTTCTCTTATTTCAAACGTCACGGCTAGACCTGCTCAAAACAAAGAAGAAATACTTATCAATCTTCAAAAACAAACTTCATCACTGGTCAGATGGCGTGAAACAATGAACTTTTTAAGTGATGAACATGTGACGGATATGATTGAAATCGGCGCCGGGAATGTACTTTCCAATTTATGTAAGCGCGATTTTAAGAGTATTTTTACATGTTCGGTTCATTCTAAAGAAACGATTGAAGATTTAGTCCATAATTTATGAAAGGAAAAATAAAATGTTTGAATTAACGGATAAAGTCGCACTCATCACAGGTGCATCAGGGGGAATGGGCGATAAAATCGCACGCACGTTTCATGCACTCGGCGCCAAATTGGCGTTAACGGATATGCGCACGGAAGGCATGGAAAAATTAAAAGCTGATTTAAAAGAAAATGTCGAGTGTTTTCAAGCCAATCTCTCCAATCCTGATGAAATTACAAAACTTGTTGCAGATGTCGAAGCAAAATTCGGTCAGATTGATATTTTGGTCAACAATGCCGGTTTAACAAGAGACGGACTTTTCATCCGTATGAGCGATGAAGATTGGCAACTTGTTTTAGATGTGAACTTAACAGCCGGTTTCAAATTGGCAAAACAGGTTGTGCGTTCAATGATGAAACGTCGCTATGGGCGCATTATCGGTATTGCCTCTGTTGTCGGCGTGATGGGAAATGCCGGCCAAGCCAATTATTCTGCTTCCAAAGCCGGAATGATTGCCATGAACAAATGTTTGGCTCAAGAAGTCGGTTCGCGCAACGTTACTGTGAATTCGGTTGCTCCCGGTTTTATTCGCACTGCCATGACAGATGTTTTACCCGATGATGTGAAAGCAAATCTTCTTTCAAAAATTCCGGAGGCACGCTTGGGCGAAGCCCAAGATGTGGCCAACGCCGTTGCCTTTTTAGCCTCTGAAGAAGCCGGATATATCACCGGTCAAACCATTCATGTCAACGGCGGCATGGCGATGATTTAAAAAGAATAAAAAAACGCTTGATTTTTAATTTGAATAAGCGTATAAGTGTAACCTGTTCGGTGGTTCGGGCTTATTGGCATGCCTGACTGCTTTGTGTTTATCCGTTTATAGAAAAGGAAAGATAAAATGCCTAAATTAAAAACAAAAAGTTCCGTGAAAAAACGCATCAGCGTGACAAGTACCGGAAAACTGACAAGAAAGTCCTCTTTCAAGAGACATCTTCTCTTCAATAAGGGTACAAAAATGAAAAGACAAGCCAGAGGAACCGTTTTATTAGACAGTTCTGATGTTAAAATCGTTAAAAAGTTTTTACCGTATTTGTAATGGAGATAAGTTATGTCACGTATTAAAAGAGGAATGACGACACACGCTCGTCACAAGAAAATTTTAAATATGGCCAAAGGTTACAGAGGTCGTAATAAAAACGTATTCAGAGTTGCTGTTGAAAAGGTTGAAAAAGGTTTGCAATATGCATACCGCGATCGTCGTGCAAAGAAGAGAAACTTCAGAGCATTGTGGATTGCTCGTATCAACGCGGCAACACGCTTGAACGGTATGACTTATTCCCGATTTATCAGTGGGCTTATCAAAGCCGGTATTGAACTTGATCGTAAAGTTCTCGCTGATATCGCTTTGAAAGAGCCCAAAGCTTTTGCTAAGCTTGTCGATTCTGCCAAAGCAGCTCTTAAGTAATCTACAAAAGAAGAGTCAAAACATAAAAGAGTTATCTTGGCAGTCAAGATAGCTCTTTTGTAATTTTTAACAATCTGAAAGTTCAACATGATGGAAGATATAGAAAATTTAAAAGCCTCAATTTTGGGCGAAATTCAAAAGGCAAACGACCTTAAAAGTTTAGATGATATCAGGGTTGCCGTTTTCGGAAAAAAAGGTGAAATCACCGAAAGAATGAAAATGTTGGGGCAAATGGAACCTGAAAAACGCATTGAAGCCGCCAAGGAATTGAACCTTATAAAAACAAGTATAGAAGAAGAACTTCAAAAACGCAAAGCAGTTTTAGAAGATGAGGCCTTAAATGCCAGACTGAAAAGTGAAAAAATTGATGTCACGCTTCCCTGCCGCCCTGAAACTCAAGGCCGAATTCACCCTGTTTCAAAAATTGAAGAAGAAGTGGCTGCTATATTCGGTGAGCTTGGTTTTGAAGTCGCCACGGGGCCTGATATTGAAGATCAGTTTCATAACTTTAATGCACTCAACATGCCCCTCAATCACCCTGCCCGCCAAATGCAAGATACGTTTTATATTGCCCATGACAAGGATGCACCGTTTGAGATGGAAAATGCCTATGTTGTCAGAACGCACACTTCAGGCATGCAAATCCGCACCATGGAAAAACAGCAACCGCCTATTCGTATTATTGCACCCGGTCGCACATATCGTTCGGATATGGATGCCACGCACACACCGATGTTCCATCAGGTTGAAGGGTTAGTGATTGATAAAACAACAACGCTTGCCCACTTAAAGGGATGTTTATATGATTTTATCAAAGCCTTTTTTGAGCTTGATGAAATTCCCGTTCGTTATCGTCCGTCTTATTTTCCGTTTACGGAGCCGTCAGCAGAAATGGATATCGGATGCCTCAAAACAAAAGATGAAATCAAAGTCGGCGCCGGAAACGATTGGCTTGAAGTATTGGGTTGCGGTATGGTGCATCCGAATGTCTTAAGAGCCGGCGGTATTGACCCGGATGAGTATCAAGGATTTGCATTCGGGCTCGGTATTGACAGACTGGCCATGCTCAAATACGGCATTCCGGATTTGCGTACATTTTTTGAATCGGATATCAGATGGATGAAAAATTACGGGTTCGTTCCTCTTGATTTTTCATCAATGACAGGTGGTTTAAGTAACACTGGAGGAGAAGCAAAATGAAATTAACATTATCATGGCTGAAAGATCATCTTGACACAACAGCCGACTTAAACACAATTTCAGAAACCTTAACACGTATCGGTTTAGAGGTTGAAGAAATCTGTGACCCGGCTGAAAACTTAAAAGGATTTATCACAGCTAAAGCCGAAAATGTACAAATGCACCCCGATTCGGATCATTTGCATATTTTAACGGTCGACACAGGCAAAGAAAAACTTCAGGTTGTTTGCGGTGCGCCGAATGTGAAAGAAGGTATGATCAGTATTTTTGCACCTGTCGGTACACTTATTCCGGCATATAACGAAGTTTTAAAAGAAACAAAAATCAGAGGTGTTGAGAGTTTCGGTATGCTTTGCTCCGAAAAAGAACTCGGCATCGGCGAAGATCATACGGGCATTATTGAGCTTGACCCGAAAACACCTGTCGGTGTGAATGCCAGCGAGGTTTTAAAAAGTGATCCGGTCATTGAAATTTCATTAACACCGAACAGAGCCGAATGCTTAGGCGTACGCGGCATTGCGCGCGATTTGGCCGCAGCGGGGCTCGGTACGTTAAAACCTTTAGAAATTAAAAAAACAAAAGGCACATTTAAAAGCCCTATTAACGTTTCGATTGACTGTTTGGAGTCTTGCCCGACATATGTCGGTCGATATATCAAAAATGTGGATAACACGCGCCCGACACCTCTTTGGATGAAAGAACGCTTGGAAGCCATCGGTCTTCGGTCTATTTCACCGCTTGTGGATATTACAAATTACATCAACTACGATTTAGCAAGGCCCTTACACGTTTTTGATGCCGACAAACTCAAAGGCGATATTAAGGTTCGGATGTGTCATGACGGTGAACATTTTGTTGCCTTAGATGAAAAAGAATATGACCTTGACGATCAATCGCTTGGTATTTGTGATGATGAAGGCATTGAGTGTTTAGGCGGCATTATGGGCGGTCTTCAAAAAGGTTGCAGTGAGCAAACGAAAAATGTTTTTTTGGAATGCGCCTTATTTGACCAAACATGTATTGCCAGAACAGGTCGAAAATTCGGTATTGAATCTGATTCGCGCTATCGCTATGAGCGCTGGGTTGACCCGAAATCAAACATTTTAGGTTCTGATTATGCCACAGCACTTATTTTAGAAATTTGCGGCGGTGAAGCATCAGATATTGTCATCGCCGGATCTGAAGACAATTTCAAACCTCAAACGGCTTATATCCGCCCCTCACGCATGAAAAGCTTTGTCGGAATGGATATTAAAGAAGATGAGATTTTGCGCATTTTGCAAAATCTCGGGTTTGAAACAACCATTGAAGGCGATAAAATTAAGGCCGTTTCGCCCTCATGGCGCGGTGATATTGAGTGCGAGCAAGACTTGATTGAAGAAGTCGTCAGAATGGTCGGGCTTGATCAAATTGAGCCTGTCAGCTTACCTCATGACAAATTCCCGAAACCTATTTTCACCCCCGCACAACAGCGGAGTGTAACCGTTAAACATGAGCTTGCATCGCGCGGTATGTTTGAAACGGTGACTTGGAGCTTTACGGATTCGAAACTGGCTGATGTTTTTCATAAATCTTATCAAAAAGATACGATTTTAATTGCCAACCCAATCTCGGCTGAACTCAATGAAATGCGCCCGAGTTTATTGCCTAATTTGTTATTGGGAGCCAAAAATAATTTATCTAAAGGATATAATCATTTTTCGATTTTTGAAGTCGGTCCTGAATTTTATGGCAGAAACACAAATGAGCAAACATCTGTTGCCGCCGGTATCAGAGTTGGGTTAACATCTCCGAAAGACTGGCTTAAAACAAGTCGTCCGTTTGATGTTTTTGATGTCAAGGCAGATGCGCTTGCCGTTATCGCAGCGGCCAACGGGCCTTATCAAAATCCGCAAATCACAACAGATGCGCCTTCTTATTATCACCCCGGGCGCAGCGGCACCATCCGTTTGGGCAAAAATGTTTTAGCTTATTTTGGCGAACTTCACCCGAGCATTATTAAAAAATTCGGCTTAAAAACAAATGTGATGGCGTTTGAAGTTTATTTAGATAATATCCCGCTTCCTCGCAAAGCAGCGAGCAAAGCCAAAAAGAAATTGGAACTTTCGATGTTCCAACCGATTGAAAAAGATTTGGCTTTTGTTGTGGACAAATCTTTGGAAGCAGCCACCGTCTTATCGGCAGCCAAAAATGCAGACAAAGCGTTTATTTCGGATGTTCGCCTGTTTGATGTTTTTGAAGGCGGCAATTTGCCCGCAGATAAAAAATCGCTTGCCATTACAGTTGTGATGCAACCAAAAGATAAAACATTTACCGATAAAGATATTGAAAATTTGATGAATAAAGTCATTGTGGAAGTCGGCAAAAAAACCGGCGGAGAATTAAGAGCATAAAGGAAAGTAACATGTCACTTAAAACAAAACGAATTGAAAATTATCCTGCATGGTATCAATGCGTTGTTTCAGAAGCCGATATGGCCGAAAACGCCGCTTCACCAGGGTGTATGGTCATTAAACCCTGGGGCTATGGAATTTGGGAACGCATTCAAAGTTTGATGAATGAAGAATTTAGAGAAACGGATCATGAAAATGCATATTTTCCGCTTTTAATTCCGTTTTCATTTTTCAAAAAAGAAGCCGAGCATGTTGAAGGTTTTGCCAAAGAAATGGCCGTTGTAACACATTCAAAATTACAAGAGGTTGACGGCAAATTAGAGCCCGCCGGCGAACTTGAAGAACCTTTGATTATTCGTCCGACCTCAGAAACAATTATTGCCGATTCGTTTGCAAAATGGGTCAAATCTTATCGTGATTTGCCGGTTTTGATTAACCAATGGGCCAACGTTGTACGCTGGGAAATGAGACCCCGTCTTTTCTTGCGTACGCGCGAATTTTTGTGGCAGGAAGGCCATACGGCGCACGCAAGCGCCGATGAGGCTGAAACAGAGACAAAGCGTATGTTAGAAGTTTATCGCAAAACGTGCGAAGAATTTTTGGCGATGCCTGTCATTGAGGGCGTGAAACCGGAATATGATAAATTCCCCGGTGCCGTTGACACATATTGCATTGAAGCCATGATGCAAGACGGCAAAGCTTTGCAAGCCGGAACTTCGCACTATTTGGGGCAAAATTTTGCAAAGTCGGCGGGCATTTCGTTTATCAATAAAGAAAACAAGCCCGAATTTGCATACACCACATCTTGGGGCGTTTCAACAAGACTGATCGGAGGTCTTATTATGACGCACGCCGATGATGAAGGAATGAACGTTCCACCGCGCATTGCACCTTATCAAGTCATTTTAGTCCCCGTCATTAAGAAGAAAGAAGACGAAGAAAAAGTGATGACTTATATCAGAGCCCTTTCCTCAGAGCTTAAATCACATACGCCGTTTGGTGAAAAAATTCGCATTAAAGTTGATGCCCGCGATAAACAAAGCGTTGATAAGTTTTGGGAATGGACCCGAAAAGGCGCACCCATCATTTGTGAAATCGGTCCGCGCGATATTGAAAACAATGCTTTGATGGTCAAAGAACGTTTGAAAGTCGGTCAAAAAGAAATCGTCTTAAAAGATGAATTTGTTTCGAGCATTGAAAAACGCTTAGCCGATATTCAAAAAGAAATGTTTGAAAAAGCCAAATCTCGCATGGAAAATAATATCCGAAACGATATTACAACGCCTGAAGAGTTTAAGGCTTATTTTGCAAATTCAAACGAATGGATTGAAGACGGCACGCAAGGTAAAGTCGCGTTTGTGAGAGGAAAATGGTCCGGCGACGAACAAACAGAAGAAATCTTAAAAGAGATGAAAATTGCTATTCGCTGCATTCCGTTTAATCAAACCGGCACAACGGGAAAATGTCTGCTGACCGGTAAAGAGGCAACGCTTGACGTGATTTACGCCAGAAGTTATTGATATTTCTATATTCTTTGCTGTATTATTGTCACCCTCGGGCTTGTCCCGAGGGTTCACTTTAATCCGTCATTGCGAGCGAACAAAAGTGAGCGTCGCAATCCATTCCTCTTTTAAAACATCATCCAGAGCCCGCAAAACGGGCGTAGGGATCCGTTCCTTACCCCTTACCTATACCGAATAGAAAATGTATTTTTTCCATTTTTTGAAACAAGCGCTGTTGCCTCGTCAATGGTATAAATTCTTTTACCTTGAATAGCAATCAGCTTACCGTTTTTGTCATAAGTACTGACAGAACCGTCTGAATTATAGGTATATGAAGCTAAAACATTTCCTCTGCCATCATATTGAGCAATAGGCTTTCCATTTTCATCTTTTTTTGTATATGAGCCCTCGAGAAATATATTATTTTTAAAATCGTCTTTACTACCAAAAATTTCAACAATTTCACCGTTATGGTATATAACATAATTGTCACCATCTTTTATGTATTCATACCGCCTAGAATCTTCAATCTTTGCGCAATCAACATTATTAGCAGAACAATAAACTTTTATTGCCGATGATACACTGTTACCTATTCCGTATGTGTTCGGCAATTGTATATTTTCTGGTAATATAATAGAAGCTAATCTTCCACCATAATAATCCCCCCGACCATTAAACCGAGAATTCATCATTGTAAATGATTCCGGTAAACTTATTGATTGTATAGGATGACCTCTTAGGCTTATATACCCATTATCAAAAACAGCATATCCTGCACCGGTAATTCCGTCTTCGATTGTTACATTTACAAAATCTTCATTATCAAAATACGCTCTAATTTCTCCTGTGCCATAAATTTTTGCGTTACCTTGAGAATCAACTGTATAGTTACAATTTGTCCCACACCCTCCACTTGCTGGAATACAATTTCCGGTATAAAAACCTCTCACATAGCCTTCTTCGCAATCATCTGCCCAAACTTTTGGATAAAATGCCATTACAAAAGTCACAGTCATCATAAGAGTCTTCAAAAAAATATGTGTTTTCATGTTTTTTCTCCAATAAAAATGAAAACCACCTTCAAAAGGTGGTCGGAGAGTTCAAAAATCATGCAATACGAAATGACTCCTTTGGTCTTTGGGATAAACCTTGAACATCCACCAAAGGCTCCCCGAACCAATTTAATATCGGGGATAAGATGTGCTCCTTTTTAAAAATAAAAAGGACAGCACCTAAAGCAGTGTTATCCATCACTGCGTATTGCAAAGAGCTTTTGACAACTCCGCACCTTACTCAAGGCACTCGATATCTTTCAATATCTTTTTTCATTGTAACGTATTTAAAAATAAAAATCCATAAAAAAATTTTGATGATTTTTTAGTAAATTTCGGCTTATCTTAAATTGTCAAATATCAAAAAAAATTTTCGAAAGAAACTTATGAAAAAATATCGCATCATCGGAAATATGACCGGCAATTCTATGGATGCCATCGATTTGGTTTTAACCGAATTTGAAGAGGATAATATGACAGATATTTGTTCTTTTTCAAAACCTTACACTAAAAATATGCAGCAAAACATTAAGAATTTACGTACTCTTGTTTATCAAAAATCAAAAGATGAAATTGAAAAAATGGCGCAATTTCATGAAATCCATGATCTCTATATTAAAGAAATTGCCGAAGCCGTTGATGAAATGTGCGTGCAAAATAACATTTCAAAAGAAACGATTGATGCCATCGGTTTTCACGGTAAAACGCTTGATCACTTTCCGCCATCAATAGCTGCTTTACAAAACAAAACACCTTATACCCTGCAAATGGGCTCGGGAAAAATGCTCGCTGATTTAACTTCTGTACCGGTTGTTTATGACTTTCGCTCTGATTTTGTTATCAATGGTTTTGAAGGTGCGCCCTTGGTTGCCCCGCATAATGCCCGTATTGCAAACATTGAGGGAGACGGTATTTATTTTAACGGCGGAAATACGTCAAATTTTGCCGTTATTCAAAACAAAAAAGTTTTGATTTCAACAGATGCCGGACCTTTTAACGAATATACCGACGCTTTTATACGCGAGCGTTTTGATCTCCCTTTTGACAAAGACGGAATCATCGGGCAAAAAGGAAAACTTGAAAAAAAATTATTGCAGGCTTTATTTGATTTCGGGCGAGCTTTTTATGAAACAAAACTCCCAAAATCCGGCGATCCGGCTTATTATTTCAAAGATGAGATTTTTCAATACATCAAGCAAAAGAATTTCAATGATTTTGATGTGGTGTACACGTTTGAGTATTTTGCTGCCTACATTGCAGCTTTGGCGCTTTCCTTAAGCCCTGCTGATATGAACCTGCCAAGCAAATTCATTTTGTTTGGAGGCGGCTGGAAAAACCCTGTTGTGCTGTCTTCTTTTAAGGCTCTTTTAGAAGGAAAAGGTTTTACCTTAAAAGAGCATAAAACGCTTTTTAAGAGTTTGCAAAACAGGTTAACAAGCCCCCTTACAATTCAAAAAAGTCAGTTCGGTGATTTTATGGAAGCAAGGTTAATGGCAGATCTTGCTTATCACAAACTTTTAAATTTGCCGTGGGAACTGCCTGAGACAATACAAAAAAAGAAAAAAATCGTGTGCGGACAAATTGCTCTACCTTCTACCACAAAAAGGCAATATAATGATAAAATTAACAGAGTATCAAATGGATGGGATAAACAATTAAAGTAATACTTGATTTATTTTTCTATCAAAAAAACTCAATTTCACCTTATTGAAATTAATCGAATCTTTAAGATTTTGTGCTAAAAAAAACATTATTTTTGAAGTTTAACAAAATTTTTAAGGATTTGAAGATGGAAACAGAAGTTTTATCCGAAGTTTCAGGTGCGGCCGCTGGCGGTCCCTCTTTGTGGGATATGGTATGGGCATCCGATTCAATTACAAAAATCGTTATGATCGGCTTGATCGCAGCCTCTGTATGGTCATGGGCCATCATATTTGAAAAATTTGCGAGCCTACGGCGCGTCAAGCGCACAACAAAAAAATTTGAAGAAGCCTTTTGGTCAGGCGGTTCGCTTGACAGACTTTATGATGCCATCGGCAACACACCGCGCGACCCGATGTCGGCCATGTTTATTGCGGCCATGAAAGAGTGGCGCCGCACAAACATTATGCAGTCCAAAACAGACCGTGGTCTGCGGGGTGTTTCGCTTCAACAACGTGTCGAAAAAGCCATGACGGTTGCCATGGATAAAGAACTGGATGATTTAGACAGCCATCTCGGATTTTTAGCGTCAACCGGCTCGGTGGCACCGCTTGTGGGATTATTTGGCACTGTTTGGGGCATTATTAACAGCTTTAATGCCATTGCCGTGACACAAAGCAATTCCTTATCTGCCATGGCCCCCGGTATTGCAGAGGCCTTGTTTACAACAGCCTTTGGCTTGATTGCTGCTATTCCGGCGGTGCTTGCGTATAACTCCATCAGCTCACAAAATGACAGTTATGCCCAAAGGTTAGAGAATTTCATAGCCGAATTTTCTTCCATTCTGTCACGCGAAATTGATGACACAACCATTCGTGCCGAAATTGCCGGAGAATAAACGTGGCTCAACATTCATACAGATATTCATCGCGACGCCCTTCTAAACGCAATGCCAACATCAACATCACAAATTTAATGGATGTGATGATGGTGCTCCTCGTCGTTTTTATGGTGGCAGCTCCTTTGATGACCTCAGGGATTTCGCTTAATCTGCCAAAAGTCGGCGGAAAAGCCTTTGAAGGAAAAGAGACCTCTATTAACATCAGTGTTGATGAAAAAGGCAGTTATTATATCGGTAAAACAGAAATTTCAGATGAAAATATCGTCCAAAAGGTTAAAGCCATTCAAGGCGAAAACACCGATGTTTCCATCACAATTTCGGCAGATACCGAGGCATCTTACGGACGCGTGATTAATTTAATGGCGCTCTTAAAAGAAGCCGGTTTTGAAAGAGTGGGTTTGAAAACAGAGCCGAGAGCTCAAAAATAAAGGAATGTTATGAAACCGTATTTATATAGGTCTATTGCATTACATATTGCGGCGCTGATCATTTTTATGTTTGATTGGCATATGTTTTTTCGCCCGAAGATAACGGTTGGCGCTGCCCCGATTATTGTTGACTTAAAAGATGTGAAGCTCGCCGAAATGACCAATCTCCCGCCCAAAGCCGAATTTGGTGAAGTGGAACAAAAGGCGTCAACAGCTCAAAAAACAAAGCCGCAATATACCACCAAAGAGCCTGAAGCAAAAGCCGAAGAACCCAAACCCGATACTAAAGAAGAACTTTCAAAAGAAGCTTTTGCAGATACGGAAAACAAACCTCAAAAAGAACCAATCAAGCAAGAAAAAGAACAACCCAAACCAGCACCGAAGCCGGAGAAAAAGCCTCAAAAAAAGCCAATTCCACCGGCGCCTAAAAAGCCGAAACCGAAAGTGACGGCAAAACCCAAGGAAGTCGAAACGGTTAAAAATTCCCTCAAAAGCTTGATGGAAAGCGTGAGTTCACTCGAAAAAGAAGTTGCCAAAGAAAATAAACCGGCTGTCATTAAAACCGGCACCGAAGTTCAAAATATGGGTGTTGAGGGCGGTCAAGGCGGATCTTATTTTTCAGATTTAACCATTACCGAAACAGATGCCATTGCAGGGCGCTTGCGTGAATGTTGGAATTTTGATCCGGGTGCGCAAAATGTTGAAGGGATCATTATTGAAATCAGGGCTTTTTTAAATCGTGACGGCACAATCAGAGATGTCAAAATTGTTGACAGCTCAAGAGCAAATTCCGATCCGCGTTTCAGAGCTTTGGCCGAATCGGCCAGACGCGCCGTTTTGTCGTGTCAAAATCATAACGGGGTCAATATTTATAAAATTTTTGCTGATAAATATGCCGATAAATACAGCCTTTGGAACACGTTACTCTTAAAATTTAACCCGATGGATGCTTCTATTAACTAAAAAAAAGAGTGTTTGAATAAACACTCTTTTTTTTGTTTTTTTAAGCCGCCCATCTTGGTGATAAGCGAAGATCAACATCAGGAACGCCAAAGTCCGGTTCTTCCGGAAGAGTGATTGGCGGACATTCTGGCCAATCGCTCTCATTAAAAACTTTTTTCATAACACTCTTTTTTTTTGAAGGTTAATGATGAAAAAATCTCCAAAACTCATCCCAAGCCTCAAGCATTTGGTCGATACGAAAGTCCTCATCTTTTTTGGTAAAGACTTTCAAGACCTTCGATCCTGTCCAAACCGAGATTGTGTCATAAATCTCAATGACATCGGGCTTAACATCCCATGTCTCGCTGGCCCGGATGGTCCGAGAAGATCCGCAACAACCATTTTGAGGAACTCCTGCTTCAGAAACCGTACAGAGCCCCCAATAATCATGCGGAAAATTCTTAATGTCGACACCACGAAGATTCAGCGTTTGAAGTGATAACTTTCGCATGTCGGCATCATAGAAAACGGAAACATAAAGTTCTGTTTTCTCTTTGGTGTACCAACTGCAATCCTTGAGAAAAACTTCAATTGTACTTGAGATCGGAAGTTCTTCAAATACGATGAGTCCATTTTCCGTCTGCGCATAAAACGCTTGACCCGTGAGAGCAGTTTTGAAAGCGATGATTTCACTTTTGACCCCGATTTTGACTGCAAAATACGTGTTGTACGAATACTCTCGCAGCCAATAATAATCATGAGTGTTCTGTCGTTTCACAACTTTCATCTGCTGCGGTGTATGCAAACAGAGATAATTTTTCTCTGTTAAATACTTTGCAAGCAAATGATGCGCTTCAATGGAATTCAACACTGATTCATCAACCGTCTTAACGACGGAGGTAACACGCGTGCCTTTTTCTAACTGACGAACGCGGCGATTAAAGAAGTAATTCATAAATGTGTATATTAATTGTTAAACAAAATAGCTTATGAAAGTCTTTGTAATATAAGACAGATAAAAAATTTTGTCAAGAAAAAATAAAACTTTTTATAACTTACCTTTTCTCGTAGCATTTTTTTTTAAAGCTTATATATTGATTTCATGCAAAACTTCAAAGACATCAATTTCATTACAGAAAACGAGGCAAAAGACGAGCTCGCATATATTGCCAGCGAAATGGCCAAAGCCGACGTGGCATACTATCAACAAGATGATCCCTATTTAACGGATGCCGAATATGATGCTTTAAAAAAGCGAAATGAATTACTCGAGAAAAAATTTCCTTTACTCATAAGGCAAGACAGTCCGTCTAAAAAAGTGGGAGCACCGCTTGTAAGCGAATTTAAAAAAATTGAGCTAAAAGTTCCGATGCTCTCGCTTGGCGATATTTTTTCAGATAATGAAGTTCATGAATTTGTGGCTTCAATCAGGCGTTTTTTGAATATTTCTTCCGAAATTGAGTTTACTTCCGAGCCGAAAATGGACGGCTTATCGTTCAATGCCAGATATGAAAACGGGATTTTAGTTTCAGCCTCCACCAGAGGAGACGGCAAAACAGGCGAGGACATCACAGAAAACATTAAAACCATTCGAGGCTTGCCTCATGTTATTTCTGCCCCTGATTTTCCGAAAATCATGGAATTGCGCGGCGAAGTTTATATGTCAAAGGCTGATTTTTTTGCCTTAAACGAAAAAAATAAACTTGAAAACAAAAAAGTTTTTGCCAATCCGCGTAATGCCGCCGCCGGCTCACTTCGTCAACTTGACCCGAATGTAACTAAAGAAAGAAATTTAAGCTTGCTTGTTTACACATGGGGTGAAGTTTCAAACGTATTTTGGAAAACGCAGGAAGAATTTTTAAAAATCGTTCAAAAATGGGGATTTCCGGTCAACCCTTATAACAAAATTTGCAAAAACGAAGATGAAATTATTCAAAGCTTTCGCGCCTTACAACAAACGCGTGCGGACTTGCCTTATGACATCGACGGAATCGTTTATAAGGTCAACTCCTTAGAGCTTCAAAACAGACTTGGCTTTTTAACACGAACCCCCAGATGGGCTATTGCACATAAATTTCCGCCGGAGGTTGCCATTACCAAAGTCGAAAACATTCGTGTTCAAGTCGGGCGAACAGGGGCTTTAACGCCGGTTGCTGATTTAGAACCTGTGAATATCGGCGGTGTCATCGTTTCGCATGCCACACTCCACAACGAAGATGAAATTAAACGCAAAGATATCCGCATCGGTGATTATGTCACGGTTCAGCGCGCAGGTGATGTGATTCCGCAAGTCACGGGAGTCTTAAAAGAAAAACGAGAACCTTCTTCAAAACCTTTCGAATTTCCTGTTTTTTGCCCCGAATGCGGTGCGCATGCCTTAAGAGAAGAAGATGAAGCCGTCAGACGTTGCACGGGCGGTTTATCGTGCCCTGCTCAAGCCATTGAGCGCCTCAAACATTTTGTTTCGAAAGAAGCTTTTGATATTGAGGGAATGGGTGATAAAAATATCGAAGATTTTTATAAAAAAGAATACATCAAAACCCCTGATGATATTTTTACCCTAGAGCAAAGAAACGGCGGTGATGATTTATTTTCGCTCTCAAACGGAATTCATTTAGAAAATGAGGAAGGATGGGGCATAAAATCCGTTCAAAAACTTTTTAAGGCTATCAAAGAAAAATCCAATATCACCCTGCCCCGCTTTATTTATGCTTTGGGCATCCGAGGTGTTGGTGTTTCCACCGCTTTACTTATTGCCAAGCATTTTGGCAGTTTTACCTCTTTTCAAACAGCAATGCAAAACGATGATACCGAAAAACTTTTAAACATCGACGGTATCGGGGATGCTATGAAAAAAGATATTGTGGAATTTTTCAAAGAACCGCACAACATCAAAACCATTGAAAACATTTTAAGATATGTATCAATTCAAAAATTTGAAAATGAAACAAATGAAAATTCAAAACTCTCGGGAAAAACGGTTGTATTTACCGGCACTTTGGAGCATTTAACCAGAGCCGAGGCTAAAGCAATAGCGCTCAAAGCCGGCGCCAAAGTGGCAGGCAGTGTTTCCAAAAACACAGACTATGTTGTTTTAGGCGTTGACGCCGGATCAAAGGCTCAAAAAGCCGCCGAGCTTGGCGTTCCAACGATTTCAGAAAATGAGTTTTCAAGTTTATTGAAAACCATATAATATAATTCTTTTCAAATATCTTGAAGATTCTTTTTTAAATTCACTTGATGAAACAAAAGATACATTGTATATTTCAAAAAAGAAAAAAATTTATTTTTAAGGCTTTTTTTATGGAAAAAACACACACATCAGATGTTGTATCCCTCTTGCAGAACATTCAGCATCATATGTCTAAAAAGCTTTCCACCGAGCAAAAACTTTTTGAAATGATGAAAGATATCAGTGTGTTTTTTGAAGCCTCATCTTGCGTAACTTATCTCTCCATTGATGATAATTATCTTGAATTTTTTTCCGGCTTTAATTTTGAACCGAAAGAAGATGAAAGAACAATTCGTTTCGGCGAAGGTTTAATCGGTGAAATCACGTCGCAATCCAATATTTTATCTCAAACAAATATGGATGCTTCAAATCAAAGTGTGATCGGCGCACCGCTTGTTTTATGGGATAAGGTCATCGGCGTTTTAATCTTAAATTTTGCGCAAAAGCATTCTTTTTCAAATCAAGAACTTGAAAACTTAAAAACAACAGCCATGTTTTTAACGAGTATCTTGTCTCTTGAAGAAATATCTCTTTATAAACGCCAATTTGCCAAATCGCGCGGTATCAACTTAAAAGACAGATTAAAAGGCACGAGTTTAAATAAAGGATACGGTGTCGGCTCGGCTGTTGTGCACCACCGCAGGCGCACGATTCAAAATATGTTTGCAAACAACATTCAAACAGAACTGACGTTGCTTGAAACCGCTCGAGCTGAAATGATTGAAGATTTTAACCAAACACTTAAATTTGAAAAAAACAATATCGGCGAACATACCGAAATTTTAGAAACATATAAAATGCTCGCCGAAGATAAAGGCTGGTATAAAAAAATCAGAGCACACATCGAAACAGGTTTAAGTGCTGAGGCTGCCGTCGAAAAAACATGTCAAGAAATGCAAGAAAAACTCTTAAGTTCTCCCGACATTTATCTGAAAGAGCGTGCGGAAGATTTAAGATATATTTCAGATCGCCTGCGCTCTTATTTAAGCGGCGAAGCACGCGGCAGCTGTCCGTTATATCAAGATATTATCTTAATTGCCCAAACGATGGGACCTGCCGATTTAATGGACTACGACTATAAAAGAATCAGAGCTCTGATTTTAGAAGACGGAACATCTACCATGCACGTGGCAATTGTGGCTAAAGCCCTTAATATTCCCGTTATTGCAAAACTGAAAGGTTTATATAACGATATTAAAGACGGCGAAATTATTGCTGTTGACGGAATGGAAGGTTATGTTTATGTGAACCCAACCCCTGAAATGCGTCAAAAATTTTTGCTTGAGCAACAAAAAATGTCAGGGTGGCGACATGAACTCAAAACGTTAAGCAATCAAAAATCGAAAACAAAAGACCGTGTTAAAATCAATCTCGGTCTGAATGTCGGGCTTGATTTTGATTTGGAATATATTGAACCTTCTAATTGCGATGAAATCGGACTTTATCGAACAGAAATTGCTTTTATGGCCTCCGAAAGCCTGCCAAGTGTTAAAGAGCAAAAACGCATATATCAAAAGGTTTTAGATAAGGCTGCAGGAAAACCCGTTATTTTTCGAAGTCTTGATGTCGGATCCGATAAACTCCTTCCTTATTGGGGAAAAATGGAAGAAGAAAATCCGGCCATCGGTTGGCGCTCTATTCGTATCACGCTTGACAGACGCGCCCTGCTGCGCAGTCAAATGCGTGCCTTTTTAGAAGCTGCCGCTGGCCAAGAGCTTTATGTCATGTTTCCGATGATTTCAAGCTTTAACGAATTTATTGAGGCCAAAGAAACGCTCCTTTTAGAATATCAAAAGCAAAAAGCCCTTCATATATCGGTTCCCCTCAAACTTCATATCGGTTTAATGATTGAGGTGCCGTCTGTTATTTTTGAACTGGATGAAATTTTAAAAGGGGCCGATTTTATTTCAATCGGCACCAACGATTTAGCACAATTTATTTTTGCTTGCGACCGAACAAACCCTCGCCTTTTCAACCGCTATGATGTTTTATCGGCACCTTTTTTAAATGTGTTAAAAACCATTAAAGAAAAGGCAGAAAAACATCACGTGATGTGTTCCGTTTGTGGTGAAATGGCAAGCGTTCCGATTGAAGCGATGGCCTTAATTGGGCTCGGATTTAAGAATTTTTCGTGTGCCGGATCTTCGTTTGCGCAAATCAAAAAACTGGTTCGAAGTGCTTGCACAAAAGAACTCAAAGATTATCTTAAAACGCTTTTGAAATCCGATCGGCGTACATTACGCCCCCAATTAATATCTTATGCACACGATCACGGTATTGCAATTTAAAATAAAATGTGCTTTAATGCACAAACAAAAATTGATTTGAAATTAAAGGATAAGAATGTGGAAAACGAAACAAAAATAGAAACTGAACAAAAAGATCAACCGGAACAAAAAAATGATATTCAAACGGCAGAAGAAGCTGCAACGGTCGGAATGTTTTTAAAATACACACGCATGAAACAAAAGAAATCGATTGAAACCGTTTCTGAAGCTTTGTGTATTCGCAAAATTTATCTCACCGCCATTGAGTCAGATGATTATAAAACGCTTCACCCTGTTCCTTACGGAATCGGTTTTGTCCGTTCATACGCCACCTATCTCGGTCTCAATCCGGATCGCATTGTGCAAATATATAAAAATCAGGCTTTGTCGAAAAATGAACAAAAGCCTCAACCCATTGTCACAAAACACACAAAAGAAACTATTCCCAATATTCGTCATATCGTTTTTTGTTTGATTGGTCTTATAGTTCTGTACGGAATATATCTTACGATACATTTTGTCACGAATTCAAAAGAAAATACTCCTGATATAAAAGAAGAAACATCTGTTGTTGAAATTATTCCGGCAACAGAAGATGTTTCACTTTCAGAGGAAGAACAATCTGAAGATGAAAAAACGCCGGAGGAAAACGAAAATCAAAATCCGGAACCTTCACAAAATGAACAATCACAAATAAATGTTGTTGACGGAAATTACGTCGAAGAAACAGCTCAAAAAGAGGATTTTAAGAAAATGGTCTTAAAATTCAAAGGTGAGTCATGGCTTGAGGTCAAAGATAACAATAAAGTCTATATCTCAGGTATTTTTCAAAAAGGTTTTGAATATACCATCCCTTCTGAAAAAGGCCTGATTTTATCGGTCGGTAAATACTTTAACGTTGATATGTATATTGATGATGTCTTAACAAAAGTTGCCACACCTCAAAAACAAACCGGTATTGAATTAGATCCCATCTTAAAGCATTAGAAAGAAAAAATTAAAAGATCGGAGAGCATCTGAGAAAGCTTTCCGTTCTTTTTTATTCAAAGGAAAATTGAAAATGTCAAAAATACAAAATGTTCGCGGTACATACGATTTATACGGTGACAACAAAAGAAAAACAAAAAAAGTGATTCAAACAGCCTCAAACGTTGTTGAACGTTATGGGTTTGAAGAAATCGAAACACCGATTTTTGAGTTTACCGAAGTCTTTGCCCGCAATCTCGGAGATACTTCCGATATTGTCACAAAAGAAATGTACACCTTTGAAGATAAAGGCGGTGAAAGCTTAACGCTTCGCCCCGAGGGAACGGCAGGCGTGGTCAGAGCCTTTGTTTCCAACGGGCTTTTATCAAGTGTTCCGGTCAAATTTTATTATGCCGGCCCGATGTTTCGTTATGAGCGTCCGCAAAAAGGCCGTCAGCGTCAGTTTACCCAATTCGGTGTTGAAATGCTCGGGGTTGAAACACCTGAAGCCGATATCGACATGATTTCCATGGCATACAGCTTTTTAAAAGAGCTCGGTCTTGATGGCGATATCACGGTTGAAATCAACTCACTCGGTGATAAAGAAAGCCGTGATGCCTATCGTGCAAAGCTTATTTCTTATTTGAAAGAACATATCAATGAACTCTCGACCGAGAGCCAAGAACGTTTAGAAAAAAATCCTTTGCGTGTGTTAGATTCAAAAGATGAACGTGATCAAAAAGCGCTCATCGGTGCCCCGTTATATCAAGACAGCTTAAATGAATCTTCAAAATCATTTTTCCAAGCTGTCTTAAAAGGCCTTGATTTGCTCGGTATTCCTTATAAGGTCAACAATCGTTTGGTTCGCGGGCTTGATTATTATTGCCACACGGTTTTTGAGCTCACCACTTCTCAACTCGGCGCGCAAGGAACGGTTTTGGCCGGAGGCAGATACGACGGTTTGGTTGAAGAAATGGGGGGCGGAAAGGTTTCCGGAATCGGCTGGGCTTGCGGTGTTGAAAGATTATCGATGCTCTTAAAAGAAGATATCAAACGCAAACGCCCGATTGCCGTGATTGAAGTCGGTGATGATACCAAAGATGAAGCCTTAAAAATTGCTTATGATTTAAGAAACGAAGGCTGCTATGTTGAACATTTTTACAGCGGAAACTTTAAAAAACGCATAATGAAGGCAAATAAGGCTAATGCTTGTCAAGCCGTCATTATCGGCTCGGAAGAACTTCAAAAAGGCGTTGTCACACTTAAAAACCTAGATTCCGGCAATCAAAAAGAGGTTTTAATCTCAAAGCTTAAAGAGGAAATTAAAAATGAATTTTAATGATACACTCAGCCAAATTGTCAGCCGTTATGAAGAAGTCAGTGCCCTTTTGACAAGCACATCATCACCGGAAGATCTTGTGAAATTAAATAAAGAATTTTCAACACTTTCCCCGATTGTTGAAACAATTAAAAAGTATCAGACTTTTACTCAAAATATGAATGATGCTTTAGAAATGGCCGGTGATGAAAGTTTAGATAAAGAAATGCGTGATATGGCTCAGGCCGAATATCAAGAATTAAAAGCTCAAATGCCTGAAATGGAACGCAGGATCAAGGTCGCTCTTTTACCGAAATCCGAAGACGATGAAAAAAATGCGATTTTAGAAGTCCGCGCCGGCACAGGCGGTGATGAAGCTGCCTTATTTGCTGCCGTTTTATTTGAAATGTATCAGCGCTATGCGGCCAAACAAGGGTGGAAATTTGAGGTTTTAGAAGCCAATGAAAACGGCATCGGCGGTTATAAAGAAGCCTCAGCACGCATCACAGGCGTTGACGTTTTTGCAAAACTCAAATTTGAATCGGGCGCTCATCGCGTTCAACGTGTGCCGGTGACCGAATCACAGGGGCGTGTACATACTTCGGCGGCAACGGTTGCCGTGTTGCCGGAAATTGAAGAAGTCGACCTTTACATCAATCCGGCTGATTTACGAATTGATATTTACCGTGCCTCGGGCGCCGGCGGGCAACACGTTAACAAAACAGAATCTGCCGTTCGAATCACACATATTCCGACCGGTATTGTTGTTCAGTGTCAAGACGAACGTTCACAGTTCAAAAATCGTGAAAAAGCGATGAATCACTTGCGTGCGAAACTTTATGACGCACAAAAACAAAAAATTGATGAAGATTATTCGAAAACGCGTAAACTTCAGGTCGGAAGCGGTGACCGTAGCGAACGCATTCGCACCTATAATTATCCTCAAGGCCGCGTCACCGATCACCGAATCAATTTAACCCTTTATAAATTAGATGATGTTGTTTCAGGCGAAGCTTTGGGCGAAATTATCGACGCTTTGGTTGAAGCTGATCAAGCCGAACGCCTGGCCGAAATGAATTAAAAATTATTTCTTGATTAAAAGAGAGGAAATAATATTTTCCTCTCTTTTTTATTTTCACTGCCCCTTTTAATCTGTCACTTAAGAGTATAGGCGACAAGATTCATTTTTTATTTACTTTCTTTTAAGGGTATTATGAAAGATGTGTTTTCTAGTTCCAAAAACCATTTGGAAGTTTACCACATTTTTTTTCCATTGACTTTTTTACTTCTTGATTAAATAAATCAATCTTTTCATAACTTAGATTAGTTATTAAATAATCAATAGAACAGTCACATTTTTTCCTATTTTCTTCCGTATTATATTTTGGGGTTTCAGTTAAAAATAATTTACATTCATATCGTATATCTTCTATTTTTTCATCAATACGTTTTTCTAATTCCTCTTCGGAATTTGTAGCATACTTGTACTCATAAGTTATTCTTGGTACAGTTTTGATCACTTTCTTTTGAGTTTCATATTTATAAACACCATCTTGAACTGCACATTTTGATGATGGAATATTAAACATCATATCATCGTAAAAATCCACACCACGTAATGGAGTCAATAAAACAACAGGATTTGTAAAACAAAGATCCCCATCATTACATTCAAACGCTAAAGCATGATTAGCACCAATAACATAAAAAACTTTAAACCTTTGAATATCTAAACATTTTTCATTATATTTTTGACTAAATATAGGCATATTCATAGAAGAACATCCTGTTAATATGATAGATAAGATTATTAATAACTTTTTCATAAAATCCTCACCAACTAATCTAAATTAAATACATTTTATTTATGTAATGTTTTAAATCAATAACTAAATTTTTAAAAGAAAAAAATAAGTAATTTTAAAAAAATACAACATAACTATTTTTTTAGTTATTGCTTAGTAGGTATCCAGTTCTAGTTTATCCCCAAAAAAAACATAACAAAACCAATCACTTAAGAGCACATTATGCATTGCAATCCATTCTTTTTTTCTGTCATCCCTCGAGGTGCGCGCAAGCGTCACCTCGTCAAGGGATCTAACCTTTAATCGCCCGCGCTTTGGC
>DFFP01000009.1 GCA_002372275.1 Alphaproteobacteria bacterium UBA3773 | reverse complement strand
AAAAGTTCTGGCAAGAGCAGCCGGAATGTTTGCAATAATACCAACCGTGATGATAAGCGACGAACCGTTACCGACTCCGCGAGATGTGATTTGATCACCAAGCCAAACTACAAACATTGTACCACCCACAAGTGAAACAACCGTTGTAAAGCGGAACACCACGCTGTTAATCACCACAGCCGAAACACCGGCGCCGCCTGTGATACTTTCCAAACCGACGGCAATACCGTATCCTTGCAAAATGGTGATAAACACAGTCAAGATTTTGGTATAATGTGTCATTTTGCGATGACCGGCCTCACCTTCTTTTTTAAGAGCCATTAAAGACGGAATAACAGATTGTCCGAGCTGGAGGATAATCGAGGCCGAAATATAGGGGAAAATGTTCAAGGCAAAAATAGTCATACGCGACAACGCACCACCTGAAAACATATTAAACATTCCAAGGATTCCACCCGAATGTTGAGAGAAAATTTCAGATAAAACGCCTGCGTCAATGCCCGGCAACGGAATAAATGTTCCGAGTCTGAAAACGATTAAGGCCATAATCGTGAACCACAATCTTTTCTTGAGTTCTTCTGCTTTTGAAAACGCGGACATATCCATATTTGCCGCCATTCTTTCTGCCATTGATACCATAATTCAAATATCCTTTTTTTATTTTTTACAAACAATAACATCGGATTTATAACAAAAATCCGCTCAAGTCAATCTAATATACAATTTTCTTTTTTGTTAGGTTAATTTTTGCGTTATCCTCAAATTTTTTTTATCACTTTTTTTCTTTACTTTAATAGGTAAATCAGTCATAATGGAAACAGAGCAGTCAAATATCTGCTTTGAGGTTTAGTAGCCTTTTCACAGATGTTGCAATAAAGCAACCTAACTTCCGGTCTTAGGCTGGAAGGCAGCTGAATAAGTTTTCAACAAATAGGCTCACTATCTGTCTGTGGATAGCTACTAACTTCCAGTCATCATTATTGATGACGTTTTTTTATTTTTTAAAGAAGGAACAAAAAGTCATGAAAACAAATCAGTTTGGTGTTTTGAGCTTGCTGGCACTTATTTTATTAAATACAGACCTGTCCGCAGCCGTTTGTGACCGCAATAGTGATATCACTCAAGAAAATGCTAAAGAAAACGAAATAGTCAATTGCTACAAATGCGGTAACAATTGTTCAGCTCGAATTGACAGTTCTGGCAAAATGACTGTGTCAGGCACCGGTGAAATGTATAACTATGGTCGCATATGGTCTAATGGAACTTTTACAACAAGTGCCCCATGGTGGTCCAGAAGAACAGAAATCAACAATTTAGAAATTGAATATGGTATTACCTCTGTTGGAACAAATGCTTTTGAGCAAATTAGGGCTACCGATTTAAAAATTGCCGATTCCGTCACGGCAATTAAATATCAGGCATTTGACACTATACCGACCTTAACAAGCATTGTCATTCCTGCTTCCGTCACAACTATTGAACAGTGTGCATTTTGTTCTAATAAAAATTTAGAAACCATTGTTATTTCAAATCCTAAAACATCGCTCAATGGGGATGCTTTTACATATGATTCAAAAATAAAAATGATTTACTGCCCTTCTGACTTAACATCTTGTAAAAATCTTGCCGATGGCAATTCGAAAAAAGTTATTTATTACGACAAAATCGGTGATTATTATCAAAAAAACGGAAAAACATACCGCAATTTAGAAAATATGATAAAAGGAATTGAAATGAAGCGTATTTACACAGTTGAAGAGGCGACAAATGCTGTCGGAAAAAATAACAAAAACACCTTTAGCATTCGGTATCGTTAAAATTATGCCTTCATCTTTTTCATCACTTTTTGCATCAAGGTTGAAAAAGCATAATTTTTAAGTGCGTCTTTTGAGACAAAAAAACCGTCTTGATACGTTTCGTTTTGTAAAACGGTATAAATTTTAAGGTTCATATTAATATGTGTGAAAACGTGGGAGACAGATTTTTTCGTATCTGTTGCATTGTCAAATAAAGGTTTTTCGCTCCAAATAAATTCATAAAGCCCCGAGAGCAGTCCTTTTTCGGTACGTTTACGAATAAGAACTTCATTTTTGTCATTGTAAATGATATAAACATAACCCTCAAAATTTTTCTTAAGCATTCTTTTTTTGAGCGGAATATCTTCAACATCAATTGCATTTTTCGACTGACAAAACTCAGAGACAGGACAAATACCGCATGCCGGTTTTTTAGGCAAACATATCGTTGCCCCCAAATCCATCATAGCCGAAGCGTAATCTGCCGCACGTTTTTGATCGGTGAGTTCTTCGGCATAAGCACGAATTTGACCCATTTGCTCTTCAGGCGTTTTGGTTAAATGATAAAGCCTTGAAATCACGCGGATCACATTTCCATCCACAACCGTTTCCGGCGCATTATATGCAAACGCCATAAACGAGGCCACCGTATATGGTCCGAACCCTTTTAATTTCAACACATCTTGTTTGGTACGCGGAAAAACACCTTTCATATCATGAACAATGATATTGGCACTTTGCCACAAAGATTTAGCTCTTGTATAATAACCGAGTCCCTGCCAGTAAAGATAAACTTCTTCCAAATCAGCACCTGCCAGCGCCTCAACTGTCGGAAAACGCTCCATAAACCTATCAAAATAAGATAACACCGTTTTGACCGTTGTTTGCTGGAGCATAATTTCGGACACAAGAACAACATACGGATTATGGTGCGCACCGCCCTTAAAGCGCCAAGGAAGATCGCGCCCATACGCATCATACCACTCAAGAAGACATTTTGAAAAATTTTTTTTCATCACTTTTTTTTAATTTCAAAAAAAAGCCCGCCGCAGAGGTGACGGGCTTTTTTAAACACATTTTGTTATTTAGCTAAAATATCAGTCATTTTTTTGCTGGCAGCATCAAAGTCAATGTTTTCACAAACAGCAATTTCTGAAGCTAAACGTTGAAATGCTTGCTCATAAATTTGACGTTCACTATAGGACTGACCGGCCAAATTATCAGATCTATACAAATCGCGCACCACTTCGGCCACAGCCACCGGATCGCCCGAATTGATTTTATTTTCATATTCGACAGCGCGTCTGGACCACATAATTCTTTTGACTTTTGCTTTACCTTTTAAGGTTTCGAGCGCCGTATTGATGGTCGATTCTTCCGAAATTTTGCGAAGTCCGGCATCTGCCACTTTGGCAAGCGGAATACGAAGTGTCATTTTATCTTTATCAAAATTAACGACCAAAAGTTCTAATTCAGAACCTGCAATGGTTTGTTTGGAAATATCCGAAATTTTGCCGACGCCGTGTGTCGGGTAAACAACATATTCGCCGGTATTAAATGAAATATTTTGTGTTTTTTTTGCTGTCATGGATATCCTTACCTTTAGTTTATTATCACGAAAACAAAGGGGATTATATCACATTTTTAAGGTCAAATCCAGCATAAAATTTAAAAATTTTTCACAAACAAATCTGTTTGCCTTAAAGCCTCTCCCACAACCATCACCGCCGACAAGGCCACATTAATGGAACGGGCATTTTTATTCATCGGAATAAGTAAGCGCGCGTCGGCTGTTTGGTGAACGATTTCAGGAACGCCGGCGCTTTCCCTGCCCATTAAAATAATATCATTTTTTTTGAACTCAAATTTTGTATAAGGGATCGAGGCATGCGTTGTGAGCAAAACGATTCGCCCGTATTCATCCGAGTGTTCTTTTCGGTAGGATAAAAAATCATCCCACGAAGCATGACGCCTGAAATCGGCCATTTCAAGATAGTCCATTCCGGCGCGTTTGATCCCTTTATCGGTCCACAAAAAACCGCACGGCTCAATAATATCGAGCGGCAAATCAAGACACGCTCCCAACCTTAGGAGCGTGCCTGTGTTTTGTGCAATATCGGGCTGAAATAACGCCAAACGCATTTCAGTTTTCTTCCGATTCGCGTTTTTTGTGTGCCTCATAAACGGCTGCAAAATCAATCGGGGTCAACATGAGTGGCGGCAATCCGCCTTCCATCATCACTTGTGTGATAATGTTTCTGGCAAACGGGAAAATCATTCTTGAAACTTCGATATGCAAAATCGGTTCAATTTGCTCGGGTTCTGCCTTGATGACAACAGCCGCCGAATAGGTCAGTTCCAAAACAAAAAGTTTTTCATTTTCAATATCGCCGTTTAAGACCAAATTCAAATCAACAGTATATGAATCTTCCGCAAATTTGTTGTTCGATACACGCACATCCACGTTGATTTTCGGCTGTGTTTGCATTTTAGCGAAAATTTCGGGGGCATGCGGCATTTCAAAAGATAAATCTTTGATATATTGACTGTTAATCACTAAAGTCGGTTGCATGGGTTCCTCAGACATAATTTTTTTTCCTTTCATAAAACATTGTTGTGGTTCTTTTAGCTTAAATATTTCTTTCCGTCAAACAAAATATAACAGTTGATAATATTTATAAAATACGTTATATCAAACAAAAACATTAAATTTTTAAGAGGAATATATGTCATCTTATATTGATTTGATTTTTTTAGGCATTGTTGTTTTGCTGGTGCTTTATCGCTTATATGATGTTTTGGGAACGCGTCCCGATTCGTCTATGCCGCACATTAAAGTTGTCTCTAAAAAAGAATTTGAAAAAATATATCATATGCTTGAAAAACAAGCTGAAGAAGCCGAATCTTTTAAGGGTGTTCAAATCAACACTTCCAAAGCGGACAAATCGCTTTTGCAAATTAAAGATTTTGATAAAACAGACTTTTTAAGGCGTGTTTCAAAAGTTTTTGAAATGATGTTAACCTCATTTGCCTCAGCAGACAAAGAAACAATCCAAATGCTCACAACGCCGAATTTGTATCAAAAATTTTCAGACATCATTGATCAGCGCTTAAAAGACGGTGTTATAGCAGAATCCGACTTAATCAAAATTGATGAGCTCGGCATTGAAAATGTGAAAATTCTGCAAAAAGGAACAGCTAAAATCGCGGTCAAAATTACCTCTGAGCAAATCAATGTGTTAAAAAATGCACAAGGTGAACTGATCGAGGGCGATGAAAACTTTGTGCAGAAAATCACGGATGTTTGGACATTTGAAAAAAATCTGAACACCCCCTCTCCTGTCTGGCTTTTATCTTCTACAAAGAAAAAATAATGAAAAAAACAGCACTTATTCTCTTTTGTTTTTTATCTACGGCTTGCCACACAAATTTAACAGATTCGTCTCATCAATCGGGGTTAAAGTTAAAACAAGCCTCTTTTGAAGATTTAGCTTCATTTGAAAGCGATGACTTTTCTCAAATTGTACCCGCCTTTGAGTTGAGCTGTCAGGCCATCAAAGAACATCCTGACGTTTTGAAAAAAAGCGCCGTTCAAATAGATTCTGCTCTTTATCTTAAAACGTGCGATGATTTTAAGGCTTTAGAAAAAAAAGACAATTCAACAATCAAAGCATTCTTAAAATCGCGTTTCACACCATATCTGGTGACCTATAATGGCACCTCAAACGGGCAATTTACTTCTTATTATGAGGCTGAAATCAGAGCTTCAAAGAAAAAACACGGCAAATATCAATACCCCATCTACGGCCGTCCGAACGATTTAATTGAAATAAACTTAAAAGATTTTGATGAAACTTTACCAAATAAACGCTTAACCGGTCGCATTGAAAAAGGAAAATTCATTCCCTATTTTGAGCGAAAGACAATTGATGAAAAAGGAATCGACGCCCCCGTTATTTTATGGGGTGATGATAAAATAGATATATTTTTGATGCAAATTCAAGGCTCTGCCGTTGCTTTGTTAGATGACGGAACCTCTGTTCGAATAGGCTATGCCGACAACAACGGCTTAAAATTTCAGCCAATTGGGCGAATTATGCTTGAAAAAGGCCTTTTAGAGCCCGGAAACGTTTCAATGGCCTCTATTCGTGAGTTTTTAAGAAAAAATCCTAAGCTGGCAAACGAAAATATGAACGAAAATCAGCGTTTTATATTCCATCGAATTGTTGATGCCGACGGTCCTCTCGGAAAGCTCGGCGTACCCTTAACAGCCGGGCGAAGCTTAGCTGTGGACACGGATTTTATTCCACTCGGCTCAATTTTATGGCTTGAGACAACAGCGCCTGCAAATAAGCCCTTAAACAAACTTGTTTTGGCTCAAGATGTCGGCTCTGCCATTAAAGGGGCTGTCAGAGGCGATTATTTTTGGGGACACGGTGAAGAAGCTCTTCAACAAGCCGGTCAAATGAACGCAATCGGTAAATACTACATCTTGGTGCCCCATGACTGAAACACCCGAAAAAGAGGACGACGATTTTTGGCTTGAATGTGTGAAAAACGTTCAAAAAAGTGCCCGTTCAAACGTTCATATCAGTAAAACCACTCGCAAAAAAAACACAACGCTTTATCCCAGAGAACAAACCGTTTTATATCAAAATCATCACCATAAACTTGATTTAAACACAACAGCCGACATCGACAAACAAACTATGCGCCGTTTCAAAAAAGGCTCATTCGGGGTTGAAGGCACGCTTGATTTACACGGATTTACGACAAGCGAAGCTTATGATGCGGTTAAAAGGTTTATCATTTCATCTTATTTACAAAACAAACGTGCGGTTTTGATTATTACCGGCAAAGGTTTACCGCATGAAAACGAAGATATTTTTGCCTCTCACGGCGTTTTAAAAGATATGGTTCCAAAGTGGCTTCAAACGGATGAATTATCACCGCTTATTTTAAGCTATATCCATCCCGATGCAAATTTAGGCGGAAGTGGCGCCTTATACATTTTACTTCGAAGAAATCGAAACAAATAAAAGCCGTTTTCTTCAAGTTTTTTTAACATTTTTTTTAATGTTTTTTTGCTATGTTACAGAATTATGAAGATTCAATTTTTGAAGCGAAAATTGCTTCAAAAAAATTTTGTTTTGTGTTAGAATTTGAGATAACTGAAAAAGGCATGAAAGTGTAAAAATGTATTTGTGGATTGTCATCGCGACGTTTATCGTTGCTCTGTTTTCATACAACCTCTCGGTTCACCCCGATGTGGATCGTATGTATGCACAGACTCGTGCCAACACGGTTGCCGCTTCTTTTCAGATTCAACATAATGCTCTTGTTGCATACGTTAAATCTCTTGAAGGACATACTGAAAAACAAGAATTCACTCAAGATGAAAACGGAAACACAACTGTATCCGGCGGTGCTTATCAATCAGGTGACTGTTTTATTAAAAGTAAATTTAACGGTTCTGCGGCATTTAAGGATGATGATGTTCAAAATTTCTTGCCTCCGGGATTTAAGTTAGATGAACAGACAATTTCAAAAATTTATTGTTTTAAGCGCTATGAGGCGCCGGTTGTCCCGACCGAAATTGAAGATGGTGCAACCGTTACAAAAGAACAAATCATAAAAGGGGAACAAATTGACCCGGTCACCGGGCAATATGCCTTTGACTATGAACATACCGGTGCTTCATGCACACAGGAAAACAAAGTTGTGTTGGTTTCGTGGCGCAAAATTCCGCAAAAATGGAAAAATCACCAAAATTCAACACTTCCGTCACCTGATATGATTCATGCCATTGCCAGATCCAACGGTTACGGAACAACGTTTGGATATACAATTCATGCAGATGGAAATCAAAACGATTATTTCATCAGCGGCGGAAAGCAAAAAATATATACAGCCATCACGAACGACACATCAAGCCCGAACATTAAAGAAACCTGTGGCGATGAACCTTGTTTTGTGGCTGTCAGCCAGATTAAAAATTAGAGGAGAAATAAAATGGAAAAGCGAATTTTAAGAAAAGTAAACCAAGCAGGCAGCATGATGATTGAGGCTTTAGCAATGCTTGCTCTTGTTTCGCTTGTGACCCCGACTTTGTATAAAAAAGCGGCCGAAAGAACCATGGAATTGCAAGACATCAACTCGGCGACTCAGATTCGTGCTCTTATTAAAGCAGCTGACAGTTACACCGCGGCCAATTTTAAGACACTTGTCGAAGAATTGGGTGAAGGCGGCGAACCTCAAGGTAAATCGAAAGAAATCTCGAAAGAAAATTTGAGTGCTTATTTACCCGAAGGTTATCAACTCGATTCAATTAAAAACTTCGGTTCTCCGAAAGCAGCCGTCAAAATCGGCGGAACACTCGGGCATGAAACCTTAACATCTTATGTTGTGTTACCTCAACAGGGAACACTCAACAGTGTTCGCTCTGCCAGAATTGCCTCCATGGTCGGTGCCAACGGCGGTATTGTCGATAAAGACGGCGATGGTAAAGTTTTAGACGGCGTGAGTAATATTTGGAAATTAGATAAAGATACTTTTAAGACTCTGTTTGCTTCAGATAACACCATTCAGCAATACTCTGTCGGTGCAATTTCCGAGCACGCTATTGATGTCGGAAACAGTACTTCGCTTGAAAACCCGAAATACTTACAGCGCACACTTGATCCCGGCGAAGAATGGCGCAACACGATGGAAACAACACTTTATATGGGCGGGCCCACAAATATGGATGGTGTTGGGGTCGGCTACAATGACATTGAAGGCGTCAATCGTTTAATCATCGGCGACACGACGTGGCAGGCTAATGAAGGAACCAAACCCTTACAACATGATGAGGGTGAGGCCTTGATTATTAAATCTCACGATACTCAAAACGGTTCCGTTTGGATTGAAGACAGCTTAACTGCCTTAAATGATAAATTTAGATTAACAGGTTCGGAAGATAACTTTAAGCTTGAGCTCGGTGATAAGGGAGCTGACGGAAATCCTTTACTTGTTGCTGAACAAAATGATACAAATAAAATCTTTTCCATTCAAACGGATAATGAAAATAAAGCCGCCAATCAAACAAAAGATTTAGTGATTAACAACAGCGGTGCGACTTTCAATGTCAACACAAAAGTTGATAATACTTTTGAGACAACCGGTAAAACATCGCTGGCAAATACCGGTGCGAACACAGGTATTGTTATTCAACCGGGCGTTGCCGCTGAAGGTGAAGGTCAGGCCACCGACAGCAGTACGAACATTTATACGAAAACAACAACCGTTTATGGTGAAGAACCGCAAGCAAAACAAATGGCTCAAATTGCAGATGATGAGAGAAACATTATTTTTGATGTTCAAGGCAGTGCTTATGTCAACAAGGCTTTAGAAGTCGGTGATGATAAAGATGGCGAAACAAATTTATATGACCCGAACAACATCAACAAAGATGACCCAATACTTCTCTCCGAAGGTGATCGTGAACTCAATGTGGTCGGTGATGCTTTTGTTTCTGATACCTTAGAGGCAGGTTTTGTAGCGGCGCACGATTTTGATGCGATGAATATACATGCCGGCGGAAAAGATTATACCGACAACCTTGATAAAGGTAATAATGATATGGGCAAATATAACCGCTGGCTCAATGCCACTGAAAACGGTGTGTTTGTGGAAGATTTAGGTGTAGCAAACGAAGAAAACAGCCGCAATCTTCGCATGCAAATCACGGATGGTACAACACAGTTGTATGGTCCGAAAAGCCCAAATTATCAGTATAATCAGAACACTCAACAAAATGAAGTCACAGGCTATTCCAAAGGTTCTAAACTGGAACTTGGTGGACGCACGGCTGATATTTTCACAAATCCTGATAACATGAACAGCGGTAGGTTGCAGCTGAGTGAAAGAGAGGCGCAACTTGAAGCATACGAAGATGTGCAAATTTATGCAGCAGACTTATCACCTCAAAGCACTGGTCGTGGATATGCCATACCTAACGGTACAGTCAATATTCAAAAGGGTGCCATCATTGCCGCCGGACAAGCAGGGCAAGGTAATCTGGATAATACAATTGATATGAACGCTAAAACCTTAACAGTGAGTGGCTCAGCAAAAGACAGCAATACTGCGTTAGTAATCGTACCTGATGATAAACCTGCTGGAACTAAAATGGGATACTATAATAGTTCTATTATTACCACTCAAGTAAACACAATCAAGGTTATTGATAAAAATGACCCTAAAAATATTAATGGATATGCTGGCGCAAAACATTCTCTTTTAACAATTGAATCTCAGGAAAAAAACACTGTTATTAGCTCAGGTACAGGAAAGCTAGCCCCGACTGTCGGTATTAGTCAATCCGGACTGGGTGTATGGGGGCCTTATAGTGCTCAAAACAAACAAATTCTTCAAGTCGATGCCTCAACAAATGATCCAACAGGTGGAGAGAATGATGTAGGAAGTGCTGGTGCTATTAATACACCTCGAGATGGCAGTGTTTACATCCGTCGCGGGGCGATTGAAATTGAAGCTAATACAGGTGCGGGAGGAGAAGATTATGGAGCAGATGAAGGTCTCGGTTATATTGAAGCCTCTCGTTTTGTAGCAAACAACGTTAATAGTCAAGGCAATATCCTATCCCCTGTCTATGCAAATGGCAGTGTTAATGGTGATAAATATGATCGCTATATGGTCAACCCTGCTTATACATCCGTTATGCACGATATTCAACTTACCACGCGCGGCGGGGCACGCTTGAGCGATATTTTACCGGACTTTATCAATAAAGGTATTTATTTGGTGACCAATACCTATAAAGAAAGCAGTACCCCTACTTCTTTGTTAGAAGTTGATGATTCTTCGCAATTTGCTTCACCATATCTCGGATTTGTACCGGCACCCGAGTGTCCTGCAGGATACGCCAGAGTGATTACGCTAACACCTGCATCGTTCCAAATGGCGCAAGCCGGTATGCTTTCGCGTGATAACAGAGGGCGTTTTTATGTTTCTGAATCAAATCCGGTTCAACGAGGTGGTTCATTATATAACATCATCAATAAAAACCTGCTTGCGGAAGGAAACAGCATTACAGGCGCCAAATTAGAGCAAAAATATGTGATGGCCTCACAAGATGTTCCGGCACAAACCATGTGGTACTTGGGGTATGATAACGGTCCTCAAGATAAAGGTCCGACATATGGCGACGGCGACAGCGCCATTCAATATGCCCCAACGCCCCTTTATTTCCAGCAAAGCACATGGCTTAAGGCTGCTACGCCGAGTTATGAAGGCAACAGACCTTGTTCTCTGGCAGACCCTTCCTGCCAAGCAAATCACTGGATGGCCATTATCGGCTTTTTATATCCCAAAGGGGAATACGGTGCGCTGAAAGATGCGCTCCAAAATGTTGGTAATGACAGCGCGGATATTGATGCTAATGCTGCTGAAAATGCTAATGAGTTTTATTGGAACTTGTTCCCGGTGATGCCGGATACCATCGAGGCGTATGCCACGGTTTATTGTTACTTTGACAGAACAGGTACTGTTGACCTCAATAATAAAGGTGACCCAAATTATGTCAAACAATATGATCCTCAGCCTGATGATCGTGGATTATTACAGGATAATACAACTGGTGATTATTATAAGCGCTTAAATGATCCGCACCTGAATTATAGACATCCGCTTGAAGACTAAAACTTGAAACCGCCGTTTCAGCCGGCGGTTTTCTTTTGATAATATCAAATGTGCTTACGCCAAATAATTGATTATCATACTTTTCATTTACAAAAAAACTCCCGCCTTAAAACCGCGGGAGTCTTTTTGTAAAGTCTATTTAGAAAAAACTATTCTTGAGAATAGGCTTTTTCTTGACGGGAGGCTTCATCAGCACTACGTGCAACATTGACCATAATGGTTTGAACCACTTCAGGGTGCAAGTTGATTTTAACCTGATAAATACCCAAATCTTTAATCGGCTTTTCAAGTGTGACCAAGCGGCGTTCAATTTGATAGCCGGCTTCGTTAATGGCTGCCGCAATATCACGAATTGTCACAGAGCCGTATAATTGACCTGTTTCAGCAGCTTGACGAATAAGAACGGTCTTAAATCCTTTCAAGGATTCTGCCATTTTGTTAGCACTTTCAAGCAAAGCTTTGTTGTGTGCCTCTAACTCGGCTTTTTGTTTTTCAAAATAAGCCACATTCGCTTCTGTTGCACGCAAAGCCTTATTTTGAGGTAAAAGGTAGTTACGGGCATAACCGTTTTTCACAGTTACTTTGTCACCCATTTTTCCTAATTTTTCGACTTGTTCAAGAAGAATGACTTCCATAATAACCTCCTTAATCTACCGTGTAAGGCAACAAGCCGATGAAACGAGCACGTTTAATGGCGCGTGCGAGTTCTCTTTGCTTTTTAGCCGAAACAGATGTGATACGTGAAGGAATAATCTTACCTTTTTCCGAAATAAAACGAGACAAAAGTTTGACATCCTTATAGTCAATTCTCAAAGCATTTTCGCCGGAGAACGGACAAGATTTTCTTTTAAAGAAAGATTGTTTCGTCATGATTATTCTCCCCCATTTTCAACGGCTTCAACGTCTTCATCCGTTGACATTTTGTTGTTGAATTCATCAACTTTAACCGTCATATATCTGATGATATCTTCGTTTAAGCGCATTAAGCGTTCATACTCGAAAATAGCCCCGGCAGGTGCGACGATATCAAGCAAGACGTAATAACCTTTACGATTCTTTTTAATGCGATAAGCAAGGTTTTTTAAACCCCAATTATCAACTTTAACGACTTCACCGCCATTTTGTTTGATCACATCAGAAAAAGTATTGACGAGATCATTGACTTGTGACGGCCCTAAATCTTGACGTGCGATAAGCACGCTTTCATAATTTGCCATATATAAATCTCCTTATGGATTCTCAACAAATAGACAGCCCAAAAGCTGTCCGGTTCAATGTATAGCTAAATTTCTTTAGCAAGGGACAGCTGGTAACATACAACATTTTTTAAAATTTGCAAGTCTTTTTTTAAGGCTTAACCTTCGTAAAAATTCTTTCCTTGAACCTGAACATTCGGTGTTCCTGAAACAAGCTTGCCGTTTTGCAACACCACTTTTCGATCCATTTTTCCGGCAAGTTCCATATTATGTGTGGCAATAAGCGCCGATAAACCTGTTTCTTTAACAATACTTAAGAGTTCCAAAAAAACATTATCTGATGTGTTCGGGTCTAAATTGCCGGTCGGCTCATCAGCAAGTAAAATTTTCGGTGTATTGGCAAGCGCTCTGGCAATCGCAACCCGTTGTTGTTCCCCACCCGAAAGCTCGGCAGGTCTATGTTTGAGGCGTTCTTTTAAGCCCAAGCGTTCGAGCAGCCATGTGGCTTTTTCAAGCGCTTCTTTTTTGTTTTTACCTGCAATAAGCTGCGGAATCATCACATTTTCAAGTGCATCAAAATCGCCGAGCAAATTATGATATTGATACACAAAACCGAGATAATCACGCCTGAGCGAAGTTCGAAGCGCATCAGGAGCTTTGGAACAATCCGAACCATCTAAAAAAATATGTCCGGCATTTGGTTTATCGAGCAACCCCGCAATTTGAAGCAAAGTTGATTTACCCGCCCCCGACGGCCCGACAAGCGCCACAATTTCATTTTTTTGAAGCTCAAAATCAAGCTCTTTTAAAACTTCAAGTTTTTGCGAGCCCTGATAAAAGTATTTCGAAATTTTTTCAAGTTTTAACGGTGATGTTTTATTCATATCTTAAAGCCTCCACCGGATCATATTTTGCTGCTTTGTATGCCGGATATATGGTTGCCAAAAGCGAGAGCAAAAGCGCAATCACAGCTACCGTCACAACCTCGCCCCAGTTAATTTCTGCCGGCAATTTTGATAAAAAGTAAATTTCAGCCGAAAACAAATCACGTCCGGAAAGTTTTTCCAAAAAACGACGTATGGTTTCGATATTTTCACAAAACAAAATTCCGAGTCCCGTGCCGACAGCTGTGCCTAAAATACCGATATAAGCTCCGTCAATCATAAAAATGCGCATCATCATGCCTTTTGTGGCTCCCATCGTGCGTAAAACCGCCACATCGCGGGCTTTGTCTTTCACAAGCATAATCAGACCCGTGATGATGTTAAATGCGGCGACCAATATAATCAGCGTTAAAATCAAAAACATCACATTACGTTCGACATCAATCGCGTTAAAAAATGCGGCGTTGCTTTGTTTCCAGTCATAAATATAAGCAGACAAACCGATACTTTCTTCGAGTATTCGACGTACCCGCTTTAAGTCATGATTTTGCTTTAAGCTCACATCAATTTGCGTTGCAGCCCCCTGAAGCCCGAAAAACTTTTGTGCAGATTCCATCGGCATAAAAATAAAATTTGAATCATATTCATACATGCCGACATTAAAAGTCCCTAAAATCACATAAGACTTAATCCTCGGAACTGTTCCAAAAGCCGTAATTTTGCCGTTTGGCGAAATAAGAGTGATTTCGTCACCGGTTATTAAACCTAATTTATCAGCAAGTCTTTCGCCCAAAATCACATATTCATCCGAAAATGCTTCGATATTAACATTCTCAAGCCCTTTACGCAAAACTTCTTTTTTAATCAAATCTTCTTTTTGGATCCCGCGGACAATGGCACCTTCGGCACTGCTTCCGGTTGAAACAAGCAGCTGTTTTTCAATCATCGGAACAGCCAGTTCAACACCATCAATACCTTCGATATTTTTTGTTGCCTCCAAATAATCCGTAAAAGGGTATCCCGGCGTTGATACAACCATAATATGCCCGTTTAAGCCCAAAATACGAGATAAAAGCTCTGTTTTGAACCCGTTCATCACGCTCATCACAATAATGAGCGTTGCCACGCCGAGTGCAATACCCGCAAGCGCAAAACCCGTAATCACCGAAATAAAACCTTCTTTGCGTTTGGCTTTGAGATACCTGAAAGCGACCATTCGCTCAAAACTTGAAAAAATCATCAAAAGATCTCCTCTTTATTCAAACAGCTCTTTTATTTTTTCAAAAAAGCCTTTTGTTTCGGGCTGACAATCATCATCACCGCTTAATTCTCTGAACTGCTCTAAAAGCTCTTTTTCTTTTTTGCTTAAATGTGTCGGCGTTTCAACCCTTAAGGTCACATATAAATCACCGCGCCTGGTACTTTTCAAAAACGGCATACCCTGCCCCTTAATTCGAACCTCAGAGCCGGATTGCGTTCCTTCTTTAATATCGATTTCAATTTTCTGTCCGTCAATTCCCGGAATTTCGATTTTTCCGCCCAAAGCCGCACATGTCATTGAAACGGGAACCATTGTATAAAGGTTGCTCTCATTTCTTTGATAAAGAGCATGATCTTTAATGCTGATAAAAATATATAAATCCCCGCTTTGAGCCCCTCTGATACCGGCTTCGCCGGCACCTGTGACGCGCATACGCGTTGCGTCTTCAATACCTGCCGGAATGGTGACTTTAATTGTTTTTTCAACCTTTTGGGTGCCTGTCCCGTGGCATTTTGAGCATTTATCTTTAATCACACGCCCTTCACCGTGGCAAGTCGGACATACGGTTTCAAAAACCAAAAAACCACCTTGACTACGGCGCACTTTGCCGCTTCCGTGACATGTTTCACAAACAGGTGCCTCCTTGCCGTCAGATGTGCCGAAACCATGACACGCTTCGCAAGGCTCTGTTGTCTTAACTTGAATTTCTTTTTCGCACCCCTTAAAAGCTTCTTCCAGAGTTAAGCTTAAATGATAACTCAAATCAGAACCGCGCGTTCTGTTTTTGGAAGATGTGGCGCCACCTCCCATAAAATCAGAAAAAATACTTGAAAACACATCCGATAAATCTTCGGCATTAAATCCGAACCCGCCGCCAAACGGATTACCGCCACCCATGCCACCTTCAAAAGCAGCTTTGCCATATCTGTCATACGCGGCACGCTTTTGATCATCTTTTAAGACTTCATAGGCCTCATTAATTTTTTTAAATTTCTGTTCTGCATCAGTATCCCCGGGGTGTAAATCGGGGTGACATTCCATCGCGGCTTTTCTGAAAGCACGCTTAATATCATCTGCGCTCGCGCTCTTATCAACACCTAAAAGTGTGTAATAATCTTCATCTGCCATTTTAAATCTGCTCTTACTAATCTGTTACTTTTTTACTGACCCACATTTGACCTTTTTTCAAAAATTCGGGCAATTCTTTTAAGGCCGATGCCCCTGCGGCTTTTGCATGCCCTCCGCCGCCGAATTTAGCCGCAATTTTTGAAACGTCGATATTATCACGCGCGGTATAAAACGAAAGGTTCCAACAATTTTTTTTGTTCATAAAGAAATTGATCATCACATCAAATTCATCCAAGTTATCCAAGCTGTCATAAAATTCAGAGTAACCTTGAGGAATATTGGCACAAATACATTTATACCCTTCAAATTCACTCACAAATGCTTCAGCACGCACCAATCTGTAATTGCGGTTATGAATATACGCTAAAATCGCACGTCCGCGTTCAACCATCGGGTTAATTTCAACCTCATCTTTAATCAGTTGGCCCCAAATTTTTTCATTCGGTTTATTCACCCCCAAAGCCTGCATTGCATATTCAAACGGACGAACACGTTTATCACTTAAATCAAAAACATCATTTAAGCCCAAAAGTTTGATTCCGAGCGGTACTTTTTTATCCGGATAAAAATACTGCCATGTTAAAATAATCGCAGCTGTTCCAACTTTTCGGATACCTTTAATCGGTGTTTCACCCTCTTTGATTTTTTCATCATAAGCCTCAATCATCGAAACGTGATGATCAATCCAGGTCAAATCGATTTTTTTATTGAGTTCAAACATATAGTCAAGCGGCAACGCAATATCACAAATAATGATTTTATCGTGTTTTTCGATTAAATCATACGGAATTTCACTATCGTGATTGAACGGCAACAACTCAATATCCGGATAAACACTTTTAACAATAGCCGCCGACCCTTTACCATCATGATCAACCATATGATATATACAAAGCATTACCGTTTCTCCTTTATCTTAAAAATCAATAACCATATTATCATAGGCCGGCTGAACATTTTCAGGGGTCAATTTGTTCACGTTATCATAATCACATTCGGCAGCCATATGATTGACAATGGTTTTTTCAGGTTTAATCAGATTAACATATTTCAAAACTTTATCAAGACCCATATGAATTTTTTCGACACAGTCGGATTTAAGAATGGTCAGCGGCATAATCATCAATTTCGGCCGAACCTTAATTTTTAAAAGCGCTGCTTGAGATATATCCCGACAATCTCCGATATAAACCAACTGCCCGTCATTAAAAATATATCCGGTTGAAGGCACATTATGCCCTTCAAGAGGTAAAACACCTATTTTGACATCTTTGATATAAAAATCGTGTTCCGAGTTCACAACATGAGGGATTAAATTGGCACGATATCCGCCCGTATCACCGCTATCAACCAAATAATTAAAGCGCCCTGCAATTTCGCTCATGCTTTCTTTAATGGTATAAAAATCAATCGGTTTTCCCATGACGCGATTAAGTTCGCGCACATCATCAATGCCGTTGACATGATCGGCATGCGCATGCGTATATAAAATTGCATCCACATATTTGATCTGGTTATCAAGAAGCTGCATCCTTAAATCAGGCGATGTATCAATCAAAATCGAAGCCGAACCGATTTGAACGTATGTTCCTGTGCGTCGGCGACAATTTTTCGGATTATGCGGGTTACATTCTCCCCAACCTCTTGAAACAGACGGAACCCCCGGTGACGCCCCCGAACCTGTAATGATGACTCTACTCATGAACCTTTGCCTTTGAAAACAACTTAAAAAAGTTTTCTGTTGTTATAGCCGAAAGTTTTTGAAATTCAAGCCCTTTTATTTGAGAAAGAACCTCAGCCGTGTGCACCACATAAGAGGGTTCATTGACCTTTCCTCGCATCGGAACGGGAGCTAAATAAGGACTGTCTGTTTCAATAAGCAGTTTTTCAAGCGGCACCTTTTTAAAAGACTCTCGCAAATCTTCGGCATTTTTAAAAGTAATCATGCCGGAAGCTGAAATGTAAAACCCGACAGAAAGCATCTCTTTGGCCAGCTCATATGACGAGCTGTAACAATGTATCACACCTGAAAACGGCTTTTTTTGATAAGCATCAAAAATGAGGTCCATCGTATCAGATTCTGCTTCTCTTGTATGCACAATCAAAGGAAGTTTGCTTTCTTGCGCGGCTTTAATCATTTCTCTGAACACTTTGATTTGCACATCACGCGGCGAAAAATCATAAAAATAATCAAGCCCGCATTCTCCGATGGCCACAACTTTCTTGTGCAGCGTTTTTTTCAAAACATCGTCAGCCGTCACACTTTGAGCTTCCAAGCTATCATGCGGATGTACGCCCGCCACAGTCCAAACATTTTCAAAACGCGCTGAAATTTCGAGCTGTTTATCAAGTTCGTCAAACTTTCCACCCGCATTTAAAATGTACGAAACGCCGGCTGATTTTGCACGTTCCATCACATTTTCTAAGTCATTATATAATTCAGGCGATGATAAATGACAATGGCTGTCAACAAGCATTTTCCGTCACCTTTGCAATTTTATCGAGCAAACAAATCAGCGCTTGCCTTTTATCCATATTGAGGCGCACAACCTCACTTGCCGCAGCCGAAACTTCATCATACAAAGCAAGTAACTCCTCTGCATTTGAACCACTCCGAGCTAAATTTGAAACAAATTCCAAAATCAAATCAATCATCAAATACCACACTTCTTCGTTTGATGAAACTTCTGAGGCGAGTTCCAGTGCAATATTTAAGTCGTATTTTGCACCTTTATAAAACACAGCCTGTAATTTTTCATACATTTCCAAACCATGGTTTGAAGCATATTTCAAGGCTTTACCGATGCTTCCGCCGCTGATGAGAGCCAAACCATTCACAGATTTTGGGTTCAGTTCGGGCATATATCGACGCAAAAGTGAAGCAATATCGTCTTGAGATAGAGGTTCTAAATGAAATTTAATACACCGCGAGCGAATAGTCGGAAGTAACGTTGCCGGCTGATGCGAAACCAAAAGCAAAAGCGTTTTCAAAGGCGGCTCTTCCAAAATTTTTAAAATCGCATTTGATGAGGCCGCATTTAAATCATCAACACTGTCAATCAGCACAATGCGCCACGAACCATCAAACGATTTTTTACTCAAAAACTCATTAATTTCGCGAATTTCATCAATTTTAATCACCGATGATCTTTTCAAATCCTGCAGTTCATTTGAGCTCATCGGTGTGCCGTTTTGAATGGCTTTGATAATTTTTTTGGTGTCCGTTTCGGTAAAGCCTCTTTCAATAACCTTAAAATTCGGGTTTGAACCGCTTGCAACCTGAACAAAGGCGGCGCTGGTCGGCGACACGGCAAGTGAATGATATGTTTGTGTTTCAGAGGCTTTATCAAGTAAAAAACGTGCAATCCGATACGCAAAAGTGGCTTTTCCTATTCCCTCAATGCCGTCAATTAAAATGGCATGATGCAGAGCGCCTCTTGAAAAAGCTTCCAAAAAAGCATTTTCAGCTTTTTCGTGGCCGATGAAATACGGATTATTTCGAGGCTCAATCTCCATCTAAAGCAGCCTTTCCAAAACAACTTTTTGAATATCACTTGCTAAATCTTCAACTGTTTGATTTGCGTTTAAGAGTACGCACCGTTTCGGGTTATTTTGAGCAATTTTGATATAGCCTTCACGCAATTTTTGATGCCATTCCAAAACGTGATTTTCAAAACGTGTTTCTTTAATTTCCATTTGTTCTGCTTTAGCAAAAGATCTTTTTAAGCCGATTGAAGGCTCAATATCTAAAATAAGCGTCAAATCCGGCTCAAAATTTCCGGCAACAAAGCGATATAACCGCTCAATATCCGTTTTGAAAAGTCTTCTGTTATAAGCATAATACTGATAAGCCATTGTTGAATCGGCATATCTGTCGCTTAAAACCCATTGTCCGCTTTTTAAGGCCGGCCAAATTTTATTTTGTAAATGAGCACGCCGGTCTGCAAAAAAGAGAAGCGCTTCTGTTTTCGCATCCATTTTATCTGTACTTCCCTCAACAAGGATATGCCTCAAATGAACGCCGAGCGGTGTGCCGCCCGGTTCTTTGGTGAGAAGTACATCTTTTCCTTTTTGATTTAAAAAAGTCTGCAAGAGCTGAATTTGTGTCGATTTTCCACTTCCCTCGCCGCCTTCAAAAGTAATAAAAGGAGCCTTAAATTTCATTATTTTATGCCCACATAATATTTAAGGTTTTTCCAAAACTTTTGCACCAAACCGATTCTTGCCACATCTTTGGCCGCAACGAGATTTATCTTTTTTTCTTTACCGTCAGGCGAAGTTAACGCAACATAACCGGCAACCTGCCCTTTGTAAACAGGCGCTGTTAACGGCTCATCATAAACAACTTTATAAGTATATCCTTTTTGCGTATTTCTTTTCAGGGTTTCAACAATCGATTGACTGACCTCTAAATCAACTGCATTTTCAACGCCATACCAAACAGAGGCTGAAGCGACCACCTCACCCTTTTGAAGCAGTTGATAATTATCAAATTCCCTGAAGCCGTAACTCATCAAATTTTCAGATTCTTCCGAACGCTCCTGATTACTTGAAAGCCCTGCCAAAACCTCAATCAAACGGCGGCCACCACGCTCAGCCGAGGCCGTTAAACAAAAACCGGCTTCTTCCGTATGTCCTGTTTTAAGTCCGTCTGCCCCTTCCATAGAATATAAAAGCGGGTTGCGGTTACCTTGTTTAATGCCGTTATGTGTAAATTCTTTTTCTTTGAAAATATGATAATACTCCGGAAACTGACTGATTAAGCGATGTGCAAGGATTGCCAAATCTTCAGCCGACATTCTCTGGTTTTCATCAGGAAGTCCCGTTGAATTGGCAAAAATCGAATTTTTCAACCCTATTTTTTCGGCCGTTTCATTCATAAGCTTTGCAAAATCTTCTTCACTGCCTGCAATATTTTCCGCTGCCACAATACAAGCATCATTTCCCGATTGAATGATAATTCCTCTGATTAAATCATCTATTTTAACTTTTTCACCGATATTTAAAAACATAGTCGAACCGCCGCTTGCCGCACCACCTTTGCGCCAAGCATTTTCGCTTGTTAAAAATTCATCATCAAGCGACAACTCGCCTTTTTGAAGTTTATCGAAAATAATATAAATGGTCATGAGTTTGCTCATTGAAGCCGGCGGTAATTGCACATCATGATTTTTCGCAAAAATATAAGCGCCTGTATCATAATCGACCAAAATGGCATTTTCTGCCTTTGTTTCAAAAGCTTCAGCCATACCGGCATACGCCGACAAAATTCCCAAAATCAATAAAATTTTCTTCAATTTTTTTCTCCTTTATTTAATGTACGATTCTGGCATCATGAAAGCCTTTGGATTGAATTTCCGAAAGTTTTTCTTCGGCAATATCTTTGGTTGGAATAGGCCCGACGCGCACACGATAATATTTTGCACCGTTTACCTCGGCGCTTGCAACATTTGTATGTCCGAATTTTTTAAGTTTTGCTTCAAAGTTGTTTGCCAAAGATTTTTCTCGAAATGAACCAACCTGTATAAAATAATCATCAAATGAAAATTGCGTATTTAGGTCCTCGTTTGACGGCATAACGGAATCTGCTTGAAGAACACCTGCGGAATATTCCTGGCCGAGCATGGCGGCTTTTAAGGCTTTGCTTTCTTTTTCCAACACCTCGACTTTAACTTTTGCCGTTCCTTTGGTTTGATAGCCGAGCAGACTTGCCGCACGTTTTGAAAGATCGATGATACGTTCTTTCACATACGGACCTCTGTCATTGACCCGCACCACAAGCGACCTTCCGTTTTCTAAATTTGTCACTTTCACAATAGATGGAAGCGGTAAGGTGCGGTGCGCTGCCGTTAAAGTGTTCATATCATACTTTTCACCATTTGCCGTTTTTTTGGCATGAAAATCATCACCATACCAGCTGGCCATACCGACTTCGGAGTAATTATAATCTTCTTTCGGATAATACCAACGCCCCATAATTTGATAGGGATTACCCACCTTATAAACACCGCCGTATTGCTTAATCACAACAGCTTGCGCTTTAGGCGACAAATTGCCGACCTCGGGCGTTCCGGCATTAGAGCAACCGAGTAAAACAAGGCTCAAAGATAAGAATAAAAAGTTTTTTTTCATTATCACTGTTTTCTGTTATTAAAGTTCAAAAAGAGAGTATCTTTTTTTTTTGCTTTCATCAAGCAAGATTTCAAGCTTATACAACTATTTTAAAATTTTCTTTTTTTCCGGAAGCGGCGGGGCAAATCCGGTTTTCGGATTATAATTTTTAATTTGCTGCAACAACCTATAACTCGGCACACCGTCTTCGGGCATTTTTGCTTTTTTCTGAATTTTTTTAACGGCCTCTTTTGTTTTGGGACCCAATTTTCCATCTACTTTTAAATTCGTTTTGAAAAACTTATTTGAAAATTTTTGAACAACTGCAATATCTTTATTGGTTAAAGCGTGTCTTTGAGGCCCTGCAACAGGCTGATAGGGCTGATCAGATGAAACATAATCTGCCAAAATTCCGATCGCCAAGGCATAATTATCCGATCTGTTCCAAATCATAATCCGGTTAAAATTTGAAAACACGATATATGTCGGCCCTTTATATCCGTCCGGCATAATAATTGAGGCCTTCAAATCATCATCAACTTCCAAAGGTTTGCCGTCCGGTTTTGTGACCCCGATTTTTTTCCATTCTTTGACTGTTTTCTTAATATTTCTTCCCGTCTGGTGATAATCAAAATTCCACGGCAAAGAAACGACTTGTCCCCAAGGTTCGTCTTTTTTCCACTTCAAATCGCTTAAATAGTTGGCAGCTGAAGCCAAAGCGTCTGAAAACTCATCCCAAATATCAGCCACCCCGTCGCCATCATAATCTTTGGCATAAGCGTTATATGTTGAGGGCATAAATTGAAAATGCCCCATAGCGCCGGCCCATGAGCCTTTGATTTTTTCATGCGACAAGTCAAATTTATCCATAATTTTCAAAACGTGATAGAGCTCGTTTTTGAAAAATTTTGCACGCCTTCCTTTATAGCTTAAATTTGTTAAACTATCAATTAAATGATGTTTTCCCTTATTTTGCCCGAAATTGGTTTCAACAGCCCAAAATGCCGTTAAATACGAAAGAGGCACCCCGTATTCTTCTTCAATTTTGCCATATTTTTTTTGAAGTTTTCTATATTTTTTGCGTGCCTGTTCAACCCTTGATTTTGTGACAATTCTGTTAATGTAATCTGTGGAAGTTAAAATAAATTCGGCTTGCATTTGTTCAAGCGCTTTAACCTCAGGTTTTTTGTGATAATACGAACGGTTGCCATAAGCTTTTTCGATCGTTTTTTCAGAAATACCTTTTGAAATCATATCTTTTTTGAGATTACTTAAAAAATCCATCCATTCTTTGGGCGGTGTTTCTTCGCTTTCTTCGGCCCAAACTTTGAGCGGCACCAAAACCGCCGTCAAAACGATCAAGGAAATTAAAACTTGAAAGAATTTATTAAATTTTCGTCCCATACCGAGAAGTATACATTTTTTTAAAATAATTTCAAGCAGGTCTTTGAGTTATAAAACCGTTTTTTTTATCAAAAAAGTTCCAAAACGAGCTTATCAAGGACTAAAAATCCCTGATCGGTTGCTCTCAAAACATTTGGCTTGTCGATTAAAAATCCTTCCGCCACAAGCGTGTGAAGTTTTTCCTGATCGATGAAAGTGTCAAAATCCAAGCCGCAAATTTCTTTAAAATGCGTTTTATTTATTCCCTTTTGAAGCCTCAAGCCCATAATCAGCAATTCTTCGGCGCGTTCATGAGAGCTTAATTTTTCTGAAATATGCGGATGAACATAAGCAAAATTTTGCTCACTTATATTTAATCTGCCATGTGCACTCTCACCTATTCCGATATAATCATCACCTTGCCAGTAACATTTATTGTGTATAGATTCATAAACAGGCATTGCAAAATTTGAAACTTCATAACGCGGATAACCATGTTCTCTTAAAAAATCAACCGTTGTTTGATACATTTTTGAAGCTTTTTCATCTTCAAGCGCTTGCACGCCTTTATTAAAAAAAACAGTTCCTTCCTCAATAGTCAGCTGATAAAGCGAAAGATGCTTAAAACCAAATGAAACTGCCTGTTGAAGTTCTTTTTCCCAATCTTCAAGCTTTTGATGCGGTCTTGAATAAATTAAATCGATGGAGTGATTATCAAAAACTTTTAACACCTCATCAATGCTTTTGTATGCCTCTTTTAATGTATGTGTCCGCCCCAAAAACTTCAAATCACTTTCATTTAAGGCCTGCACCCCAAGCGATAACCTGTTCACCCCCGCATTTTTTAAATCAGAAAACAAATGAGGCCTGTCAGAATTCGGATTAGCCTCTAAGGTAATTTCGAGATTTTCTTGAGGTTTCCAAAGACAAAAAACCGTTTCAATCAATTTTTCGACCGTTTTAGGGTTCATCAGCGAGGGTGTTCCGCCACCAAAAAAAATTGATTGCACTTTTCTTTGAGGCACAAGATTTTGATAATACTCAAGCTCACTTATATATTCTTTTACCAAGCTTGTTTCATCAACATTTTTTTGGACTTTTTTAAAAAAGTCGCAATAAGGGCATTTGCTCTTGCAATAAGGCCAGTGAAAATAAACGGACAGCGGTTTGAACATGGCAAAAAAAACGCCTGTTTGATCACAGGCGCTTGAACCTTATTTATTTTTTCTTCGGACGACCGGGACGGCGCTTTGCTGTGGCAGGCGCAGCCTTTGAGGCCAGCTGTGTTTTATCTTTTAATTCAGATGTACAATGCGGACAACGTGTCGCAGCAATTGCAATTTCACTCATGCAATAAGGACATGTTTTTGTTGTCGGCGCCTTTGCCTCAGCTGCGGCTTCTTTTTTATCCAATCTTTCTTGCATGGTGTTAATGGCTTTAATGAGCAAAAACACAGCAAAAGCCACAATCAAAAAGCTGATTAAAGCATTGATAAATGCACCGTAACGAATAGCAACACCTTCAGACAAATTCAGCTGTAAATTTGAAAAATCAACTTTACCCAAAATAAGTCCGATCGGGGGCATTAAAACATCTTCTACGAGTGAATTAACGATTTTACCGAAAGCGGCACCGATAATGATACCGACGGCCATGTCAATCACATTACCGCGCATGGCAAATTTTTTGAATTCATTTAAAAAGTTTTTCATTTTGTTTACACACTCCATTGATTAAAACTGATTTTTTTCTTAAGACATTTCAAGTCAATAGTCAAGCATTTAATTTTTCGCATCAGCTCAATGCTATTTAAAAATTGATTTTATCAATAAGATGCATTAATCTTTCGTTTGAAAGAAGGTGTCAATGCAAATATATTTAGTCGGCGGTGCTGTACGCGATATGCTCTTAAAACTCCCTCAAAGCGACAAAGATTATGTCGTTTTCGGGGCAACACCCGATGAAATGAAAAACCTCGGTTTTATCGAGGTCGGCAAAAATTTTCCGGTCTTTTTGCACCCCGTTACAAAAGAAGAATATGCTCTTGCCAGACGCGAAATTAAAACGGGTTTAAAACATACCGATTTTAAGTTTGATTTTTCCAAAGACGTTACAAAAGAAGAAGATGTTTTGCGCCGCGATTTTACGATGAATGCTTTAATGTATAACGAGCAAAATCATGAACTCATTGATTTGGTCGGAGGTAAAATCGATATTGAAAACAAAATAATCCGCCATATCACGGATAAACACTTTCCCGAAGACCCCTTGCGTGTTCTTCGAATGTGTCGATTTTCTGCACAGCTTGACTTTGAAATTGCCTCTCAAACGTTAGAGCTCGCAAAAATAATGGTCACAAAGGGTGATTTGAAAAATTTGTCGCCCGAGCGTATTTTTCAAGAATTTGAAAAGGCACTCACAACCAAGCATTTTGAAAAATTTCTCATTTCGATGCATGAGTGCTTTGCCTTAAACGAAATTTTGCCCGAAATTGAACTTTTATATCAAAGCCATATCCAAAAATGGCAAAAACTCTTTCAAAACGATTCAGTTTTAAAACCCGTCATCAAATACGCTCTGTTTGTTTCTGATTTAACATTTGAGCAAATTCAAAACATTGAAAAACGCCTAAAAATCCCTAAAATATATTCCGACTTTGCAAAATGTTATCATCAAAACAAAGATATTTTATTTGAAAAGTCCCCCTTTGCAAAAGACATGATTTTATTTCTAAATCATGTTTCTCGGTTTCAAAACAAAGAACGTCTTGAATCGGTTTTTGAAGCGGCTTTAACAGAATTAGAAGCAGATGAAAACAAAGTATTCTTAAAAGAAATTTTACAAAAAAATATCGAGCGTCTGCGTCTTAATTTTGAAATTCAAAAATCTCTTCATGCCACTGATATGCCCTCATTTGAAACTTTGAAAAAAGATAAAGAGTTCAAACAAAAAATTTTAGATTTCCGCACGGAAAAATTTGTTTAAAATCCTTGATTTTTGTCAAAAAATATGTATACTGACATTAAATTTCGCATCAAAGGAGAAATTCGATGTCTTATACGCCCACAATTTATGAACAAATCGTCACAGACATGACAAACGGAAAAGATTTACCGTTAAGCGCTTATGATCAAAAAGAATGGGCTGAGCGCGGACATACACAAAAAGATTTTATTCTCCTTAAAAGAGATATTAAATATGCTCTTTCTTTGGTTGAAAATAATCAGGACAAAGGAATTGTGGCTTTAGCTAATATGGCAAAAGAGCACGTTCAAGAAAATAAATTAAAGGATATGCTCACTTTTCATTTAACGGATGCTGAAAAGAAAACCGTTTTAGAAGCTGAAGACAAAGGACGCATCAAAGCAGGCGAAACGATTCGTTATGATGGTTATAAGCGTGAGATCAAAGGAGCAGATTATATGGATGTTCCTCAAGAAGTGGATGCGCTTGTCGTGTTTTCGGGTCACCCCGGGTCTGCTGAGGCCGCCGTTTGGTCTTGGTATAATGACTTTTTAAAAACGGGAAAGCCTAAAAAAATTATTTTCCTCGGTTTGCACGATAATCAAGGTAACACCAATTTTGAAAATAAAGATCTCAAATTTAATGTCGGTTCCGAAGTTGAGATGTATAAGCATTATTTTGAAGCACTCGGTGTTAGTAAAGACATTTTAAAAGAATGTTTGGTCACACCGAATGATGTTTCAGCGGCAGACAATATTAAATTACTTGGCGAAATTCGTAATAAATTTTTTGATCAAAAGAAAGACGTCAATTTCATGATGTTCACATATCCGGCTTATCAGACGCGTATTGCATCTGAATTTTCGCTTAAATTTCAACAAATGGAAGATGAGAAAAAAGTTGCCGGAACGAATTTTTATATTGCAGATACACCTGTTGAAACCGATGAAAAGAAAAGATATTTTTCTTATGACAATTTAGACGGTATTGCCAAAGATATCATCATCGGCAATTGTTTGGCTCACCCTTATCGTGATGATCCCGAAACCAGATATCATTCAAATCTGGGAGAATATCCTGATGAATACAAGTGCTTACTTCCGATTTCTCTTGTGTATTCGTATCCAAACGTTGCAAATGAGCTTGCCGGAACAGATACAAAGGTCGCCTCGGTTCTGAAAATTTTATCTGCCATGCAACACAAATTCAACAAATGGGAAGACCCAAAAATCGTTGATGAACAAATCAAAAAATCAGCGCATAATTTACGTGTCAAAATTAAAGGAATCGTACCGAATGATATTCTGTCCATGGGATGGAAAATGCCTAAAAATAAATGGTTCGAAAAAATGAAACAATGGGGATTGGGGCGTGGCAACATTACCGAGCATGAAAACAAAATGAAAGCAAATGAAAAAGCATTTTCTCGCGTTAAAGACAGAATCTTAAAAAAATTAAAAATTTCTTCAAAACAGAACTCCAATATCAAAACAAAAACGAAACAAAAAAATTCAAATTTTATTGAGTTCTGAAATGAAAAAACTGATCTTTATTATCGCCATTTTTCAATTACTCGCTTTTTCGGTTTTTGCAGCGCCTGTCATGAGTTCGCAAAAAGAAGCGGCTTATTTTGCCACGCTTAAAGCCGTTTTAGATTATAAAATGCAAGATGAAAAAATTAAAGATGACCTTGAAAAATTAAGGCAAAATAAAAAGTTCAACGAATGGCTTGAAAAATCTTTGTCAGAACTTTCAAACGCCAAAAATAAAAACGGCAAAAACCAAAATATTTATAACATTTTACATGATTCGGGTGCTCAAATTTATAACCAGCTGAATTAACAATTTCTTTAGATATCTTTGCTAGACTGACCCAAAATAAAACCATTTATAAAGGGTAAAAAGATGAACATCAAAAAAATCATGGCCGCATTTATGTTTTTTGCTTTAACCGGTTGTATCAGACAAGGTCCGCTGATTAAAGACGATAACAACGTTTCATATTCAAACATGCCGGCGCAAAGCGATGAAACAAATGTGCGTATGGAAGAAAAAAATTATATTTCAGACATTGACCTTAATAGATATAAAGAAAACATTGTTGAAAAACGTCGCAATGAAACCTCTGTTTCTTATGAATATCGTGATGTCAGAATAGATGAACTGACGCCTTTGGCCGCACATTATTGCAATCAAAAAAATCAAAAACAAACAGCTAAGCTTCGTGAAATTGTCATGCGCGAAAATCATTCAAGACTTGCAACATTTGATTGCGTTGACTTGCAATAGAAAATAAAATTTCCTATATAAACCTTTAGGAATGAATGTTTTTAAAGGCTTTAATAAAATGGCAGATTTATATGATGTTTTAGGTGTTTCAAGGTCCGCAACAGATGCAGAAATTAAGTCTGCATTTCGAAAACTGGCGCGCCGTTATCATCCGGATTTAAATAAAGACGACAAAGCAGCCGCCGAAAAATTTAAAGAAGTTTCATCCGCCTATGAAATATTAGGAGACAAAGACAAACGCCAAAAATATGATGCAGGCGAAATTGACGCCTCAGGCAAACCGACCGGTTTCGGTGCCGGCGGGTTCGGCGGTGAAAATCCTTTTACCGGCGGTACATACCGCACATATTCGAGTTCTTCGAACCCGTTTAGGGCGGGCGGATTTGATTTTTCTTCTATTTTCGGCGATGATATTATGAGCGCTTTTAGTGGCGCGAAAAGAAGAACAAGCGGTGCTCAAAATCCGTTTGGGTCAGCTGCGCCGAAAGGACAAGATATTTCTTATACTCTAGATGTTGATTTATTAGATATTGCCAAAGGCGCTGAAAAAAAGCTCAATATCAATGGTAAAAACGTAAATGTCAAAATTCCGGCCGGTTTTGAAAACGGTGGGGTTTTACGTCTCAAAGGCTTGGGAAACCCAAGCCCTTACGGCGGTCAACCAGGCGATGTTCTCATCACAATAAGAATGCGTCCGCATCCCTATTTTACGCTTTCGGGCTTAAATGTGGAATTAGAGCTTCCGATCTCAATCAAAGAAGCCGTATTGGGTGCAAAAATCACTGTTCCGACCGTCAGCGGAAAAGTTAAAATCACTGTTCCGCCTTATTCATCATCCGGCGAAAAATTAAGGTTAAAAGGCAAAGGCCTTTCTTCTGCAAAAGGATCGGGCGATGAAATCATTACCTTAAAAATTGTCGCCCCAAGCGAAAAAAATCAGCTTTTGGAACAAGTCTTAAACGAAACGGGTGAGGCAGCGAAAAGGAACTTTTAATGATACTGGAAGGTCTTCTTGATTTTGAATGGTTAAATGAGCCTGAAAATGTCGTTCTCTCAAACGGGCAAATGAGTGTTGAGGCAGCTGCAAACACAGACTTTTGGCAATCTGTTCATCATGGGCTCAAAAAAGACAACGGCTCATTTTTTTTCAAAAGAACAACAAATAATTTCAATCTGACCCTGAAATGGTCGTTTGAAAACGCAATCAATTTTAATCAGTGCGGCATCATGGTCCGAATTGATGAGCGAAACTGGTTTAAGGCCTCACTGATGTCAGCCGATGAAAATCATATTGAAATCGGCACATGCCTGACCCTATCCGGACACTCCGACTGGGCAGGTGCCAAAATCAAACGTATGCCTCAGGAGATTTATTATAAACTCAAGCGTCAAGAGGATGATTTTGTGTGTTCTTATTCCTTTGACGGGCAAAATTACGTCAGGTTGCGTCAATTTTATTTAAAAGGAGCCGATGATGAACTCAAAGCCGGAGCTTATATCGCAGCGCCCCAAGGCCAGCCTTTCAAAGCCGTTTTAAAAGAAATTATCTTCAAATAAAAAACTTTACCTGAAAAAAAAGCGCAATTATCATAAAAAATGTTTGAAAAAAATTAAGCTTTGCCGTAGCATATTTACCAAAGTGAAAAGAAAAAACATGAGTGAAAAATATTTTATCAAAACATACGGCTGTCAAATGAATGTTTATGACAGCGCCCGCATGGCCTCTATGCTTGAAGCCATGGGGTATGAAAAAACCGAAAAACAGAGCGAGGCAGACCTCGTATTGTTTAACACATGCCACATCAGAGAAAAGGCTGCCGAAAAACTTTTTTCGGATTTAGGACGTGCTTTACTTATTAAAAACGAACGCTTGGAAAAAGGTTTAAAAACCGTGATTGGCGTAGCCGGTTGTGTTGTTCAGGCCGAAGATGAAGAAATTTTTAAGCGTGCCCCTTACGTTGATTTTGCATTCGGTCCCTTAACCTATCACAGGCTGCCCGAAATTTTGAAAAAAATCAAAGAAAAGAAAGCCGAAAACGTTTTAGATACCGATTTTCCGGCTGTGTCAAAATTTGATTTCTTACCTGAAAATAAAGCTCACGGTGGCACAGCCTTTTTAGCCATACAAGAGGGATGCAACAATTTTTGCACCTATTGCGTCGTGCCTTACACCAGAGGTGCTGAATACTCAAGGCCCATTGCAGATGTTATTAGTGAGGCCAAAAGATTGGTTTCAAGCGGTGCACTCGAGCTTAATTTACTCGGGCAAAATGTGAACTCATATCATGGTGAAGATGAAAACGGACATGAAAGGTCACTGGCATATTTACTCAATAAAGTTGCCGAAATAGACGGGCTCAAAAGGCTTCGTTACACAACCTCTTATCCGGCAGATGTAACGGACGAATTAATTGCTTGCCACCATAATATTGAAATTTTAATGCCTTATTTGCATTTACCTGTTCAATCAGGCTCCAATCGCATTTTAAAATTGATGAACAGACGCCACACGCGCGAAACATATCTTGAAACCGTTCAAAAATTAAAAGAGGCCAATTCCAAACTTGAAATGTCGTCAGATTTTATTGTCGGATTTCCCTCAGAAACGGATGAAGATTTTGAGCAAACACTCGATTTGGTCCAAAAGGTTCAATACATTCAGGCTTTTTCTTTCAAATACAGCAAACGCCCCGGCACACCGGCTGCCGTGATGGAAAATCAGGTTGAAGAAAAAGTCAAAAAAGAGCGCCTTGATATTTTGCAAAACAAACTGTTTACCTTGCAAGAAAATTTCAACAAAGCAAGCATCGGAAAGGTTATGGATGTTTTATTTGAAGAAAAAGGACGTCATAAGGGGCAGCTCATCGGTCGCACACCTTATATGCAAAATGTTCATGTTGTCACAAATGAAGAAAACATGTTTCATATTCAAAAAGTTTTGATTGAAGACGCCACAACAAATTCACTGAAAGGAAAGGTTATTTAAAAATGGCAGAACTGAACTTTGAATTATACAACAATCAACTCATTCAAAAACTTGTCGGCGCGGCAGACGCCAATTTAAGGTTGATTGAAAAAATGCTTAACGTCGAAATTTTAAATTTCGGAAACGAGATTACAATCAAAGGCAACAAACAAGATATAGATTATGCCAAAACAGCCCTCATGCTTCTTTATGACAAAGCAAGCAAAAACATTAATATCGGCGAAGAAGAAGTCAAAGCGGCCATTCGTATGTCGGGCGGAACAACAAATGAAACCGAAGCGCACAATTTAAACGAAATTGTCCTCAAAACAAAAAAACGTTATATTTACCCCAGATCTGCCACACAAGCAAAATACATTGAAGCCATGATGAAAAACGAACTCGTTTTCGGTTTGGGACCTGCCGGAACCGGTAAAACTTATTTAGCCGTTGCACTGGCTGTTTCGATGATGCTTGAGGGCACAATCGATAAAATTATTTTATCCAGACCGGCCGTTGAAGCAGGCGAAAATCTCGGCTTTTTACCGGGCGATTTGAAAGAAAAGGTCGATCCGTATTTAAGACCTTTATACGACGCTTTGTATGAAATGTTGCCGGCCGAAACGGTGGATAAAAAACTCTCGCTTGGCGAAATTGAAATTGCCCCGCTGGCTTTTATGCGCGGGCGCACCCTTGCCAACGCATTTGTGATTTTGGACGAAGCTCAAAACACAACCCCGATGCAAATGAAAATGTTTTTAACGCGTTTGGGTGAAAATTCACGCATGGTCGTCAACGGCGATTTAAGCCAAATTGACTTGCCGCGAGGTGTTATTTCCGGCTTAAAAGATGCTTTGGGTATCTTAAAAAATGTTGCGGGTGTTTCATCTGTTGAATTTTCTTCAAAAGATGTTGTGCGCCATGGTTTAGTTGCCAAAATCGTTCAAGCATATGAAAACCGCTATAAAGAATTACAGAAAAAAGAAAATGAATAAATTCGACATTTTTTATAACATTGATGACAAAGCGTGGGAAACTCTTTCGTTTTCCGTTTCAGAAACGATTGAAAGTGTGAAAAACAGCACGCTAAAAGTCGTTACGGATTTGGTTTGGTTTTTAAAAGAAAACAAAAATTTTTCCATCAACCTTTGTTTGAGCAACGACGAAACGGTTCACCATTTAAATAAAACCTTTCGAAACATGGATAAACCGACAAACGTTCTTTCGTTTGCCAACATTGACGGCGAAGATTTTGAAGATAATTTAGAAAAGCAAACGGACATTGAGCTCGGCGACATCATCATTTCGTTTGAACGCTTGCAAGCTGAGGCTAAAGAACTCGATATACCTTTCAAAGACCATTTTGAGCATCTTTTAACACACGGCATTCTTCATATTTTAGGTTATGATCACATCGATGATGACGAGCGCTTAGAGATGGAAAAAATCGAGATTGATATTTTATCACTTCTTGGCGTGCCCGATCCGTATCAGGAATAAAAGATGGAATTTTTACAAAAACACCCTTTAAGCAGTGCATTTTTTTTGGGAGCCTTATCGGCTCTTTCATTTGCACCGCTTTATTGGTTGTTTTGTTTTGTCATTGCGTTTGTGCTGATGTGGCAAATTTTAAGTGAAATTCAAAGTTATAAAAAAACAGCTCTCACCGGCTATTTGTTCGGTTTTGGTCACTTTATGGTCGGTTTTTATTGGATTTCAAATGCTTTGCTTATTGATATTCCAACCTTTGGATGGCTCTATCCTGTCGCCTTGTTTGGTATAGGTGCCGTTTTTGGTATATTTTTTATTTTTCCGTTTTTGATTTGGCGCTTTTTTCAAAATCAAAATTTATGGATACGCCTTTTAGCCTTCAGCTCATCTTTTGTTTTGATGGAATATTTAAGAGCATATATTTTCACAGGCTTTCCGTGGAATATGGCAGGCACCGTCTTTGCCTTTTCAGACACGTTTATTCAAAGTGCTTCGGTTATCGGAACATATGGCTTATCATTTATTGTCTGCATCATCAGCGCAAGCTGTTATGCTACCCTCAAAAAACAATATAAAAGCGGCATATCCGTTTTAAGTATATTGATGATTTTAATGTTTTCATTTGGGACCTTGCGCTTAAAATCAATATCACAAAACGATTCAGAGATTAAAGTGCGGCTTGTTCAACCGAGCATTTCTCAATCCTTAAAATGGGATGAAAACGCGCTTGAAAACAATCTTCAAACCTATATTGATATGAGTGCCAAAGAACCTTTCAACAATGTCCGGTTTGTTGTGTGGGGTGAAACGGCGACCGCTTTTGATTTGGAACACTCGCCTTATTTTCAGGCAAAAATTAAACGAGCAATCCCTCAAAACGGATATTTAATGACAGGTATGCTGCGTTTTGATGAAAAAAGCAAAAAAATATATAATGCCATGGGGGTTTTTGACGATAAGGGACAAATGATTGATTTTTATGATAAAAATCATCTTGTTCCGTTTGGTGAATATATCCCTTTTCGAAAATATCTTCCAAGCTTTTTACGACCTGTCACCAATTTAATTACCGATATTTCGACAACGCAAAAATATAAACAATTAAATCTCAAAAATTTACCCCCTTTTGCAGCCCTCATTTGTTATGAAATCATTTTCCCCGATCAAGTTCTTGATCGCCAAAACAAACCCTCATTTATTGTTTTGGTCAGCAACGATGGTTGGTACGGCAACAGTTTCGGCCCTTATCAACATTTAAGCTCGGCTAAAATGCGCGCCGTTGAAGAAGGTATCACCATTATTCGAAGCGCCAACAACGGCATCAGCGCCGTCATTGACCCCATGGGGCGTGTCATTGCCAAAATAGAGCTTAATCAAAAAGCCTTTCAAGATGTTTATCTGCCCCAAACGCTCAATGTTTCGACATTTTACGCCAACTGCAATTTTTCGATTTACTTTTTAATTGTACTCATCGGATTTTTAGTTTTTCTGTTATGTAAAGCAATAGTGTATAAACGTTGAGATAAGTTGACATAAATGCGATAATATTTTATATACAAACTAATAGTTGTATTTTAGGAACAAAGAACAATGACAGAAACACAAACAAAATCACCACGCGGGCGCTTAACAGCCGGTGCACCGAACCCGATTGACACACACGTCGGCAACCGGATTAAGTTGCGTCGCAAAGTTTTACATATGAGCCAACAACAAATGGCCGAAAAAATGGGGCTGACGTTTCAACAAATTCAAAAATATGAAAAAGGCCTGAACAGAGTGGGGGCCAGCCGCCTGTGGGATATCAGTCGCGTTTTAGGTGTGTCGATGGATTTTTTCTTTGCCGATATGCCCCTTGAGATTGAAGAACAAAGCCCGATGATGCTCACCTCAAAGCCTTTGAATGATTTCAACGAAGACGCCCCCGAGATTGATTATGACCCGATGAAGCGCAAAGAAACGCTTGAACTCGTCACGGCTTACTACAAAATCAACAATCGAAAAATCGCAAAATATTTGTTTGATTTAATTGTCGCCGTTTCAAAATCAGACGTCAATTTAAGCGAAGAAAATCAAACCAAACGGAGCTGAATTGTGAACGAAATACAAACCCCGAAATTTTTCGGACGCCGCAAAGGCCGTGTCATCCGAAAAGCCAAAAGTTTTTTGCTTGATGAGTTTTTATCTCAAATCAGTGTGCCCAAGCAAGGAATGCTCGATTTTGATACGTTATTTTCCTCTCAATTTCAAAAAATCTGTCTTGAAATCGGGTTTGGCGACGGGGCCCATTTGGCAGGCCTTGCGCTTAAAGAAAAAACAACAGGTTTTATCGGTGTTGAGGTTTTTAAAAACGGCGTAGCCTCCCTTTTAACATCTTTAACCGGCATAAAAAATGCCGAAGCCATCACGGATGATGTTTCGCTGACCTCAGATCGAGCCGATAATATCCGCATTTTTGATGATGATGTTCGGCTTTTGTTTGAACGTATTAAAAGTCATTCTCTTGATAAAATATATTTACTGTTTCCGGACCCGTGGCCCAAAAAACGCCATGCCAAAAGACGCTTTATCAACCCGGATAATTTAAAAGAATTGGCTCGAATCTTAAAAAAAGGCGGTATTTTACAGATTGCAACCGATCACCCGGTTTATAAAGCACACGTTCTGCGCACCATGCACGAATGCCCTGATTTTATCTGGACCGCAAAAAGCTCAAATGATTGGCGCTATCCCCCGAAAGACTGGGTCGAAACGAAATATCAAAAAAAGGCCTTAAATGAGGGCAGACGCCCTGTGTTTTTTGAATATCAAAAAATTTAATATGCCGGATAATTTGTAATTGTCGGATCAATGTTTGGCTCCGTGATGGTTTGAATGTCCTTAATCGGATAAGATTGAACATCATAAATGCGATCCCCACCTTCATAAAGTGTATTTTCGATTTCGTTTTCTTGTTTTTGGGGCGAAATAGAAAAAGGTTTGGGGTTTTGCTCTGACCACTCGTTCACTTCTTTTAAGGGTTCATTTTGATGTTGCACATTTAAGGTCGGTGTCTTTGTTGGCGCACTTGGACTTTCTTTGACCACGTTTGGAAACGGAGCATATGTATCATCAGAGGGCAAAGTCATTTCTTCTTTAATTTCTTTTCCGCTCGGCGTTGAGGCCGAACCGACAATGGTGACTTCAGAGCCCGAAACTTCGGCAGAAGCAAGAACAACAAATAAAAACGGCGATAATATGGACATTTTTTTCTCCTTTCAAAAACGATGTAATCCGCATGAAACTGATTTTAAATAAATGAGCAAAAATTTTTATGGATTTTTTCATGAAATAAAATGTAACATATTTTTAGTCACATCTAATCTTAAAAAGTGGTATATAACTCTCCAGTTCATAACATTTTAAAAGGAATTTTAATCAAATGACAAATAATGTTCGCGTTGCCGTTATCGGCGCAGGTATGATGGGAAAAAATCACATCAAAACATATCAAACCGTTCCGGGTGTTGAGCTCGTCGGCGTTTATGATGTTATTAAGGAAGCTGCTTTAAGTGCTGCTGAAACTTTTCATATTAAAGCCTTTTCATCACTTGAAGAAGTGGCTTCAAATGTTGATGCCGTCAGCGTTGTGACAACCTCTGTCACGCACGCGGATGTGGGGGAATTCTTTTTAAATAAAGGCATTCATTGTTTGATGGAAAAACCGCTTGCCACCACAGAAATTGAGTGCCAAAGATTGATTAATGCCGCTCAAAAGAGCGGTGCCGTTTTGCTCGTCGGTCATATCGAACAATTTAATCCGGCTGTTGAACAAATGAGCAAGATTTTGAATGATCCGTCTAAAATCCGCTCAATCACAACCCAGCGTATGTCAGCGGCCAGCGGCAGAATTACTGATGTTGATGTGGCAATGGATTTGATGATTCATGATGTTGAAGTGGTTCAATCACTTGTTAAATCCAAAGTCATTAACGTTGAAGCCATGTCCGTTAAAACTGCTGATAAGCCCGAAGGCAAAGATTATATTTCAGCACTTCTTCAGTTTGAAAATGGTGTGACCGCCAACTTAACGGCCAGCCGAATCACACAATCGCGCGTTCGCACCCTAACCGTCACCACAGATGAAAACTATATGGATATGGATTTCATCAATCAAAGCATTAAAGTTTGTTGGCAAGGCAGATCTAACTACGTCAACAAAGAAAACTTGCCCGAATGGATGAACTATGGCCTGAAAGGCACATCCGAAGACTTATTCATCCCCTCGGCTCAACCTCTGTTTTCAGAACAAAAACACTTTATTGATTGCGTCTGCGGCAGGACCACACCACGCGTCACGGGTGAGCGCGCGTTAGAGGCCTTAAAAGTCATTTGGGAAATCGAGCGTAAACTCGGGTTTTTAGGCTCGGCACAATCTTTTGTTAAGGCCGCTTAAAACTTTTCTCACGGTTTTCATATCATATGACACGTTTTAAGCTAACGATTGAATATGACGGCACAAATCTCGTCGGTTGAAAATAACTAAAAAAAATAACCCCTGATAGTTTTAAGCTATCGAGGGTTATTTTTTAGTTCGTTGGGTAAAATTATTCTGCTTATACCATGCTTCCATACAAGAAAGTCATACCAAACAAAATAAAACCACTCATCATGCAGGAATAACAACCATCAGGTTCTATCATAAAATAAAATGCAAAGATGTAGCAAATTATGTTTATAATTATACCTATAATCCGAAGAGTGCTTCTCAACCAGTTCTGTTTGATCTTATATGTTTTACTTACTAAGCAATAACCAAGACACAACAGAGCAAAATAGACAACGTAAAAAATTACAGCTTCCATAAAAAAAAATTTAATAAGGTGTACTCATACAATTGTCCTTTGTATGAGCTAAATAAATTATCATCCAGGACAAGGATGTTATATTAAAATCAATCATTTAGCACATACCAGCTCTTCTTTGAGAAAACCCAAAAAACAGACTACTAATAAACCAAACAATTAACATAAATACTTTTTATTGATTTCAGTATAATATTTTTTTACAAATCAGTCAAGTTTTTTTGGATATCTTCTTGCTTTTTTGCCAAATATCAATTATCAATGATACATTAAAATTTAGAATAAAGAAAATGCGATACAAAATTAACATAGAATACGACGGCACAAATCTCGTCGGTTGGCAGCGTCAAGAGGTGGGTGAAAGTGTTCAGCAAGATTTAGAAGAAGCACTTTTTGCTTTTTCGCACCAAAAGGCCTTGATGACGGCTGCCGGCCGAACGGATGCCGGCGTGCATGCGCTTGCGCAGGTGGCGCACTTTGATGCGACCTTGAATATGGATTTATACCATATCAGAGAGGCCTTTAACGCCAAACTCAGAGAAAAAAATGCCCCCGTCAATGTGATTGAGGTCGAGCAGGTCAGCCCTGATTTTAACGCACGTTTTTCGGCCTTAAAACGAAGTTATATCTACCGCATTTTAAACCGTCGTGCCCCTTCTGTTTTGCTGGAAAACAGAGTATGGCATGTGAACTACCCTTTAGATGTTCAAAAAATGATCGAGGGCGCAAAATACCTCATCGGCTATCACGATTTCAGCTCTTTTCGAGGGGCAGGTTGCCAAGCAAAATCTCCCTTAAAAACGCTCGACAAGCTCGAGATCACAAAAGAGGGTGATGAAATAATTTTTAAAACGGAAGCCAAATCGTTTTTATATCATCAGGTTCGAAATATGGTCGGCACCTTAAAAATGGTCGGCGACGGACATTTAACCCCGCAAGACGTTGAAAAAATCTTAAAACTCAAAAAACGCGCCGAGGCCGGCGTCACGGCACCGGCATGCGGGCTTTATTTTGCAAAAGTCACATACTGAAAAATTTATGATCTTTCAATCATAAAAAGCTTGAAAAATTAAATTTTTCGTGTATAAAGAACGCATCTTTTAATCAAACGGTGCGGTTTTTTAAAAGTTTTTTCACACGCACAAGTCCGCTTATCTATTAAGGTCTGGCATTTTTTTGAAATATATTTTTTATGACAAATACAGAATTTAAAATTCCCGAAACAACAGAAAATTTTGAAGAACTCTTGAACGAACAATTCGGTGATCAAGGTTTAGTCGGTCGTGTTGTTAAAGGAACCGTTGTACGTTTAACAGATGACTATGTCACAGTTGATGTCGGTTTGAAATCCGAAGGTCGCATTCCGCTTCGTGAATTCGGTCAAAATCCGGAACTCAAAGTCGGCGATAAAGTTGAAGTCATGGTCGATCGCTATGAAGACAGAGAAGGCAACATTGTTCTTTCACGTGAAAAAGCACGCAGAGAAGAAGCATGGGTTGAACTTGAAAAATCCATGAATGCCGGCGAACGCGTCAACGGTATTATTTTCGGCCGTGTTAAAGGCGGCTTTACGGTTGACCTGCAAGGCGCTATTGCTTTCTTGCCCGGTTCACAAATTGATATTCGCCCGATTAAAGACATTTCACCTTTAATGGGTATTTCTCAACCGTTCCAAATTTTGAAAATGGATCGTGAAAGAGGCAACATCGTTGTTTCTCGCCGCGTTGTTTTGGAAGAAACCAGAGCTGAAGCCAGAAGCGAACTCATTGGTGCCATCAAAGAAGGTGCTGTTTTAGACGGTATTGTTAAAAACATCACAGATTACGGTGCATTCATTGATTTAGGCGGTGTTGACGGATTGTTACACGTGACCGACATTTCTTGGAAACGTATCAATCACCCGTCTGAAGTTTTGTCTGTCGGACAAACCATTAAAGTTCAAGTTATTAAATTCAACGAAGATACACAACGTATCAGCTTGGGTATGAAACAACTTGAAAATGATCCTTGGGAAGCCGTGACAGAAAAATATCACGTTGGTGATGTTGTCAAAGGTATTGTCACCAACATCACCGATTATGGTGCATTTGTTGAACTCGAAGACGGTGTTGAAGGTTTAGTCCACGTTTCTGAAATGAGCTGGACACGCAAAAACGTTCACCCGGGCAAAATTGTTTCAACCTCTGAAGAAGTTGAAGTCAAAATTTTGGAAGTTGATCCCGAAAAGAGAAGAATCAGCCTTGGTATCAAACAATGCCAACCCAATCCTTGGGCTGCCTACATTGAAGAACATCCGGCAGGTTCTGTTATTGAAGGAACAATCAAAAACATCACAGAATTCGGTTTGTTCATTGGCTTAACAGATGAAATCGACGGTATGATTCACCTTTCAGACATTGCATGGGGTGTTGCCGGCGAAGAGGCTGTTAAAAATTATGAAAAAGGTCAAGTCATTAAAGCTAAAATCATTGATGTTGATGTTGATAAAGAACGCATCAGTTTAGGCATCAAACAACTTGATGAAAACAATGCTGCTTTAGCACTTGAAAACCTCAAAAAAGGTGATGTTGTCAAAGCTATTGTCACCTCTATTGATGACAAAGGTGTCAACGTTGAAGTTGAAGGTATTCCGGCTGTCATCAAAAAAGCCGATCTTTCGAAAGACAAAGAAGGTCAAAACCCTGAAAATTATCACGAAGGTGATGTTTTAGAGGCCAAATTGACATCTGTCGATAAGAAAAACGGCAAACTCGGTGTTTCAGTCAAAGCCTTTGAAATCGACGAAGAGAAAAAAGCTTTGGAAGAATACTCTAATTCTGACAATGCCAACACTTCACTCGGTGATGCTTTAGGCGAAGCTTTGAAAAAAGCAAACTAAGATTTAAATCTTAAAAAAAAACCGTCCGTTTTTACGGGCGGTTTTTTTATGTGGTGCGCAAAACTTAAAAATATATTTTAACGTGATTATCTTCTGCCCCACACGCACTTCCGCCGTTGATTTCAATGCGGTTCACGGCCGGCTCATTTTGTTTGCAAATCAAACAAAGTGCCGCATTTAAATGATTAAATTCAAGAACCGTTTCAGAGCCCTCGCTTGAAATGTTCCAATCAAGCCCCCTAAAACCGTCAAACGAGGTGCTTTGGCCGGCACCATAAAGTTGGGCATCCGTCATCAAACGCGTTAAATCTTCTTGAAAGCGCAAATTATTCATCGCGCCCTGCCCTTTGGAGATCATTTGCATATCACCCACCCCCATCGCGCCGCCGATGGCAAGTGCGCCAAGGGCATCCGTCATCTGCGATTGAGCCGAAGAACTTAAAAAAATACTTAAAATGGCAAAACAAAAAATTTTTTTCAATTTTTTTCTCCTTATTTTTTTTCTAAAGTATATAAAATATTTTAAAAAAATAAAGTTTCTTTTTTTTAATTTTGCGATATGATTGCCCTATGAAACAGATGATTTTCATTTTAACATTTTTTTTAATCAGTGCCTGCGCATCTGTTCAGGTGCCGACGGCATATACTCGTTACGATATTCAAACGAAATATTTTACCCTCACATCTTTTCAAAAGATAACCTCTGAAAAAAGCGTCTATAAAATATATATTGAAGGTGACGGTTATGCTTTCAACGCACACGGCCTTCCGACATCTGACCCGACGCCTAAAGGGGTCTTGATGCGCGAGATTGCATTTTCGGATCCGAGTGCAAACGTTATTTATTTGGCCAGACCTTGCCAATATCAAAAAAGCAAAATGTGCGAACAAAAATATTGGACAACCGCACGTTTTTCGCCTGAAGTCATTGAAAGTTCGTATGAAGCCATCAAAAGTATTGCAGGCAACAATGATGTGATTTTAATCGGTTTTTCAGGCGGCGCCTTGGTAGCCTCACTGGTTGCTGTTACAAAAAAAGATCTAAACGTTAAAAAACTCATCACTATTGCCGGCAATCTCGACCACAGGTCATGGACAAACTATCATCATCTGCCAAGCTTAAAAGATTCAATGAATTTACAAAATTATTATTCTCAATTTATCAAAATTCCTCAAATGCACTATGTCGGCCAAAAAGATGAGGTTGTTCCTTATGAACTGACCGAAAAATTTCTTCAAAACGATCGATTAATTTATAAACTAAAAAATGCCACACATAACAAAAATTGGCAAGATATTTACCCTAAAATATGGAACGAAAAATAAAAAATTTTAAACTTCAATTAAGTTTTTTTCCGACCGATAAGCTCTAAAACAAAAATCTTCACAAAAACATTGACACGAATGGCTTATATTGTTAAAAAAATATAAGAAAAATAAGCTTATATATCATTAAAATAAAAAAGGAAAATAATATGAAAATTGCAATTTTAAACGGCAGTCCGCGAAACATGAATACCACAGCCATGGTCAAAGCTTTTGTTGAGGGCGCCACAAAAGCCGGACATGAAGTTGAAGTTTTGCACGTCGGTAAAATGAAAATTGCAGGTTGTCTGGCTTGTGAATACTGCCACAACAAAGGAAACGGTCAATGCATTCAAAAAGATGATATGACCAAAGTCATGCCGGCCTATTTAACTGCGGACATGATTGTTTATGCGTCGCCTATTTATTATTTTAACCTTTCGGCACAACTCACAGCTGTCATGCAAAGAATTTATGCTATCGGAAAACCCACAAAAGCCACCAAGGCTGCCTTGCTTTTGAGCTCGGCCTCGCGCGGTGTTTATACCGGTGCCATTTCGATTTATCGTGACATCATGAGCTATATGGGCCTTGAAGATAAAGGTGTGATAACGGCAGCCGGTCGTGAAAACGGATCGGAGGCCAAGTTAAATGAAATCAGAGAATTTGCCCAAAACCTGTAATACACACCGACCATCAAAGACGAGCAATTTCTAGAGCATTTGCAAAAAGCGTTGAGCTCGGCAAACATATCGCCTTATTTAAAAAAAATAAAATGAAAGGAAAAACATGTACGATATTTTAAAAACAATCAATTCTCCCGCAGATGTCAAAAAATTAAATATTGATCAATTAAACATCTTAGCCTCTGACATCCGCGAAGCTCTTTTTAACAGATTGACCAAAATCGGCGGACATTTTGGGCCGAATTTCGGAATTGTCGAGGCCACAATTGCCATGCACTATGTTTTTGACAGCCCGAAAGACAAATTTGTATTTGACGTTTCACACCAAAGCTATACGCACAAAATGTTGACGGGGCGCAAACAAGGCTATATCGATGATGCTTGTTTTGCCGAAGATTCCGGCTACACGAACCCTCTTGAGAGTGAACATGATTTGTTTAACATCGGCCATACCTCAACTTCTGTTTCACTGGCATCCGGTTTGGTCAAAGCGCGTGATTTGAAAAAAGAAAAATATAATGTTATAGCCCTAATCGGGGACGGATCGCTGAGCGGTGGCGAAGCATTGGAAGCGCTTGATTTTGCAGGCTCTGAAATCAAGTCAAATTTCATCATTATTATAAACGACAATCAACAGTCTATTGCCGAAGTTCACGGCGGGCTCTATCAGAACTTAAACGAGCTTCGCGAAAGCAAGGGTGAAGCAAAAAACAATATTTTCAAAGCATTCGGGCTTGACTATATTTATGAAGAAAACGGCAACGACATTGAAGCGATGATTAAGGTCCTTCAAAAAGTTAAAGACATTGATCACCCGATTGTTGTTCATATCAACACAAAAAAAGGCAAAGGTTACAAAATAGCCGAAGAAAACAAAGAAGCCTGGCACTGGTGCATGCCGTTTGATAGAAAAACAGGCATCTCAAAAGGCAGATTTCCTCTTGAGAGTTATCCGTCGCTTACAGCTGAATATATCCTAAACAAAGCAAAGTCAGATAAAGATTTTGTGTTTATTACGCCCGCCATGCCGAACATTTTTGCTTTATCGCCCGAATTGCGTGCCGGCATGGGCGCACAATATGTGGATACAGGTATTGCCGAAGAACACGCGGTTGCCTTTGCTTCCGGTATTGCCAAAGCCGGTGCAAAACCGCTTCTCGGAACGGCTTCCACCTTTATTCAGCGCACTTATGACCAAATCTCGCAAGACGTTTGTATCAACAACACGCCGGTCACAATTTTACTCAATTTTGCTTCATTTGACAGTTTAACGGATGTCACGCACTTGGGTATTTTTGCTTTGTCTGCGTTTTCAAATATCCCGAATTTAGTGATTTTAGCGCCAACCTCTAAAGAAGAATACTTAAATATGCTTGAATGGTCGATTGAACAAAAAGAGCACCCGGTGATGATTTTAATGCCCGGAAATGCCGTCACATCACGCGATGCCGATCAAGATTTCAGCGCTATCAACACTTTCAAAATAGAACAACAAGGCGAAAAAATCGCCATCTTAGCCCTCGGTGATTTTTATCAAAAAGGCGAAGAATTGGCTCAAGCCGTTCAGAAAAAATTCGGCTTTACGCCAACGCTGATTAATCCGCGTTTTGCAAACGGGGTAGATGAAAAAATGCTTAAGAATTTACAAAAAAATCATGACATCGTCATCACCCTTGAAGACGGCGTGTTAGATGGCGGTTTCGGGCAAAAAATCGCGGCGTTTTACAGTTCTTCAAAGATGAAAGTTAAAAACTACGGCCTCAAAAAAGAATTTTATGACCGCTATAACCCACAGCATTTACTTGAAGAGCTTCGCCTCACAACGCCTTTAATCATTGAAGACATCGAAAAACTCTTGTAAGAGAAATGAAACACTACCGGCGTGAGCCGGTAGTGTTTCGTTCAAAACATATATAATTTTTTAAACTCTTTTATCTGCAAACACCGTTTGCATTTTGGCGTTCAAGGCCCAAAGATTTTGTCATTGCCGCCACAAGCTGGGTTGAAACATCGTCCATCTTTTTTGTTTTTATCTCTTCACCGCGTTCAATCCTTTCCATTGCTTCATCAAGCGAAATCACATATCCTTTCTCGTGGCATAAATCAAAGAGCTTATAACAGTCAGGACGCCTTTTTTTATCTATAAAATTTCCTGTATAAACAACGCTCACAATCCCCAAGGCCGCCACATCCGAAGTATATGAAAAACTGTCATGCGTGTTGACCACAAATTCACACACATCCAAAGCGGCCGGATAAATATTACCGATATTTTTTGCTTGTTTTTCAAATTCCTTTTTATATTTTCCGCTGTAATTGCGGAAATTTTTCGCCTCCTCATCATTTTGGGCAATTTTTTTGGAATTAAAAAATTCCATACGATAGAGTTTGCACCTTTCAAACAAATAATCGGTCACATCAGAAGGCGTACGCGGAGAGTTCGTGAAAATAACATTATAGCCCCTTTTCTGCAATTTGCGTGCCGCCTTAATGAGTTTGGCAGCATCTTTTATATCAAAATCGATGGCACCATCACTCGTCATTCCCCCAACAGAAAACAACACTGTTTTTTTGCTTCTTTCCACACCTTTTTCCAAAAGAGGCTTTTCAGCCGAAACTTTTTTGGAAGACCGATATTTTGCCAAGACTTTCTCGGCGTTCGGCTGATGAGCAAGATTTCGAATTGCTTTCCAATTAATATTACTCGCGGCACCCAGTGTTTCCACCACTCTGGATTTAAGCTTTAAATTTGATTTCAAAACAGCCTCATCCAAATCAGAGAGCTGATGTTTACCCACATTGATTAAATCAACATTTTTATAATCATAAAGGTTACTTAACAAAACCATTGTTTTAACTTTATAGCCGCGTGCTTTGAAAGCCTTTTTAACAACAAAAGAGAGTAGGTCTACATCCTCGTTTTCTTCTTTATTTTTAGACTGGTCAAAAGGTAAAACTACAAAATCCGGTGCTTTGTTTTCTTTTAAATAAGCATCAACACGCACCTCAACGGCTTTTTTAAAATCAGATAGGGAAGAAAAATTTTTCGGGTGTAAAGTTGTGCCGTCAGGTGCTTTTAACAAAGCCTCACGTGATACAGGTACTTTTTCACCTTTTTTGAGCAATTTTGCGCCCTGTACCACAACCCCGCGCATCTGATTATCCGTGCCTGTCATTTTGCTTTCAATCCCGATGATATGCATGCTAAGAGCCCTTTATGTACCTTTTTCTGAACCTTTATTTCACTTTATTTTACTTTCTTTTGTTTTTCTGTCAAGTTTTTTTCTCTGAAATTCAAACCTATTGGTTCTTCACCCATATTGAAATAGCCAACAAAAAAAGCACCTCAAAGGGTGCTTTTTTTACCCTCTGCTTCAACTGGACTGGGTACTCCCGCAAGCGGGTCCTCCTCGCGTCGTAAGGTTCAAACGGCGCTTTTTAAGCTTGTTTTCACCTACTATCCGCTCCGAACCATTGGTTCTTCACCCATATTGAAATAGCCAACAAAAAAAGCACCGCAAGGGTGCTTTTTTTTATTGGCTGCTTCAACTGGACTCGAACCAATATTGACGGAGTCAGAATCCGCTGTCCTACCATTAGACGATGAAGCATCAAACGAACTCGCTCAAGTATATACGCTTTTTTTTACTCAAAGTCAAATCTTTTTTCTCCTCAAAACCTGATGTGTTTGATCCTTTTTGTTGTCTTTATCGACCGGAATATTGCTTAAAAGTCCGAGCATCGGGCGTTGAAGCCGCAGCATGTTCTTCTGTTCGCTCATTTGTTGTTAAATTTTCTTGTTTAAGTTCAGACAGATTCGCCTCAAGATAATCTGTTCTTGTATCAATAAATTGTTGATATCTGGCCATATCCAATTTCATTCTGTCTGGCGTATCGACTGCTAATGTCGTGCTTTCCTTTTCCATCGCATAATTAATATCATTTCTATACTTTTTGTCATACTCAATTAATGCTGCAAGTATTTTTTCATGTCTTTCTTCGGCAATATCTAACGGAGATCTGACATCAATTGGCTGTAAAGTCTTCGGATCAAAATAAATTCGATCATAAATTTCCATCGGTGTGCCCCACTCTAAGTTTTTATCTTCCGACACTCTTTGACCTGTGCATGCCTCATCAAATGAGAGGTTCCAGTTATCATAATATGAAAGATAACAACCTCTTTCATCACGACCGATGCTTAAAGAATAATGACCGAGTTGATCGCCAACGGTGTTTAACTCATGCTCATTTAATTTTGTATATAAATCCCAACCTGTCGCTCCGTTATATTTTTGAGAATATAATGCTTCGGCAATAATATCTGTTGCAAGGCCTTTAACAACTTTTTCTTCGTTTTTATTTGCATCAAGCGGCTGATTCTCCATAGTTTCCTTACATTTCAGCAAAACTGTTGATAAATTTTCTTTTAATGTAGAACTGATATTGTTATCTTTATAAAAATCCGCTTTATCATTGTCTGGAGCAATATTCTGCGGTCGCCAAGCACTTACATCTAAAGTATTAAATTCTTGAGGAATACCGTTATAAAAATTGTAATAATCCATCAAGCGAACAGTATTTTCATAATCAATCAAATACTTTTCATCGTAACGGGCTTGATCATAAATTTTATCTGCCTTGATACGCTTATCTTCCTTAAATCCATTTTGATGCCATAAATTTGATCCGACTTGCTTTATAATATCAAGAGGATGTCTATACCCATCTCTTAAGCCGGTCGCCGCAATAGAATGAGCAGCAACTGATCGCCAGTACTTATTATTCATCATATATTCAATAACATCTTGATTAGAATTTATGACATCCCTCACCTTCAATGATTCCCAAACAAATTTGGCTTTACTGTTGCTATATTCCGGCACACCCTGTTCTTGCCCGCTTGTAATACCATATGCCGATAATTCTTGTTTTATCTTTAACTTTTGATCTGCAATGTAATCTTCTTTGACATAACTTGATTCCATTAAAAGCTCAGCGCGATCACCCTCAAATTTATCAGGTATATATTTTTGAAAACGCTTAACATAATCATCTACATTTTTCACCATATTTATTTTCTTTCACCATATAAGTACATAATTTATAATTGCATAAATTCGACTGAATATCAAGTTTTTTTCTTGTCAAACAAATTTTAGAATATTAAATTAAATCAAAACAAGAGAGGTTCCATGTTTGAAAATTTTATAAAAAAAATCTGTTTTCTAAAAGAACAACAATCCACTGTTCAAGTTGAACAAAATCAGTCTGGGTATACCCCGACTTATCTTCTCATCGCACGCGATCTTAAAAGTCCGCAAGATGCCGTTTTTGAAGCTGCCGTTTATTATTTATGCGCCATCGCGGCACATAAAACAAACGAAAAAGAGCCCATTTTAAAAATCTTGAAAGAAACATTTTATCAAAAGCACCTCAAAGCCTCACGGCGCGCATATATTGAAAAACTCACTCAAATATACAACTTTTCTGAAGTTATACACAACTAATAATATACTATTTTATATCATTAAACTTTTTAGTTGATTTTTATGAAAGCGGATATATATTTAAACCGTGACGAAAGAGCGGTTATCCGCAAACTTAAATCAACTTCAACTTAAATGAAAGGAACATTGATGACGACCGGAACTGTAAAATGGTTTAATACGCGCAAAGGATATGGTTTTATTGAACCTGAAAAAGGAGGCAAAGACATTTTTGTGCATATCACAAAACTTGAAGAAAAGGGTTTAAGACGCTTAATTGACGGCCAACGCGTCAGTTATGAACCATATGATGACCGCGGACGTATTGCTGCCGGAAATATCGAAATTTTATAACCTCTTAAAACTAAAAAAACCGCCTTGCCACACACAAGACGGTTTTTTTCTTTACATTTTTTATAAAAAATGTTAATATGATGACATGGTATAGAAATATATCAAGTGCCTGAAATAAGGCGCGGAGCTTTGAACAGCTCTTTGTTAGGTGCAGTGCCGGATAACACTGCAATATGTGCTGTCCTTTTTATTTTTAAAAGGAATGCATATTTATCCCCGATATCCAGTTGGTCGGGGAGCTTTTGGCGAATGTACAAGGTATTCCTAAAGGCCAAAAGAGTCATTTCACCTAACATGATTGTTCAACTCTCCGACCGCCTGATTGGGCGGTTTTTTTAACTCTATTGTCATTCCGAACTTGTTTCGGAATCTCAGAAAAATATAAGGAGAACACTCATGAAAAAGTTTATTTTATTGGCATCATGTTCTTTATGTTACAGCATATTGACAGCAAATACATGGGCAGAAAAATATACCGGATCAGAATGTCACGGGACTTGCACTTATGAATATGATTCGGAAACTTATACTATGACCTTTTCCGGCACCGGTGATATAACAGGAGCACGAGCGAACGGAGGTGGAGGTTACGATTTTTTTGAATATATGCAAAAAAAAGGAATGCTGGTAAAAAATCTCATTATTAATGAAGGAATTACGGGAGCTACAGTTGGATTTACTATGGGTTGGGGAACCAGTGATGGTATACTCAAAATTCCAAGTACCTTTGTTCACACCACGTGGGGCAACTATTTGCCTGTAATTTGGGATAATAATTTCGGAACCATTGAAGTTTCTCCTAATACTTCTGAACAAACAGTATATATGCCTTTAGGAATGACGAACTCCCATACATTAATTATAACCGCATCTGATAATATGAATTATACGATAGAACGTTTTATTAATGGTAATGATTCTAATAATTGGGGTTTTCCTGAACATATTCAAGTCAAATGTCGCGGTGATATACAAAAATGTCAAAGCATGATAAAGAACAGAAATACTAACGTAACTTATGAATATTATATTGGGTATGATAATAACGGAAATCCAATAGAAATATGGGATGAAAACGGCAAAAAGACTTATTCCTACAAGTATTTAGCAAATGGTGACTATAAAAAATATGATGGAGACGGAAATTTCTTAGGTTCATTCATGGCCGATGGATCCAAACGCCGCATCTATCGTGTTGATGAAGCAACGGCCGTCACCGAAGGTAAAAACACATTTTCGATAAAATATCGTTAAAGCCTATTTCTTTTTCTTCTGGGTTGGTGTGGCTGGTTTTAAGTTACGCGTCATTTCCAAAAATTTTTCGCTGCGTTTTTTCTTTAAATCAGCAGGCGTTAATGCAAGCAATTCTTTCAAATACTTTCGTATGGCTTCTCTTAAATTGTCAAACACGGCTTTTCTATTTCGATGCGCCCCACCGATGGGTTCTGCAATAATTTCATCAATGACTTTAAGTTTTTTCAAGTCATTTGCCGTTAATTTGAGGGCTTCGGTTGCTTCTTGGACTTTATCCACCGAACGCCATAAAATAGAGGCACATCCTTCAGGCGAAATCACCGAATAAATTGAATTTTCGAGCATTAAAACCACATTTGCCGTTGCAATGGCAATTGCCCCGCCGGAACCGCCCTCACCGATAATTGTCGAAATAATCGGCGTTTTAATTTGAAAACTTTTTTCAATTGTTTTGGCAATAGCTTCAGCCTGTCCTCTTTCTTCGGCATCTACCCCCGGATACGCACCTGCCGTATCCACAAAGGTTAAAATAGGCAAATTCATACGAGAGGCCAAATCCATCAACCTTTGTGCTTTTCGATAACCTTCCGGTCTGGCCATTCCGAAATTGTGCTTCATACGCGTTGCCATATCAAAGCCTTTTTCTTGCCCGATAACGACAACAGATATACCCTCAAATTTTCCGATTCCGGCAATCATCGCCTCGTCATCTGCAAAACATCTGTCACCTGCAAGCGGCACAAAATCTTCAATCAAAGCCTCAATATAATCAAGCGTATGCGGACGATTCGGGTGACGTGCAATTTGCGCTTTTTGCCAAGGTGTTAAGTTCTGATAAACTTCACCGAGCAAGCGGTTCAACTTTGTTTTTAAGCGCTTAATTTCTTTTGCAACATCAATATCTTCTGTTTTTGAAAGTTCTTCAAGATGTGCGATTTTTTCTTCAACCGTCACAATTTCTTGTTCAAAATCAAGAACCACATTAGAGATTTCTTCAGCCATAAATCTGCCTTTTTAAATTATCAAAGTTCTTTTTTTCATACCATCATTTAAAAGAAAAAAACAGTTTTATTTTCTTATCTGTTGATTTTTTTATTCTCGAAGTTGAAAACAAACATAAAATTATGTAGCATATCGGTGTTTATATCTTGATTTTTTTGGAGACATTCCTTGCTCACATTTTTATTTTTTGCTTCCATGTTTTCGTCACTTTTGTGGCTGATTTATGTCGGAATATTTATTCACAATCGTTTTTCCATGGTTGATGTCACATCTGTCGATGCATATACACTTGCGCTTTATGCAGGGCTTGTTGTGCTTCCGATTTGGCTGATGTGGCAGATTTTTACAAGCATCAATCAATACTTTAAGAGCAAAGAAACAAATAAGCGCCTCGAACAACTTTTTGCTCAAATGAAAAAAAATCAAGATTACACCGATTTAGTGGTTCGTGTGATGTTAGATGCCGAGCACGAAATTAAAGACGGATTTGTTGTGAGCAAATTTGATGTTTTTGTGGCCGATATGAACGAAATTTTGGCCGACATTGCTCAGCGTTCAAACACAGCGTCATCCCTTAAAATCGACGAACTGTGGAAACGTGTTAAAAACGGCGAACGTTGGAGTATTGCCAAAGCTTTTATCGAAAATGCCAATTCACGCGAAAATTTTGAAACCTATCTCAAAGACAAAGCCGGACGCGACCCTGTTTTTAAGGGAACACTTTTGGAGTTTTGCTCGCGCTATCAAAACTTATCAAATCTGCTTGAGCAACATGACCGCGAGCGCGTATTTATCACCATTTTAGAAACAGGTGTGATGGGAAAGGTTTATTCCATGTTTGCCCCGGTTGTTTCAGAATTGACCGCACCTGTTCTTCAAAAAGAAGAAGAAAACAAAGAAGAAATTGCTCTACAAACCGAAACGGCAGAGGCAGCTGAAATTTCAGCCGAAATAAGTGCCATCAAAGCCCCAACCGACGAAGCACCGGTTTCCGTATTTAAAAAATTATCCACACTTGCCAAACGTCCTGTCAAAGAAAAACAAAAAAGCACCTTTTCGCCCGAAACAGATGACGATGCTTTTTTTTCAACCCTCAAACAACGTATGGCCGAAACGAATGAAAACGAGCCGCATCTAAACGCCCAAAGTATCGAAAATTCAGATGAGCCTCGGCTTCAAATTTCGCAAACACCCTTTGATGATGAAAAGGCTTTTTCTTCTCAAGAGTTACAATCCCACCAAGAGAAAAGCCTCAAAGCCTTTTTAGAAGAAACGCCGACAACAGACGATCCGAACGACGATGATAATGAAAATTTGGCTTATCCTTTTAACGGTTGGACAGATGTTTCGAAAGATTAAGTATCTCATATTTGTTTTATGCCTGCTTTTAGAGCCATGTGTTTTATCGGCCAAAGATTATAAGCTCGCGTTATATGGAGCCGCCAAATATCCGGATAATTTTCAATCATTTTCATATGTCAATGAGAACGCCCCCAAAGGCGGCAGACTGGTCATGCCTGAATACGGCGGATTTGATAATTTTAACCCTTACATTTTCAAAGGCACAGCTTCAAGCACGGTTGCAAATCTGATATGGGACAGTTTAGCCGTAACACCTTCTGATGACATTTCGGTTGCCTACCCGTTAATTGCCAAGGCTTTTGATTTAAAAGAAGACCATATTGATTTTATCTTAAATGAAAAAGCCGTTTTTGAAGATGGTAGCCCGATTTTGGCAGATGATGTAATATTCAGTTTTAATATTCTGCTTGAAAAAGGCGCCCCGATTTATAAAATTTATTTTGCCGACATTAAAGATGTGAAAAAAATTTCAGATCACATCGTTCGTTTTTATTTTGACCCCATGGTAAAAAACAGAGAGCTTCCTTTGATTTTAACCGAATTTAAAATTTTTCCGAAAAAAGATTGGGAGAATAGAGATTTTTCCAAACCGTCGCTTCAAATTCCGCTTGGTTCTGGGCCTTATAAAATCAAAGATTTCAAAGCCGGAAAATACATTATTTTAGAGCGCAACAAAAATTATTGGGCCAAAGATCTCCCCTCACGCAAAGGTTTTTTCAATTTTGATGAAATCCGCATTGATTATTATCAAGACACAACCGTGACCTTACAAGCCTTATTTTCCGGAAATATTGATTTAAGAGAAGAATATATCGCCAAAATTTGGGCCACCGGCTACAATAACGACCAGGTTTCAAGCGGTCGTGTAATTAAACAAGAATTTGAACATAACAATCCGGCTGTTTTACAATTTTTTGCCATCAACACCCGAAAAGAAAAATTCAAAGATAAACGCATTCGCCGCGCTCTTGATTTAGCTTTTAATTTTGACTGGGCAAATGACAAACTTTTTTATCATACCTACACAAGACTATATAGTTATTTTACAAACACCGGTATGGAAGCCACTGCGCTTCCTCAAGGAATCGAGAAAGAAATTTTAAGCCATTATCAAGATAAACTGGATCCTACTGTTTTTGTTGAGCCCTTTGAACTCCCCGATAACTCAAGCCCCAAAAAAATCAGAGATAACTTAAAAAAAGCTGTGGAACTCTTCCGCCTGGCAGGTTACGAAATTCAAAATGAGGTGATGACAAACATTCAAACAGGCCTTCCTTTTGAAGTTGAGGTTTTGAGCAACTCGGCCAATGGGCACACATTTACGCGTGTGATGCTCCCGTTTATTGATAATTTGAAAAAAATCGGCGTGAAGATGACTTTTCGCAATTTAGAGGTCAACGTTTTCAAAAATCGTATGGACCATTTTGATTATGATATGGCAATTATGTCATACAGAACAAGCGCCATGCCCGGAAATGAACTCAAAGAACTCTATGGCAGTCAATCTGCCGATACCCCGGGCAGCTATAACATTATGGGAATTAAAAATGAAGTTGTCGACAGCCTGATTGAAAAAATCATCGCAAGCGATCAAAAAGAAGAATATGAGGCTTATGTTAAAGCGCTTGATCGCGTTCTTCTTCACGAGTATTACCTGATTTTTCAGTGGTATTCGAAAAACAACAGAGTGGGCTATAAAAACAAGTTCGGTATTCCAAAAACAAATGAAAAAGTCGGTTTTCAACCCCTCACCTGGTGGGAAAAGGAAAAATAATCATGCGTGCATATATCATCAAAAGACTTCTTCTCATTCCGGTCACGCTCCTTGGCATTTTGATTATCAACTTTGCCATCATCCAATTTGCCCCCGGTGGCCCGGTTGAATATATTTTAGCCAAATATCAGGGCATGAACACCGACAGCAAAGCACAATTTACATCTACCCCTTCAGCCGGTGCTTCAAAATCTTCCTCTACCTACCAAGGCGCACGCGGTGTCCCACAAGATTTAGTTGATGAACTCAACAAGCAGTTCGGCTTTGACAAGCCATGGTACACACGCTTTTATAAAATGGTTAAAGATTATGCGCGCTTTGATTTCGGCAAAAGTTATTATCAGGATAAAACCGTTTTAGAGCTGATTGGCGAGCGCCTGCCCGTTTCAATCTCGCTTGGGCTCTGGTCCACACTTTTAATTTACCTTATCTCAATCCCGCTTGGGGTGAAAAAAGCGCTCAAAGACGGCTCAAATTTTGATCTGACGACAACACTGGTGTTAACAATCGGCTCGGCGATTCCTGTCTTTTTGTTTGCCGTGTTTTTAATTGTCTTTTTAGCCGGCGGCACATATCTTCAATGGTTTCCTTTGCGCGGGCTGACTTCCGATAATTTTGAATCGCTGACCCTGTTTGCTAAAATAAAAGATTATTTTTGGCATATCACGCTTCCCGTTATTTCAATTTCAATCGGCGGATTTGCGGGCCTGACGATGCTGACCAAAAATTCGTTTTTAGATGAGATTTCAAAACCGTATGTGGTCACGGCCAGAGCCAAAGGCTTATCTGAAAAAGCGATTTTATATAAACACATTTTCAAAAATGCCATGCTGATTATTATTGCGGGCTTTCCGTCCGTTTTAATCAAGATGCTTTTCACGGGCTCTGTGTTAATTGAAGTTGTGTTTTCGCTCAATGGTATAGGCTTACTTGGCTATGAAGCCATTATGACTCGCGATTATCCCGTTATTTTCGGCACACTTTACATTTTTGCGCTTTTAGGACTTGTCTTAAAACTTATCAGCGACATCACGTATTTTCTGGTTGATCCCCGAATCAACTTTGAAAAAATCTAAAGTCGTTCAATTTCGCGCGCGGCGTCGATTGCAGCGTTTAAGGTGTTTGTCGGTTGAAAGTTTTTGTAGCGTACATCAAGCGGCGCAGCATATCCGTTTTCATAAAGGGCATGAATAAAGCGATAATGCTTTTTTGAAAGCCAGCTTTTCCCCTCAAACACGAAAACAGGTTTTCCCGTTCCGCAGGCTTCCGAAACCATCGAAACAGAATCGCCTGTGGCGATAATGTTGTCTGCAAGCGCTAAAAATCCGAGATACGGATTTTCTGACGTATCCCCCCAAAGATAATTATAGGATGGCACATCTTTTAAGGCATCTAAAATGATTTGTTCGGCGTCCGATCCTGTTCGGCGCGATGTTGTTATCAAAAGCGATCCACCTGTTGATTTTTTAAAAGCGGCCACTTTTTTTGCAAATTCATCAATATTTTCAAGTGAAAAGGGTCTTCCTTTCACACTTCCGCCGACAATCAGAGCCGTCCATGGTTTCGGCAATTTTTCAAATGCTTTCTTCCATTTTAAGGCTGCCTCTTTTAAGACCTTATCTGTCACGCGGTGCGGCGCCCCGATAATATACCTGAAACTTTTGTGATAAGGCTTATCTTTATCATGCTCCGGCAAAATAACGAGTGAAAAATCATCAAGTCCTGTTTCTCCCGGATACATCAACTGAATAAGTTTTGTGCTTGGCGAGTTCTTTTTAATATATCTGGCCACGGGCACCGTTCTTCTGCTGATAGATAAAACCATATCCGGCCACGGCGAAACGATTTCTTTTTTAGAATTTGAGCTTAAACCGATTAAAGTTTTTTGACGAATAAAATTCGGCAATCCTGAAAGTTTCGTGTATTCTATTTTTTTTTCAAGCACTTCAAAATGCGCGGCATTGAGCTGTGCCGTAATGCCTCTTGCTTGCCCGACACTGCCCATTCTATTATCTGTCAAAACCCATAAAACTTTTTTCATTGATAAACCTTCTTTTCAAAATTTGTTACATATTATGACATACCTTTGAAAAATTCAAGTCCAATATTATTAAAAAAAAATCCTTTCTTTTAAAAAAAATACTGGACAAAAATTTTTTTTCGTTTACAATGACACCATCAATTTAAATTTATTAAATCATGAAGAAATTATTTTTATCAGCCATTTGCGTAATGGCTTCGCTTCTTTTGCATGCACAAAACGAAGCGCCGTACATGAACCGTTGGTTTATTGCTGGCCGTGCAGAACTCCACGCTGCCTCCATTGACAGAGAAAAACGTATCGGAGATCCCTGTTTTCAAGGATCACTTGAAGTCGGCCGAGGCTTTAACACCTTTCACGACGGTGTTCTGACCTTAAGTGCGTTTGCCGATTACGGCACGAGTTATGCGTGGCGCTATGCTGTTGCCACAGGTCTGAGGTTTCAAGACATGATAACAGCCGGTAAATACGGTTTGTTCGGTCCTGTGATTGAGACAGGAGCATACGTCGTATTAGATTCGGATGCCAAGCCTTTAGGCGCTGCCTTTCTTTTAAGTGTCGGGCTTGCAACCGAGTGGCGTCTGCACCAAAACGTCTACCTCACGGCAGGTTTTAAGGCACGCTTTGCCGGGAAATTTGATGTGACCATGCTCACACCTGAACTTGGTTTGAAATTCCCGATTTAGATGAAAAAGACGATTTCTTATAAGAAGTCGTCTTTTTTTATTTCATTTGTTTATTTTGACATTCTTCAAGCTCAAGCCTTAGTTTATTTATTCTGGCTATCCACTCAAATGTGGCTTCAAATTCTTCCCCGTTTAGTTTTTCAAGTTCATGCCCGACCTTTTCGCCACCCAAAGGATAAACGGGGCAATACTCATAATTTGTTTTGCAGGAACAACCCGATAAGCTCATGATGTAAAGCATGAGGCTGAGCCCATATTTGAGCGCGTTTTTGATTTTCATTTTTAATCACCTCAGTTTTTTGTTCAAGCTCTTTGATATGTGCATTTTTCATTTTTTGGAACGCTCTATTATATCCCGCCAAATACGAAAAAAGGCACAAACACGAAACACTTAAAAATAAAAAGAGCAAACGTTTCATTATCTTAAATACCGTTCCAATAAATCTTCAAGCCTGCTTGAAAGAATGTGATTAAGCCCGTCATATAACGGGCGTGAACATAAAATAATCACCCCCGTAAAGCCGGCCCTTGTTGCCCCATCTGCAATCCAATAACCCAAGAGCAGATAAAAAGAATAGCCCATCACAAAACCGAGCAATCCGTCAAAGCAGAGCTGAGTTATGTTTTTAAAACGCAAAATGGCGGAAACAATCGCCGCCATCACAATAAACCAAAGTATCTTAATATCGTTCATTATTTATTCTCCTTTATAAGGGTAGCGCTCTTTAATTTCCTCGACTTTTTGTTTGCGCTGTTCAATAAGCTCTTTGATTTTTTCTTCCTCTCCCTCTTCATCACGAAGCCTTTGAATATGTGCCGTTATCGGGTCAACTTCTGCTTGATAAGCTGCCGCTCTTTTTTGTTTTTGTTCTTCATCTGTCGGCTCAGGTTTTAACGGTGCATATCCTTTCACATACCACTGCCCGTTATAGGCTTGTTCAACATCCATCTCTGTCATACCGATAGATTTATAAAAAGCTATATTAGAACCTAAACCAACATCACATTTTTTTGTTTGTTCTTCTGATATTTTTGCGTATTTAAGCATTTTGAACTCCTTTGTATGGATAAAACTGAACATCTGCACCATTTCTTTCGGTAAAATAAAGAACCATATCTTTTGAGACAGGTATATAACAAGTTGAACCGTTGTTGTTTTGTTGCCAACAATAAATCAGTTGTTCTCCACTACTATTATTTTCACGTATATCAAGAACCGTTGAGCCACTCCAATTTATTTTCGCTTTAATAACACCATCTGCAGGAACCGTATATGTATTTCCTTGAGATGTAGAAACACTTACTCCTGCGCTGTAATCAGGCATAAAACCGGGTTTGTTAATCAAATCATCATAATCGCCGCTTAAAGCAACGCTTGCAAGACTTGATGATAAAGCATAAGGTGCCAATGCCGAAGTTGTAATATATCCGCTGTCATTTGTTAAGTCATTTGTACTTAAAACAACAGTTCCTGTTTTACCATTGACGCTGTCAACCGCTCCACTTTCTTGAATATCAATATTACCACTTCCCAATAAAGATTGATTGTTGATTGTCTTAATACTCGTTCCTGAAACAAGTGTGTCTTGTTTTTGCTCAAGCGCAAGTATCAAATCAGAAGGTTGAACTGAAGTTATTCCTAAATTTGCCCCCGATCTGATATTTTCTAAATCTTCGATTACATCTTGCTTAGCTTCTAAGGCGCTTTCAAGTGATGTTTGAACATATTCATCAATTTCTTTTTCACCGGACTTAATATATTTTAATGCGGTTTTAACATCTATTTGTGCACCTTCACGCCACACAATCTCAAAAGCTTGTTGAGGTTTAATATCAACCATAATCTCACTTTTTGATGATAGATCCGCATTTAATTGAGCACTCTCATCTTTTATTCTCATTTTGTCACCTGCTCAGTTATCCGAAGTGTTCCGATTTTATTTACATCCTGCGGAAAAATCGTATGAACTGTCCCATCTGAAAATCGAACCTCAATATCCGTTTTATAATCCCCAACATCAATCGAAGTATTTTCAGGTGTTAAAATCAGCGAAATTTTCCCATGCAAAACATCAACTGCTGTGCCGGTTAAGCTCCATACAAGTGCATCATCACTTTTTTGACGACATTGCATTTTTATGGTCGCGCCTGTTAAATCTACATTTTCATTTTCTTTACAGATACAAATGTCGATTTCAAAACTGTCCCCTTGCCTGACTTCAATTAAATTGCCATTTTCTCTAATCACACCTGTCATATTATTCCTCCAAAACTTTTATAAAATAATTGACGGCCTGGTTGATGGGCGTCACATGCTCTGATGCTCCGTAAATCGCTGATGAACGCGAGGCATCAAATGAAAGAGTTTTATTACCTGAACCATTATTATCAATACCGCCAGCCTGATTATTGCTACCTTCAAAAGCGCCCTCACCGCTCACTCTCGAATAAACATAAGCTGAACCCGTAATATTAGGTAGTCCCTCGGCTTGGGTTGTATAAATATCAGCTTCAGAATCCCCGCCAAGGCCGCGCAAAAATTTTCCTCTATAATCCGGCAAATTAAATGTTGTTGTCCCGTCACCTGCCCCAAAATTTGTTCCGATAAGTGCAAACAATTGTGAATACGCTGTTCGAGAGATGGCCTGCCCGTTACACAAAAACCAGTGATCGTGATTAGCTGCCCTTGTTGAGGCTTTGATATCGCCGATCTTAAAAAGTTTATTGAGCAAAATTGTTAAAGCCTCAGTCACATTGGATGATGCATTTTCAAGCTGAGCCTTGTTCACGGCATCTGTTGAAACAGTTGCCGGTGCCAAATTTTTAATCTGATGATCTCCCATTTTAAGCGAACCTGAAAGGCTCACACGACCATCTCTTAAAAAACACTCATTTAACCCTTGTGCAAAGCCGTTATCTTCTTCATCGTGTCTGTCTGCAATAATTGCAATATCGTTTAATCTATCATTTTCCCAATTATGCAAACGTGTAAAATTACCCTCACTGTCAAAAGCCATTTTATCCTCCTTTAGCTCCACAAAGATTTTGCCGTATCCGCAGCAATCTTAATAGCCTTTAATTGATTTTGAACCGATTGATTTTGCGCTTTGCTTTGCGCTGCCGATAAATTATTTCCGGCCTCATATTTATTTTGTGCCACATCATAAGAGCTGAGCGAATTTTCGAGCGCCGAAAGCAATAAATTGATATAATTTTGCGCCGCATTATTTTGAAAATTTCCAATAGCTATTTGATTTTGAATATCATTGTTATATGCCGTATTTCCGGCATTAACTGCCTCTGAAATCGCATCATTTAAGGCCCCGTTTTGAGCCGATACCAAATTATTCATCGCATTTTGATAGGCGGCAGTATTCACCCCCAATCCCTGATTTAAGAGCCTTGTTTGCAAATCATTTTGCTCGGCTTCATATTGCGGCAAAAGTTTACTTAAATAATTTTGATACATTGCATTTGTGATATTATTTTTCAAATCTTCCGAGCCGTCAATCTGAAATGTATACCCGCCCATATTTTGCAAATTATCGCTGGCCCTTGATGCCCAGCTTGTTAAATTGTTTAAGGTATGATCCACATTTGAAGTATTATAATTATTTAAGTAATTCAAAAAATCGTTTGTCGGTTGACTGTTATAGCCAACTTTCAAACCATTACCTACCTTACTGAAAACGTTTAAACTTTTACTCATTATCTTTTGTCCTCCATTGACATTCCTTTTTTAACATTGAATAAATCAGCGCATCATGTCCGTTATTTAAGAAGGCGCGCAAAATTCCTTCTTTTTGAAATCCGAGCCTCTCGACCAATGTCCGGCTTTTGGCATTTTGAACATCAACCATAACCCCGACGCGCTTGCATTTTAAAAAATCAAAAACCACATCAAAAACGGCCCTCAGCACTCTTTTGTTGCACCACCTCTTATCGCACGAAAAAATGGTGAGCCAACAATCAAGACCTGCTCTGATATCGTTGATAATAATTCCTGCAATTAACTCATGATTTAATTTGATGCCGAGCGTAATATTTTGCCCCACCCAATCTTCATTTTCATTTAATCCCCGACACACAAAGTGCACCACTTCGCCTGATAAATCCGAAATAATCTCACATTTGGACGGCATTTTTTTTCAGCTCCGAAATTTCATCTTTGAGTTTTTGAATTTCCGCCAAGTAGTATTCTTCTTTATTTTGTGCTTTTAAAACAGCCAGATTATTTTGAGAGGCTTTCAAAAATTTCAGTGCCAATTTTTTTTCTTTTTCAAGCCCCAAATTTTTTGCATCCAAATCATTCAACGAAGCTAATTTTTCAACGGTATATATTCCCCGAAACCGACATGTTTCAATTTGTCCCTGATCCAAAAAAGCAAACAAAAAAAGCGGCGTACCGCTTTGTAATTCTTTTTTCTCATGTAAATACATTTCATACGCTTTTGGAAAACGCCTGATGTGTATTTCTTCTGCCGGCTGATCAAAAACGTCATATTGATCTTTAACCTTGATTTCGACATAAAGTTTTGTTTTAAATTCCGGCAATCCGTTTTTTAACATCTCGCCTGTTTTAACATACCGATCATAAAACCTTGCAAAAACACCGTTATTTGTATTTTGCGAACTGACCGCACTTTGAAACATTGAAAATTCAACGCTCATTTTCTTTCCTTTCATTAGTATTAAAAAAACACGCTAAAAAAAATTTCAGCGTGCACATAAAATATTGAAACCGCCATCCTCTTTTCTGTCATACCGGTAATGCCAAAAGCAAAGCGTCAGGCATCTTCACCTTACCCTGTCATCCCTTGACCTGCGCGGCGCGTCAGGTCATTAAGGGATCTGAGCTTAATCGCCCGCGCTTTTGCGCTTTCAAAGGCGATTTTTCCTTATTTTTTCCCTTACCGATACTTTAACCTAAACGTATTTTTATTATTCTTACCCAGAGCCTCAACAGCCTCGTCAATCGTATAAATTCGGCGTTTTCTATTATCAAAATAACGAACAAAAAAATCAACCCCGAGACTATTTTCGTATTCTTTCACTTTAGCCATCATTTGCTCACAAAGCGCCATTTCCCCGCGGCACTGAATAGTGATATCCCCTTCAATATAAGCACCGGTATATTTACTGTTTCTCCATCTTCCCAAAAAATTACTCGGAAATACAAAACCTTCTTTAGGTGTTAAGATAACATTTTGCAAACGCCGTATAGACAGTGAATCGACGCTTTGCAAATTTGTCGCCGTCAAATCAAGAGCTTGAAAAGCCAAATCTATATTTCCGGATGCTGTTGTCATCTTCAAACTTTCCGGCAGTTTTAATGTTCCTTTTCCTGTATATCCTGTTCCCATCCCCGTGTTAAATCTGTTAGCATTAAAACCTGTAATTCCTTCTTCAATTGTCACATTGTTGATTGTGATACCTCCAAAAGATGAACCACCATTTCCAACAACTAAATCCCCTGATGCGCCTGCATTTGGAGCAATTCTTAAATCTTGCGTTTGCGTATCATAAAACCAAGTACATTTATTATTGCAATCCGAACCTATTATAATTTCTGCATGTGCAGAAAAATTAATCATAAAGCTGAATATCCCGATAATAAATATTTTTTTCATCATATGCCTCCATAAAAAAATTCGCCTTGGTAAGGCGACTGGAAGTTAGAACCTATTCACTCGAAATAGCGGGCATATTTTCAATAATCGATTATTAGCCTCCTTCCAGCCTTAACCGGAAGGAAATTTTACGCTTTCATTAGCAACGAGTGAGAGGGTTCTAATCCTCGGGGCAGATACCACCCTGCCTTATTTTAAGGATGGCACAATTTACAAAAATTGTCAATCAAAATCAAAAAAACAGCTCATACAATTCATCCCCTCTTTATCATATTTTAACAAACCCTATATAGAATCTCTAAGGCGAGGTGTCATAGATGAAAAAATTTTTCTTTCTTTTCATTTTTATTGTGAGCATCAATGCTTATGCTCAAACTAAAACGTTTTTTTTACATCCTGTTTTCTATCAAAAATTAGTAACTTCTGACAAAGAAGCATTTTATGTTTTAACACCAAGTTCGAAATATTATGAAAATTCGCGAAACAATATTACCTTAAATATTCCTTGTTCTCTTATTGAAAATCAAGAATCTTATATAAAAATGCTTTGTAATGAGTGCCTTAACCTTGAATGTACATCTCACACAAATACAAATCACTCTTTTTCTTTAACAAAAGACCAAACGACACCGGAACAATACATTATTAATCATAAAATTTACGATAATCTTGGAAACATAATTTTTGAGGAAATCCTCACAAATGATGGTTTAATAACTATTCCTCCTTATCAATAAATTTTCCAAAAATTTTGATTTATACGGTTAAATTGTCGTTGCGTCCATTCATCTCTATCTCTCATATGTCTTACCATTTTTTCTTGAAATAATATCGCATTTCGTTCATCTAATGCTTGAGGTAATCCTGGTTGATTATAAAAACTACCTTTATTATAATAAAAATCTAATATAATAAGTTTTAATGGAGTTGGGTATGTATCAAAATCTTTCCTTTTAGATTTTGCCCGTTTTAAATCTTCTCTTAAATGATTCATCATCCGTTCAATCATATACTCTTTTGAAATTCGCAAAGGGCTATCATTAATAAAAGCTGTCGCTCGTTTATTATGATTTACATAATTTCCTTTATCATATTTTAACAAACCCTATATAGAATCTTTAAAGCGAGGTATAATGAATGAAAAAAATGTTCTTTCTTTTCATTTTTGTTTTTCTTTTTATTTTGACCGCAAACGCTAAGGAGCAGTTTGTTAATCCTATTTTTAATCAGCCTCTGAAGCCTTTAGGCAGAAGCTCTACTTTAACATACATTACCCCCACATCTATTGATAGCCGAACTCCTTTAGATGACAATCTGGTAGCTATGACCGGAGACTGTCAACTTATTGAAAACACCCAAAATCGTATCACTCTTTTATGTGATTTGTATTGGCATAATCCCGATAAAAAAGGTCCTAAACAATATTTTGTTTTTAAAATAACAGAACGGATTACGCAAGATTGTTTAAGAATAGCAGAAAATGACTTTGATATATGGGAAGACTACACACAAGAACAGGAGTTTGCAAATGATATATATTGCGTCACACCTCCCGATAAATTAGAATCTGATTGAACGCGCCATTCCTTTTGCCCAATCATTACGACTTTTTCCGACATCCGGCCTATTCACATTTTCTGCAATTCCTTCTTTGCCTAACATATCTTTTTGACGTATAGCTCTGTATAACTTCGGCCATTTTTTTTCACTCAATCCACCTGCGACATTATATTGAATATCCAGTAATATTTCTTTTAACGGTAAAGGAAATTCGTCAAAACTTTCAAATTCTTGCCGCAAATGTTTTAAATCACTTGTCATATGCCTTTGTGCTAATTGCCGTATTTCTACATCAGGTAAACGGACATTTGTTTCTTTTTCAAAAAATTTTGCTCTTCTATTATAATATAGATACATTCCTTTCTCATCTTTTTGTTCACTCAACCATTTCAACTGTTTATATGCTTCTAACTTTTGTTCTCTTGTTGCCGAAAATCCGTTGACTGTCAAATTTAAACTCAAAAAAACATCCAAATTGTTTACATTTGCACCGGCACCAATTGTAATTAATCCTTTTGTGTCAAGGTATGGATACGTTTTAATATCTTCAAATCTTTTAATATTCTCCCACATTCGGTCATATAACTCATCATCTGATAATTCTGCACCAATTTCTTCCAATAGATCAATCATATCAACATTTTTCATCTTCTCAAACTTAAATTCCTCTTCCCAACACCTGCAGTTATGTTCTTCTCCCGGATTACCCCCATCAGGCGGCAAATTTCTATTATAAACTTTTCCTTCACGCTCTTCATGACTGGCCCTTACTTTTTCATCACCTTTTGTCCGCCAAATATAATAATCTTCTTCATGGCGTTTCATATCATCTATTAAAATTTCTCTTGCATAAGGGTTAGGCGCATACTCACTTTCAACGTCTATCACCCCCATATCGGCTATTCTTGTTGCACCCCGCGGATCCAAATAATACCACTTACTCTCCCCTTTTTGAGGGTGCTGTCTTTGAATTGTTTTCATACCACGTATGATTTTATATGTTTGTTCATCCATTCTTGCCATTGATGAATACTCCTTTTCTAAAAAGCGTCATAACACGGATGGCGTGCGTATATAATAAGAAAAGTCTGCTTGAGTGAGACGAGTGTACTTATTCGTACACAACCGAACGCAAACAGACTTTTTTGTATTAGATACCGGCTAGACGCGTTTTCACCAAAAGAGCGAACATTTTTTAAGGGTGCGCAGAATAGAACTTCCACTATAAATGCAAAAAAACACGGATGGCGTGCGTATATAATAAGAAAAGTCTGCTTGAGTGAGACGAGTGTACTTATTCGTACACGACCGAACGCAAACAGACTTTTTTGTATTAGATACCAGCTAGACGCGTTTTTTAAGCGATGTAATCGACGAGAACACCTTGAAGCGCAGCATTAGACATAGTTAAATTTCCTGCCCAGCCGATGATTTTGTAAATGGCATCAGAGTTAATCGAAAGTCTTTCGCCACCGATAACCTTAAAGTTACGATCTTTGTGCGGTCTTAAATAGAGATAATTCGTATTTAAGAAATACATATGCTTTGAAGGACAACTTCCGCCCTGTCCACCGTCAAAAATCACATCAGCGCCTTTATATTTCAAGCATTGAAATCCGGCGTCGGCAAGTTTCGGGTCACAAAAGCGTTGTGATGGTTGCAAAGCACTTTCAAACATATCATATAAATAATCGTCCGTCACAATCAAATCGGGCTTATCTGTTCCTCTTGAACAAGCCAAATACACATCATTCATTTTTTTTAAGATGGTTGATGATGAAAGTGCGCCGGCAGCAGAAGAAATAACGCTTGATTGATTGCGCCAAAATTCGTTTCCGGTGGTTGCACGGTTAATCCCACCGACTGTTCCTGTTGAAGGAGAATCCGCCACCAAAAGTTTTAAACCGCCGATTTCCTTACCGGAGCTGCCTGTGCCGTCAGAATAAAGAGCTTCCGAAATTTTATTTGCCATTGTTTTTTCGGCATTTTGAATACGTTTTTCAAACAAATCGATCATCCGTTCAGTGCCGGCGTTTTTAAGCATTTCTTCACCCGAAACGGCTACCGGAACAGCACAAAGTTTCAAAGCATATTCGGCTGCCGAGAAGAGCTCCGGACCGCTGTACGAAATTGTATCAAATCCCGAATACCATACAAGATCACCGTTGCCATACTCCAATTCTTCCAAAATTTTCGAGCCGCCGTCTACGGTTCTGATTTTATCTTTTGCCGATAATCTTTGCAACAAGGCATTATTTTTTGTTACATTATCGGCCAGTTTTTTTGAGCGATTTTCAATTGTTGTTGTAAAAATCGCATCATAATTTGTATTGACTGTCATAAATTAAATTTCCTTTCTAAAAGCTGCTTCCAATTCTTCGCGCAAAGAAAGTTCTTGAACTTTTTGTTCTGTTTTTGATGAAGGCGAAAAAGAGGCTTCGGTTGCTTTTTGAGCAGCCAAAAATTTTTCTTCCAAAACATTTCCTATTTTCTCTTCAATCATTTTTTCACGCGTAGCAGGATTGAGCCACAAAGCTTTTTGATAAGCTTCTTCCAAATTGCCGGCTGCCCCGCTTTTCAAAACACCGATCATTTCAGAGCCAAGCTCTTTATAAAAAGGATGTTTTAATTTTCCGTCCTCTGTCACAGCATCTTGAAATCGCTTCAAATCAAACATTGCGGCCTCATTTTGTTTTTGTTCAAACATTTTTGAAGCAAGCGCAATATTTTCCCAAATTTTTCTTTGCTCATCTGTCATAGAAACATTGTTATTGACTGTTTGTGAGCTGTAAATGTCATTTATTTTTTTCAAAGTTTCTGCCGGATTTTGATACAAGGCATCATCAATTGAAATCAATTTTTGGATATAATCTTTTGCGCCGTTATATCCGAGTGCCTTTAATCTTTCCTTTCTGTCTTCAAAAATTTGGTCTGACCATTTATAGCTGCTTACTTTATTTCCAAGTTCAGAAAAACCTTTTTCGACTTGTTTTTCGCGCTCAAGCAAATATCCCTGCCATTTTGGCGAAAGCGTCTTAAAAAGTTCCTGAAATTCTTTCGGATAACTTTGAGGCGCGGGAATCGAATTTTCCGCCAGACTTTGATCTTGCGAAATTCCTTCCTCTGTATTATCTGCCACATTTTCTTTGCTTTGCAAATCAGCCGAAGCAAAATTTTCTTTTAATTCTTCCCTGAGATTATCACTCATTCCAAATCCTTTTTTTATATTCGTTAACGAAATCTTCAAAAGCCTCTCTTCTTTGATCGGCTTTAATTTTCTGCCGCACATTTTTCAAATATGCTAAGCTGTAATCTGCTGAAAGTGCCACCTGATTTTCTTTAAGGTAAGCATCCAGCTCTTGTGCCGACGAGGCCACAGCCCCACCCGGCAACAAAATCTCTTCAAACATTTGATTATTCCTTATCACCACACCGGCATACGCTGATTTGAAGCCTGAAACATTTCTTCCAAACAAACCTGCCCGTTACCATAAAATCTGGTGTGTCCTTTATCATAAACAGGCTCTGCAAAAGTCAACGCGAGGGCATCTGCCCAATCGGTCGAACGCCCTATTCTTTTTTTTATTTCTTCTTTTTCTTCGAGTAAGAGTCTTCCAAGCGCATCATATTTTTTGCGCACGGTACACAATTCATCATAGAGCATACCATTATTTGGCAACTCGACTTCTTCTGTCAGCCATTGCCGCAGATGATCCCACATTTCGGCTCTTCTGTTGGCATAACGCTCTTCATTAATCGCTTTAGAGCCGAAATTAACACCTCTTATGATATCCTTAAAACCTCTGTCTTTTAAGATATCAAACACACCGCCGCCCACACCGCCTGCATCCAAAAAAATACGTAAGGGACGTTTTGTTTCAATCAAATTTGTCGCAATATTTGCCACTTCGACATTATCTTTTTTTTCAAAAGATAAAAAAGACAAACATTTTCGCCCTTTGCGCAAGCAAAAAACAGTTTGGTCATCTCCGAAACGCGCCACATCAAGCCCGATGATAAGTGGCGAGGTACTTTCCGAAATTTTCGGTTGCATTGCATGTTTCACAAGTCCGGCATCAATCAACTTGTGTGCCCCTTGAGAAAGCGGCTCTCCGAGCCAAATATGCCGATAGGTGCTTTCATCATGAGCCAGACATTCTTTGGCTTGCAGTTTCAGTTCTTCAGGACAAAAAGGGTTATCATAAAAGTTGACTTTTTCAATGAGCGTACGCTCATCTTGATGGCTGCCTAAAAGCACCCAAAGCGGATCATTTTCTTCTTCTCTGTTCATCGAAATCCAAATTTCCGACCCGTCTTTTCGAATGGTCGGCGACAAAATCTCCCACGATTTTTTTGTAATGGTCTGGGCTTCCTCAATCCAAACAATATCCACGCCTTCAAGCGATTTAATTTTATGTGCATCCTGATTGCGCAGACCCTTAAAAATAAAGCGTGTCCCGTTTAAGGTATTTACAATTTCGCTTTCTTTGACTTCATATTCTTTTAAGTCATAAAATTCAATTCGGTCTGAAAGTAAGCGATGAACGGAATCTTTAATTGTGTCTTGAATTTCACGCACGCATGCAATTAAAAGTTTTTTCTCCAACCCTTTAAGCAAAAGTGCATCGGCAAATGCATAGCTCTTTCCGCCGCCGCGCCCGCCCCAATACAATTTAATTCTTTTGTTTGTGCTGATCAGCGGCAAAAAAGGCTTAGCAATCTTGATTTTGATAATGCGTCCCATCGATCACCTCGATTTTGATATTTGTCACCGGCTCAGGCTCATCGCGATGCGATTTATCTTTATCGCCTATAATATCTCTAATAGCGTCCAAGGCCTTAAAATTCCCGTTTTGAGCCTCTCCGATGAGCATAGCACAAATTCTTTCTCGAACTGTTTTTTTCCTCATCATTTTTTCCAATATTTCTTTCAATGTTTTTTCCATCATTCTTCCAATATGGCCAAAATAGATTTATCCCTCACGGCAACCACTCTATTTTCCAAACAAGGTACTTCATCAAAAGCGTGAAAAACGACATGATCACCTTTTTGAATATCTTTCACTTTATTTCCGACCGAAATCACAATTCCTGTTGTTTGAGGCCGCTCAATCGTTTCAGGAATTAAAAGATTTCCATCATTTTGTTCATCAAGCATAATTAACACTCTGTCTGTTATTGCTTTCATCGTTCCTCCTACAAAATTCCCGTTCCCGTTTCCATCCGAAGAGCTGTTTCATACCATTGAATATCATTGGCATTTGTTTTTGTTTCAAACACAACACTTGCCTTAAATCCGGTTGCCGAATTTGCAATCCATTTTCCCTGTATTTTTCCCTTACCTGACGACTGCCAAAAATCCGCATTCCAAACCGCCTGATTCCAAACTGCAAATTTTTTATTTTCAAATTCCATTTGAACGGAATCGGAAATTTTTCTGTCTTCAAAATCCATATCCGTCCCGATGACCAATAAAAAATTACCTGTTGCCTTCACTCGTGGTTTGATCAGTGTGATTTTTTTTAAAGCATTTGTGCCCAAATTCGTATAAGCTTGCTCAATGCGTCCTTCAATTGCCAAACCGTTATCCGAATACCCCTTATCAAAGCGACAAATACCGCAGTCCGTTCCGAAAAACAAATTTTCATCATAAAGACACCAACAAAATGAGCGAATATTCTTAAAAACGCACCATGCCCCTGTTTGCAGATTAACTACATGTTGCTCAAATGTGTTACTGACGGGCACATTAAATATGCCATACCCTTTTTTTGGGTAGATGATTCCTTGCCACCCGTCATTTTTTTTATAAAGCGCCGCACGTTCCATCACAAGATTATTTATTTTATCCGAAAACGCGGCCAATGTTCCGGGCGTATTATTGGCGCTTAAGACTTGCGAAAGCGGCAAATAACCGTCTTCTGAAATGATAATGACATCACCCTTCAAAGGAAGAACACATTGATATCCGATCGGCTTTGAAAATTTATAAGACCCCATCAATGTAAAATGATTTGCATCATTTGGGTTATATCCCTGATAGATAAGCAGTTCACCTTCGCTACTGATTAAACAGGTATAATCATCCAAACCTTCCCCGCCGTCGATTGTCCAGTTAAAAACTGCCATCAAATGTCCGCCCCATTTTAAGATTTGCGCAACATCAAACAGTTTGAGTGTCCCTGCGATATTTCCGGCAACTTCCGAAACCCAAGCGTGCGTTGAATTTTGTTCAATAAACCACAAAAATTCATGACTGACGCCGGCACTAACAATATTGTGCGAAGGAAGCCCCTCTCCCACAAATCCCCAATCCTCAAAATGTTCTGCTTGCTGGTCATCAATATAATAAACTTTTGGCGTATCCGCACCATTCATAAAATAAAGATGCCCCCGATAACAAACCGTTTGACATAAGCTACGGCTAAATTGAACATTTTCAAATCGGCGCGCTGAGGCTGTTGATACATCATAAGCATATCCGTCATAAACAGCTATCATCTTACTTTTATTTTCCATATGACACGAACAAAGAGTTTCCACTTTTTTGCCATTTACAAAATCTCCGAGCGACACATATTTTTCATATCCGGGCCTTAATTGGACCACACTGTTCATCGGAATATAGTTTTCCATCACCACGGCATCATTTTGGGGCATATCCGAGAGCGGATCTTTTTTATTGAGTCCTCCAACAGGCGCCGGCAAAATAAAGTCTAAAGATTTCACAGACCTGTTGACATTTTTTTTAATCATTTTTATTCCTTTGCAAACATACATCACTTCTTTGTTTTTAAGGTATGTTCTTTGGCACAAACCTTATGAAGTGCTTCCGTTTTTTTGATTTCAACCTCTTCTTTTTTCAAAGCGAGTTCTTTAGTTTTAATATCATAGTCGAGCCACATTTTTTGTTTTTGCTGATTGAGCTGCAAGGCCAAAATATCTTGCGTAGGCGGACTCGGCAAACGAAGAGCTTCATCAATTTGTTCAAATACTTTCTCCATCACGGGCTCATATTGTCTGGCGCAAGGCATCGTCGAAACAAGTGTCGAAATCATCTGTCGATACAGCCCCAACAGCGAAGGTTGAATCGAAACCATTTCAAATGCCTCTTTAATCAAGCCATGCACAGCTAAAATACTTTTTTGCGTTTGCTCTAAGATATGACTTTGCGCAAATGCCGTATCTGTTTCCACTCCCAAAATCATTCCGCGTAATTTTTGTTCTTTTAAGATTAGAATAGCTGTTTGAACAACATCATCAGGCGTTTCAGAATCTGCAAACATTTTCAAGTGCTCTGCATCAAAACAACTGCAAATCATTTCAGCTTTCATCTGAAAGAGGTTTGTCATCAAGCGCACCATATCATTTTGTCTGTCCTGATTGCGAAGTGTCCCGAAGTTCGTTTTTTTCTCAACTGCGGTTGCCGTTTCCGTTTTATCCGACATTCCTCTCATAATATCGCTGACCCCGGTCATATCATAAATTTGTGTCATGATATCCTCGCGTCTTGATGCCAAAACAGTTAACGCCGACACATATTGTTCAATCGGGGCGAAATCCACAACTCCTTTAATACCGCCGTTTTCTTTTAAACGCTCAAAATCCGACAATGCAACCAATGTCACATCTTTATTTAAGATATTTGCAAGTTCCGGAAAACTGCTGTCATATGCCCCTGTGACCTTCATGGCTTGCATCAAAAGTTGCATACGTCCCGTCACACCGGAGAGTTCATCAAGCAGAGGCTTTAATTGGTCAAAATCAGGTGTCGGAATAATCCCGTCATTTGCGAGCGTCCCAAACAACGGTTTCGGAAAGGCCCAAAATCCTTCAAGTCCGAACGCATCTTCTTTGATTTTCAAAAATTCAAACGCAAATTCCAAAGCCAAATATAAAATACGCTTACTTTTCTTATCCCATATTTCATAAACCGTCATGGAGTCCATTTTGTCGGCACCGTTTTTTTGCACAATTTTTTGAAAAATTTCTTCACCGAATTGGGCGCGAATTTCAGACAAACTCATAACGATTTTACGTGCAATCCACCCGCAATCTTCCCACACATTGACTTTTTCCGTATCGGCCAAAAAATCTTCCGGAGGGATATAAACCGTTTCAATTTTTTCATCTTTTAAGAGTTGTAGTGAAACATCATGTCCGTTTTCATTGACGTGACACGTCTTAAATGTCGGCACATACCTTTCAAAAGCGGCCCCAAATCCAAAAAGCAAAAAGTCGTTTCTGACATATTTCATCACGCTGTCAAAATCGATTTGTTCCATATTCCAAGCCAAAGCTTTTTCTAAAATTCGACAAGCGACCGAAAGCGCAAGCGGCCCTGATTTTTCTTTTTGCTTGATAAATACTTTCGGTTCCTTAAAATACAAGAACGGTTTTAAGGTTTCAATCGTTGCCCAAAAAATATTTTGTTTATTTCTTGAATTTTCATTTTTATAATAGCGACGTATCGTTTTAATTTTATCAAAATAATCAGCATATTTTTTTTCCGATCGACGTATTTTTTCAATCCAAATTTCAACTTCTGTCATACCCGTCTCCACCGACACATAAATTGATTGTATTGTTAAATCTTGAAGGTTCATATCCGCTAACAAGCGAAATATCATGTGTTTCAAGCGTTAGTGCATATTTTCTTTTCAGTTCATTTTGATAATCGTTATATTCCTGGGCATAATCCATCCCGCTACGCTTAAGCCATCTCCATATAATACCGAGTTTAACGATATACTGATCAAACACAGGCACATCATCATTTTTTTCCAATTTGCATTTTTCTTCGCCTGTCACCGCGTCATAGCAAATCGTATTTGAGCGATACAAAAACACAACACTCAAATTCGCCAGAGGTGCTTTTAAAAAGCGCAAACCGTTATTTTCAATTCTAAATTCAAGTTCCCCCGAAGAAGTTTTTAAATACTTTCTTTGCATCGCTTCTTCATACGTGAATGAGCCTAAAACGCGTTCATTTCTGTCTTTAATAAAGAGCGTATTATGGGTTAAACAATAGAAATCCGCAGTAATTTGATCAAATGCATAATAAGTTTTGTTCGGCTGTGTTCTAAAACGCCCTTCTTTAATCAATTCGGGCCAATTTCCATACCTGAGTAAACTCTCCAATTCATTTTCGGCGATTGATAAAAAAATCGCATTATGTTGCGTATCAACTCTAAACAAATCATCCGGCCTCTGCGATGCCGTTATATCCGCAGCCGAACGACAAATATCCAAAATTCCAACCATTATTTTCCTTTCATTTTTTAAAAAATTGTTATTTGAACAACATTTTTTCTTTCCAAATTCATATCCTCACATTCAAGCCCGATTTTCTCGTTTTCCCACCCAAACCCGTTAAACAGACATTTCTGCCGCAACCCAATTAAACATCAAAAAAAACGCAACATAATTCGTTGCGTTTCCGTTTTTTTCATCAATTGTCTTATATATATAAGATTTTTATTATACGTGTCAATCCCCTGTGGAAAACAGGCTTAAATATATGAAATATCTTAAAAATAATAATAATTATCCTTTATATTTAAAAGTATTTGCTCATATTTTTCTTTATTTTTTAATTTTGGCTGTTCAACAACGCTTAAAATCCACATCGGATCCACAAAAGCCATCTTACAAATCAGCCTAAAATCTTCATTATCACTTAAAAATGCGCGTGCTTTTTCTTTCAGTTTTCTCCTTTTTGAAAGCCTGCATTTCGGCCCAAACGCATCAGAAACGGCTTTCTGCAACACAGCCCGAAATAGCCTGCAAATTCGTATACATTCCGTTTGGCGTCTCACCATTTCTTCTTCAATCATTTTTGATTTCCTCTGACATAATGACAAACCAAACAATCAAGTGCCAAACAAAGTTTTTCTTTGTATTGCGCCACTTCTTTTTTATCGTTCAAAGCTGGGGCAATATTTTTCAAAATCAAATTCTCTATGATTTTTCTAAGTCCAATCGGAACGGCGCCGTATGCTTTTATAAATTTTTCTTTTTCTTGCGAAAAATTTCCTAAACCCTTTTCAATCGAAAAAGAATTAACATATAACCTTGTCGGATCGATAACTCCCACAGAATAATCCTGACTTTTTTCATAAGAAAAATATAATTTCTGTCCGGCCGTAAATCTGTCTGTTTCTCTCCACATACTTGTTTTAGATTTTAGCCATCCTTTATGATATAATCGTTCAAAATTAGTTTTTATCATATATTTTCTCCTTTCGTCCTGGATAAATATGATATTTTTATTATAAATACAATAAGAAATTTATTATTTGCACAGATATTTTTTTTATGATAGATATCTTATATCTTCATAAAAACCGGAGAATCTTCATGAACATCGACCAAATCCGCGCGCATATTGACGCATTAATCAAAGAAAAGAACAAAAATTATCGTTCTCTTTCGCTTGCCATCGGCAAAAACGAGGCATACTTACACCAATTTATTAACAAAGGCTCTCCCTTACGTTTACCGGAAAGCGAGCGCCGCAAGTTAGCTGAACTTTTAGATGTCGAAGAACAAGAATTGACCGACATTATTCTTCCAAAATCGACATATAATACCGATCCAAAATCATCAGCCTTGATTGAATTGATTTCTCTCGCCCCCACAAAAAATTTTGAAGCAAAAACTTCAGGTTACCTATCAATTCCTTTATCCGATTTTTCTAATTTTTCGTCAGCCCCTGCTCAAACAACAAAGATGTTTCGCATCACGGGAGATTCCATGTTTCCTACCTTAAAAGACGGCGATTATGTTTTTCTTGACACATCTGTTAACTCATTAACTTCAGACGGCTTATATCTCATTGAGCTACCAAACGGCTGGCATGTCCGCCGCCTGCAACAAATATCCTCATCCGAGTGTGCCGTTATTTTAGACAACGCAAAGTATCAAAGCACAACCTGCAGTCTCAAAAAATTAAAAATCATCGGAAAAATATCATTTGCTTTTAAAACAGAAAAGCTCATATAAAAAACTACTTGATTTTTATATCAAAAGGGTGCTATATACAGAGTACCGTTGCAGACATAATTCAATGGTAGAATGAGAGCTTCCCAAGCTTTTAATGCGGGTTCGATTCCCGTTGTCTGCTCCAATAAACAAAGAACACCCAAAGGGTGTTTTTTTTGTTTATTGATGTTGTACAGTGGAAATCGAACCCGAAAGGGCTCGAGGATAAAAAATGCCCGAGATGGCATTTTTTACCGCAAGAGGATCAAAAATTTTAATGAGTAAGGAAGTGTGCAAACGCCCGCAACGAATTTAGATTTTTGATTAGCGAGTAGCTTTAGCTACATATTCCCGTTGTCTGCTCCAATAAACAAGAAACACCCAAAGAGTGTTTTTTTTTGTTTATTGATGTTGTACCGTGGAAATCGAACCCGAAAGGGCTCGAGGATAAAAAAATGCTCATAATGGCATTTTTTTCTGCAATTTATCTGTCCTTGCTATCATCATCTGCCACGCGAAGTGAGCCCTCAATAATCGTCAAATTATCTTTAGTCATTGCATACTCCGGCTTTGAAAGATCAAACTTCGGCGCATCATGCGGCACATTTTCAATTCCCAAAATATGGGTCATCAAATTAAACAATAAATCACTCGTCCAATAGCTGTTTTTATGTTCTTGAAGTGTCCCAACAATATCTTCATGCTTTAAGGCGTAATCATTTGAAAAAATTGTCACAAACGGAATATGAGGCATACGCCACGTAAATTTTGAATAGTCATGTGTTAAACCATTATCCGGATCTTCCCCATGATCGGATAAAAACGTAAATGACATGAAATTTTTATTTTGTATGGCCTTTTGATACAAAAGCGACAAAACATAGTCATTATACAAAATACAATCATCATAGCTGTCAACACGCGGATCATCGCCATCCGTAAATGTTTTAAAATCGGCCGGATATCTGTCAATATAAAGGTTATGACATCCCATTAAATGAAAAACAATCAGTGTCTTTTTATTTTCATCAAGTTTCGGAAATTTTTCTGCCAATTTTTCATCATAATAAGTTGTGAGCAATCTTGTCCCGAAATAATCATTAATAAAAATACGGTGATCAGCGCCGTTAAAAATAGAACTGATCGGTGTATCATAAGCATTAAAATGCATCTGATTTGAAATCCAATATGTCTCATAACCGGCAGCAGTTGCCACTTCCGTTAAACTATATGAATCCCCGAGCGACACACCATTATACTGATTTTGCGAAGTTAAAGCAAATTGAATGGACATCACTGTTTGGATATTACTTGAATAGGCTTTCGGATAAATAATCGTATTTTTGTTTTCACCAACCATTTTAGAAAGCCACGGCGTTGTATTTCTCTTATATCCGAAAGCGCCCAAGTGATGTCTGACTGTTGATTCGCCCATCACCAAGACATGAAGTCCTGCCTCATCATCTGTTCTTAATACATCTTTGAGCGTTTTAAGTCTGGCCTCACGTTCTGAACTTTTCAACGCATATGATTTATATTCTTTTAATGTATCAGCAACACGAACAAACATATTAACTGCAAAACTCGAACTGAGCTTCGGCACAACGCTGAAAATTAAATAAACAATCAAAATTAAATTAAAAACAAGAAGTTTTCCTAAATGAGCCTGCACTCGGATATGCCCCAATAAATAAGAAACAAGAACAGAAACGACAACGATTGCCGTTACCGAAACACCCCAAAGCCAAACATTTTGTTCAGCCAAATAAGCATAAACCTCTCCAACATTTGTTTGAAACAAGGTCAGCAAAATATTACTTGAAAGCATATGTCCATCACTGACCACATAATAGCCGATAACCAAAAGCGGCGGCAAAAGTACAATAGCAAATAAAATCAAAACAAAACACTTTAAGAGCAAAGCAAAGAATTTATTTTTAACCAAAAGAGTGAGATAAAGCAAAACAGAAAAAAGAACATACGAGACTGTTCCAAACCCGATTGTTTGCACAATTTCGCGTTCGGATAACACCATCCCAACCCCTATTTTACACAAGCATGCCGCACCCCACAAAAATGAGACAAATAAAAAGAGAACGGTATTTTTTTTATTATAATCAAAAAGAGCAGAAACAGATGCAAATGCAAGAGCAAACGAAAGTTGATATCCCTGCCACATACAAAGATCAAGCTTACCGGATGTCGTCAAAAACCGAGCAAACATAACCAGCACATAAAAAACAAAAAAATGAATTAAAAACAGACCGACATTATGTTTTCTGAATAAATTCTGAATTTGCATTGTATAATCCCTTATATATTAAAGTAAAGTTCTTATAACAAAGCAATCCGAACAATACAAGTTTTTTTTACTTTTTATAATTGACAAAAAATAAATTTAAATATATTATAGTTGCAATATTTTACAATTAATTCACTAAAAATATTAAATCATTATGAAAAGCAAATCTGAACTTTTAAACACCTTTTTAGGTGCATTAAAGCTTCCGAGCTCTGTCTGTAAAGAAGAAGGTTATCTGAGCGATTCGCAACTGTTGTCCAGACTGATTGACAACGAAGACTTACCATCGTTTGGTGTAGCTTTTGCTATTGAAGACATTTTTCAATCCGTCGGCATCAAAATTATGGACAACCTCTCGTTACTTAAGAGTTTACCTGAGAAGTATTCCATCAACGATGTCATCGACCTTGTTTACGACAAACAGCACAAGACGGTTGAAGATGTTAAACAGTTTTTTTTAGACAATCTCGGGCTTTCAAAAGCATATCAGGAAAATCCTGATATCATTAACTGCCGCGTGCTTGATGGTATCCCTGCGAAGTATGGCAACAAAAAAGTATCTGTCACTTCTGCGGTCATGCAACTGTTTAAGTTTGTCGGAGCTGATTTTTCTCATGATCAAATGTCATATAATCCGACATTTGCCGAAGTTATCAATCTGGCTTTTCACAAACAATCTTGAAATTTAAGAAAAATCCGCCTGTTATCAAAAAGCAGACGGATTTTTTTTTGCGTTTGACTGAAAAAAAATCCTATGCTAAAAAGAAAAAAGAGAAAATAAAATGATTACGAATAAAAAAAATTCATCTCGCAATAAAACAATGGCCCTGACGGTGGAAGACAAATCCGTTTTCAAAAACAGGCTTATCACTTTATCTGACTTAAAACAACATCCTGATATAACAAACACCACAATTTGTGCCGATACTTTTAAGGCACTTTCTTATTTACCAAACGAATTTGCCGATCTTATCATCATTGATCCTCCCTATAACTTAACCAAAAATTTCGGTAATCGAACTTTTAACGCCATGAATACGAAAGCGTATGAAAAATACCTTGATTCATGGTTTCATCAAGTCTGCCTCAAGCTCAAAGACACCGGCTCACTTTACCTATGCGGTGATTACAAATGCACGTCCTGCCTTCAAAGAGCCATTGAAAAAGAGGGTCTTTTCATTTTAAATCGAATCACATGGCAACGCGAAAAAGGAAGAGGTGCTGCAAACAATTGGAAAAACGGCATGGAAGATATTTGGTTTGCCGTTAAAAACCCAAAATCCTACTATTTTAATTTAGAAGCCGTTAAAATCCGACGCAGTGTCCTCGCACCATACAAAAAAGACGGTTTGCCTAAAGATTGGCAAGCCACCGCAGGCGGCAATTTTCGCGACACATGTCCCTCCAATTTTTGGGATGACATCAGTATTCCCTTTTGGTCCATGAGCGAAAACACCCCTCACCCGACCCAAAAGCCCGAAAAATTATATGCCAAACTGATTTTAGCCTCTTCCAAAGAGGGCGATATGGTTTTTGACCCGTTTTTAGGAAGCGGCACAAGCAGCGTTGTTGCTAAAAAATTAAACAGAAAATACTGTGGCATCGAAATAGATGAAGAATATGCCATGCTCTCATTAAAGCGTCTCAAAGCAGCTGACAATGACAAATCCATCCAAGGCTATACCGACGGCGTTTTTTGGGAGCGCAACACATTACAAAAGCAAAATGCTCTTAAACAAAATCTAAAAAACTCATAAAAAAGAGTCAAGCGCCGATAAAATTTCTTTAATATTCTGATCTTCGTTCAAGCGATGCGTCGCTGTTTTTAAGAGTTTTAAGACAACATTTTGACTTTCCAAAAGCGTTTCGATTTTAATAGCCTTTTGGTAGGGCACACTTTCATCTTTCATTCCCTGAATCAAAACAACCGGACAAATAACGGGAATAGAGGGCTTATCTAAAATCAGATTTTCATTTCCGCTGTCCAAAAGTTTTTTGGTGATTGTGAAAGTCATACCGGAACCTTCATACGAAAATTTTCCGTTTTCTTTAAGTGCTTGTTTAATTTCAGGCCTGGCAGATTTTTCGTAGTCAGCCGTAAAATCAGGCGCGGCAGCCAGTCCCAAAACGCCTTTGACACGGTTTGGCCTTTGAATAGCCGCAATCAGCGAAAGCCAGCCACCGAGCGATGAGCCCACAACAACGACATCTCCTTTGATAACTTCATCAATCAGCTCTAAAATCTGAGCTTTCCAAATATTCATATCCGCTTCTTCGAAACGATCCATATCCGAGCCATGGCCTGCCAGCTCATAGCGTAAAAAATCAATCCCGTTTTCGGCACACCATTTTTTGACCTCTTCAGGCTTGCGTCCCCACGGGTCCGAACAAAAACCGTGTGTATAAACGATCGTAAATTTTGGCTTTTTGTTTTGATTTGAAATAAAATACTCTAAATTTGTCGTAAAACCGGTGTGATAAATATGTGAAATCATGTAAAGCACCTTTTTAGAAAAATAAAATCTTTAACTGGGAATATAAGTTGAAAATGGTTAAAAATAAAGAAAAAAATCCTGTTGTTCTTCAAGTTTTACCCGAGCTCGGGCAAGGTGGCGTCGAGCGTGGAACGATTGAAATTGCGGGCGATCTCCAAAAAAGAGGGATTACCAATTTTGTCGCTTCCGAAGGCGGTCGCTTGGCATATCAACTTGAACATTTGCATGTCAAACATTTTACGCTTCCACTTAAAACAAAGAATCCTCTTAAGATTTGGTGGAATGCGAAAAAACTTTATAAAATCATCAAAGAAAACAACATCAATATTGTTCACGCCCGCTCTCGCGCACCGGCTTGGAGTGCCTACTGGGCTGCAAAAAAAGCGGGTGCTGCCTTTTTAACAACGTTTCACGGCACATACGGTCTTAAACCGAGATGGTTAAAACTCAGATACAACAGCGTTATGACAAAAGGTGATTTAGTGATTGCCATCTCCGAGCACATCAAAAAACACATTTTAGAAAACTACGGTTGTGACGAAAATAAACTTCGTTTGATATACCGCTGCGTTGACGTTGAAAAATTCGACTCCTCAAAGGTCACGCCCGAGCGCATGATTAAATTGATGGAAGAATATCATCTGCCTGATGACAAGCCGATTATTTTGCTTATCGGGCGTTTAACACGCTGGAAAGGCCAACGCCTGTTAATTGATGCGCTTGAAAAAATCAAGGACATGGATTTTTGCTGTGTTTTTGTTGGTGATGACCAAGGGCGACAATACTACACCGATGAATTAAAAGAAGCAATTGAAAGCAAAGGAATGGAAGGTCGTTTTGCTTTTATCCGAAACATCACGGATGTTCCTGCCATGATGATGATTTCCGACATTGTGGTTTCAGCCTCTCTTGACCCTGAGGCATTCGGGCGTATTTCTGCCGAAGCTGAAGCCATGGGGCGAATTGTGGTGGCCTCCGACATCGGCGGCTCGCTTGAAACGATTAAAGACGGCATTACAGGCTTTCATTTCAAAGCGGGCGATGCCGAAAGTCTAGCAAGCGTCATTAAAAAAGCCTTAGAACTTACTCCTTCAATGCGAAATCAAATCAGCAAAGAAGCTGTTTTGCATATCAAAGAAAACTTTACAAAAGAAATTATGTGTGCTAAAACGTTTGCGGTCTATCAAGAATTGATGGAAATGAAAAAATAAACAAGAATTAAAAAAATAGAGGTTATCAATGTTAAATATTAAATTACCTGACGGTAGTGATTTGAGCTTAAATGACGATGCAACGGGTTTTGATGTTGCAAGCGCCATCAGTGCCTCCCTTGCAAAAGCGGCACTTGCGGTTAAAGTAAATGATCAGTTACAAGATTTATCTGCTCCCATCATAAATGGGGCAACCGTCACCGTGATAACTTCCAAAGACAAAGACGGGCTTCACATTCTGCGCCACTCTTGCTCACACGTGATGGCCGAAGCTGTTAAAGAGCTGTGGCCTGAAACACAAGTGACCATCGGCCCTGCCATTGAAAACGGTTTTTACTATGATTTTTCAAGAATTGATCCGTTTACAACCGAAGACTTTGAAAAAATAGAAGCCAAAATGCACGAAATTGTGGGACGCGATGAAAAGATTGAACGTTTTGTTTTACCGCGCAATGAAGCGATTGAATTTTTTGAAAATAAGGGCGAAAAATATAAAGCCGAGATTATTCGTGATCTTCCTGAAGATGAAACCATTTCGCTATACAGACAAGGCGATTACACAGATTTATGCCGTGGCCCGCACGTTCCTTCCACTTCAAAAATCGGCGATGCATTCAAGCTCACAAAGGTTGCCGGTGCATATTGGCGCGGTGATTCCAACAACGAAATGTTGCAACGCATCTACGCTGTCGCCTTTGCCGATAAAAAAGATTTGAAAGCTTATTTAGAAATGATGGAAGAAGCTGCCAAGCGTGACCACCGCAAAATCGGCAAAGAGATGGATTTATTCCATTTTGAGCCGGAATATGCCCCCGGTGCCGTATTTTGGCACGACAAAGGTTATCGTATTTACCGCAAGCTTATTGAATACATGAGAAATCGTCAAGAACACAACGGTTACATCGAAATTTCAACACCGCGTGTGATGGATCGCGTTTTGTGGGAAATTTCCGGTCACTGGGACAAATACGGTGCGCACAACTATTCCGGCCAAACCGAAGACAAAAAATGGTTCTGCATCAAACCGATGAACTGTCCCGGCGGGCTTCTTGTCTACAAACAAGGCATTAAATCATACCGTGATTTACCGCTTCGCGTAGCCGAATTCGGAAAAGTAAACCGCTACGAAGCTTCGGGTTCTTTAATGGGGCTGATGCGCGTTCGTGAATTTACTCAAGACGATGCCCACATTTTCTGCACACCTCAGCAAATGGAAGAAGAGTGCATTACGACCTTAAAATTGATTTTAGATATTTATAAAGATTTCGGTTTTGAAGAAGTCAAGATTTACCTTTCAACAAGACCTGACAGCATTTATCGCATTGGCTCGGACGAAACGTGGGATTTCTGTGAAAATGCTCTTGCCAATGCCTTAACAACACATGGCTATAAATATGAAATCAACCCGGGCGAAGGTGCTTTTTACGGTCCGAAGCTTGAATTTATCTTAAAAGATGCCATCGGACGTGAGTGGCAATGCGGCACGATTCAGGTGGATATGAACTTGCCTGAACGTTTTGATATTTCCTATATCGGTGAAGACGGCGAAAAACATAGACCGGTGATGCTTCACCGCGCTTTGTTCGGTTCCATTGAAAGATTTTTAGGCATCCTCATTGAAAATCATGCCGGCAAACTTCCGCTTTGGATTTCACCGCTTCAAGTCGTTGTAGCGCCTGTAACATCCGAATTTAATGACTATGCTCTTGATGTTGTCAGAACATTGAAAAAAGAGGGTTTATTGGCCGATTCTGATCTTCGAAACGAAAAAGTCAACTACAAGGTCCGTGAGCACTCCCTTGCCAAAGTTCCGGTTATTGCAGTCGTCGGCGCTAAAGAACGCGATTCGAAAACCGTTACTGTCCGCCGTTTAGGCTCCGACAAACAAGAGGTTATGGCCCTTGATGACTTTGTAAGCGCCTTAAAATTTGAGGCCACCATGCCCCACATCAACGAATAATAACATGTCATCCCTTGAGGTGCGCGCAAGCGTCACCTCATCAAGGGATCTGAGCTTAATCGCCTGCGCCTTGGCGCATAAAGGTGATTCTTCTCTTCTGTCATGCCTGAGCATATTTTTTCTGTCATTCCGAACTTGTTTCGGAATCTCCCCTGTCGCGCTCTACTTGTTTCAGCATCTCCCCGTCACCCAAAACCTATTCCAAACCTTTCAAAAAATACCCATTATACAAACAAAATAAAAAAGCTCTTTACAATCACATCAACTTTCTATACTATTAATAACACGCAGGGGAAATTCCTGTCAGGGCGTCAGAACCCTTTAGTAGAAAACAGTCGTTGTATAGCATTCGACTTAAAATATAAATGTCGATAATCTGTTTTTCATGGACGGATGTCGGCTCAATAAGGTTTCGGCCAAATAAGCCGAGCCGTCTTGTTTTCTACTACGGTTTCTGAACATCCGCCCACTTTTCTTTCAAAGTCGGGTTTTTTTATATTTTTTTTAAGTCAAAGGAAACCGCATATGCCTGAAATATCCGTCATTGTCCCCGTATATAAAGTCGAAAAATATCTCAAAGAAGCCCTCGATTCTCTTTACTTTCAAACATTTCAAGATTTTGAAGCGATTTTAGTTGATGATGGAAGCCCCGATAGCTGCCCTCAAATCATTGATGAATACACCAAAAAAGACAAACGCTTTTTTGCCGTTCACCAATCAAATCAGGGCCTTTCGATGGCACGCAACAACGGCTTAAAAAAAGCCACGGGAAAATACATTTATTTTTTTGATTCAGATGATGTCATGCACCCACAGCTTTTAGAAATTGCGCATGATTTTGCCAAGCGATATGATGCCGATCTGGTTTCTTTTGAATTTCAAAAACTCAAAACACCAACGCCCCAAATAACTCTCATAGATAGCTCAAAAATAAAACATATTCTTTGCAATCAACCGCTATATCTCGGAACAAAGAAAAAAGGAAAACGAATCAGTTTTAATGCATGGTCAAAACTTTATAAAAGAGAAGTCATCAAAGATTTAAGCTTTATTACCGGCATTCACTTTGAAGATTACCCGTTTACTTTCGCGGTTTTAGCAAAACACCCCAAAACTGTTGTTTTGAATACCGAACTTTATTTTTACCGCATAAACCCGAATTCCATTTCAAACCAAAATGTGAACGCCAAACAGGTAGAAGATTACCAAACCGGAATCGATTCAATTTACGAAATTTACAAAGCCTCTCATTTGAAAAAGGAACTGGATTTCTTAAAAAGGACATTTATTCCGATCATCTTAAAAGAACAACTCAAAAAATGTAATGAGGCAACCGGTCAAAATAAAGAAAATATGCTTTTAAGGTTTGCACAAGAACTTAAAGATTTAGATCAAAAAGAACTGATTGGTCTGAGAGGCTATCGCCTGAAAGAATATTTTATTTATCGTCAACTTATCACAAAAGGAAAACTCTAATGCAACAAACAAATTCACCGAAAATTTCGGTTTTAATGCCGATTTATAACACCAACGAAGAACACTTAAGACAAGCCATCGAAAGTATTTTAAGTCAAACATTTACAGATTTTGAATTTTTAATATTAAATGATAGTCCTGAAAACAAAAAACTTGATGATATCGTTTCTTCATATCACGACAGCCGAATCAAATACTTTAAAAATGAACAAAATCTAGGTATTTCTCAAAGCCGAAACAAGCTGATTAACCTGTCGTCAGGTGAATATTTAGCCGTTTTTGATCATGATGATATATCGCTTCCGGATCGTTTCAAAAAAGAAGTCGACTTTTTATCCTCTCACCCTGACATCGGTGTTGTCAGTGCATCCATCATTATGAATCAAAAAGCGCACAATTTTCCCCAAAGTGACATTAAAATAAAAATAGCCTTAATGCATGACTGCGCCTTAAAACACCCTGCTGCTATGATCAGAAAAGAAGTTTTATTGAAAAATAACATTTTTTATGAAGAAGAATTTTCGCCTGCTGAAGATTATATGCTTTGGTGCCGTTTAATTAAAGTCACAAAATTTCATAACTTGCCTGATGTCCTTTTAGAATATCGTAATCATAAAAATAACACCTCACACAACCAGCAAGAAAAGATGCGTCAAAAGACATTTCAAATATGGTCCTTTGTTCGAAAAGAATATCCATGGCTCTATCAAGCATATTTAGAGCAAGGAATTGATATCGTTAAATTATTCGGTATTCCCCTTTTAAAAATCAAAAAAAATGATAAAAAAACCAAAGTTTTCCTTTTTAATTTTATCCCGATTCTTAAAATCATCAAAAAGCAGGAGGGTAATTAAGATGCCCAAAATCAGCATTATTATTCCATGCTATAATCAAAAAAAATACATTAAAGAGTGTTTAGATTCCGTCCTTGCGCAAACATTTGATGATTATGAGGTTATCATTGTCAATGATGGCTCAACAGACGGCTCTCTTTCAGTTATTTCGGAATATATAAAAAAATACCCGAATTTTATTTTGATTAATCAATCAAATCAGGGGGTCATGCGTGCCCGAAACAACGGAATCTTAAGTGCAAACGGAAAATATATTTACCCCCTCGATGCCGATGATGTCATCACTCCCGATTGCCTTGCCGCCTCTTATGATATGATTGAAAAGGGAAAATACCGCGTTGTGGCCTCCGAGGTCATGACCTTTGGCAAACAAATTCAATACTTTCATCAGCCAAAATTTAACAAGTTTGAAATGTACGGGTGGCATAATTGTTGTGTGGCCTCTGCTCTTTTTTATAAAGAAGATTTTATAAAATTCGGCGGTTATAAAGATGATTTTAAAACATGCGGCGGCGAAGATATGGATTATTGGCTCAATTACATTGATGAGGGTCTTCCGATGCAACGCATCAAAAAAACACTTTTTCTTTATCGAATGAAAGATGATGAGGAATCATATTGGAAAAAGTACGATTCCGAAACACGCCTGCAAAAAATTCAATTAAAAGAAAAACTCCTTTTAAAATACCATCCGAAAATGAAATTTTGGCTGCACCTTTGGCACATCACCCATTCAAGCATCGCTAAAATTTTTTACCGCCGAAAGAACAATAAAATCCGCCTTTTTTCTTTTATCAATATCAAAAAGAAAATCATTTATTAAAAATGTTGCTTTTTTTTTGATCAGTCTACCGGTTTAATGTGCCAAATATTTTTCGCATATTCAATAACGGCTCTGTCAGAAGAAAAATAGCCTATACGCGCCACATTCAAAAGTGCCTTTTTGAACCACTCATTTTTTCTGGCATAATCGGCTTCTGCAATATGCATTGTTTTATTAAAGTCTTCCAAATCAGCCAAAATAAAGAAATAATCGTTATTGAGTAAATTTTCAAAAATAGGCTTAAACAACAGCGCATGATCTTTTTGGCAGAACATACTTGAATTTAAGGCATTTAAAATCCGTTTAATATATTCCGAATGTTCATAAAGTTCACGCGGATGATATGTCGGGCGCATTTTTCTGATTTCATCATCTTTGAGGCCGAATAAATAGAAGTTTTCTTGTCCGACCTGCTCCAAAATTTCGATATTAGCCCCGTCATATGTTCCAACCGTTAAAGCCCCGTTCAAGGCAAACTTCATATTTCCCGTTCCCGAAGCTTCAAAGCCGGCCGTTGAAACCTGCAAACTGATATCCGCAGCCGGAATCATTTTCTCGGCCAGTGACACGCGATAATCCGGCATAAATACCACTTTCAAGCTGTCTGAAACGCGCGGATCATGG
>DFFP01000035.1:16181-18982 GCA_002372275.1 Alphaproteobacteria bacterium UBA3773 | reverse complement strand
AAAAAATTAATTTTCAAATTTTAAAACCTATGGCGGGGTTTTAAAATCGTTTATTTGAAAAATCCTCCGAACGGAAACCCGCCGGAAAATTTACTGACCATTGAAGAAAGACCGCGCATCGCACCGAACTTTCCCATTTTTTTCATCATCTGTGACATTTGCTCAAAAGATTTTAAGAGCCTGTTCACATCTGAAACTTCCACACCGGCACCTAAAGCAATACGACGTTTGCGACTGGCTTTAATGATATCCGGATTTTTTCTCTCCTGTTTTGTCATCGAGAGAATAATTGCTTCTTGTTTTTTCATCAGCTCATCGGTGTTCATCGCCTCAATCTGGCTTTTATATTTTGCAAGCCCCGGAATGAGCGACGCAATGCCCGACATACTGCCGAGTTTTTTCATCTGGCGCATTTGTTCTAAAAGTGAATTTAAGTCAAATTTGCCTTTCATCATTTCTTGAGCCGCTTTTTCAGCCTCTGCACGGTCGATTTTTTCCATTGTTTGTTCAACAAGGCTCACCACATCACCTTGGCCTAAAATTCGGCCGGCAATACGATCGGCGTGAAAAACTTCTAAATCTTCCGTTTTTTCGCCTGTACCCAAAAACTTAATCGGCACACCTGTTGCCATTTTCATCGAAATGGCTGCACCGGCACGCGACGAACCGTCAATACGCGTTAAAACAAGCCCGGTCACGCCGATATTTTCGTTAAAAGTTTTGGCCACATTACAAGCTTCTTGCCCGATTAAGGCATCAGCCACCAAAAGCGTTTCACAAGGATTTGATAAAGCTTTGATCTCTTTGAGCTCGGTCATCATCTTGTCATCAATTTGAAGACGACCCGCCGTATCTATAATTAACACATCATAAAAACCGATTTTAGCTTTTTCAAATGCACGCTTTGTAATTTCAAGCGGTTTTTCTGTTTCTTTGATATCAAGCGAATCGACTCCGATTTGAAGCCCAAGCTGTGCCAATTGCTCACGCGCAGCCGGACGATACACATCTGTTGAGACAAGCAAAACTTTTTTGTGCTGTTTTTTGAGCTTCAAGGCAATTTTTGCAGCCGTTGTTGTTTTACCCGATCCTTGAAGACCAAGCATTAAAACAACAGCCGGAGGCGTCACGTTCAGCTTTAATTGCGTTTCATCTGCACCTAAAAACGCCGTTAATTCGTCATGAACGATTTTAACAACCATCTGTCCCGGTGTAACAGAGCGAACAACTTCTTCACCGAGTGCTTTTTGTTTGACATTTGCAATAAATTCTTTCACAACGGCAAGCGAAACATCCGCTTCTAAAAGCGCCACTCTGATTTCGCGCATGGCCGAATCGATATCACTTTCCGATAAAACACCTCGCGAGGTAATTTTATAGAAAGCAGCGCTTAATTTTTCCGTTAGTGTATCAAACAAAATACAATCCTTTGTTTTAATAACTCATTTATAAAAAAATTTCACGCCAGTGTGCGAACCCTCGCTGACTGACGGCACGCCGTAGCGTGTTTTTTTTACGAATCAATTATCTTAGTTAATTCGAAGTTTTTATAATGTCTCTTATTTTTAAAGTCAATCTTTTTTTTAAATCTTATGCTTTGACTGTTTCTGTTGCATTGATATTTAACATTTTTGCCATATCGTTATAATATGTTTCGGCCCATGCAATCATCGAATCAATCACGGGTTTGAGCTCATAGCCGAGCTGTGTTAATGTATAATCGACACGTGGCGGAATTTGGGCATAAACTTTGCGTACCAAAAGCCCTTTTTCTTCCAAAAGACGCAAATTCGAGGTCAAAACTTTTTGAGTAATATCGCCGAGTTCGCGCTTAAGCTCACCGAAACGTTTTGTTCCTTCAAGCAAATCTTTAATAATTAAAACTTTCCAGCGATCGCCAAGCATTTTAATGGCTAACTCTGCTAATTTATCAGGCATTTTATCAGGCATTATTTTTCTCCTATAAACGCTTAAAATAAACAATCGTACCCTTAAAGAAACTATCACTCTTCAAAGTGCCTACTTTACACATTTACTATAAACTGCTATGCTTTGCAAGAATTTTTTAATTAACTCACAATAAAGGATGAAAATATGAAAAATTTTTACAAATTTGCGTTTGTTTCCGTGCTTGCTTTAACGGCAGCCCAGGCGCATGCAGCCGGTTATCAGTTAAACGAATATTCAGTGACCGGACTCGGCAGATCTTTTGCAGGTGTCGGCGTAGCCGGTGACGATTATTCGGCACTTGCTTACAACCCGGCCGGTATGACGCTTCTCAAACGCTCCGGTGCACAGATTGGCGCCACAATGACACAAGTTCGCCTCAAAGCGCATGATGGTAAAGATAAAACGGATATGGATTTTATTATTCCGCTTCCGAGTATGTTTGGTCAATATAATGTCAATGACAAACTCTTTTTAGGTGCCGGCGTTTATGTGCCGTTCGGCCTGGCCACACGTTACAGAAACGACAGCTACATTGCTCAAACAGGCGGTCATGTTCGTAAATCAGAACTTGAAGTGATCGACTGGAACTTGTCGGCTGCTTATAAATTAAACTCTCAATGGTCATTCGGTGCCAGTGCCATTTTCCGCCGCATTACAGGGTCACTCACATCAAATGTTTATTACGGTCCGAAAAGAATCGGATACAGTGATTTCCGCGTCAAAGGTTACACAGGCACATTTAATATCGGTGCGATGTATGAATTTAACGAAAATGCCAGAGTTGGTTTATCATATCGCCATAAGAGCATTCAAAAAACAAGCGGCAAACACTATGTCAGACTTGACCCGCC
>DFFP01000035.1:0-16132 GCA_002372275.1 Alphaproteobacteria bacterium UBA3773 | reverse complement strand
CCCGCCGTACAATGCACTTCTTTTCAACGGAACATTTCATTCAGCCTCTGATCCGGAATTGCCGGCAAGCGTGATTTTATCAGGTTATTTCAAAACAGCCGAGCAATGGGCAACAACAGCCACAATTAAATATACCTTGTGGCATCGTTTTGGTGTATTCCCCGGAAAAACAACGGCACCGCTTCCGTCAGGCAAAAACTTAGATGTTGATTATCGCTGGAAAGATGCATGGAATTTTGCTTTGGGTGAAGATTATTACTTAAATGATAACTGGACACTTCGCGCCGGCACGGCTTACGATCAAACTCCGTCCAGATCAAATTCTTTCCGCTCTAATCGTATTCCGGATACCGATCGTGTATGGCTCTCTTTTGGTGCCAGCTATCAAAAAAACAACTACCAGGTTGACTTCGGATATGCGCACCTGTTTTTTGCACACGGCAAAACAAGAGCCTCTAAAGGCGATGCTGCCGCAAAATATCACAGCTATTCCAACATGGTTGGTATGAATTTACAGTATAAATTCTAAAAAGTACGCTCAAAAAAAACAAAACGGTATGTGAAAGCATGCCGTTTTTTTTAAATGCAAATTTTTCTTGGCTTAAAATAAATTTAGTGCTTTTCAAATTGCTTTTATTATATATAATAAGGAAAATTTAAAAAACAGCAATAAAAGAAAAGAGAAAAAAAATGAAAAAACCTGTTATGTTACTGATTTTAGATGGTTGGGGATACAGAAAAAATTTAACAAAAGATAACGCCATTGAAAACGGTCATACGCCCAACTGGCATCATCTTTTAGAAACATGTCCGCATGCCTTTGTTGAAACATCGGGACTTGACGTCGGTTTACCCGATGGTCAAATGGGCAACTCCGAGGTCGGACATATGAACCTCGGTGCGGGACGTGTGGTGATGCAAGACCTGCCGAAAATCGATCAAGCGATTAAAGATCATTCCATTGAAAAAAATCCGGCTTTAATCAAGCTGATTGATGCCTTAAAACAAACAAAAGGTACCTGCCATTTGATGGGGCTCATGTCACCGGGCGGTGTTCACTCTCATCAAAATCATATATTGGCTTTGGCTCAAATTTTAGATAAAAACGGCATTAAGGTTGATGTCCATGCGTTTATGGATGGTCGTGATACCCCGCCGCAATCCGGTAAAGGGTTTTTAACGGAATTTGAAGAGGGCATTAAAGACCTCAAAAATGTCAAACTTGCAACCATTTCCGGCCGTTTTTATGCCATGGATCGTGACAAACGTTGGGATCGCGTTGAAAATGCTTATAACAATATGGTATCAGCAGCCGGCAAACGTTACAGCTCATACGTTGAAGCCATGGATGAAACATATGCCCAAAATGTCACAGATGAATTTATTGTGCCGTGTGTCATAGGCGATTATCAGGGCATGAATGACGGCGATGCTGTTTTAATGGCCAATTTCAGAGCCGACCGCGCCAGAGAAATTTTATATGCCCTTTGCGACAAAGAATTCACAGGCTTTGAACGTCAAAAAATCGTTCATTTTGCCATACATGTCGGCATGGCCGAATATTCAGCCGACCACCGCCGCTTTATGGAAACGATTTTCGGCCCTGAAGAACTCAATGATATTTTCGGCGAAATCGTTTCAAAACACGGTTTAACACAACTTCGTATTGCCGAAACGGAAAAATACGCGCATGTCACATTTTTCTTTAACGGTGGTGAAGAACGTGAATTTGAAGGCGAAAGCCGTATCTTAATTCCGAGCCCGAAAGTAGCCACGTATGACCTAAAGCCTGAAATGAGCGTTTATGAAGTCACCGAAAAGCTCGTCGACGCTATTGAAAACAAGCGTTTTGACACAATCATCTGCAACTTTGCAAACGGGGATATGGTCGGCCATACCGGTATCATGAGCGCTGCCTTAAAAGCTGTCGCCGCTGTTGATGAATGCTTGGGGCGTGTCATGAGTGCCATTAAAAAAGCAGACGGTGTTTTGCTTGTGACCGCCGATCACGGCAATGTTGAAAAAATGGTCGATGAAACAACAGGCGCCCCTTATACAGCCCACACGGTCGGCAAAGTTCAAGCCGTTTTGTTTAATGCCCCTTCAAATGTTAAAGGCTTAAAAGACGGAAGACTTGCCGATATTTCGCCTACTCTTTTAGACTTGCTTGAGATCAAGCAGCCTGAGGCCATGACGGGGCATTCTTTGCTTGAGAAATAAGATGAACAGACTTTTCAAGACATACACGTTTTTTGCGCTATTGATTATGTTATCAAAAGCCTTTAACGTGTATGCGCTTGACGTATCAAAAAAACAGGTCGAAGATTTAGAAAAAAAATCCATTTCAAAAAAAATGGAATACAAAAAACTTCAAGCCGAATCCGTGCAACTCAGCCTAGAACTTGCCAAAATGAGCAAACAGCTTGTTGAAGTCGCCAAGCGTGTGCAAAAAGATGAAGATTTAGTCAGCAAAACAGAGCAAGAACTTGAGCTGTTGCAAAACAAGTTACGTGTCATGCAAGAAAATTTTGCAAAAGAATATCAAAAGCTCGGCACGCTTTTAGCCTCGCTTCAAAGTTTAGCGCTTCACCCGACAGATTCTTTGTTATTACAGCCTTTAACACCGGTTGAAATTATACAAAGTGCCGTTTTAATGCGTGAGAGCATTCCGTTTTTGCATGAAAAATCGAGCAATTTAAAAAAAGATTTAGAAGATTTAGCTGCGCAAAAAAAAGCGCTCAACCAAAAGCTTTTAGAGCTTTCAAATCAAACGCAAGATTTAAAAAAGCAGCAACAATCGGTTAAACAATTGGCTGCAGAAAAAACAAAACTTCAACAAAAACTTGAAGGTCAGACAAGTGAAGCGAAAAAAGAAGCCTTAAAATTAGCATCCGAAGCTTCTGATTTGCGCGATTTGATGGAAAAAGCCATTACGGAGGCCGAAATTAAACAGCGCAAAAAAGAAGAAATCAAGCGTGCCGCACTCAGCCGCGAGCAGGAAGAACGTTTGAAACTCGAAGAAGCACAATTAGAGCGTATCCGAAACAGAGCAAGTGCCGGTTTTGAAAATCAGGAAAGAGAAGAAGATACGAGTAAAACCGTGCATTACGACACAATTCGTTCGCAAGATACTGAGCCAAAATCAAGTGTCGGCTTAAGCGGCAACGGGCGTTTTACACGTCCTGTCAGAGGAACGGTGATTACTTCTTACGGGCAAGAGCTTTCAAAAGGCGTGACTTCCAAAGGCATTATTATTCAAGCACGTAATAATGCGCAAGTTGTTGCTCCTTATGATGGCACGGTTGTCTTTTCGGGGCCTTTTAAGGGCTATGGTAATTTGATTATTATTTCGCACGACAGCAACATTGTCTCTTTGATTGCGGGTATGAAAGAAATAGAAACCGAAAACGGACAAATGTTGCTTGCCGGAGAACCTGTCGGTGTGATGCCCGATGAAAACGCAAAACTTTATATGGAAATCAGAAAAAACAAAAAACCGATCAACCCTTTGCCGTGGCTTGGTCTGTAACTTTATAAAAAGGAACAAAAAATGATTAAAAAAATTTTACCGCTTATTGTTGCATTATCGTTTATTTCGAACTGTGTCTCAGCCGAAAAGAAAAAGGACGAACAAACACACAGCACCTATGAAATGCTTAATCTTTTCGGTGAAGTAATGGAACGCACCAAAGCCGGATATGTTGAAGATGTGACCGATCAAAAATTGATTGAACAAGCCTTAAACGGTATGCTCTCGTCACTTGACCCGCACAGCAGTTATTTAGATGCGGAAAGCTTTAATTATATGAGCGAACAAACCAAAGGAAAATTCGGAGGACTGGGCATTGAAGTGACCATGGATAACGGGCTTGTCAAAGTTGTTTCGCCGATTGATGACACACCGGCATTTAAGGCAGGGCTCAAGGCCGGCGACTACATCACCCATTTAGACGGCGAAACGGTCATTGGTCTGAACTTAAACGAAGCTGTTTCCAAAATGCGCGGCAAAATCGGCACAAAAATCAAACTTTCTATCCGTCGTGAGGGTGAAAAACCTTTTGATGTCACGATTACTCGCCAAGAAATTAAAATACAATCTGTCAAAACAGAAATTAAAAATGACAACATTTTATACATCCGTATTTCCTCATTTACCGAAAATAACGATACAGACATCAAAAAGGCCTATGAAAAAGCACAAAAAGAGCTCAAAAATAAGCTTGGCGGCATTGTGCTTGATGTTCGAAACAATCCGGGCGGACTTCTTGATCAAGCCGTTGCCGTTTCTGATTTATTCTTAAATCGTGGTGAAATTGTTTCAACGCGCTCACGAAATGATGAAGACAACGTTAAATACTCAGCACACGATGGCGACATCACAAACGGTTTGCCGATTGTTGTATTGATTAACGAAGGATCGGCTTCCGCTTCCGAAATTGTGGCAGGCGCTCTGCAAGACCATCACCGTGCCATTATTATGGGTGAAAAATCATTTGGAAAAGGTTCCGTTCAAACGGTTATCCCGCTCGGAGATTTCGGTGCGATGAGATTAACAACTGCCCGTTATTACACGCCTTCGGGCAGATCCATTCAGGCCAAAGGTATTGAGCCGGATATTGAAGTTAAACCTGCCCAGGTAAAGCCTATTGAAGACTACGGTTTCAGCTTTAAGGAATCCGAGCTCAAAGGCGCTCTTCAAAACGAAGAAGACAAAACAACAAAAAACAAGAGCAAAGATAAGAAGAAAGATCAAAAAGACAGCGAAAAATCAAAAGACGAAATTTCAGATTATCAGCTTGTGCGTGCATTAGACTTGGTTTATGCGCTTCATTTATATCAAAATGGCGAAAACATATTAGATATAAAAGAAAAAACTGAAGATAAAGATCAAGACAAAAATAACAATAAAGATAAAAAATAATGAAAAAATATCGCAAATGTGCCGGCACGGTTTTGTTTAACGATGCCGGCAAAGTTCTGGTTTTTGCCCGCATTGATGAAAAAGAAGACGCTTTTCAATTTTCGCAAGGCGGTATTGAGCCGGGCGAAAGCCCTTTAGAGGCTGCTCTTCGCGAATTAAATGAAGAAACTTCCGTCACATCGGTTTTGCCTGTTTATGCTCTTTCACAACCGCTTTGTTATGATTTTCCTGAAGCTGTTAAAGAAAAATTGAAAACTTTTAAAAATTCTTTTGACGGACAGGAAGTTCATTTTTTTCTGCTTTATTTTACGGGCTCTGATTTGGAAATCAATTTGCAAACTGCACACCCTGAATTTAAAAGCTTTAAGTGGGTCGATATCAACGAAGCACCTCTGATGATTGTTGATTTCAAACGAAAAGTTTATGAACGCGTGTGTGCCGAATTTGCCCCGAAAATCATCGATTATCTTAAAAAATAATATCAAAGAAAAATAGCTCTACTCTCTTGTTATTTTGCAAGGAGCGATTATCTCATCCGTACTTTTAATTTTCAAAAGGAATTGAAAAATGGATGAGAAAAACAAAATCGGGCTTATCCCGGCCACGTTAATGGTTGCGGGCAATATGATGGGCTCGGGCATTTTTATGTTGCCGGCAAATTTGGCCGGTATCGGGTCAATTGCCGTTTTCGGTTGGATTATCACCACCATCGGTGCCGTGGCACTGGCACTCGTGTTTTCAAAATTAACGGCCATCTATCCGGCAGCCGGCGGTCCGTATGCTTATTCTAAAAAAGCGTTTGGTAATTATATGGGCTATCAGACAAACCTTGTTTACTGGATTGCAAATGTGGTCGGAAATGTTGGACTTGCCGTCGCCGGGCTCGGATATTTAACAACCTTTTTTCCGGTTTTAAAAGATCCGCTTGTGATGGCACTTGCACAAATTGCCGTGATTTGGTTTTTTACCTATGCCAACATTTTAGGGCCTAATGTGGTGGCCAAAATTCAAAGTATGACAACTATGTTTGCCCTGTTTCCGATTATCGGCGTTGCGCTCTTGGGCTGGTTTTGGTTTCATCCGTCGACCTTTATAGAAGGATTTAACGTCACAGGCAAAGGCAATATGACAGCTATCGGTATGACCTTGAATTTCACACTTTGGGCTTTTATCGGCGTTGAAAGTGCTTCTGTTTCAACGGCGGTTGTGAAAAACCCGACACGAAACGTGCCGATTGCGACCGTCACCGGCGTGATTATCGCAGCTGTTTGCTACATTTTAAGCTCAAGCGTCATTATGGGAATTATCCCAAACAAAGAACTGATTGTTTCATCAGCCCCCTTTTCACAGGCTGTTTCCATCGCCCTTGGTCAAACAGCAGGCAATATTGTGGCTATTTGTGCGGCCATCGGCTGTTTAGGTTCGCTTGGCGGATGGACTCTTCTCGTCGGGCAAACGGCACAGGCTGCCGCCAACGACGGTTTGTTTGCAAAATTTTTTGCATGCACCAATGATAAAGGTGTTCCGGCAACAGGACTTGCTTTTGTGGCGGCTTTAATGACGGTTCAAGTACTCGCCACCATGTCGCCGACAGCTTCCGAACAATTTGGAAAAATTGCCTCGATTGCTGTGATTTTGACACTGCTTCCATATATTTATTCGGCCGTGGCCATTAAAATTATCGGACGCGACAAAATGAGTGCCAAACAAGGAATTTTTTATACCATCATCGGTTTAATCGCCGCATTTTATTCGATGGCAGCCATGATCGGTTCAGATCCTTCGCAAACACGATGGGCCTTAATGTTTGTGATTGCGACCATTATTTTTTACGAGCTTTCTGAAAACAGACAATATGAAATGATGGGCAAAAATGAAAAAATCACTTGTGTTGTCCCGAGATGGGTCAGACACGTCACATTTTTAGTCACCATTTTGGCGCTTGTTTTAACGTTTTGGATTTCATTTAAGGACGAAACAAACTTGAAAAGACACGACAAAAGCCATTTTCCGGCTGTTGAACATTCAATGGATTTAAGCTAAAAGAAAGGAGAACATATGATTGATATAAAAGATCCGTTTAAGGTCAAAATACTATTAAGTTACGACAACATATATGACAACACGGCAGCTTCACGCGCGGTGCGCATTTTAAAAGAAGACTTAAAAAAAGAAGATGCCGAAGTCATTGTTTCTGAACACTTGCAAGACACAATCGAAATTTTTGAATCAGACCCCTCTATCGGAGCTGTCATGCTCGGTTTTGAGTGTGTTAATTGTCAAAATACATATCAGGTGATTCAAGATATCCGAAAATTAAATAAACGAATCCCGATTTTTTTGATGTCGAGCAAAAATTTTGCCTCCGATATTCCGACCGATATTTTAGAGCAAGTCAGCGATTTTATCTGGCTTTTGGAAGATACTTTGCGCTTTATCAGCGGACGCGTTCAATCTGCCATCAAACGCTATAATAAAAATCTTTTACCGCCAATGTTTAAGGCGCTTGCTAAATTTGCAAAAGTCCATGAGTATTCATGGCATACCCCGGGGCACACGGGGGGAACCGCTTTTTTGAAATCGGCTGTCGGACGTGACTTTTTTAATTTTTTCGGTGAGCAAATTTTCAGATCCGATTTATCCATCTCGGTTGATGAACTCGGCTCCATGCTTGACCACTCGGGACCGATCGGCGAAAGCGAAAAATATATGGCCAAAGTTTTTAATGCTTCGCGCAGTTATCATGTCACAAACGGAACCTCAACCGCCAACAAAATTGTTTTAACCGCAAGCTTAAAAAGCGGCGACATATGCCTTTGTGATCGAAATTGCCACAAATCGGTCGAACACGCTATGACGCTCTCGGGCGCCGTGCCTGTTTATTTAATCCCGACCCGTAATCAATACGGCATCATCGGTCCGATTTTACCCGAAAGCTTAACAAAAAGCAGCATTAAAGAAAGCATCAATAACAACCCGATTGCCCGAGATAAAACAGATAAAACCCCAAAACACGTTGTGATTACAAACTCAACTTATGACGGGCTTTGTTATAACACGGTTTGGGTCAGAGATTTGCTCGCAGATTCTGTTCACCGTATTCATTTTGATGAAGCATGGTACGGCTATGCACACTTTAACCCGATTTATCATAACAGACACGCCTTAACCGAAGATCTGAAAACGTATGACAAATCAAAGCCTACCATTTTTGCTACCCAATCGACGCACAAACTTTTGGCGGCCTTTTCGCAAGCCTCGATGATTCATATTTTAGACGGCAAAGACAGCATCTCACATGAACGTTTTAACGAAAGTTTGATGATGCACTCATCAACCTCGCCTTTTTATCCGATTATTGCCTCAAATGATGTGAGCGCCGCCATGATGGAAGAACATGGTCAAACATTGACAACAGATGCCATCAAAGAAGCTGTGTATTTTAGAAAAACAGTGGCACGTATCAATCATGAGATGACAAATGCCGGTGAATGGTTCTTCAACGTTTGGCAGCCCGAACGTGTTTATGACCCTAAAAAAGGTGCCTCCGTTCCTTTTTATGAAGCAGATGATGAATTACTCACGAAAAATCCCGATTGCTGGGTTTTGCACCCCAATGATGCTTGGCATGGTTTCGGCGCTATAGAAGACGGCTATGTGATGCTCGATCCGATTAAAGTCTCCATCACAACCCCCGGGGTAATGCCCGATGCCAGCCTGGCCGATTTTGGCATACCTGCAACGCTCTTAACGGCTTATTTAGACAGCCGTGGCATTGTGGTTGAAAAAACAACCGACTTTACCTGTCTGTTTTTATTCTCGTTCGGCGTCACAAAAGGCAAATGGGGAACACTTCTTAATGCTTTATTTGAGTTTAAAAAAGCTTATGACCATAATGTTTTGCTAAATATTTGCCTGCCGAAAATCTACAATCAAGATAAAACAAAATACGAAACAATGGGCCTAAAAGATTTGAGCGATTCGATGTTTAAGGCGATGAAAGAAATCGAAACAACCAAAAAGTTATCGGCCGCTTTTTCAGAACTCCCGACACCTCAAATGTCGCCGCGTGAGGCTTATGAATACCTTGTGGCAGGCAAAGTTCAATCCTTAACTTTAGATGAAATGCAAGGCCGAACCGTTGCCACCGGCGTTGTTCCTTATCCACCTGGAATTCCGCTTTTAATGCCGGGCGAAATTGTGTCTCAAAACGCCCTCTCCTATTTGAAGGCACTAGAAAAATTCGATCAAACTTTCCCCGAATTTTCACACGATACACACGGAGTTGAGGTTAAAGACGGAAGCTATCATATTTTATGCTTGCAAGGATAACCTAAAAAACATTTAAAAAAGCGCCTTCAAGGCGCTTTTTTTTGACGCAAATTCAAGCTAAAAACTCTTGACAAAATTTATATCAATAGTAAACTAAGCATAGTATTTGTTTTCTTGTAGGAACTAAAAATGGCTATAACACTCAATGATGCAGAAAAAATTTTTGAAAGTGATTCATGGGATACGATAGTCGATCAGATGTCTGATAAAGAACTTTCCGATTTAATGTCTGCTTTCCAATCAACAAATGATTATGCACGGCGCGAGAAAAATACTGACAATTATATATATGTTCAAAATGTCGGTGAAAAAAGATTGAAGGATCTTGAAGGAAAAGATTTTTCAACCATGTCCGCAAGCGAGCTTGACGGTGTTTTCTCTCTTCTTGAAACCTTCGGCTCAAGCACAGCTGAAATTGATTCCATTAAAAAGAAATATGAAGAACGATTAAGTGTTTTACGTGCAGAATCCGAAAATTCCGCATCATCCGATAATACAGGACAAGGACAAGAACAAAACAATATTCAAACCTCTGATGAAACTCCTGCAACAGAGACTCCTGATATTGAGCAAGAAACTGAAAAAGCAAATGAAGTCGAAAAAGCCAATATAGCCAGAATTTCTGATTTTTACGGCATTGATCAAATTCAATCTCCCGAGCAGGTTGAAGCCAACATCGCTTCTCTTTCTTCTCTTCCAAACGACGAAGAATGTTTCAAAGATGAGGCTTTCAAAGATGTTAAACGTCTTTTAGACAGTATCGAAGTTCATCACGATATCATGCCTGCACCAACCATTGGTTTAGATATCAAAGATAAATATTATAACAACGATATGCAAATGTTTTGCGAAACGGTTCGCAGACAAACCGAAATGTATTTGGCAAACATTTCACCAAGCGGTGTCACACCGGAAGATTTTAAGCAAGAATATGCTGATAGATTAAGTACACATTTAGCATCCGTTCTTGGTATTGATACAGCTATCAAATCAAAACCGAGCCAAGAATCCATTTCTCAGTTATTAGACGGTTTAGCAAATGGTCAAAAACACGTCATTGAATCTTCAACACTTATCGGCTGGCAAGCAGCTCAACATGCCGAAATGGACAAAGCAACGGATTTAATATCTCAAAAGAAAGGTTATGAGAATGTTGCTCGTTCGTTTAAACAGAAAGTCCATGAACTCAAAGATAAGGTACAAGAAAAATATCCTAAAAGTTATTCTCTTGCCAAAACGGCTTTAACTTCTGCCGGTTGGGGTGCTGCGTTCAGCATCGGCGCATCCTTTGGTCCTGTCGGTTTAGCTGCCGTTTCTGCGGCCTCTTTTGCCAATTCAAGTTATCAGCTTTATAAAGATTATAAACACCAAAAGGAAGAACACCTTAAAATAGGTGAGAAGTATAACTTCTTTTCATATGTGAAGGAAAATAAACTTCGCTGTCTCAGTACGATGTTAAGCGGTCTTTCTGCTGCCGTTGGCGGTGTGTCTTTAGGTGGAATTGATGCTTCAGCACTTCAAAATGTTGTGAGCCGATCACGCCAAATTGTCGGTTATGCGATGGCTGCCAGCAGTGCATTCAAAGCTGCCGGTGATGCATGGAACAAAACCGAAGGTTCATGGTGGGATAAACTTAAAAGTAGTGCTCATGCTGCCGTTACATCATTGGCTTCTTTTGCCGTAGGTTATGCTGCGGGGCAAACTGCCGGAGCAGTTGTCGGTGATATTGCCGGAACCCCTGCCCAAGAACAACAAGATACAACACAAAATACAGCTCAGCAAACAGGACAAACTCTTGCCTCTCAAACAATACAGCCAGTGAGAGAAAATATAACTATGCCTGTTGATACACCCTCACAAGTATCACAACCTCAAGTTCTTGATGCTCAGGTCATGGGAGGTGCAACACCTCCTGTTCATGAAACACCTACACCTCCTGTTCATGAAACGCCTACAGCTCCTGTTCATGAAACGACTACAGCTCCCGGGGCCGGAACAACAACTCTTGAAGCTCAGGAAAATCCCGAAATGCCAAACACAGGTCCTCATGTCGGATGGATGACGGAAAACGGTGACAGTTATGTTTTCAATCAGGAAACACAAGAATTTACTTATACCTCTGGTTCTGAAGGCTCAGACGGGCAAACAACAGTTGTTCGCGATCAAGAAACCTTCAGAGATATTTATACGCGCCTTCAAAACGGTGAACAAATCAGCCAAGAAGACATTCAGTTTGGACGTGAGCACTTAGGCCAAACGGAGACTCCTGCAGCTCCTGGTGGTGAAACAACTCTTGAAACGGAAACTCCTACGTCTGCTGCTCATGAAACTCCAGAAATGCCGCATGTCGGAGCTTATGAAGGGCGTATGACTGATAGTGGCGTCAGCTTCGTGATTAACCATGAAACGGGAGAAATTTCCGTTTCCGGTACAAATCCTGAAATTGAACAAGCCGCCAGCAGTTTAGCTGCAAATTCTTCACTTTCTGTAGAACAAGCACAAAACATGCTTCAAGATCGAGAAGTTTTCAGTGACATTACCACACGCTCTCTAAATGGTGAAAGTGTCAGTCAGGAAGAAGTTAATTGGGCTTATAATTATCAGGAGCAACTTGCACAACAAGGTCTTAAAGTTAATTTAGACGGAGGCTTCTCACTGATCCATGATAACTCTGACGGAACTTATTCAATATGTAATGAAGAACAAAATGAAATTTTTAGAGACATTACCACACGCTCTCTAAATGGTGAAAGTGTCAGTCAGGAAGAAGTTAATTGGGCTTATAATTATCAGGAGCAACTTGCGCAACAAGGTCTTAAGGTTAATTTGGACGGAGGTCTTTCACTGATTCAAAATAATCCCGATGGAACTTATTCAGTAATCAATGACTGCGTAGATGTAGATGATGTTGTCGCTACACGTTTGTCACAACTTGATCAAAATGAGGCAAGAGTTGAAACTTTAAGCACACCTTTGAATGATGGACACATCAACCAAGATGAGCAGACCATTGAAGCTCAGGAAAATTCCGAAATGCCAAACACAGGGCGCTATGAAGGTCATCTAACAGAAAGCGGTGTAAGCTATGTTATCAATCATGAAACTGGCGAAATCACAACTTCAGGCACGACACCTGAGCTTGAGCAAGCGGCCAATAATTTAGCTGAAAATTCTTCACTGAGTGGGGAAGCGGCCCAACAAATACTTCAAGAGCATGAAGCATTCAAAGATATTATTGAACGTGCACAAAATAACGAACAAATCAGTCAAGAAGAAGTTGAGTGGGCTCATAACTATGCTTCGAAGATAACAGAACTAGGTTTAAAAATGAATCCTGATTGGAGTATTGAGCCATCTGATAATAGTTCCGAAAACGAAACACAATCTGATCAAAAAGAGCAATCTCTAATCGATCAAACATCTGATAAACAACACGAGGCTCTCTCTTCAGCGAAAGATATTGCAGATAAAGCAGGTATCCAGCTCTTAGGGGCACAGGCTGTTAATCTGCCGCAAGATTACATGAATGGTCATGGCAATATTTCTGTTGTGTGTGATCAAAATGATATGATTGTTTCCATGAAAACACCGGACGGCCACACACAAAGCGTTTGTGCCTCTTTAGGTGAAGACGGCAAATATTCATTCCAAAAAATTGACGAAAACGGTAATGCTTCGCCTATGAGTGATAAAGAGATTAAAGCTTTCCAAAAAGATGTCTTAAAACCGGCTGCGCGTGCTGCCGAAGCCTATCACGAGAAGAACGGCACACCATTAGACTTCACTAATAGAATGAATATTTCTTTTATGCAAGATGCAATGAAAAGCAGTAATATTGCAAGATAAAAAGGTTCATAAAGGAAATGGATATCAATACATTAAGACAATTGCGCGGACTTCAAGCAAATAAAACCTCAGATTTTCAAAAAACTGATTTACCTGTTTCATCAGAGATGTCTGCAAATGATGCCCCTGTCACAACAGAAACCATTAAACAGGAAGAATCCGCAAAATCTGAAACGCCTCAAATTGCTAAAGACAATAATTTATCTCAAACAGATCTTGCACAAATTATTCGCCAGGCAAGAGGAATAGGTGTTTCTGTTTCCTCTCACAGCGTTGAAGCTTCTGATCAGGAGGTCTATCAATTTATTACCCCTGATATGATTGATGAAAACGGATATCTAAAAATGAGTATGGAAGATCAAAAAGCCTTAATTGATGGAATTTATGAATTTTTCAGATCAGGACTTGAATCAAATACTTCACTTTCAGAAAATTCTGACCAATAAAAAAAAGCGCCATCTAAGGCGCTTTTTTTATTATACACTTAAAATTGATATAAATCAGAAGCATTCTGACAAATCGGATAGTAATAGAAATAAGCGCTTGTGAGCAAAAGCGCCACAACCGGCACGGCCACTTTTTCAAACGGAAAGTGCGCATGTCCGTTGTTTTTAGCTTTCATCCATTGATAAAATGCAGATGACGCCACAAAAACAATTGCGCCCAAAATAACGGAAAACAAAAACGGATCAAGATAAAAAATACCGATAACTTCCGAATGATATTTTAATTTGCTGATATACATAAAACCGATCATCGCAACCGACAAAATGAGAATAATCGGATTGCGAAATTTAAAATTCCAACCTTTTTTATCAAACCAAGAAATCGTCCAAAAACCGAGCAAAACCAAAAATGCCCCTGCCCAAACACCAACCACGCTGTCATCAACGCCAAGCCTGCGCGAAAGCTCGAGCGATGCGCCGACAGCCAGCGTGCAAACCGCACATGCCGGATTGGCAAAAACTGATTTTACAAATAAAAATGTCATTAAAAAAACAGTAAATCCGAGTAACATTTATTTTTCCTTTGTGATATTAAACTTTTTGTATTATGTTCATAAAAAACTTAAAAATCAACTTTTATTTCACTGATTTCGACATTGTTTTAACTTTATGAAACAAAGCGTTACTTCAAAACATTTAAAAAAAAATTGCTATTTTCATTTCTTTCTTTTATAAAAAAATAAGTTTTAAAGGAGACCTGAACTTATGCAAGACTTTATTCGCTTTATTCTTCGCGCCCTGTTTCGCGTTTTAAAAGTACAAGTCGTTTTTGATATTCCCCCCGAAGAACTGCCCAAAAAGGCCATTTATATTTCAAACCATGTGTCGTGGCTTGATCCGATTATTTTATTTGCATATCTTCCGAACAATCCTTTCTTTTTACTCCATCCGAAACTTTATCGCAACAAATGGATCAAATTTTTCTTAGGTCATGCGCCGAAAACCGAATTTAATTATATGGATCCGGCCAATATTAAAAAAGTGATTCAGGTGGTTAATCACAATCGCTCGTGCGTGATGTTTCCGGAAGGAACAATGACCGACAACGGTGAAATGATGAAATTTTATGAAGCACCCGTGATTGTTGCCGACAGAACAGACGCTCCGTTTATTCCGATTTGGATTGACGGCGCCGAATTCAGCCCGTTTTCTGAAACAAAAACGCATCTGCCACACCGCCCGTGGCCGAAAATTAAGGTCAAAGTTTTTCCGCCCGAAATGATTGCCGTTGATGAAAGCTTAAAGAAAAACCGCGATTATTTGCGTGCGCAACCATATAATATTCTTAATCGTATTCGTTTTGAAGCGATGTTTAAGGATAACACACCTCTTTTCAAAAAATTGATGCGTGTATCCAAAATTTACGGTAAATCTTCGGTTTTTGAGCGTCGTTTTATTTTAGAAGATATATCGCGTATGCCTCAAACTTACATGGATATTATCATAAAAAGCTTAATTATCGGCCGAAAAATTTCTTTTTTAACCGATAACGAAGAGCGCGTCGGTGTCATGCTCCCCAATTCTACCGCAAACGTCAACACGTTTTTTGGCTTATCGGCCTATAATCGCGTGCCGGTCATGCTCAATTTTTCGCTCGGACCTGCCATTATTTCATCGATGTGCAAAACCGCAACCTTAAAAACGATTATCACGTCTCACACGTTTATATCAAAAGCCAAACTTGAAGAAACGGTGCAAAAACTTGAAAGCGAAGGGCTATCTTTTGTTTACCTTGAAGATATTGCAAAAAGTGTTTCAGTTCGCGATAAAATCAGGGCTTATTTGGCGTATAAGTTCAAGCACGTTCCCGTTGTTCAAGACGCAAACAGCCCGGCCGTGATTTTATTTACTTCCGGCTCGGAAGGCGCGCCGAAAGCCGTTGTTTTAAGCCATGCCAACATTTTAGCCAACATTGCGCAAACAACGTGTGCCATTCGGTTAAATATGCAAGATTTACTTTTTAATTCGCTTCCGATGTTTCACAGTTTCGGCTTAACCATCGGTACGCTGTTTCCGCTTCTGATCGGCTCAAAAGTCTTTTTATTCCCCTCTCCTTTACAATACAGAACAATTACGGAGCTTTTGTATGAACTCAAAGCGACCATGATGGTTGCAACCGACACATTTTATCAGGTTTATGCACGCATTTCGCACCCTTATGACTTCCGAAAAATTCGTTTTTGCGTGGCCGGTGCCGAAGCTGTTAAACCTGAAACACGCAATTTGATGGCTGAAAAACTCGGCGTCACGCTTTTTGAGGGCTACGGAACCACAGAATGTTCACCGCTTCTTACCATCAACACCTTGCTGTTTAACAAATTCGGAACCTTAGGTAAAATTGTGCCGGGAATTGAATATCGCCTGCAACCCGTTGAAGGTATCGAAAACGGTAAAGAACTGCTTGTCAAAGGGCCCAACATTATGATGGGATATATTTTGCCTGAAAATCCGGGTGTTTTAGTTCCGCCTTATGAGGGATGGTATGCGACCGGAGATGTGGTCGAAATTGATGATTTGGGTTTTGTGA
>DFFP01000031.1 GCA_002372275.1 Alphaproteobacteria bacterium UBA3773 | reverse complement strand
AATTATCGCCGCACGTTCCGGATGTCACATCAGCAAACGCTTGTGCGGATAGAAACACCCCGCTAATTACGCTATAAAATAAAATTCGATTCATTTTCATAACTTTTCTCCTTAAAATTTAACCCGTGTCCGACGTCTGGGTCCATTCCTCTTTTCCCCTTATCTGTCACCCCTGAGAACAGCAGAGCTGTTCGAGTTAGGGGGCTAAATAAATAAAAAAATCACTTTGAAAAAAAATCCAAAGTGGGAGTCAACAAAAGCCGTCTATACACAGCCGAATTTATTCGTGCAAAAAATGCCTTATTTCATTCACTCCCGTTTCAAGGAGTTATGTATAGAAAGTGTTTTGTTGAACACAACAAGCCATCGGCTTGTCATTTTTCATTATGTCTTAAAATTAAAACCAAGTCAAACAAAAAAAACCGCCCGAAGGCGGCTATAAAATTTTTTTTTAAGAAAACTAATCTTCTTTCGAATCTTCTTTTTTCTCAGCTTTTTCTTTGAGTTCAGCCAATTTTTTCTCGGTTTTTTCTTTACCTTTTTTAGCGGCTTCCAAACCTTTACCTGCCAAATCTTTCAAATCATTTTTAACGCTCGGCAATTTATGTGCCTGAAAAATCAACACAACACAAATAATAACAAGCAACCATTCTAACATGAATATTCTCCTTTATGTAACATTAAACAAAACTTCCGTTGCATCTTTTCCGGCGGATTTAGTTTCAAACGGACTGACATAAGCATAATATTTTTCTCTTAATAAATCAAGATTTGTTTGCATTTTATAGCCTACAAAAATTTTTTTGATTTTTTCAAATTTTTCAAGTGATTTGTCGCTTAAAAATCTTTTTGTTTCATAAACCTCATTTAAGCCTTTCATATCCCCTTTGCAATAACAAACCGCATCCACACCTGCTTCAAGAGAGGCTTCGGCTCTTTGATAAGGCGAACCTTTTAAGGCATTCATTTCAAGTGCATCTGAAAACAAAAATTCCTGATAATCAAGCCGCCCTCTGATAATTTCGCTAATCGCTTTTTTCGAAACGGTGACGGGCTTATCATCAACTTTTTTAATAATGATATGCGCTGTCATTGCCGCCGGACAATCTTTATTTAAAATAAACGGTAAAAAGTCATCTTCCAAATCTTTAAGCTCAAGGTCAATCACGGCTGTTTCAAGATGCGTATCCGATTTTGCCTTGCCGTGCCCCGGCATATGCTTGATACACGGACAAATCCCGTTTTTCACGTATGTTTGCCACATTGTGCGCCCATATTTTGCGGTTATTTCAGGATCTGAGCCAAACGTTCTTTGATCTAAAACGGCAGACGTATTTTCAAAGCTCACATCAAGCACAGGCGCAAAATTCAAATTAGCCTTAATCGAGTGCATATCTTGTGCAATCAACGCGGCATGTGCTTCAATAATCTCTTCGCTTTTAATTTTCGAGAGTGTCGCTTGCGAAGCATACGGCTTAAAACCGCCCAATGCCAGCCTGTCCACACGTCCGCCTTCTTCATCAAGTGCAATCAAAACATCATCTCTGCCGACAGAATTTTTAATACTTTCAATCAGATTTTTGAGCTGTGTTTTATTTTGAATATTTCGTTTAAACAAAATCACGCCGAGCGGATTTGATTTATTCAAAAACCTTTTTTCCTCATCGGTTAAAACAGGCCCAGAAACAGAAAGAACGGCTGAGAGTATATCAGTTTTGTTTAACAAGACAGGTTCCGCCCTTTGCTTTGATTTGACCGCATAATTTATCCGCCTCATCTCTTGAGTTAAAAGCCCCGACTTTTAAGCGATTTAAGCCGTCCGCGCCCGTCTCAATCCGATAAGAAAGACTTTTAAGATTCGGATATTGTCCCATCAGTGTCTGATAACCTTTTTCCACAGCTGCTTTTTGTGTTGAAGCCATTAATTGTAAATACCATGTTCCTTTTGCAATTACCGGCGTTTTAATTTCTGCTTTTTTCACTTCTTCCACGCGCACGGCAGGCTCAGGCTTGGCTTCTGGAACATTTTGCTCTTTTACTTGAGCTTGAACTGTGTTTTGAACATTTTCCGGCTCTTTTTCTTCTGTTTTTTCCTTCACGGTCAAAGGCTCATTGGTTGTTAAAACGTTCACATCAATAACCGAAAGTTTGGCCGGCACTTTAATTTGTTCGGTTGCGGTTGTAGAAACACCTTGAATCAGCTCTTTTTCCCCTTTTTTATTTCCTGCTTCACCGACTGTTTCTTCAACTTCTTCTGCCGAAATCACAGGCATCTGCGGCGCCTCCGGCGGGGGTAACAAGCTCTCCACCTTGGTATCAAGTGTTTCATTTTTTTCAACCAAAGAATAAACTGTTTTATCCTGATTAGCAATTTCCATTCCCCCCGGTTCGCTCGGTTGAATCTTAACCGGCAAAATCGGTCTTCGAATAATCGGAATTTCTTTATTTTGATTCAATCCGAAATGCGGCAGCAAAATAAACCAGCTGACCAAAAACGCCAAAACAACGCCTGCAATCGAGCCGATAAGTCCGTTACGCGAGCGCTCCAAATCACGTTCTCTTGCTTTGAGGTCATCTTGCATTTCCTGCGCAACTTTTTGCTTAAATTCGCTTAAATATTCTTCTTCTTTCGGGTTTGAAAAAAAATCTTTCATGGCCATACCTTCTTTTTTTCTATTTGCGGGTAATATAGTATAAAAAACTTTATAATCACTTAAAATCGAGGTTGAATAAATAAAATTTTTCGCTAAACTGAAGTCCATGAAAATATCAACTTTTAACATCAATTCCATCCACGCAAGGTTACCGTCTTTCTTAAATTGGTTAAGACAAGAAGAACCGGATGTTGTTTTGCTTCAAGAAATCAAAACCGAATACAACGCTTTTCCTTTTTTTGAAATCAATACAAGCGGTTACCAAGCCTATGTTTTGGGACAAAAGGGGTATAACGGCGTTGCGGTCTTAACAAAAGAAAAAGCCATCATCCGAAATGAGAATTTGCCGAATTTTGAAGACCCTCAGGCCAGATACCTTGAAATTTTATATCACGACATCATTATTGCCTCTGTTTACATGCCAAACGGCAACCCTGTCGGCACCGAAAAATTTGAATACAAACTCAAATTTATGGACGCTTTTTATCAACACGCTCAAAATTTGCTGGCCACACATCAAAATATTATTTTCGGCGGCGATTTTAATGTGATTCTGAGCGCGCAAGACGTATATGACGAAGAACCTTTCAAAAACAACGCGCTGTGCCAAAAATCGGTGCGCAACCGCTTAACGGCTCTTAACTTTTTGGGCTTTTATGATGCCTACCGCACACTTTATCAAACCGAAAACGGCTACACCTATTGGGACTACGGGCCGTTTGCTTTTTCAAATGATTACGGCATGCGAATCGATTATTTTTATCTTTCGGCCTCTATGCTCGAAAAATTAAAAACCTGCGCGCCCGATAAAAAACTTCGCGCCAAAGAAAAACCCTCTGACCATACTCCTTTAACTGCTGTTTTTGAGGACTGAAAATGAAAAGAACCGGCATTTTAGTTTGTATTTTGTATTTTTTATCTGTTTGTCCGAGCCTTGCGCAGACCGATGTTATTTTTGAAGTTTTTTCGAGTTTATCTCAAGATTACATCAATTCCGTCAGTTTAAGAGAAATTGCACTTAAAGGTCTAAGAGCCTTAAATGAAACGGATCAAAATCTGAAAACAGAAGAAAAAGAAAACGAGCTTTTACTTTACTATAATGATAAAAAAATCAAAAGCATTCCTTTTCCATCTGAAGATGAAAATCTTCAAACATGGGCCGACTGGTGCCAAAACGTCTTAAACGAAGCGCAAAAAATTTCAAAAAGCATCAGCGTTCACGATTTTGAAATGCCCGACAAATTTGCACAAAAAGCGATTGAAGGGATGGACGGATATTCCAATTATTTCAGCACTTTTACCACATCGACCGATGAAAGCAAACCACTTAAAATCAGGCGTCATTTTGCCTCACGCTTCATAGACGAATATTTACTTATCCGCGTTATAAATTTCAAAAAAGGCACAACCGAAAAAATCAAAACAAGCGTGATGGAATGTTCCAAATGCAAAGGCCTCATTCTTGATTTAAGAGGAAATCACGGCGGTTTACTTAATGAAGCATTAAGCACAGCCGATTTATTTTTAGATGAAGGAATTATCGCCTATACTTTAAGCGAAAAGACCGCCCCGCAATACTTTACGGCCGGCAAAGGAGATATTTTTTCTCAAAAACCGATTGTGATTTTGGTTGACGGCCTGTCCGCTTCCGCGGCCGAAGTTTTGGCAGGCGCGCTGATGGATCAAAACAGGGCTGTTTTAATTGGTACCCAAACATACGGTAAAGGAACGGTCCAAGACGTCAAAAAAATGGATTCCGACAGAGCCATTTCCGTTACAACCTCATATTTTTACACACCGTCCGGCTTAAAAATCAATCAAACGGGCTTAACCCCTCAAATTTGTGCCTCGCAAAAAGAAGACTGCGCCAAAGAAGACAGATTTAAAAATGAAGAAGATATCACAAGGGCCGTTCAATATTTAAAAACGGGGATATGAAAAATATCTTGACAACGCACTTAAAATAAGTATGATGACGCACAAACGTTTTAATTAATTTCATTTTAAAAGAGTAAAAAAATGGCAAAAGCAGTTAAAGTTAAAATCAAATTAGAAAGCACAGCAGGTACGGGAACATTCTATCTTGCAGAAAAGAATCCGAGAACGCATCCTGAAAAGCTTACTTTGAAAAAGTATGATAAAAAATCTAAAAAACATGAAGAATTTGTTGAAAAGAAATTAAAGTAATTTCTTTTTCAAGAAAGTTTTTATTTTCAAAACTCGGGCAACCCCCGAGTTTTTTTTTATGTTTTATTCTAACCTTCCCTCCCCGAACTCTTGACCCAAGAGTTCGAACCAAGTTTATTCTTCAATAACAAAAAACACCCTTTGAGGGTGTCTTTTTTTACTTCGGATAGAGTGAGATAGGCTCAGACAAGCTTCGCCCTCCTCGCTCATTCGGCTTCGCCAAACCGGCGTTCTCCCGCCCGCCTTTCGCTTCGTCCCCGAACTCACTTTTGTGAGTTCAAATCTCTACTCACCGCTTTCAATCAAAAAAACACCCTTTGAGGGTGTCTTTTTGATTGGCGGATAGAGTGAGATTCGAACTCACGGTACCCTTTAGAGGTACACACGATTTCCAATCGTGCGCCTTCGACCACTCGGCCATCTATCCAGTTCAATATGGTCAAGCATTTTCATAATGCCTTTTTAAAAGAGAAGCAAGTCTTTTTTTAAAAAAAACGGATTTATTGTCTTAAAAAAAATTTTTCCGCCTTTCTTTTCATTTTTTCAAGTCTTTGAGTAAGATAATGTTTTGAGGCGTATCCGTATGCGCTTCCTTTGCCTGTTTGTTTTTTTCCCATCAAATTTATCTCATAATCTTTTTCATTTTTTATTTTCGAATCGATATGCAAAATCGGCTCATTTAAATTTGTTTCGGGTATTTTAAGATTTTTCAGACGAATAAACGGCATTTGATTATATCGAAACAAATGAATCGGATAAGCTGTTTTATCTTCTTTTGTATAATTTTTGATATAACTTGTGCCGTTAAACCCGAGCTCGCTTAAAAAGGGAGTTAAAATGCTTTCATAATTACTGTTTTGCGAGGGAACAATATTTTTCCAAAATTCCTGAAATTTCGGATGTTTCAAAACATCATTTTTAAAAACCATCAAAAAACTGTCCACATGATAATAGCTGTTATAATTTTCGGTCAGTCCCCAAAAATCATAATCACGCAAGTCCATATAATCAAAAATATCCTCCATATTGCTGACAGGCCCATACACGCTATCGTTACAGATAATCATTTCGTCATATGAGGTTATTTTTTCCCACCCCAGCTGAAAAATCAAACATTGCCACGATCCGAAATACGACCCCTTATGCGGTGCACATTGCGACACTTTGGCATATGTTTTCATTTTATCGAGTTCAGACTTACTCGCTTTTCCATCCATAAAATAATAGACGTCGCTGATTTTTGAAAGTTTTCGTGCCAAATAAAGCACATAATCCTGAACGATTCCCCGCTTATCGAAACCTGCCAGCAAACAAATTCTTTTTTGCATTTCATTCCCCTTTTTTGTAATTTAAAGAAAAATATAGAGGACAGCTTTCAAATTTAAATGGTTGAAGCTTTAAAAAAATGAAAATAATTTTAGGCATATCTTTTTTATCAAAAACATATTATTATATCAAAAATTCCGTTTTTCATTTAAGGAGCATATAAAATGAATATTTTAGTTGTGAATGCCTGCATTCGAAATGAATCCCGCACAAAAATATTATCAGATTACCTTCTTTCAAAACTCTCCGGTCATATTCGTGAAATTAACTTAAATCAAGACGCACCGCAGCCGTTTGATCAAAAACTTTTAGAAAAACGAACAACATTACTCAATGAAAAAAAATACCAAGATAAAATGTTTGATTATGCGAGCCTTTTTGCATCAGCTGACATTATTGTGATTACTGCCCCATTTTGGGATCTGTCTTTTCCGGCACTTTTAAAAACTTTTATCGAACATATCACGGTTAACGGTATTACTTTCAAATACGCTCCAAATGGCGAAATTATCCCGCTTTGCAAGGCTAAAACACTTTATTACGTCACCACCATGGGCGGTCACCACACAACAGATTTCGGCTTTGGCTACATCAAGGCTTTAGCCAAAAATTTATACGGCATCCGAGATGTCCGCCTCATCAAAGCCGAAGGTCTTGATATCAAAGGAAATAACATTTCTCAAATTTTGCAAAACGCCAAAGAACAAATCGACACCCTCTTGCCTTAATTTATTTTTCCCCATCACTCTTAACCCGTCATCCCTTGCTCGGCGCGCAAGCGTCCGTGCATCAAGGGATCTAAACCTTAATCGCCCGCGCTTTGCGCTTGAAAAGGCGATTCTTCCAATTTTTTACATAAATTTAATATAAAAAACTCTTGACAAAATTTTATTTTTTTCATAAACTCAACTTATATTTAAGCTTATTTTAAGGGGAAACGAAATGGCAGAAAATGCAAAAGAAAACGAAATTGAAGAACTCTTAGTACGACTAGAAAAAACAGACGATATTGATTTTTTAGTAAGCAACATGCAAATTCTATCCGGCATATCGAATCCGAAATTTGCAGACCGTGTCAATGACTTAAAATCAAGAATCGAAAAAACATGCAAAGAGAAAGCCGAAACAGCCCTTGCGAGTAATGAACCTCTTTCTCAAAATTCGGATTACCCCGAAGCGCTACAATACACGGAATATGCAAAGATTCTTGTTGCAAGCGATGATGAAAAAAACAAAAATCTCGGTGAAGCTCTTTTTCAAAAAGCTGGACAAGAACTCGCAGCTTATGACAAAGCGCATGGTTTAGACAATATTGATCCCAACACCCCTTATGCCGAAAATTATGAACGCTTAAATGATCAAATCAAACCGTTTGAAGAAATTGATCAAAATGATCAAATACTGGTCGGATTTGCTGAAAAGCTCGATTCCGAACGCGCCCTAGACATCGTAAATCTTGCCCGTATGGAAGTTTTATCCGAGCTTGCCGCAAGCGATCAAAAGTTAACCGAAGAAGAAATTAAAGAGCTGATTGAAGAACGTGCACAGCAACTCGTTCTTGAAACCTATACAACCCTCAGCACAGATTGTTATGTTGCCGGCGGTTTTGAAAAAACAACAAATGAAATCATCGAAGAATTAAAACGCGGCAAAACAGTTGCGGAATTACCTGAAAATCCGGATTTACTCACCTTCACGCGTTATGCGATGACGCATATTGAAGATGAAAGGGAAAAGTCTTTACCGGACACCGAACAATATAAAAAAGTTCTTGAAGAAACTCTAAATGATCCTAAAGTTTTAGAAGACCCTGAAAAGCTGGCAGCCTTAAAATATTTGATTGAACATCATAATGCTTTTGGCTTAAGCGGTTCCGATGAAACAGTTAAAAAAGCAACAAGACGTATGCAGCAAGGCGCTTTATATATGGCAACAAGCGCTGTTATAGCCAACCACACAACCCGCCTTCAATACAATAGCACACGTATTGCTCAAATAACAGGGTCTTTGGTTCCTGCGTCACTTCAAAAAAGCATTGCAGAACTTGAAGACAAATATCCTTTTGTAAAAACAGCTAAAAAAGCTCTGATTCGAGGCGGATTAACCATGGCTTCAAGCGCTGTTTTAGGTCCTTTCGGTCCGCTTTTAGTCTCAAGTGCCTACGCTTATAAAGCTTTCAAAGACGATAAAGCAAAATACGCAGCCGAGCATGGCGGTAGCACAAAAGGATATATCCAGAATTTATTTACTAAAGACAATCTTGCCAAAACCATCTCAATGGCAGCATCTCCTGTGATATCGCTCGTGACCCTCGGTATGGCGGGTGCCGGCACAACAGCACTTGTCAGCACCGTCACGCGTGGCGTTATGGGTTTAGTTCCGAGCACAGCTTCCATCTCGCAACAAGCTCAAGCTCTTAGAGCCCAGCAAGAAGCCTTAGATAAAAAGCTTGTCGCAATAAATACCAAAAACTTAACGGATGATGAAAAGAAAATTCTTCAAACCATTACTCTAAAAGAGATTTCAGATCCTAAAAAAATGACCTCTCAGCAAAAGGCTGTTTGGGAGAAACTCGATTCCAAAGATCGGGAGGTAATAGAAAAAGAAGCTGAAAATAACAAAAAGCGTAAAAAAGCCATAGCTTGGACACTCGGCATTGCCGCCGGTGGTTTGGTTTTAGCGGCAATCGGCTATGGAGCCCATGAAGCCAGTCAACACGGTTTGTTTAACGGAAACGACGGAAACGACGGCAACAATGGCTTAGAGGGTGAACCGACGCAAGGCTCAGAAGGTTCAGAGGGCGCACCTGCTCCTTCCGAATCATCTCAAGGAAATGAAACACCCGATCAATCTCAAGACGTCCCAACCTCGGTTCATAATCCTGAAAATCTCATCAATTCTATTGATGACAAGCAATTAAAATTTGCAGCCAACGCCCTCGCTGTCAGCAATAAGCCAGGACTTGTCGGAATGAACAACATTCTTAAAGACATAGGTTATGAAGGCAAGATTCCGGGTACTTCAAGAGAAATGCTAGATTTACTGCGTAGCGGTAATTTAAATGAACAGCAGCAACATGCGCTCACTGATTTTATCAAAGAAAACACTTATCTTGATGCAAATGGTCAGCCGCATTTAACCAAAGGTACGACATGGAATGCTTTCTATGAAAACAGATTGGCGGAACATCAGGCAGAGCTTCGTGCTTCTCAGAGCAGCTCGTCTGCGTCAACTCCTCACCATGAAAATCTTGGAGAGAATTCAACCGGTCAGAATCCTGATGAATCATCTTATGAAGTTCGTCACCAAAATCCTGATAATACTGTCGCTCAAGAAACACAAATTGATCCTCTTTTTGCGCAAGATCCTTCCGTTCAAAGAGCAGCTGCTGTCAGCGAGTGGGGCACACCCGAAAACCCCGGTGTTTCCATTTCCGGCAAAAATGCCACCGTTGCTTGGGAGCAAACGGATGAAAACGGATATACGGTTCGCCACATTGAAGAACATAAAGGTATTAAGTATACAGATCTAAACAAAGATGGTATTGCCGATGAACTCAAAACAGGTCGTGAACTCAACAGCACAGAAGTTGTTACCTCACCTGATGGCAAAGTTATTGAAACATCTGAAACAACTTATGGTCGGGCTTACAATGGGGAAGCTTATGTAAAAAATGAAGTGGTTACTTCCTATGATAACGACACAATTTGCAAAACAGAAACAGACTATTTTGCAAACGGAAATCCGAAAGAAATTGTCGAAACCAAGTATGTCCAAGGCTCAACAGAACAACTTTCAGCAGTGAAAGAAACAGATTGTTATGCAGACGGAACACCCAAACAAGTATCCACAACCACATATATAGAGGGTTCTAACAATCAACCGCTCTCAGAGACAACAGAACTCTATCATAGAGGTCAGTCTGAGCCGCATGCAACGCAGGTAAGAGAATTTGATGAATTTACCGGAAAACAGTTATCTCTTAAAACAACAGACCACGCAACCGGAAAGGTCACGATTCAATCATTAACACCCGCAAAAGAGACCTATGCAGCCAGAGCTGAAGTACTCACAAACTGGCAACAACAAGCAAGTACCATGAACCATTCATCGCCCGAATACGCAGCTTTGAGCCAAAAAATCACTCGTTTGACAGAAGCTCAAAAAATTTTTGCCACACAAAACAAGATAATGATCGGACAACAACACGTCAATGGATAAAGACGAGCTTAAAAACAGAATTTTTCAAGCAAAGCAGCAAATCGGCTCAAATATACCGAATTTTTCAGACGATTTGAGCTTTGCCGAAAAGTGCGAGAAAGCTCGTTTGTTCTTCAAAAAGCACGGTCACGAGGCATGGCAAAAATTTAAAAAACTTCCCAAAGACATTCGTCGCGATATCTTAATTGCAGCGATTGTTTCGTCGACGGTCGGTACCATTTCAATCACCGCCGTTCACGAGTTTGCTCAAAACAAAGAAAAGCGTGAAATCATCAAGCGCAACAACGAAGCCAAGGAAAAAACAAACGCGACCTATAAAATAACGGACCAGGCAAGTTTTGCCGCGCTTTATCAAGACGCGCTTCCTTTAATGGCCGTTTCGATGTTTCCGACCGAATGCTTGGTCTTGAACCCTTATGCCGACAACAACACCGGCGTCAACAACACCATCGGGCTCGGCAGTTTCTGGTACCCTTCAAACGGCGATCCCAAGAGCAAAGATTGGATAAAAGCCTCAACGTATTTCAAAGGTGCACCTCATCATAGTATTTCGGGCGAACATGCGCTTGATTTGGTTGATGGTTGGTACCGCTACCGCGAAGGTGGACGCATTTATAAAAACCTTTTCAAATATCTTCAAGGCACCACCTTAAAACCGAATGAATTTGCGGCGATTGCAACGGTGATGTATAACAACGAAAAAAAGGGAGCAGAGCTTTGCAAATACGTTGCAAAGCACTACAACGACCCCATCAAATGCGCTCAAAAAATTGCTTCATTTCGCGCCCCTGACGGTTTTTCCGGCATTGACAAGCGTCATTTGCACGAAGCTTATCTTTACCTCAATTATGACAACTATGTCCAAAATCTTTATAACTTACAGGTCAGGCGCGGCGTTAATTCCAAAGGCGAACCTTATATTGTCACTTCTGTCACACAGCTCTCAAAAAAAGACGTTCAAAAAGGAAGAGAAGCTATTTTATCCGGCAAAAAAGAACAAATCATCCAAGCTCAAAATGACATTATCAAATATATAAATAAAAATGGCGTATCGGTCCGTTATATGATTGAAAACAATATTTTAACGCCTGAGCTTCAAAAAGAATTATGCTTATATGGCATTATGCCTGTTATTTCTTTTTCTTTGGATGAAGCCAAAAAGAACCCCTTGGCCTATTCACCTGATCAAATATATAAAGAGGCCCTTAAGTATTATACAAAAGGAACGACACTTGAAAAAGAAGAAAAACAGTCTAAAGCTCATAAGGAATTTTCTAAAGCCTTAGAAACATTTCAAGAGTTGATCAAAAACGGATATAAAGGGGCAGACCTTTATAATGATATAGCCATCACCTATTATCATTTAGGAGAGTATCAAAAGTGCATTGATGAAAGCAAGCGTGTTTTAGAAACAGGCGAAGAAACGGCCTATTCTTCCGCCAATTTCAATGCGGCTTTGGCTTATGAAAAACTGGGCAACAGTGCGCGCGCCATCTTAAATTATGAGGCGGCGATGGCACACGGCGCAAATAAAGACACATGTCAAAATGCCATCGACCGTATCAAACAAAATACGACACATTCTCAGATTTCCCAACCCCACACCCGATAATTCCTTTCATATAAAAAACAACCGTCATTGCAAACACGAAGTGCAAGAAAGGAAGGCAGAGGGTGACAAATAAAAAGACCGTCACTTAAGAGCGGAGCGTTGTAATCCATTCCACTTTAAACCGTCATCCCTTGCTCGGCGCGCAAGCGTCCCACTCTGTCATCCTGAACTTGTTTCAGGATCTTATCCTCAGAGCGCAACAAGCTTGCTCATCTTCGATTTCAGCATCTCTGTCATCGCTTAACCTCATCAAAGTCTTACTTTAATCGCCCGCGCTTTGCGCTTGAAAGGCGATTCTTCCTTATTTCCTCACTTCTTAAGCGCAACCCAAGAATCCATTCCTTAATCTTTATCCGAAGGTCTATCTTAAAAAAAATCCTTCAAGTCATATTTTTGAGCTTGTACGGAAATACAGCTTATACAATTTTTTTAAACACATTTATTTAAAGGAGAAAGAATATGACAAACTTTACACATTCAAACGATGAAACTCTCGGCGGATTGCACGCTCAAAGCGGTAATTCTTCATCTCATCCTGCGGCTTCATCCACATCGAAAGTAAGCGGTTCACATTGTTCTTCGATGAAAAAAAGTGCCAAACCGATTGAAGAAGAAGTTGTTGAAGTTGAAGAAGAGTGGGATTATTAAAAAGGAGACTTACCCATGATAACCCAAAACGAAAATCAAACTTCTTCACGTAGCCTGACCACCCAAAATCATGATTTCAGAAGTTTATGGAATTATTTTTTTGACTTAAATGACACGGGGCTGACGCACCTTCAACCCAAAATTGACATTACCGAAAACAAAAATGCGGTGTGCGTCACAGCCGAAATTCCCGGAATTAAAGAAGAAAAGCTCGACCTTGAAATTTCCGAAGACGGCTACCTTGTTATTTCGGGCGAAAAAGAGCAAAAGTCGGAAAAAGAGGGAAAAAATTCTTATTTTTCCGAAATTTCATACGGAATGTTCAAACGTGCCGTTCCTTTGCCGTTTGACTTAGAATACGATATGGCCGAGGCTGATTACGAAAACGGTGTTTTATCGATCACAATCCCGAAATCAAAAGTCGAAAAACAAAAATTCAAAAAAATAAATTTGAAAAAAACAATGCATTCTTAAAAAAAACTTTTATCACCCTCTCTAAAAAAGGATACGTTTGGAGAGGGTGAAAACAATACTTTCCTTTTCCCGTCATCCCTTGAGGTGCGCTACGCGTCACCTCATCAAGGGATCTAAACTTTAATCGCCCGCGCTTTGCGCTTGAATGCGATTCTTCCTTATTCCACTTTCCCTTTATCAACCAGCGTCATTTGTACTTCTTTACCATAAAGCACCATTAGTTTTTCATATAATTTCCAGTTAAAATGTCCTTTGCCGTGTTCTAAATAATCGACACTTAAAATGCTCATCCTTGCTTGACCGGCCACCCACTTAATATTTTTGTTCTGTTTTGCCCGCTCGCACCATAACAGGTACCCGAGCTGTCTTCTTAAATCTTCACCAAGCATATTTTTTTTAACTCCTTTTTTTTGACTTAAAAACAAAAACCGCTTTGATAAATTCAAAACGGGGAGTTAACAAACTGTGCAAATACAGATTTCCTTATTCGTGGTATAACCCTTATATCGGAAACTCCCCTTAAATGGAGTTTTATTTGCAAGATGTTTGTTAAACACCGTAACCCAACCGGTTACAAGATAGAATTATAAAAAGCTTTTCATTAAAATCAAGTTAAAACAAATCGGCTTCAATAAGTCTTCCACCCCTTTCTTTAGCGCACAAAGCGTCCGTGCATCAGGGATCTGATCTTTATTTATCACCATAAATCAATTTTTCGGCCGCGGCGCGTGCTTCATCAGAAACAATCTCGCCGGATAACATTCGTGCAATTTCTTCTTTCTTTTCATTTTCGTCGAGCCTGCGAACAGTTGTCATCACTTTTCCGTCGATTGTTTTTTTCTCAACCTTAAAATGTGTTTGACTGAAAGCCGAAATTTGCGGCGAATGTGTCACAGCCATCACCTGCACGTTTTGCGACAATTTTTGAAGTCTGTTTCCAACCGCCTCGGCCACAGCACCGCCAACGCCGCTGTCTATCTCGTCAAAAATCAGCGTTTCCACCCCGCTCTGACCGGCTAAACAAACCTTCAGTGCCAGCATAAAACGTGACAACTCCCCACCCGAGGCAATTTTACTTAAGGCTTCGAAAGGCTCGCCTTCATTTGTTGCAGCTTCAAATTTAACATTGTCCGAACCTTTTTCGCTCATCAGTCCGTCTTGAATCAAAACACGAAATTTTGCTTTTTCCATCTTCAAAAATTGAAGTTCATTTTCAACTTGATACTCCAAATTTTTTGCAGCCTCAACGCGTTTTTGATGAAGGACATCCGCACTTTTCAGATATTTTTCCAAGGCGACTTTTTGTTCTTTTTGAAGTGTTAAAACCGCGTTTTCATTATTTTGAATTGTTTCAAGCTTTGATTTAATCTGAGCCAAAACATCCGGCAATTCTTCCACACAAACGCCATGTTTTCGTGCCAGTGATTTGAGAGCATATAATCTTTCTTCAACGGCATTGATTTCATTTTCATTAAAGCTCAAATCAGCGGCAGATTTTTCAATTTCGGCTGCGGCCTCATCAAAACCGGACAATGCCTCATTTAAGAGCGTTTCAATATTATCATATTGTCCGTTTGTTAAATGATTGGCTCGCCCGATAGCAGAGAGTGCATGCCGCACTGCACCTGCAATTTCTTCTCCCCTGACAAAACGATAAGCTTCATTTAAGTCGGCTGAAAGCTTTTCGGCATTCATCATTTGCGCCCGTTTTTGGTTCAGCTCAATTTCTTCCCCCGCATAAAGTCCGGCATTTTCAAGCTCACCGGCATAATGCTCAAGTGTTTCTTTTTCTTGTTTGTTTTGTTCATAAGCGGCTTGCTCACGGTAAAGCATTTCTTCTGTTTTTTTATAATTTTTAAAATCATCGGCCGTTTGCAAACGTTCTTTAGCATAATCGCCATAAGCGTCCAAAACGTCAATATGCGTGCTGTCTTTAAGCAAACCGACACTTTCAAATTGCCCGTTGATTTCAGCAAGTGTTTCGCCGATTTGTTTTAAGAGTTTCAAGCTGATAGCCTGATCCGAAACAAAAATTTTGCTTTTTCCGTCGGCAGAGAGCGTGCGCTTAATCACGACCTCGTTATTTTCAACTTCCAGCTCATTTTGATATATTAAATCCCAAAAAGCCTTATTTTCAAGGTTTACTTCAAAGGTTGCCTCGACCGACAACTTATCAGCCCCGGTTCTGATCATCGAGGCATCCGCGCGCCCACCCAAAACCATTGCAACAGCAGAAAGCAAAACCGATTTTCCGGCACCTGTTTCGCCCGAAAAAATCGTCAGTCCTTTTTTAAAATCAAGGTCCAGTTTTTCAATTAAAACAACATTATGAATAAGAAGACGCGATAACATATTTTAATCAATCAGCTTTTGAGCTTTTTGTGTCCATTTACTGTCCGGATAGTTATATTTCAAAACGGCATATGCTTTTTTGGCCTCATTGACAAGACCGAGTGCGATGTAAATTTCAACCTCACGATAAAGCGCTTCTTCCACATGAACTGTTGTTTGATATTTTTGAACAACCATATCAAAGCGGTTTAAGGCAGCCAAATAATTTTTATTTTTCAGATAAAAGCGCCCGACATCCATTTCTTGTGCTGCCTGATGATCAAGTGTCAACTTAATTTTTTGATTGGCATCTTCGGCGTACATTGTTTCAGGAAACATCACCACAACTGCCCCTAAAGCATCATAGGCCATACGCGAGTTCGATTGATCTCTTTCAGCCGGCGTAATCTGGTCATAATAGCAAATGCCTTTCAAATAATAAGCATAAGCAATATCTTTATTACCGGGGTGATATTTAATAAAGCGATCCAAGCTCATAATCGCATCATCATATTTTTTATCTTTGTAATAAGAATAAGCACCCATCAATTTTGATTTAACGGCCCATTTCGAATACGGGTGTTCCGTTTCCACTTTTTCAAAATAGGTTGCAGCCTTATCATAATTTTTTTTACTTAAAGCCTGATAGCCTTTCACATAAATTTCTTCAGCCGTCATTTTGCTCGTATCTTCTTTTTTTGAGGCACAAGCCCCGAGCATCAAAAGAGCGGTTAATATAAAAATCGTCCGATTTAAATTGAATGTTTTACAAAATCTCATAATTCTCACAACTTTCAAAAAGTTTTTTCAAAACTTCATTATTATGCCTGTGTCCTGACTTAAACGCTTCAACATCAGCGATCATTGAGTAGCCTGATGTATATAAATCACCGATTAAATCCAAAACCTTATGACATACACATTCTTTTTCAACCTTAAACCCGCCCGGGTTCAAAATTTTCTCGCCATCGAGCACCACGGCATTTTCAAGGCTTCCCCCCTTAATCAGCCCGACGGATTTTAAATAATCAATCTGACTTTTTTCGCAAAACGTGCGTGCAGGTGCAATTTGTTTTTCAAATAATTCTTCCGTGATATCCTCATCAAAAAGCTGATACCCCACCACAGGAGACGGAAAGTCAATTTCGAATCGAATATGGAGTCCATGTTCTTTTCGAGGGTTCAATCGCACAAAAGCGCCTTTTTCATCTTCAAAGGAAACAGGCTTCAAAACTTTCAAGAATTTTTTCTCTGCCTTTTGCTTTTTCACACCTACCTGTTTCATTTTTTTTAATAAGAGCTCGGCACTTCCGTCCAAAATCGGCAGTTCGGCATTTGAGCACTCGATTAAAACATTATCCACCCCCGCAATATATAAAGCGGACATCAAATGTTCAATAGTTGAGGCGGTCCCGCCGTCTTTTGAAAGACAGGTACAATTTCTGGTATCCGACACATTTGAAAACAAAGCCGGAATACGAACACCATCACGAGCGAATACGATTCCCGTATCGGGTTCTGAAGGCTTAAAAGTCAAAACAGAAGGCTGACCGCTGTGCAGTCCGATACCCTCTATTTCAAATTGGTGCTCAAAAGTTTGTTGTTCCATATTTCCCTCTTTAACAAAAAACTGGTGGCCTGTAAGCCGGGTTTTGTACATGTCATTGCTTTGGCTAAAACAAGCAAAGCTGACACTGACAGCTATTCATCTGATGCAAACCGTTGCCGATTTGCCTGAAGCGACCTACCTTTGGACAGAGTGGAAACGCTCCGTCAGGGAGAACCCCTGATAATCCTCATTTGGTCTTACATCAAATAGGGCTTGCCTAAAGCCCGCCTTATTGCTAAAGCGGCGGTGAGCTCTTACCTCGCCTTTTCACCCTTACCGAAAAAATTTTTCGGCGGTATTTTCTGTGGCGCTTTCCCGCGGATCTCTCCGGCCGGACGTTATCCGGTATTTTGTTTCCATGAAGCCCGGACTTTCCTCACCATCGGATTTTACTTTCCGCGGCGCAGCTGTCCGGCCACCCGACATTTAAGCTACACAAACTTCATTTCATTTTCAAGATTTTTATAACTTTTATTGCAGTGTTAAACATATTTTAAGTAATTTTATCATCTAATAAACCTTGAGATTTAACTTAATTTAAGGAGTATACACCTTATGAAAAAATTTTTACTTGCAGCAACCGTTGCCGTTTGTGCATTATCTTGTTTACCTGCACACGCTGAATGTGACGGCTTTTACGGTGCACTTCGCGGCGGTGGCTTCAAAAATGACATGAAAAAGATTGAAGGCGATCTTGATTCTGTCAAAATGATGTTCAGCGGCGCTTTAGGTTATCGCTATGAATATTTCAGAACAGAACTGGAATACGTATGGCGTGAAAAAAATGAGGATGAAAAATCCAATCACAGAGTAGAACTTAAATCATACTCTTACATGTGGAATTTTTATTATGACGTCTTACCTTTTAACTGGTGGTCTCCATATGTCAATGCCGGCCTCGGTTTTACAAGAGTAAGATACCTTGATCGCGACAACACATGGATCCATGATAAGTGGAAAACCACAAAATTCACATGGTCTATCGGCGGCGGTTTATCACTTAAAGTCACAAACCGTTTCAATGTTGATGCCGGTTATCGTTACTACGACTTTAACAAACCGCATGGTTACGACCTCTCGGCTCAAGAAATTTACGCCGGTATTCGTTACGTATTTTAATGAGTTGATCACCTCAAAAAGGAGCCTGGTGTTTCGAGCGATTTTCGAGAAGGCTCCTTTTTTTATTTTATTTTGTTGAAAGGTTTTTTTAATGTCCCATCATTTATTCGGCACAGACGGTATTCGAGGTGTGGCGGGTACTTTTCCGATGACACCCGAATTTGCTTTTCGCTTGGCAGAAGTTTTAAGCGTTTTGGTATGTCAAAATCAAAAACGTGTTGCGATTGCCAAAGACACACGCGTTTCAAGTTATATGTTAGAAGCGGCCTTAACAGCAGGCTTTACATCCATGGGTGTTGATGTGGTTAAAATGCGCGTTGTACCCACACCTTTGGTGACCGCACAAATCATCGATTTGAATGTTGATATGGGCATTATGATTACGGCTTCTCACAATCCTTATCAAGATAACGGCATCAAGTTAATTGACAAGTACGGCGATAAATTTTCCGATTCGTTTACACAAAAAATTGAAGAACTTCTTATTTCCGATCAAACCTTTACCCATGATCCGAACGCCATCGGAAAAGTTTATAAAGATAAAACTTCCGTGCCGACATACATCAAAAACGTTCTTTCCATTTCCTCGCAAGAAACGCCTCTTAAAGGGCTTCGTCTTGTTCTTGATTGCGCCAACGGTGCTTTTTCCAAGATACTTCCTCAAATTTTCAAAGAGTATGGTGCCGGCATTATTACGCTTTCAAATGAGCCAAACGGCTACAACATCAATGAAAACTGCGGTTCGCAACACACCGAACACCTTTGTCAGGTTGTCATAGAGAGTCATGCCCATTTAGGCATTGCCGTTGACGGAGATGGTGACAGAATCATTGTTGTCGATTCGGAGGGTCAAAAAATTGACGGTGACCAGATTATTGCCTTTTTGGCCACTTATTTAAAAAAACACAACAAATTAACCGCTAACGCTGTTGTTGCGACCATCTGGTCCAATTTGGGACTTGAAAAATACTTACATGGACTGGGCATCAATTTTTATCGCACAGCTGTCGGCGAGCGCTACGTGATAGATGAAATGCGCAAAATAAATGCGAATATTGGCGGTGAAGAATCGGGACACATTGTTCTTTCAGATTATGCCCGAACGGGGGATGCTCTCATTACGGGGATTTTAACCTGCCTTGCCTTAAAAGAAGACGGCCGATCATCAAGTGAAATATTCCCCGTTTTCAAAAAATGTCCTTGCATTGTGAAAAGCATTCGGTTTACAACAAGAGAAGAGATGTCCGAAATTTTCGATTCGCCCGAAATCGGCCGATTGGTTAAAGAAGCTCAAAATCAACTTACAGGCAAGGGCTCTGTCATCGTTCGCCCGTCGGGCACAGAACCTGTCATTAAAATCCGAATCGAAGGCGAAGACGAAAATATAGTACAAACCATCGGACTTAAATTAAATAACGCTATTGAAAAATTAAGGAGATCAAAATGATCAGCACCATATGGAATTTTCTCATTTACGGCATTTTACTCAAACCATCTGTTTTTTTCGGGCTTTTGGGCGGTGTTCTTTCTTATATTTTTATGCCGCTTAACCAGTTATACGGCCTTTGCATGGATTACAGATTATATCTCGGCTTTTTAGGCTGGGCCTTTTGTTACACATTTCTTTATCGACGCAACTATAAAGACAATTACAAACATGTCGATTGGGTTCAAACATTTTTCAATATGATTAAGCAGTGGTTTTTACTGACGATTTCATTTCTGATCGGAATTGTCGGCATTTATTATTTTGATTCCACACAGCTGAACATTCACTATAATGACCCTGAAAGAGCAGAATATAATCGTTTCTTAAATCTTGAACAAAAAACAATGAGCGAAAGATAAGAATAAATTCTTGACAAGACATTTCAAAAAGAACTAAAGTAGAACATATTTTAGTTTTTAAAAGGGTTCACATGCTTACCGAGAAACAATACAAACTGTTGATGTTTATCAACAAGATGACAAAAGAAACGGGGTGTTCTCCCTCATTTGATGAAATGAAAAATGCGATCGGCTTAAAGTCCAAATCGGGGATTCATGCCTTAATTGCGGCACTGGAGGAGCGCGAATTTATACGAAAACTTCCGCATAAAGCCCGCGCGCTAGAGGTTTTAAGATTACCGAAATTCAAACCGGCCGCGATTATAGAAGAAGAAAAAAAACGTGAAATTGCTTTGTCTCATTCAGCGGCTCAAATTCCTCTTTACGGAAAAATTGCTGCCGGCACACCGATTGAAGCGATTGCAAACGAAACCGAAACAATCTCCGTTCCTTTTGAAATGGTTGCCAAAGGGCGTTACTATGCCTTAAAAATCGAAGGAGATTCGATGATTGAAGCCGGAATTATGAACGGTGATACGGCCATTATCAAAAAGGCGGACACAGCCGAATCGGGAGCTATTGTTGTTGCACTTGTTGACAATACGGAAGCCACGCTTAAAATTTTACAAAAAAAAGGTGATGAAGTTTGGCTTGTCCCATGCAACAAAGAATATCAAACAAAAAAACTTTCTGCCGACAGAGTTAAGGTTCAAGGAATTTTAAGTTCGATCATCCGCCAGTATCAGTGAAAGCAATTCAAATGGTCAATATTTTATGTATTTCAGAAAACGAGCTTTTCAAAAAAGATTTGTGCGAACAGATTTTATCCGCTGCAGCCGATTTTTCCTGCGACACAGAAGCCAAGCCTGATATTATTATTTTAGATGAAGATACCTCAAAAATAGAAACGCTTAAAAATCAATTTGAGCGCACGCCTGTTTTTGTTTTACTTCCAAAAGGCCTTAAAAAACTGGAAGAAACAGCTTTTTTAAGATATATCTCAAAGCCGTTTGTTTTATCTGACTTTTTAAATTTGATTCAATCCGTTCAAAACATCATTCTTTCCTCCGACGCGGGGATTTTAACTTTCAACGGATATGAACTTTCCCCTCTTGAAAAAGAAATCAAAAACCTTGCCACAAACGAAAAAATAAAATTGACCGAGCGCGAAGTGAAAATGATTCTGTACCTTTACAAAATGAAAGGCCAAATCATTAACAAACACCAATTTTTGCAAGAAGTATGGGGATATCATCCCGATGTCTCTACACATACCATTGAAACACATATCTATCGCCTGCGCCAAAAGGTTGAAAAAGACGGCAACGCGCCTGAATTGATTTCAACGGAGGCCGGTGGTTACAAACTCAATTTTTAAGCGGAGTCGTCATGCGTCTTATTCAGACTTTTGAAGATCTAAAAAACCTTTGTCTTGAATTACAAACAAAAGAATTCATTACCCTTGATACGGAATTTGTTCGTGAAAAAACGTATTTTCCAAAGCTTTGCCTCATACAGGTCGGCTATCGTGAAGATGCCGCCATTATTGACCCTATGGCACACAACCTTAACTTGGAACCATTTTTTGATGTTCTGCAAAATGAAAATGTTTTAAAGGTTGTCCACTCCGGCAGACAAGATATTGAAATTTTCTACAATTTAACGGGCAAAACGCCAAAACCCGTCTTTGACACACAAATTGCAGCATCTGTCTGCGGTTTCGGGCGCAGTATCGGCTATGGAGCTTTAGTTGAAGCAATCACAAAAACCGAACTTGATAAAACAAGTCGTTTAACAGATTGGTCACTTCGCCCTTTAGATGAAAAACAATTAGAATACGCCCTTCGTGACGTCACTTTTCTTATTTTCTGTTACGATTACCTCAAACAATACCTCAAAGACCACAACCGCGAATCGTGGATTGAAGAAGAAACAAAAGAGCTTCTTGACCCCAAACTTTACGAAAACGATCCGGATACGGCATGGCTTAAGATCAAACATTCGGCACACAGCGGTCGTTTTTTAAGTGCCTTAAAAGAGCTTGCAGCGTGGCGCGAACGCCGTGCCATGAAATATAATGTTCCCAAGCGCAGCATCATCAAAGACGAAGCTTTGGTTGCCATTGCCTCCAGTTTACCTAAAACAATGGAAGAATTAAAACAGGTCCGCAACATTCGAAGTGACATCATCGGCGGAAAACTCGCAACCGAAATTTTAGAAGTTTTAGACAGCGCTCGCCATTCTTCCATCACCTCAGATTTACGCAAAATCGAAAAAGAGCGCCACGTTAAAATTCCGTGCGGCGCCATGGCTTTAACCGAAGTTTTAAAACTGCTTTTAAAAATCAAATGTGATCAGGAAGGCGTGATTGAAACGGTTGTCGGGGGGGAAGAAGATATTAAAAATTTAGCTTGCGGCAATGACAAAGACAATCCGCTTCTTACCGGCTGGCGTTATGAATTATTCGGCAAAGATGCCCTTGCTTTTCGAAAAGGAATCGCCTCCCTTTCTTATGATACCATAGAAAAAAAGGTCGTTGTAAACATCAAAGGAAAATTAAAATAAAAATATTGGGTAATCCCCTTGATTTTTTCAAAAATTTCGTCTAAGATTAACCTAATTCTCAATTAAATTAAAAATTATTTTAAGACCCCATGGAAAAGGCCATGGTATATAACTTTTTATGCTACTCAATGATTTTGAAAAAGCAGTAATAACGATGATTATCGGTTGCGTGCTTGCTTTTCTTCTGGCTTGCTTTTTGAAAGCTGGAGTAATTGAAAAAGATGAACCTCAAACTTCGGTGGTGGTTTATGTCGAAGAAAAAAGCGAGATGCGTTCTCTTGTACGTCATGAATACGGCATCGTATATCTTGAAAACGGGCAAGTGCTGTCCGTTGACGGATATCCGCTTCTCTACCCCAACAGAATTGAAACCGGAGATACCGTCACATATAAATCAGCTTTTGATTATATTGTTTCCATCCGAAAAAAGAGATAAGCCGTTCATTTTTTCAAACAACATTTTCCCCTTTGTCTAAAAAAAAGCAAAGGGGAATTTTTAATAAAAAAAATAACACTAAAAGCAGTGTTATCCACCATTGCAGCTAACAAAAAAAAAGCTTGTCATTGTGACAAGCTTTTTTTTTCATTACTCACCGAATACACGAACATTCGGGCACGTGGTTCTATCGGAACATGCCTTCTTGGCAAAGAAGAACATGTAGCGCCCCTTATACCAACCTCTGGTGTACACAACATTTGTGCCATCCGGGAAGAAAAGGGCGGTACCGACCATCACGGGCAGAACTTGATCTCCTGGATTGAGCTTCACCTCGTTTCCTGTTTCCATCGAAACGAGCCTACCGTCAGTCTCGAAAGCCGGGATAAGGGCGGTGATGGCATGGTGCTTGTAGTCATGGGACTCGACGCTGCTTTGTACCTCATGAGGTGCAGAAACAACATCTTCACCAGCTTCTTTCGAGCTAGACACATGCACATCCAAGCGACTAGAGTCAATTCTCTTGATAACAACCGGTCTGCCGGTCATTTCATTTAATTTTTCAATTTTCATTGTTGTATGAATTTTATTGGTTAATAATTTCTTTATTATTTGGTGTTACTTCTTTTTTAGTCCAAAAATAAAACTTTGTCAATATTTTTTTTCTAAAAAAAATACATAACGCACAAAAAAAGCTCTCAAAGAAGCTTCACTGCCTCATTCAAGAGCCGTAAAAAGACCTTATACATTCAATCTAAAACGGAATATCATCATCCAAATCCGAAGCAGGTGCCGAAGCCGAAGCTCCGCTGTCCCAACCGGAATTTGAGGTTGCGAACGGATCATCTCCTGACGATGCACTGTCTGAAGAACCTTTAGCGTCAAGCAACACAAGTGTTCCGTTATAATTTTGCAAAACAACTTCCGTTGTAAATTTTTCTTGTCCGCTTTGGTCTTCCCAACGTCTTGTTTGGAGCTGACCTTCGATATAAACTTTTGAACCTTTATGCAAATAGCGTTCAGCCGTTTCAGCCAAAGCAGAATTAAAAACAACGACTCGGTGCCATTCTGTTTTTTCTTTCATCTCGCCGCTTGTTCGGTCGCGCCAACGATCCGAAGTCGCCAGTGTAAAATTCACGATTTTTGTACCGCTTGGGGTATTGTTCACACGCGGATCTGCGCCCAAATTACCGACCAAAATAACTTTATTTATGCTGTTTGCCATATGCGTATCCTTTTATATATTTTTTTAACTAAAAATTACTTTACTTCTGCAAAAGCATTTTTTCAACTCTTTTTACAATTTCATCAACTGTTAAGCCAGCGAGGCGATAAACATCACTTCCCTTACCGGATGCACCGAATGTTTCCATACCCAAAACATCATCGGCATATTTATGCCAGCCAAAACTTGATGCGGCCTCAACGGCAATTTTAGGCGCCGAGCCTAAAACAGATTTTTGATAACCATCCGGTTGCTTGTCAAAAAGGAGCGTGCAGGGCATTGAAACAACGGCAACATCGATTCCTTTTTCTTTTAAGATTTTCTGCGCCTCCACACAAAGCGAAACTTCCGAACCTGTCGAAATCAACGTCGCGTCGCGTTTTTGATCTTCTTTTGAAATCACGTATCCGCCTAAAGCACACATATTTTTGCCCGCATTTTTTCTTAAAAGAGGTAATCCTTGGCGAGAAAGCGCCAAAACAGACGGAGTCAAAGCCGATTGAACGGCAATTTCATAGCATTCTGCCGTTTCAATCAAATCACACGGACGCATCATATATATGTTCGGCATTGCCCGAAAACTTGCTAAATGTTCCACCGGTTGGTGCGTCGGACCATCTTCCCCAACCCCGATCGAGTCGTGTGTCATCACAAAAATGGAGCGGATTTTCATCAGTGCTGCCAAACGCATAGGCGTGCGCATATAATCCGAAAACACAAAAAACGTTCCGCCAAACGGGATCACCCCGCCATGCAAACTCATCCCGTTCATCATGGCCCCCATAGCGTGTTCTCTGATACCGTATTTAACGTTGTTGCCGTCATAATCGTCAGCCGTAATTGTTTTTGAAGAGCTTGTCAGTGTTAAGTTTGAAGCTGCTAAATCAGCCGATCCGCCAACCATTTGCGGCACATTTTTCATCAGTTCTTCCAAACACATTTGCGAGGCCTGTCTTGTTGAAACTTTGAGATTTTCCGCAATCGCTTTTTCTTTCAAAACTGTCAAACCTTTATTCCAATTTGAAGGGAGCACATCGTTAATATAATTTTTGAAATTATCTCCTGCCAAATCGGCATCCTTTTGCCATCTTTCAAACTCTGCTTTTGAGCGTTCGCCTGCAGATTTCCAAGCCTGTTGTGCCATTTGCGGAATTTCAAAAGGCGCATATGTCCAATCTAATTTTTGGCGCATTAAGGCTGTTTCTTCCTCCCCCAAAGGCGAGCCGTGACATTTCGGCGTTCCGGCCTTATTCGGCGCCCCAAATCCGATAGTCGTTTTGCAGGCAATAAGCGTCGGCTTATCAGATTTTTGCGCTTTTAAGATTGCGTTTTCAATTTCATCAAAATCGTGCCCGTTTATCTCAAGCACGTTCCAACCCATCGCTTCAAAACGCATTTTCTGATCGGTGATACTCGCAGCTTCCACCGTTCCGTCGATAGTGATATTGTTATTATCCCAAAACACGATTAACTTATTGAGCTTCAAATAACCGGCAATCGAAGCGGCCTCTTCTGAAATACCTTCCATCAAACAGCCGTCACCTGCCATCACATACGTCAAATGATTACAAAGCCTGTCACCGAATTTTGCATTTAAAATACGCTCAGCCAAAGCCATCCCGACAGCCGATGCAATTCCCTGCCCCAAGGGGCCTGTTGTCATATCAACCCCTTCAAGCATACCGTATTCCGGATGTCCGGCTGTTTTAGCACCGAGCGAACGAAAGTTTTTCATATCGTCTAAAGTAATATCTTCATACCCCGTCAGATACAAAAGAGAATACAAAAGCGTTGAGCCGTGTCCGGCCGATAAAACGAATCTGTCTCTGTCAAACCATTTCGGATTTTTCGGATCAAATTTTAAAAATTTCGAAAACAAAACAGTTGCCACATCAGCCATGCCAAGCGGCATTCCCGGATGTCCCGAATTTGCTTTGTTAATCGCGTCCACACATAAAAAACGAACGGTATTTGACATTAAAACATTCAGATTCATTTTTTTATCCTTCTACTTTGAAACTTTTTCTTCCGAATCGGCTTTAATAGCATAAAGACCGGCATACATATCCACATGATATTGTCCGTCCGGAATTGAAATCCCGTCTGATTGCTTACCACGCCAACTTATATTCCAAACACCTTTAGGCATATGAACGGCTGCAAAATAGGTTTTTTTACCCAAGAATCGGGCAGGTCCTTCTGCCGTTTCTAAATAATACGAAAAATGCAAATCTTCCACATTACTTTCGCTTAAGCGTTTAATCTGAAAAATCGGTGTCACAACGGCTTTTGTTTGCCCTGCTTTTTCATCATAATAGCAGTGCCCGATATAGCTGACCATTTCAATCTCAAACAAATTCTGACTACCGGCGTATTGTTTAATTGTTTTATCTTGCGCCTTAATTTGAACCTTCGGACATGTTTTAATCGGCAGATATTCATCCACCTGATAACATCCGACTGTTAAAAGCGCTAAAAGAAAAAGAGATAATTTTGTTTTCATTTGTTTAATCCTTTTTTTTAAATATGAAAGCAATATACATTTTTATTTTTCATTTGTCCATAAGCTCACAAGCTCGCTGTGTGCAGAATACACAAATTGGTCCACTAAAGTAATTTTTTTTGCCTTAAATCCGCTTTGTTTTAAGATAAGCGCATCGAAAACAAAACTTTTGGGTGAACATGAAACATAAACCAATCGAACAGGTTTTGAGAGTGCACATATTTCTTTAATTTGCGCTTTTGCGCCGGCTCTTGGCGGGTCAATGACGATTGCCTCAAATTTTTCAAGTTCTTTTGAAACGAGCGGATAAGAAAATAAATTTTTTTCTTCCACATTCACATTTGAAATCATCTGTGCATTCAAAAAGCGCCTGAATTCTTCAAGCAAAGGCTTACTGATATCAAAAGATGAAAGTTTAACTCCTTTTTTGGAGGCCAAGCGATAGGAAAATGTTCCGATACCGCAAAAAAGGTCGGCAATTGTTTGAGCCCTATCCCCCACATATGCCACAACCAAATCCGATAAAGCATTTTCCCCTTCTTTTGAGGGCTGTAAAAAATCTCCTGCTGCCACATCAACCCGGTAATCTCCCATCAAAACATAAGGTTTTGTTTTTTCCAAAACCGTTTCGGCTTGTTTTTCATGTCCTGTTCGATAGGAAAAACGAATCATATCCGCATTATTTTGCATAAAATCCGAAATAATCATTCGATGATCAAGCGTCAATTCATTTTCAGTTTCAAGCACCAAATCCAGCCCGTTTTCAGCTTTTAAGACCAAAAAATCACCTTTCGAAATTTTTTCATAAGTTATTTTTTTGCCTTTACTTTTTTTTAAAAACGACACAGTGCAAAGTTCTTTAATCAAATCCTTAAAATCCGAAAGGTGCGCATTGATGTTCGTCTCGAGCATCATACAATTTTCAATATTTTCTATTGTGTGGCTTTTATTTTCATTAAAACCGAAGAAAAGCCGACCGTTTTTCATTTCAAAAGCAAATGCACAGCGCCGACGCAATCCGTCCTTTAAGAAAACAGGAGACTGCCAAGCTTGAGACAAGTCGCCAAGTTTTTCCTCAAGCATTATTCGAACAGATTGTTCTTTTTGCAGGCGATAATCTTCAAGCGACAAATTTCGATATACACACCCGCCGCAATTTTGATGAAAAGTGCACCCCATTTAATTCTCCGATATAAAATCCATATCCGCCCCATCCAGCAAAGAAATTTCATTTTCATCTTCGCCCGAAAGAGCCGGATGAACGTTGCTTGAACTGTGATGTTTATTTTTTAAGATTTCCATTTGAGAAGAAATATATTTTTTGACCTGATTACGTCCGTTTGTTTTAGCAACATACATCGCATCATCTGCCATCTTAATCAATGCACCCACATCGTCCGAAACCCCCGAAGGTGCCACACCGATACTGACAGTCCATCTCACAGGTTCACCTTTTTCACTATAAACAAGAGCTCCTTCAATGGCTTTTCTCAAGCGCTCTGCAACCAAAACGGAAATTTCTGGCGTCACATTATTTAAAAACACAACAAATTCCTCACCGCCATATCTGGCCACCACATCATCAGGTCTTAGCGAACGCTCGATAATATGCGCCATTTCCATTAAAACCTTATCTCCGATCTTGTGCCCGTACGTATCATTGACATTTTTGAAAAAATCCGCATCAATCATCAGCACGGCAAACGGAAGTTGCGCGGCGTGTGCGGCTTTTATTTTTTCCGGAACATGGCTTTCAAAATATCCCCTGTTATAAATTAAAGTGAGCGGATCGCGATCGGCTTTGTTTTGTAAAATTTTTTCTTTTTGTTTTCTTGTTGTAATATCCTGAAAAGCCAAATAAAACGCAAGCTCATCGTTATATTCGATCACATTTGCCGAAACCGTGACCCAAAAGGGGGTGGAACCCAAAAACGTTTTAATTAAAATTTCAAAATCGTGAACTTCATTTGTATGTTCCAATTTTTCCCACAAAAGTTTTTGATTGTTTTCATCCATAAAAAATTCTTTAAAATGATAACGTTTGAGTTCTGTTCCATCCAATTCAAAAAGTTTTAATGCATTTTGGTTGGCAAAAATAATCTGATCATCTTTTAAGCGCACAATCAAAACCGGAAACGGCGATGATTTCATCACGGCATACATATTACTTTGAATTTTATCAAACCTTTCTTTTGTCGTGATTTGAAATTTTTTATAAAATGAAGCAATCATCAAATAATATGAAGCAATAAGCGTAAATAAAAACATAACCGTTAATACGAGGTTTGTATCAACATCTAAAAACAATTTCAGAGCCATTTCACAAATCAAGCCGAAAATTGAAACAGAGGCCAACAACAATCCCTTGCGTTTGTTAACATCAGATTGCACCAAAAAACTCAAAAACAGATTTAAAAAGCCGATTAAAGGCACGACATAACACGTATTTTGCAACATATTTTGGCTGTTTGCGATAAAAACGGCATAAAAGCTGATTGAAAGCCCCAAACTGACAAACAGCGATAAAATGTATATCGGTATATTTTTTTGCAGCAAAACATCGTAGGCAGCCATCAGCAACAGTGTGGCCGCGCCGACAGATAAAAAGAGGTTTGAAAACATCAAAATTTGAAATGACACACCATAGCCCATAAAAAAGTCATATTCGCTATAAAAAAAGTCCGATGCAAAAAAGATTAAAAAAGCAAAAAACAAGCACCATAAACCTTTTGAAAATTTAAGCGGCGTTGCTGCTTTGGTTGCAAAAAACAAAAGAAGTATCCACAAAAGACCGACAGTCAAGAGCGTCGTATTTTCAAAAAAATCCAAAAAAAGCATATTCCAATCTTTCTTTATCTGCCATATATTTTGTTTTATCTTATAACAATAAAACTTTTATTAAAACAAAAAAAAATGATGATTCTTATAAAAAAGTTTTATATAGTGTGATAGATACTCGCTTAAAAAAAAAGGATAAAACCGCAATGGAAGCACATTTTCGCGAACATTACAGTCAAAATTTTTACTTTGATTATAAAAAAACGCCTCTCAAATTAACAGACCGCACTTCAGTACCTGTTTTATTGGCAGGGTTTATTTTCGGTCTTTTATTTACCGTTTTAGGTTATTATCTTTTAAATCAAATCAATTTGACGGGCTCTGTTGATTTTGATCAAAAATTAACACAAACAACCATATACGCGCCCAAGCTCATTCCGACGGATATATTCGCTTTAATGATGCTTATTGTCGGGTGCGGTATTTTGCTTGCCTCACTTTTTTTCGCGCTCCGTCGCAAAACGATTTCTTTTGATGGTACAACATTAACCGTCACCGACCATCCGGTGCTCGGCAAAGCACATAGTTTTGTTGAAAACATTCATGAATATACAGGCGTACGCTTAAGAGTCAAATTATCTCAATTCGGAATTTTTAACTGCAACAAATTTATTTTAGAGCTCTACCACAAAGACCCTCAAAAAATTATACCGCTATATATTTCGCGTTCTGTTAAAAACCTACGCACACTCTGGAAAGCTTATGCCGTCAAATTTGAATTAATGCCCATTCATATCACCGAGCGCGGCATGGTTTCACACCGCATTTCAGACTTAGACGCAGATTTTCAAGAAGTAATTAAAAAGTGGAATTTACCCAAAAATTTCATCACCGAAAATGAGCATTCCGATTTACTTGTTTTTAAGCGCCGGCAAAACACCAAAATGATTAAATTAAAACGTTTTATCTTTGACGCATACAGCATTCTTAATATCATAACCGTTTTGATCATCGGCACACTTTTAACCTACGCTATTTATAACAATGCTGTTTTAGTGGCAAACGTTCCGCTTTTTTTATTGCTGTTTTTATATATTTTAGCCTTATCGCTGATTTTTTATGCCTTTTTAACATTGTTTATTAAAGATATTTTATTTATCTATAACAAACGACTGATTATTTTTAAGAAAGTTTTCGGTGTATCATGCCGGCAAATTGTCATTCCCTTTACGCTGATTAAGGCCGTGGATATCACCTACACACCAACAACGGGGCGTTACAGTTTAACGATTATTGCCGAAGATCAAACAGCTACTGTTTTTAGCAAACTCTCGGTTGAAGATCTTCGTTATATCAGGGGATACCTATTATATGAAATCGGTGAATTGAATGCCTTAAAAGAAGACAATTGATATTTCAAAAAAATGTTTTATATTCGACATAACTTATACATTCAAGAAAGGAACTAAAAAAATGACAAAACAACCCCAAAAAAAGAAAATTGCTCCAAAGCCGGTAAAAGCCCCCGTACGCTCGCAAAGCGCGATCGATGATGCTATGACCGAAGCTTTCATCAATGAAGTGACCGAAGAAGTCAAAAACGACAACATGAAAGCCTTTTTCAAAAAATACGGCCTTTTGATTTTTTCGATTGTTTTTTTGGTCATTACGGCAACGGTTAGTTTTGAAACCATTAAAAACTGGCGTGAACACCAATTCCAAAACAAAACAAGTGCCTACATCTCCGCGCAATACGGACAAACGAAAGAAGACATCATCAAAACGCTCGAGCAGATTGCCGGTGGCCGTTATGGTTTATATAGCGAATTGGCTCGTCTTCAAATTGCCGATTTACTGCTTGTAGATGACAAAGTTCAAGATGCCGTCAACATGCTTTCGGTGATGGCCTCAAATGATGAACTTGACCCGCGCGTAAAGACCTTGGCAACCATCAAATTGGTTTCGCTCAAAATCGACACGGCTCCTAAAAAAGAAATTGAAGAATTATTAGCGCCTGTTTTGGCAGCCGACGATTCATGGGCTCCGATTGCCAAAGAATACTTAGCTCTTGCAACGGCACAAAACGGCGAAATTGAAGCTGCGGCTGACATGTACACAAAACTCTTGCAAGATTCTCGTATTTCAGAAGCTCAAAGAGGACGTATTCAAGATATGCTTTCTGTTTTATCCGAAACCGAAAACGCCGAAAACGAATAAGGAAACATGCAATGCCCCATGCCATAAACAAAATCTGGATTGTGCTTGTTGTTGTGCTTTTATGCGCCTGTTCTTCTTCCAAAGAAAAAATTGAGGGTCCGCGCATTTCTGTTTTAGAGCCTCAAAACGATTCGGATGGGCTCAAATTATCTTCAGAGCACATCGAAATTTTACCGGCTCAAACAAATCAATCTTGGACGCAAAATGCCTTTAATGCCGTGCATTTACAACAAAATTTGATTGTTGCCCCTGAGATGAACTTTTATGCTTCATTTAAGGCCGGCAAAGGCGCTTCCAAAAAAGCACCGCTCATATCCGTCCCTGTGGTTGATAATCACATCGTTTACACACAAGACAGAACCGGAAAAGTTTATGCATATGATTTAAAAACAAAAGAACGTCTTTTCAAAAAATCATTAAAGCCGTCCAACAAAAAAGAGTCATACGATGACATGAACGGCATCGGGCTTGCCTTACACGAAAAATATCTTTTTGCCTTAACGGGCTTTGGTTCCGTGTTTGCTCTTGATAAATCAAACGGTGATATTTTGTGGCAACAAGACGTGCATGTTCCGCTTCGCACGGCGCCGAGTGTTGCCGGCAATATGCTGTTTATTCAAACAATCACAAACAAGCTTTTAGTGCTGGATATAACAGACGGCCACACCATCTGGACATATGACATATCGTCTGAAGATACTGTTTTAGCCGGCGGAGCCACCCCGGCCTATGATCAAAAAAATGAAATTGTCGTTGTTGCTTTTTCAAATGGCGAAATTCAGGCTTTTGATGCCAAACTCGGTTATGAAATTTGGCGCAACAATTTAATGGACACCAGTTTTTCAAGCACCTTGCTCATCAATGCTGTCAAGGCATCTCCCGTCATTGAAAACAATACGGTATTTGCTGTCGGCAACAACAATCGCACCATGGCTATTGATCTTCAATCAGGTGATGTTTTATGGACTCGACCAATCGGCGGCGTGAACACCCCTTTTGTTTCCAAAACGGCGTTATTCTTACTTTCAAACGACGGACAGCTCCATGCGCTTGACAAAGAAACAGGTCGCGAAATCTGGGCACAAACTGTCTTAAAAGACCTCAAGCCCAAAAAGAGAAAAGGCATTTATTTATCAGGCCCCTTAATGGTGAACTCTAAACTACTGGTCACAGCCTCAAACGGCATGGTATACACCTTTGATCCTCAAACAGGTTCTCAAACAGGCTCATTTAATATTGATGAAGATTTACCTTTCGGGCCTGTGGTGGCTGATCAAAAAATGATTTTCTTAAGCAGTGATGCCGAACTCATCGTCTATCAATAAGGAACAAAAATGAGTATAAAAGTTGCTATCATCGGTCGCCCGAATGTCGGAAAATCAACACTTTTTAACCGCCTAGCCGGGCGCAGAATTGCCTTAGTTCACGACAATCCCGGCGTCACGCGTGATCGCAAAATCACAGACATCACATTCCGTGATCTTGAGCTTTCGCTCATTGACACGGCAGGCTTTGAGTTAGGTGATGATGACAGTATGGAATCGCGCATGTTGTTGCAGACAAAACAAGCCATTCAAGATTGCGATGTCTGCTTGTTTGTTTTTGATGCCAAAACGGGGCTTCACCCCTTTGACGAAACGCTTTCCGACATTGTCCGCCAAAGCAAAAAGAAAGTGATTTTGCTTGCCAACAAGTGTGAAAATAAGTGTGAAGAGAACAGCATATTTGAAGCCTATAAATTAGGTCTTGGCGATCCGATTGCGATATCTGCCGAACACGGCGTCGGTATTGATGATTTATACGAAGCTTTAAGCGCATACGCCAAAGAGTTCAGTAAAGAAGAAACAAAAGAAACGGAAGAAACAGAGCAAAATCACGCCATCAAAATTGCCTTTGTCGGCCGGCCGAACGTTGGCAAATCAACCCTTGTCAATGCCCTTTTAGGAGCTGAGCGTATGCTCACGGGCCCCGAGGCCGGCTTAACGCGCGACAGCATCGAAACCTCGTTTTTATACAAAGATCAGCCTTTCTGCCTTGTTGACACGGCAGGGCTCAGGCGCCAAGCCAAAGTCAGCGACAGCTTAGAGCGCTTATCTGCCCTTTCAACTAAAAAAGCGGCTTTTTCGGCCGAAGTTGTCGTCCTTGTTTTAGATGCCGATATGGTCCTTGATAAACAAGATTTAACAATTGCCCGCCAGGTTATTGATGAAGGACGCGCACTTGTGATCGCGGTCAACAAATGGGATATTGCCGATCGCAAAGAATCGATTCAAAAATTAAACGACAAACTCCAAACATCACTGGCGCAAGTTTCCGGCATTGAGAGCGTTACCATTTCCGCTTTGAAAAAAGAGGGTTTAAATAAATTGATGGATGCTGTCATTAAAACTTATCAACGCTGGAACACGCGCGTTCCGACAGCACTTCTTAATCAGTGGTTTAGAGAGGTTCAAGAACAAAATCAGCCCCCGCTCGGTAAAAACAAACGCCGGATTAAACTCAAATACATCACACAGGCACGCATTCGCCCGCCGTCGTTTTTTATCTTTTCGAGCAATCCGGAGGGCTTGCCTGAGTCGTATTTACGCTATTTAACAAGCAGTCTTCGTGACACATTTAATTTCAAAGGTGTTCCCGTACGCATTAAGGTGCGCAAATCCGACAACCCTTACGTATAACAAAAAAACGGCCTCTTAAATAAGAAGCCGTTTTTGAACTCAACTCACCTTTGCTCTAGCTTTCAGAACTTTCTGATGAAGAAGCCGGAGCATTTGCTGACGCCGGTTTTTGAGCCTGCGCCATAATATCCGGAAGTGCACCGGCAGCTTTTTTACGTTTAAGTTTATTTACAAACTTAATCGAGCGCTGTGCATCCCATTTTTTCTTGCCTTCTTCATGCTGAAAAATTTGTTTATAAACCTCAATGGCCTGATCAAATTCCGAAAGCTTTGTCAAGCACGAAGCCAAACCGTCATAAAGTTTGTGATGGTAGCGTCCGCCAACATAAGTTTGTGCTTTTTTATAGCACTTCAAAGCATCTTTAAACTGGAACATTTTTTGATAAACGAAACCGATTGAAATCCAAGCCTGAATTTCAGAGGTATCGATATTCAAAATTTTTGTAAAACATTTCAAGGCAGCATCATTGTCGCCCATCAACTGATAAGTCACACCAATTCCGTTCCAAGCCTTCACATTTGTTTTATCCATGGCCAAAACTTTTTTGAAAAAAGAAATCGAACGGTCATATTGTTTTAATTTTTGCAGTGTTACAGCCACACTCAAAAGCGTTTGCGCATGTTTACCATCAACTTTTAAGGCCTTTTCCAAAACGTCCAACGCTTCTTTGAAAAGAAACATATGTTGCAAGGCAATCGCTTTACCGTTTAAGGCCTCGAGCGATGTCGGATCAACCGCATACGCCTGATCAAAACACTCAATCGCTTCTTTATAAAGACCACGCATCGAAAGTGTGACGCCTTTATTGTTTAAAACTTCAACAGATTTCGGGTTAATTTGCAACGCTTTATCAAAGCATTCCACAGCCTCGGTATATCTGCTCATTTTCTGAAAAGCAAAACCTTTCGAATTGATTGCTTTCCAAGAATCCGGCTGTTCTTTAATTGCGGCATCGAACTGCTCAATTGCTTCACGATACATACCGCTGTCTAAAAGTCCTTGCCCTCTTTTATAGGCATTACTGTCATTTACATTTACCATTTTTTTCTCTTCTTTAAAGTCTAACCAAAATAATTGTAAAGAGAAAACTAGCACACTGTCATTTTCTTGTCAAGATTCGTTTTTAAGAAGAAAAAATCTATTTCGGTAATTTGATTTCTACCCTCAAGCCCCCGAGCGGGCTGTCAAACAACTTAATTGTTCCGCCGTGTGAACGCACAATATCTTTTGTGATTGAAAGCCCGAGCCCGACCCCGCCTGTTTCTTTATTGCGCGAGTTTTCGATTCTGTAAAATGCCTTGAACACATTCTCGCGCTGTGCTTTATCAATTCCCGGACCATTATCATCAATCATAATTTCCAAACGGCTGGATTGATCATTGAGCAAAATTTCGATTGTTTGGGCATACCGACAGGCGTTTGAAACCACATTTGTCACCATACGTTTTAAGGCTTGTTCGCGCCCGCGAAGCACAAACGAATCGCCGTGAAAACGATATAAAATTTTATGTTTTCCATCATCAAATTTAGAAACGATTCCCTTAATTAAGGCTTTTGTATCTACATCTGTTGTTTCTTCCTGCCCATCCCCTCTTGCAAACGAGAGATACCCCTCAAGCATTTTTTCCATTTCTGTCACATCTTCTAAAAAAGCCTGCGTTTCCGGCGAATTTTCAGACAATGCGAGCGCCAGTTTCATACGTGTCAAAGGTGTTCTTAAATCGTGCGACACACCGGCAAGCATTTGCGTTCTTTCTGAAATTTGTCTTTTAATGCGCTCTTTCATTTTATTAAAGGCGACCCCTGCTTTACGCACCTCAATCGAGCCATAAGGCTTAAAAGACCTGTCAACCCCCTTACCGAATGCTTCAGCCGAATCGGCAAGTTCCTGAATTGATCTGGCCTGAACCCTTAAAAAAAGCGCTGAAACGGCAAAGAGCAACAAAGATGTTCCGACCATCCACGCAATAAATCCGAAAACAGATGAATTAAAAATATTTTTAGTCGAAGCCTGAAAGCGATACAAACCTTTAGGCATATCAATCAAGGCAACGAGCTGTTTTTTATTTTCCAAATAAAGCGTAATTTGCGCATTCGGAAAGCGACTTTTCAAGGATTCTTCCAAAAATCCGGTCACGATTTTATTTTTGTGCGCATTTTTCAAAGCTTGATATTTTGCGTCATCTTGGCTGTAATCCACTTTCAAATCATAAAGTTTCAAGGCTGATTTTTGAATTTGCTGAAATTTTGAAGGGTCTGCCTCGCTTAATTCCACCACATACGCCATATTGGCGCTCAAATTTTCCGAAAGTCTTTTCCCGACCTTTCCCCAGCTGCTGTGAAAATAAGCTACAATCGACACAATCTGCACCACAATGAGCGGAATAAAAATAAGGAGCATGGTTCTGAAAAAAAGCGTTTTCGGAAAAACCCTTTGTTTTAAGGACACAAGCTCATCATCTATTTTTTTCGGAAAGATAACACGCATTTTTGACTTATTCCGGAAGCAACATATACCCTTTACCGCGAACGGTCTGCAAATAGCGCGGATTTTTCGAGTCTTTCTCTATTTTTTTGCGAAGCCGTGTGATCTGCACATCAATGGAGCGCAAATTACTGCCCGCCCCTAAAAGCTCGGCTAATTTTTCGCGGGTTACAATCTGCCCTGCCTTTTGCCCCAAAACAGTCAAAAGTTGCTGTTCCACATTTGTTATGTGTATCACATCACCCGAAGTTGTTTTGAGTTTTTTGGCGGTCATATCATAAACAGACGCCCCGAAACTCAAGAGTCCGTTATCCGATTCTTTTTTCGGCAAACGCTTTAAGATATTGCGCATACGCAACAGTAGTTCTTTCGGTTCAAAAGGTTTTGCAAGATAATCATCTGCCCCGATTTCAAGCCCGCTGATACGGTCATCTGTCTCGCCCATTGCCGTTAACATTAAAACGGGCACATTACTCTCAAGCCTTAAATTTTTCAAAAAATCAAAACCGTTCATTCCCGGCATCATCACATCTAAAATAATTAAATCGAAATGATATTCTTTTAAGAACATATCAGCTTCTATGGCGTCGGCTGCAAGGCTGACCATAAAATCCTGCTCGCGCAAAAACCTTCCGAGCAGTTCTCTTAATCGCCGATCATCATCGACCACTAAAATGTGCGATTTTTCGTCTTCCATAGCGTTTATTTTTTCTTTGCTTTCGGTTTAGGACCTCTTTTTTTGGGCGCCGCTTTGGTTTTTGTTTTCGTCGCCACTTTAGCTGAAGCTTTTTTAGGACCGCGTTTGACAGCCGGAGCAACAGTTTCTTTTTGCGGTTCTGTTTTCACTTCAACGGTTTTGGCATTTTCAACTTCTTTGATATAATTCAAACTTTTTTGAAAATACTGATAACCTGTGATAAACGTCAAAGCCCCTGCAATCCAAAGCAAAAATTCGCCAATCCCGTTCCAATGCCAAAGTCCGTTATAAAGCATCATTGCAAGCGCCGTCATCTGAAAACCCGTTTTCCACTTTGCAAG
>DFFP01000027.1 GCA_002372275.1 Alphaproteobacteria bacterium UBA3773 | reverse complement strand
AAATCAACACTTTGAAGTGACGAGTTTCCATAAAATGCATAATCACCAAGACTTGTGACACTGCTTGGAATAGATATACTTTGCAAAGAAGTGCTTTGATTGAAAGCTTTGGTTTCGATTGTTGTTAATTGACTATTTTCTCCAAAATCAACACTTTGAAGTGAGCTATTACCATAAAAGGCGCTTCTTCCTATCGTCGTTACCGAATCCGGAATCGAAACACTTGTTAAATTACTTCCGACAAAAGCTTGAGACCCGATATTTCCAATATATCCATCAAATTGAACACTGGTGACTTCGGCTCCCCATGGTGCTGTTGTAACCCATTTACCGGAACTATTTTGTGATGAACTGTAATCTTGCATTGTAGCCGGGTTATTTTTATCATTGCTTCCGGTAATCTTCACTGTTGTGCCGTCAACTTCCCACGTGCAATTATCGCCGCACGTTCCGGATGTTGCGGCGGCAAAGGCTTGCGCAGATACCATCATCACTCCCATCAGGCTATAAAATAAAATTCGATTCGTTTTCATAACTTTTTCCTTTTAATAGATCCTCGGGACAAGCCCAAGGATGACATTGCTTTTATTGAGATTTTGAAACAAGTTCAAAATGACAATAGAGTAAATAAAAATTAAAACCGCTTTGAAAGCGGTCGGAGAGTTAACAAATCATACGTTGTTCAGATGATCTTTTAGCCTTTAAAGTTCCCTTCTGTACATACGCTAAAAGCTCCCCGAACCATATTCGGGGATAATCGTGCATAACTTATGCACTTTACGGTGTTATCCACACCGAACAACGTTAGAGCTTGTTAAAACTCCGCGCCTTTTTTCAGGCACTTGATACTTTTCAATATCATGCTTTTATTATGGGAGATTTTTATTTAAAAGTAAAGGGAAAAAGTCTATCACTTTTGATATAGAAAAAGAAAAATAGACATGTTTAAAAGCAGAATAGATCCCTACGGCCTAAAGGCCTCTGGATGACGTTTTAAGAAAAAATAGATTAGCGTTTCAATTTAAAAAAATCTTTTAAGATTTGTGCGCATTCTTGTTCTAAAATACCCGTTTCAACCTCGGGCTTAAAGTGGCAGGTGGCGCTTTCAAAGAATTTGACACCACTCAAAACGGCGCCGTTTTTTTCATCTTTTGCCCCGATAATCACTTTTGATATGCGTGCCATTGAAATGGCAGTCGCACACATGGCGCATGGCTCTAAAGTCACAACAAGCGTGCAGTCCCAAAGGCGTTTTTGCTTTAGCTTTTGACAGGCTTTTCGGATAGCTAAAATTTCGGCGTGTGCGGTAGGATCAAGACCATGTTCTGTTTTGTTGTGGGCTTTAGAGAGGATTTTGCCTGCTTGATCAACTATCACGGCGCCGACAGGCACTTCATCAGCTAAAAATGCTTTTTGGGCCTCTTTTAAGGCGAGCAACATATATTTTTCGCTTGTCATAAATATCCTTTGATTTTGCGTTTAATCTAAAGTATAGTACGCTCAAATTCTTAAAGGATGAGTTAATATGGAACAAAGACTTGCCAAATTTATTGCTTCTGCCGGTGTATGCTCAAGAAGAGAAGCCGAAAAATATATTTTAGACGGGCGCATTACAGTTGACGGGAAAACTATTCTTTCCCCTGCCTTTAATGTGACGGGTGATGAGGATATTTTGCTTGACGGCGAAAAATTAAAAGCACCCGAAGCGGTTCGGCTTTGGCTTTATTATAAACCGACAGGTTTGGTCACCACACATAAAGATGAAAAGGGGAGAACAACCGTTTTTGACGAATTGCCTGACAGCATCGGCCGCGTTATCAGTGTCGGACGGCTTGATTTGAACTCGGAGGGGTTGCTTCTCTTGACAAACAGCGGTGATTTATCGCGCGAACTCGAGCTGCCGAAAAATGCGTGGTCGAGAAGATATAGGGTCAGAGTGCACGGCGTTTTAAATCAAAATAAATTAAGCGAGGTTCAAAAAGGGGTAACGATTGACGGTATATCATATGGTAAAACAGAAATAACCGTTGATTCACAAAACGGCACAAACACGTGGCTGACCGTGACCTTAAATGAGGGTAAAAATCGCGAAATTCGAAAATTAATGGCTTATTGCGGTTTAGAGGTGGCGCGTTTGATACGCGTTTCATACGGGCCGTTTCAGCTTGGAAATCTGCAAAAAGGCGAGCTTAAAGAAGTGCCTCAAAAAGTTTTGAAAGAACAGCTTGGAAAGAGGCTCGTTAAATGAGGATTATTGCCGGAAAATATCGCGCCAAAAATTTGATTTCGCCCGAAAACAAAAATGTTCGTCCGACATCAGATCGAGCACGTGAGGCCGTGTTCAGTATCCTTTATTCACTTGTCGGCGGGGTTAAGGATAAAAAAGTGTTGGACGTTTTTGCAGGCACCGGTGCGTTTGGTTTTGAAGCCCTTTCAAGAGAGGCCTCAAAAGTTTGTTTTATTGATCAAAATATCAGTCTTTTAAGCAAAAATTCGGCTCTTTTTCCAGCAGAAAAAGAAAAAATAAATATTATTAAAGCCGATGTCATTCGCTTGCCGTATTCAAAAGAAAAATATGATATTGTTTTTTCAGATGCGCCGTATGATATGGGGTTAAACGAAAAAGCGTTTGAAGAGCTGGTGCAAAAAGGCTTTTTGTCCAGCGATGCGCTTTGCATTGTTGAAACGCGCCATAATGAAGATTTGAATTTACCTCTGTCTTTTGAATTGATCAATGAGCGTGTTTATGGAATGGCGAAACTTCGTTTTTATATTTTTCATGCCTAAATTTTTGTTATAAAAGATTTGAAATTTAGAAAAAAATATGTTATAGTTTGTCCAAAATTGTAAAAAAAAGATTTTGATTGGAGTTTTTTTATGCCGAATAACTACGTTCAAGTTTCAAATATCACGCACAATTACACGGCTTATTCGCCTGAAAACATTAGAAGGGAACTAGATGCACTTGCCGAGCGGGGGCTTCCTTCAAATGTGACCCAAAAATATCAGCGCTATTTAGAAAATTATCCGGAAGAATTTTCGGTTTTATACAGGGTCAGTCAGCAAAGTATCAGCAGTGATACAGATGTGAGTTATGATTTAAAAGAAGTGCCTTATAGACGCCCTGAAATTGCGTGTGAAGAATATGATGTGGCGGGTAAAAGCAAGCAATTAGAGCTTGAGTGCACTTTGGCAGACGGTACAAAATTCGGTTTGAGTGCCTTAAAAACTTCAACGGAACCGCAACAAATGCAAGGGCAAATCAGTTTTCCGGATGAAACGCTGCGCGATTTAAATGATGAAAAATTAAAGCAGATTTTTGAATTTTGCCATAAATACGGTTTTTCAACTTTTGGCTTGAGCCTACCAATGAGTGGTGGTGTGATTGATGTGGACGCCAAATTAAAAGAACTCTTTGAGCGTTATCAGGAAAAAGAACTTCAAAACAGGGTTGATAATCCGGGGGCACCGAAACCTGTTGAGGAAACAGAAGAAAACCAAGCACAAACTCAAGTACAAAATCAAGCACAGGTTCAGTCTCAAATTCAAGGCAATGAACCGACCGTTCCGACGGCCGCGCAAAATGCGGATTTTTCTGAGCATTATACAACGATCACACCCGATTTACCGCTTCCTCAAAATATTTCTCTTGAAGAAGAAGTCCGCAATATTGAAAATTTACTCAGAAAAGACTATCACAAAAGAGAAAATCGTTCATATTGGAAACATGTTAAAATAATAAACGGTGTTCCGACGTATGTTTTCAGTGTGTATGATAAAGACGACCCGGAAAACTACAAAAAAGATGGAAGAGCTGATCCTAAAAATCCGCATGTTCACGTTCCGACTTATGCATACAGACTTTATGTTTCATGCTCGAACAATCGTTTTCATTTCGGCTATGCCACGCCTGGCGGAAAAGCTTTTGATCAAAGTTTGGCCGGCGATTTTATGGGCGAGATTAAAAAAACGGGCATCACACACCTGAACCTTTCTTCTGTGCCGAACTGTGATAAAATGACTTGGATGATAGCTTGCGCCGAAAAAGGTATTGTCCCCAAAGGTGTTAAAATTACGCGTGATAAAGCCGAAAAAATGCTGAATACTGCCAAAGCTAAACTTTCTAAAGAGGAGTTATCGGCTTTTGAACGTCGCTTGATGGAACAATGGGAGGCAAATTATGCCGCTAAAGGCGATACGCTCTCAGTCAGTGATCAGGCTTATATTCAGCAATGTAAAAACGAATCGGTTGATTTGTTAAGACAGCAACGAAATGAATTGTCGGCAGCGAATTTAAGCAGAGACTTTATTAACTTTAAGAATGCCTACCTCAATGAATTAAAGCCGATGGTGGAACAAAAAATTGAAGAAGGAAGTCGTGATAGTGAGCGAGGAGCCGCCATTACGCTTGCCGGTATGCAAACGCTTCGTGAAGTGTTTGATTTATATATTGGCAATGAAAATGAGCCGGAGCTTGATTCAACGCTTGGTTCGCGTATTGAAAGAAAATATGCTCATTTGGAAGAATCTTTACAACAACGTTTGAATAACTTAAATACCAGAGAGCAAAAACTTTTAGATTCAATGCCGCGTGATGATGAAGAGAAAAAACGCGTGTATGAAGAAGAACTCAAAGAGTTGCGTGAAAAGAAACGTCAAACGCAAGAACAAATAAGCGATGTCCGAAAGGAAAAGACCGAATTAATACGTCGAATCGATGTTTCAAAGCCAGTTAAATCTTTAACCAATGAAGATTTCAAGGCCATGTATGAAGTGATGTATCCGCTTCAGGAAAAACGTATGGAACAGCGAATTATTCAAGCATTTAAGGATGATGATAATGCTCGTGCACACCGTGCAGATGATGTTATCATCGGTGGTGTGATTTTCCCGACGGTTAAAGGTAGTGTTTCGCATATTAATACTGTTTTGTACAACAATAATTTGGAAAAACTCGAATTACCTTTGGAACATGCCGGTTTGTCATTTAAGCGTCCGACAGAAATGTCTTGGGGAATCACGCAGATTAACAATGAACGTAAGAAAAATACTCAAAATCAGCAAAATCAAGCTCCTGCACCTCAAGCGACATCGCCTGCGCTGCAACCTCAAGCTCCTGCCTCGCAAGGGCGTTCGTATTAGCTTGAAGTCTTCTGATTATAAAAAAAACACCGCCTAAATAAGCGGTGTTTTTTTCATACGCAAAGCGGTTAATACTCTTTGCCGTCACAGATGACTTTCTGGTTGGCCATTGATTTGGGCAGACCGTCTTTCATTTTATACAAAATGACGGTTGTCACATGCCGATCAAGCACATCATCATAAAGGCTGTCCGGATTGAGAGAAGCAATCTTTATTTCGAAAGCTTGTATCTCATCCAAATTGATGTCTTCGGGAATCTGCGAAAGCACTTCATTGACCCCGGGGCGGAAAAATCCGAAATAACCGCCGTAACGGTGATAGCAGGTAAATGATGTTACCTCTTGCAATTCAGGAACGTTCTCGGGAACAATTCTCTTTTTCGCGTAATTGTAGAGATAACTCTGCCGGATATCACACGGAAGGGTGAAAACGAACTTGTCACCGGGCTGAAAATCTCCGGCGACATAGCGCTGGTTTGTTTTGTCAAGTCGTATCAACGGCTTAATCATTTTGGCGCGCTTGATAAGCTCTGTTTCAGACATTTGCTCCGCAAGCCAAATTTGGCGATAGAGTGCGAGATAACCGAGTTTAATAGGTTCAGACAAACCTTTTTGATCCAATCTTTCCTTGAAAGATTGAAGATCTGCATTCAGTTTTGCGTTCATAGTAAAAAAATTTTTAAATGATTTGCACAATGTTTAAGAATTTATGGTCTTTATACCATTTTGTCTAAAAAAAATCAAGAGAAAAAATGATGTATATGAAAGAAAATATTGTTCGACCCAATTTTATTTCACACGTTTAAAACAAAAACAACACCCTAAAGGTGCTGTTTTTGTTTTAATTGGTGGAGCTAAGGAGGGTCGAACTCCTGACCTCTTGAATGCC
>DFFP01000012.1 GCA_002372275.1 Alphaproteobacteria bacterium UBA3773 | reverse complement strand
CTGCTCTACCAACTGAGCTATCTGACCATCTCGGGTTCGTGATATATATAACGAATAAAATTTCGATTGTCCAGCAGAAAATATTTTTTTATGCGCTTTTTTTTATGATTATTTCTTTGATCGGTTTGTAACTTTGGCGATGTTGCGGCGTGATGCCGTATTTTTTTAGCCCCTCTTGGTGTTCTTTGGTACCGTAGCCGGCATTTTTTTCAAAGCCGTAACCGGGGTAGAGTTTAGCCATCTCAATCATTTGATGATCTCGCGTGACTTTGGCAACAACAGAGGCTGCGGAAATGCTGTATGAAAGAGAATCGCCTTTGATTAAAGAAGAGGCTGTGCAAATAAAATCTTTGGGCACTCTGTTGCCGTCGATAAGGGCAAAGTCCGGCTTGACAGGAAGATTAAGAACGGCACGGCGCATGGCCAGAAATGTGGCTTGCAAGATATTTAATTCATCAATTTCGGCAGCGCTCGCGCTTCCGATGCCATAACACATATTGCCTTTTTTCGTTTCCGCTTTTATAAGCTCAAAAAGCTTTTCACGCATGGGTGAAGATAATTTTTTCGAATCATTTAAGTGCTCTAATAAATACGCATCCACGTTGCGTTTTAAGAAAATGACGGCGCCCGCCAGGACGGGACCGACCCACGGACCGCGTCCGGCTTCATCTAGGCCTGCGGTTAAAAGGTTTGTTTTGTCTTCATAAAAAAAACTTGGCATGGTATCTCTTTTGTTGTGATATACATGCCTTTATCATATTTGGATTTCAAATTCAAAATAAAAATTTTTTAGTTTCGAATAATCGGCAGTCCCTCGTAATCGGCCTCGATCATGCCGCCGATGACAACCGCAACGTTTTCGTAACCGCTGTTTTTGAACATTTTGGCAGCCTCGGACGCACGACCGCCCGACGAACAAATGATGTTGATGGTCTCATTGCCGCTTAAGTGGTGCTCTTTGATAAAAATTTCGGGTTTGAGTGTTTTAAGTGGCTCTAAAACATGATTATAAGCCAGACTTTCTTCGTCGTGCTCTAAAGGGTCACGAACATCTAAAATAAACGAATCGGCTTTTAAATCTTTCGGTTTAATAAATTTCATCTTTTTCTCCTTTTTAAATGAATATAAAAAAAGCTTTGTTTTTTTCAAGGCATACAAAGGGCTACAAAAAAAGCTCTCGGCAAAAACCGAGAGCTTCAAGGAGAAAGAGTTTATTCTTATTTGATGATGTATTCGATTTTATCTTCACCGGCGTTAATAATATCAATATTTAAGCCGTGAATGTTGATTTTTTCATCGCAATTCGAAAATCTGATTTCTTCAGGCTTAAAGCCGTGTTCCTGATAGGTAAACACAATGTCTTTACCGTTATTTATCAGACCGTTATATGTCAGCTTATATCCGGCGCTGTCTTCCATCACTTCGGAGCGCGTGTCAACGACAGGAACCATTCTTAAATCTGCCGGTTTGACGTAAAACAGAGCATCTAACACAATCAATCTGTTACCGACCATGCGTCCGATGTGGTCATAAATTTCGCCATCGGGGGTCACTAAGATAATGTCGTTGCTTTTGCCCTCGCGCACAAGCATATATGTTTTTCCGTCGTGGGTGACTTCGCCAAAAGCATTGTAAGAGGCATTTTTGCTGATACGAAGAGGAGAATATACGGAATCAAGTATGCCGTTTTTGTTTGGACGAATGCTCTCTGTGCTGTAATAATCGGTGCGATAGGTTCTCGATGAAACCATTGTTTCGCCTTTGTGTGTAATCAACACTTGACCGCGCTCGATTTTGTCTTCAACAATCGTTTGGCTTTCAGATAAAAATTCTTCATTAGCCTTGTTGTCATAATAAAAAATACTATCCGTTTGCCAGAAAGTAAAAACCTGATTACGGAACGGTAAAAAGTTAATGTTGTTGTGGGCATAAGTGCAAGCCGACAAAATACCAATCGTTAAAAGTGCAACTATTTTTTTCATTTGCAAATCTCTTTAAAAAAATGTTTAAACATATTCTAAAAATGGATTATAAGTATATTTGGTAAACAAAAAGATAACAAGAAAGAGAAAAAAAGTGAAAAAAAAGTCCCAACACTTAATAACAACCGTGATATTTGAACCCGTAGATACGATCAGTGAACAATTAAGCGATTTTTTAGACTCGTATTTTGAGGTTTCGGCGATCAATTTCAGCGATGACGGAAGTGAAGAATTTGTGGGGTACACAGAGTTTTTTGATGATCAAAAATTTCAAAAAGATGCTTTAAGTGCTGGGATTTTGTTGCCGGCTTATAAAATAGAAAAGTTAGAAGATCAAAATTGGCTCGAAAAAAATGCCGAGCATTTTGCACCATTTGAAACAAAAGATTTTTGTGTTTATGGCGATTTTGAAACATCGCCTTTAGAGACAAAAAAAATTCCGCTTCAAATATATGCGGTGGCAGCGTTCGGTTCGACGCATCCGACAACGGTGATGTGTTTGGATGCATTTTCGGATTTGTGTTTGAAAGGTGTTCAACCACACCGCGTTTTGGATTTGGGTACGGGCTCTGGGATTTTAGCAATTGCGGCGGCTAAAAAACTGAAAAAAATAAAACCTGAAATTTATGCTGTCGATATTGACCCTCAATCTGTTCGGGTGGCAAAGAAAAATGCTTTGGATAATGGCGTAGATAAAAAAATAAAAATTATTAAAGGAAACGGTTTTAAGCTTCAATCAGATGCCTCTGAGCCTTATGATTTGATTGAAGCAAATATTTTTGCAAGGCCTTTAATCTCAATGGCTCGAGATTTTGCAAAATATACTCGAAACGGCGGATATGCTATTTTATCGGGCTTTTTGAAAGAGCAAAAAGACTGGGTTTTGCAAGCATTTGAAAAATATGCGTTTAAGACGATTCGGATTTATGAAAAAAATAATTGGGTTGCCGTGATATTGCAAAAAAAAGAAAAACTCAGCGATTTTCAAGCATTTTTGCAAAAAAACGAGGCAATGATTGTTTGTAGAAATAATATGTTTTTGGGCGAAGATGTTTTAGAAGCAGAAAATAAAATTTTGGAACTGACCGGTTTTACGGGGTCTGCCGGTTTAGTTGTTATCGGTGCAAACAAAACATGGCTTTTGGTCGACGGACGTTATGCTATTCAGGCAAGAAGTGAGGCTGTTGAGGGCGTGGAAGTTGTGGATTCAACCTCGTTTTTCAAAGATGCAATTAAATTGTGCAACCTAAACAAAATAAGCCAAATAAAGCTGAATCCTTGGGCGGTTTCAAAAGAACAATTTGAGTTTTTGAACAATTCGGGGCTTCAAGTCGTTTTAGATGAAAATGTGCCGATGAGCTCTTTTGAAAGTGAGGAAAATGTATTTCAATTGCTACTTCGGTTTGCCGGGCAAAGTAAAAAAGAAAAATGCTTAAAAGCGGCAAAGCTTATCAAAGGTCAAAATCAAGCTTTATTGATTGCGGCGCCTGATGTGCTTTCGTGGATGGCAAATTTAAGATCGAATGATTTGGAAAATACGCCCGTTTTAAGAAGTTACGGCTTATTAAATGCAAACGGCAGGCTTCGAATTTATGCTGTTTCAAAAATCAAAAATTTGATGCGTGAGATGAAAAAATATGAAGAGATTTTGGCTGATTCCTTGCAAACGCCTGTGGCCTTTTTTGAAAAAACAGGGCAAATGAAAGCCGTGTCGTTTGAAAAAATTTTAGCTGATAAACTTGAAAAAAATCAAACGGAACTTTCGGGTTTTCAAAAAGCACATATCAAAGACGGCGTGGCGCTCGTTCGATTTTTTAAGAGTTTGGAAGAAAATTATGTCGGGGTCAGCGAACTTGAGATGGTTCAAAAACTTCATGATATTCGCGCTTTAGGGAAAAACTATTTATCGGAAAGTTTCGGCACTATTGCCGCCATTGATGAGCACGGGGCGATTGTGCACTATGAGCCGAATGTAAAGACAAATAAAAAAATGAAAAAAAATGCGCTGCTTCTCTTAGACAGCGGGGCGCAGTATTTTGACGGAACAACGGATGTGACACGAACTGTGGCTTTCGGGCGGGTCAATGATGAGGTTAAAAAGGATTTTACGCTCGTATTAAAGGCACATATTGCTCTTGCTTCACACGTTTTTGAAGAAGGTGTCAGAGCAAATGTTTTAGACTCGCTTTGTCGAAATGTTTTGCAAAAATACGGCAAGGATTTTAAGCACGGGACAGGGCACAGTGTGGGGCATTTTTCGGACGTTCATGAAGCGCCGTTTTCAATTAATCCAAGATGCGAAATCCCCGTCAAGGCCGGTTATGTGACATCTATTGAGCCGGGGTATTATTTAGAAAATAAATACGGGATTCGCATTGAAAATCTGTATTTTACAAAAAAGGTTGATGGAAAACTTTGTTTTGAGGCTTTGACAATGTTTCCGATTGATTTAAAGCTTGTTTTGCCGGATCTCTTAAATATACAAGAGAAAAAATGGCTGAACGATTATCATCAAAAAGTTTATCAAACTTTGTCGCCGTTTTTAAGAAAAGATGAGCGTTTATGGCTTGAAAAAAAATGTCGCGCGGTGATGTGAAATCAGACTAAAATTTTGAATTGATGTGAGAACCGCTTGGAATTTTTCTTGACTTTCAAGCGGTTTTTATTTAAGATTAAATCAGATAAAGAAATGCTTTATCCGAGGTTTGAAGACCTCTTAATAGGCGTCGGTTAAGACGATATTTATATGCCTGAAAGTCAAAAGACTGGAAGGCGGTAAAATAAGCCTTTGCGGTTAATATATCGCACTATTCCTATTAGTAGTCTTCAACTTCCAGTCGCTTTTTTTAATAAAGCGATTTTTTTGTTTTATTTAGATCCCGAAATAAATTCGGGATGACAAATAGGGAGAAAGATTATGAAAAAATTGGAAATAGCGTTTATAGTGATTTTCGCAATTTGCGGTTATGCTTTTTATGCAAATTCGGCGGATATATTAACATCCGGAACTTGCGGAACTTCAGCACAGGCTTGTAGTTATACAATTGATAGTGAGGGATTGCTTCATATTTACGGTAACGGAAAAATATCCGGCCAAGTATTTGCCGGTTGGTCTGCAATCGGACAAGAATTTGGCAGACAAATTAAAGATGTTGTTATTGACAAAGGAATTACAGAAATCGGCTATCAGTCTTTTCATAGCCTTCAAAACCTTTTAAGTGTGTCTATTCCGAATACTGTTACCAAGATTGACGGGTATGCTTTTTATAATGCTGCCAGATTAAAAAGTATTGTTATTCCTAAAAGTGTTACGGAAATCGGAAGTGCTGCTTTTTTATATTCCTATAATCTTCAAGACGTTACAATTGAAGGAAAAGATGTACAAATCGGATGGGAGGTTTGGGGTTCAACAGGAATCACTTCCTATGCCAACAGTAATTCAAAAGTTTCGGTCAAAGCGGGGAGTTTAACCGAACAGAGAATGAAGGCGATTACCTCTTCTAAAGTGACTTATAATGATATTCCAAAAAGACGGATTTATTCTGTTAAAGAGGCAAATGAGGCTCTAGGCGACTATAATAGGAATACATTTTCAATCAATTATCAGTAAGATAAGTAACATAAAAAAATAATATTCTTTTTAAAAAGGCTTGATTTTTTTAATTTTCTGTGATAGAAACGCATCCGAATTGTCGCTTTTATTCATAAATTTTGTGGTAAGAGCGCTTGTTTGATCCGCTTTGCCTCGCAAAGCATAACATTTGACGAAAGGAATTTTACCATGAGACATGGTGATAAACATAAAAAGTTTAGTATGCCGAAATCACAGCGTCGTGCTCTGTTTTCGAATTTAACAAATGCTCTTTTGATGCATGAACAAATTACAACAACATTAACTCGTGCCAAAGAATTGCGCTCTTTTGCAGATGGTATGATTACTTTTGCAAAAAAAGGTGACTTGAACAGCCGTCGTTTGGCTTTGGCTTTTTTGCGTGATGAAGAAGTTGTTGCAAAGTTGTTTTCAACACTCGGACCGCGTTATAAAGAGAGAAACGGTGGTTACACACGCGTTTTGAAAGCCGGTTTCAGATATGGTGACTGCGCACCGATGGCGATTATTGAACTCGTTGATCGTGAACGCTCGGCAAAAGGTGCAAAAGATTTAGCACGCGTTGCCGCTCAAAAAGCTGCTGCCGCTGAAGCTGAAAACAGTGTTGAAAGCGCACCGGTTGTTGAAGCAAAAGCTGAAAAGAAAGCTTCGAAATCGAAAAAAGAAGAAGCTCCGGCTAAAGAAGCTAAAAAAGAAACAAAAAAGAAAGCTTCAAAGAAAGAAGCTTAAGGCTTTCAGTTTAGAATAAGGCTTTAATTAAAACGAATCGAGAAATCGATTCGTTTTTTCTTTACATCTTACTTTTTAGATGGTACAATCTTTTTAAGACAGTAAGAAAAGAGCTGTCTGGGGTGTGGAAACCTCTTTATATGCGTCATCTTATGATGATGAAAAACTTCCAGTTCGGACTGGAAGGTCGCAAAATAGATTTGAATATGCGCACTATCTCATATAAGTAGTTTCCAACTTCCAGTCGCTTTTTTTCAAAGCGATTTTTTTTGTTTTATTTAGATCCCGAAATAAATTCGGGATGACAAATAGGGAGAAAAGTTATGAAAATGATTTTATATTCAGCAATTTTGTTTTTGATAACAAAACCGGTTTTGGCAGAGTTAACGCTGGAAGATTTTCGCCGTAATGCATTTGGTGATATTATTTCACTTCCGGGGGCACTACATCATCGTGGCGGAAAATTGTATGATAATGATGACGGTTCGCAGGCAACAATTTGGACGATAATAAACCAAGGCTATATACAATATTTTGTTGGGGAATATGATCCGGTTGAAAAAAAAGTGAATAGTGATAGTGGCTGGAAATATTTTGCCGTTACAATTAATGGGGAATATCCTGCAGGAGCAAGTCATGCAGATGTATATACTTCCGGAAGACTTGATTTTGATGCAAACGGAAGGCTCCAAGCCAGATATGCCAGAGGAGGAGAAAAGATAGTCGAAACTTATAAATATACCGAAGATGGTCAGATGCTCGTTTATAATCCGCAAGGTGTGCTTTTAGGGGGATATGATAATTTTTATGACAGACATATGTCGGAATTTAGTTTTTATGATAAGGCTTCTACACTTAATCATGTGGATGAAAACGGAAATTATACAGCAAAAGATGGCGATAAAGTTTTAGGTATTTATAAAGCCGATGGAGGAAAAATTGAATATCAATATGACAGAGGTGGTAATTTAATCAGTATTTATGATAATGGTGTTGCAACATATAGACGCCGTATTTATACACCGGCTGAGGCGACAGCTGCTGTTTCGGGAAAGAATACGTTTAAGATACAGTATCGGTAGTGGTAAGGATTCTTTTTTGTCCTGGATTCTTCGCTGACGCTCTTAAATGACGTTTTTTATAAGGAATGGATTGCGACGCACTGCGTGCTCGCAATGACGGTTTAAAGTGGACCCCTAACTCGCACGGCAAGCCGTGCTCAGGGGTGACAGAAAAGAGGATGACATTTTTTTTAAGATGCTCAGGCTCGTGCCTAACGGCACTCAGGCATGACAGAGGGGAGATTCCGAAACAAGTTCGGAATGACAAGCTTGCTCATCGTTGCTCTGTTCAAGGGTGACAGGAAAAATGAAAAGTGAATGTTTATTTTAACAAATCAAGGACCTCTTTGGGGAAGTTGCCTTTATAGCAGGTGGGGAGTTCAAAATCTGCCGTTAATCTGTTTTTAAACCATGTGCGTTGGCGTTTGCAGTATTGTCTGGTATGAAGTTTTGCGTTTTGAACGGCTTGATAAACTCCTGTTTTACCGCTTAAATATTCTATAAGTTCCGGAACACCTAAGGCTTTCATGGCAGGAAGTGAGGGGCTGAGTTTTCGTTTATAGAGTTTTTCAACCTCGTCAATACAACCCATTTCAACCATTTTATCAAAACGTTTGTATGAAAGGGCATCCAGTTCTTGAACGCTCGGGCAAATTTTAATTACAAAAAAGTTGGCCTCGGGTAATTTTTGTATGAGCGGCAATTTGCGCCACTCGATGATGGATTTTCCGGTTGATAAAAAGACTTCATAAGCGCGCTTGACGCGTGAGGCATCGTTCGGGGCCAGTTTCTTGGAAGCATCAGGGTCAACTTCTTCAAGCATTTTGTGCAAAAACGGCGCGCCCTTATCATCAATTATTTTTTGAACTTTGCGCTCAATGTCTGCCGGTGTTTCGGGAATAGGGGAAATGCCTTTGATGAGGCTTTCGATATATAAGCCCGTGCCACCGACCACAACGGGGATTTTTTCATTTTTCCATGCCGATCTGATTTGCTCTACTGCCGCATCAAGCCACAAGGCGACATTTCCCCTGAAAGAGGGGTCGTAAATTTCATATAAGACGTGCGGAACTTTTTCTTTGTCTTCTGCTGATGGGGCGGCCGTGATAATTGGCATATCTTTATAAACCTGCATGGAATCGGCGTTGATGACTACACCGTTTAAGTATAAAGCGATATCAATGGCAAGCTTGGACTTGCCGGATGCGGTCGGGCCTGCAATTACAATGACTTTATTGTGCGACATGTTGCCTCCTTGATAAGTGTGTCACATAAATCTTCAAATGAAATCCCGATATAACGGAGTTGTTCCGGTACAAGTGAAAGAGGAGTCATACCGGGGTTGACGTTTATTTCTAAAAAAACAAGACCGTCTTTTTCGTTATAGCGAAAATCTGAACGCGAGACAGTACGACAATCTAAAAGACGGTGTATTTTAAGCGCTGTTTGCAGAGCTTCTTTATAAACATCTTCAGGGATCTCAGCGGGCAGAATATGTGTTGTTTCACCGTTTGTGTACTTTGCTTTATAATCATAAAAGCCGGTTTTCGGTTTTAATTCGGTTACGGCACAGGGTTTGTCTTTAAAAACACTGACGGTCAATTCACGTCCTTTGATGTATTTTTCAATAAGTAAGGGGCTGTTTTCATCAGTATAAAAAACATTTTGTTCGTCGTTTTTGCTTTCAATGATGAATACCCCGACGCTGGAACCTTCGGAAACCGGTTTGATGACATAGGGGATTTGAAACTTTGTGCCCTCAGTTTTCCACTTTTTATATGTGGTCACTTCAAAATCGGCCGTTTTGATGCCGTTTTGAATGCAGATGAGTTTGGTTAAATCTTTGTTCATGGCAAGAACAGAGGTTTTAAGAGACGAGTGCGTGTATGGGATGGAGAGCATGTCAAGAAGCCCTTGTATTTCGCCATCTTCGCCGAAATTGCCATATAGGCCGTTAAACACAACGTCCGGCTTTTCTTTGTTGATTGTTTCAAGTAATTGCGCTGTGTCGGTTAAATCGTGGCAGATGACATTATAACCTTTGTTTTTTAAGGCTTTTTGTATTTCTGCACCGGCGGTTAAGCTGACTTCGCGTTCGGATGAAAAACCGCCTAAAAGAAGCAAAACTTTTTTCATTTTTTTCCTTTATTGTTGAAATTTTTTTGATAGTATAGAGCTTAAATTTTAAGAAAGACTAAAACGAATGAAAAAATATGTTTTTATTTTGTATTTTTTTGTAAGCCTCTGGCAAAATATGGTTTTGGCATCAGGAATTGAGCAAACGTTTAAGGTGGAAATCGGCCCGTTTGATGCGGCTTTGGCAAAGCTTTCGTATCAGAAAACAAATGATAAATATGCGTTTTTATCTTCAATTCAAACAATGGGTTTTTTTGATGTTTTATATTCTTTTAAGGCAGACTATCAAACAGAAGGGAAAATAAATGACGCCGGCTTGACGGCTACTTTTTATGAGCAAAAAACCGCTTCATCGGCGCACCAAAGAGCAAAAAAACTTTTGTTTGATCAAAATGGGGTGCTTTATCAGCGCGAAAGTATAAAAGATAAAGATAAGCGTTTGGTTGATGTGACGATTCCGGAAGTTAAAATTGATGCGTATGATATGCAAACCGTTTTGATGATGTTGATTGATCGTTTTCAAAAAACAGGCAATTGTGATTTGGAAAAAACCGTTTTTAACAGCAAGAAAATTTATCATATTAAAATCAAAGATATGAATGACGTTTTTCTTGAGGGACAAAAAGTTAAAAAATGCGAGGCCTTTATTCATCAGGAACATCTTGAAAAAGGGGACTTGCTGTGGCAGGTTTCAAGCGAAAAATATATTTTAATGTATTTGGCTAAAGCGCCGAAAACAGGGCTTCCTTTTTTAAAAAAGCTTGAGATTGATTCAACACCGCTCGGAAAATTAACAGCAACCTCGCAAACACTCAAAGAAACGGAAAATTAAAATGGGAAAATCAGAACTTTTATTGCCGGCAGGCTCTCTTGTAAAACTCAAAACAGCTCTTTTGTACGGCGCAGATGCCGTGTATGCCGGAACGCCGGATATGAGTTTAAGGACACAGTCAAAATTCAGTTTGGAGGACTTAAAAGAAGGTATCGATTTTGTGCACCGAAAGGGAAAAAAAATATATTTGACGTTGAATTTGTTTATCCACAATCGGGAGGCCGAAAAGTTGCCGCAATTTGTAAAAACGCTTCGAGATTTGGCACCTGATGGGGTGCTGATTTCGGACCCCGGTGTGTTTGATTTTGTGGGGGAACATGCGCCGGAGCTGAACCGTTTTGTTTCAACCCAAGCGAACGTTTGTTCAACGCCTGCCGTTCGGTTTTGGGAAAAAATGGGCGCGAAACTTTGTGTTTTAGGAAGAGAAACAAGTTTTGAAGAGACCAAAGAGATAAGGAAGGCTTGTCCTGATATTAAACTTGAGACATTTATTCACGGTTCGATGTGTATGTCGTATTCGGGGAGGTGTCTGATTTCGAATTTTTTAGCCGACAGAAGCGCAAATATGGGAAAATGTGCGCATTGTTGTCGCTGGCATTACACCTTAAATATCAAGCTCAAAGACGGGACAATTAAGCCTTTGGAAATAACAGAGGAAAATAAGGATTTGTTTGAATTTTTCTTAAAAGAAGATTATAGGCAAGATCAATACTATGAAATCGCAGAAGACGATAAGGGCGGATATATTCTAAATTCAAAAGATATGTGTTTAATGCCACGCTTAAATGAAATTTTGGATTTGGGCTTAGACAGTCTTAAAGTTGAGGGACGAAACAAAACGGAGTATTATGTGGCAACCGTTGCCAGAGCTTATCGGCATGCCATTGATGACTATTTCAAAAATAAAGAAAATTGGAAGCCTGATATTTATCTCAAAGAACTTTATTGTTTGCAAAACAGAGGATATTGTTTGGGCTTTTTTGACGGACAGCTGACAAATCTTTCGCAAAATTATGAATATACCAGAGGTATCGGAGATTATGTGTTTGCGGGCTCGATCGTTAAATGGGACGGCGATGATGCCATTTTTGAAATCAGAAATTATATCAACAGCGGGGAAACGATTGAATTTTTGATACCAGATTCGCTTGAAACCGTTCATTTGTCGCTTAAATCTTTTGAAGATGCCGAAACAGGGCTTGTCACAGAGCGTGTATCGGCCGGCGAGGGTAAAAAAATTCGTATTCGCCCTCAAACGTGGAATAAGAGCATTTCTCAAATAAAGAAATGTTTGCCGGAACTGGTCATTGCCCGGAAATATATGCCGCTTTCGGGGCAAAATGCGAAGATGAATGCAGATAAAAAAGAAGATTTTGAAAAAATTTGCGCTAAAGAGTGAACCTTTTTGAAATTTGCTTCGTTTTATAGGAGTGTAAAGGAAAAAAATATGACGACGATTGATGAACTTTTAAGCGAGGCAAAACCTCTTTATAAGAGAAAAAAAAGAGAAAAAAAGATTATGGCTTCTTTTTCTGTTTTGGGTATGCTTTTGGCAGCAAGTCTTTTTTTACATCAGCCGGTGCCTGTTTCTTCTGCTGTTATTTATGATGTGTGGGCAGAAGAAATTTATCAGGCTGAAAACGGTTCCGTGATTGAGGATTTGGGATTGCCGAGTGATGACTTCGGACTTCTTTTGATAGGTTAAAAAATATGGAACAGTTGATTAAAGACAATCAAAAGTATGTGCGGGCCGTGATTAAATCTTTGACAGGTTCTGAAAACGAAGATTTGGAACAAGAGGTTTATATTAAAACATGGCAAAATTTGGAAAAATATGAAGACAAAGGAAAATTTAAGCAATGGATTTGTACGATTGCGGCCAACTTATGTCGTGATTGGTTTCGCTCAAAATCGTATAAGGCGAAAAAAAGTGAAATTGCAAGCGAACCGATTTTGGAAAAAGCTTCCGTTAAACCGAAAATGGAAGAACGGTTAGATCAAAAATCGCGTCAGAAAATTATTTTAAATGCCGTTAATCATTTGCCGAAAATATACCGTGATGTGGTTGTTTTAGCTCACTTTGAAGATATGAGCATCAATGAAATATCCTTCAAATTGAAAATTCCTGAAGGAACAGTTAAATCAAGGTTATTCAAAGCAAAAGAAATTTTAAAAACAAACTTAACCTTTTTATTAGGAGAAAATAAATGAAAAACTCATTTTTTAGTTTACTTTTAGCAGGAACAATGCTTGCCACATTTAATGTAAATGCACAAACACCGGCTCTCGCAGATTCAAATGAGCCTCAAATGCACCAAAAATTAAGCGCAGAAGAAATGCGCCAAAAAATGGAAGAACGCCATCAAAAAATGGCTGAAAAATTGGCCGATGATTTGAATTTGACGGATGAACAACGTCAAAAGGCTAAAGAAATCAATGAAAACGGACGCAAAGAAATGGAACCGATGATGGAAGAAATGAAAAATATCCGCGAAAAAATGGATACAAAGCGTCAGGAAAATATGCAGGAATTTGAAAAAATTTTAACTCCTGAACAAAAAGCAAAATTTGATAATATGAAAAAAGAACACCAAGAAAAATGGCAGGATCGTCAACGTGGGCGTGAGGATATGCCTTGGCGTAAAAAGCACATGAAAGGTATGCCCCACCATCACGGGCCGAAGATGGGGCCTAGAGGGGCAAAAGCTGATGAGGCTTAGCTGAATAATTGTTTTTTAAGTATTGATGAAAGTCAAAAGCCCCGTTTGTTTAGAAAAACGAGGCTTTTTTGTTGTTTAAAATACAAAATAAGTGATTATGATAAATGTTTTGAAATTGAACGGTTTTTAAGACGTTTAATGTGGTTGACAAATGAAATTCAAAAAAGTAGTATTTGATAACCTTGAAATGATGATGAAACAAAGTATGTGTGATTATAAAGGAGACGGATTTTGAAAACAGCAGATAAGACCAAAGCTCAAATTGACGAAATCGAAAAGGCACGCTTAAAACTCTCAATTGAACATTATATTCGCTACTTTATTGCCAAGCGCCCGATAGAGCTGACAAAGGAAGAAACTTTGCAAGCCATTTCGCTCGCCGTCAGAGAATTTGCACTTGATAATATGTTTCGAACTATTTCGCGCTATAATGAAGTGGGATCCAAGCGCGTTTATTATCTCTCGATTGAATATCTTTTGGGAAGATCTCTTGAAAATAATTTACATAACCTTGACTTATTTAACATCATTAAAGAAATTAAAATTGAGGGAATGCCCGATTTGTCGATGGCAGATATTTATGATGCTGAATATGATCCGGCTTTGGGTAACGGGGGACTTGGCAGACTGGCCGCATGCTATCTTGATTCGATGGCTTCTCTCGGGCTTGCCGGGTTCGGGTATGGCATTAACTATCAATTCGGGCTTTTTAAACAAAAATTTGAAAACGGTTGGCAGGTTGAACAAACCGATACATGGCTTTGTGAAGAATCACCGTGGCAATTTCCGAGGCGCGACCGGGTGGTTAATGTGCCGATTTACGGACGTGTCGAGAGTTATCAGGGAGCACATGGAAGAACCTATTTTTCATGGGTCGATACAAACACAATTTATGGTATTCCTTATGACTTTCCGATTGTCGGATATGCCGGTAAATCGGTCAATTATTTGAGGCTTTTTTCGGCTAAAACAGATGATGAGCTTGATATAAAGAAGTTTAATGAAGGCGGTTATATCGAGGCTGTTAAAGATAAAATTATGACCGAAACAATCTCAAAGGTTTTGTATCCTTCGGATAATATTGAACAAGGTAAAACACTTCGATTGCTTCAGCAGTATTTCTTTGTTTCGTGCGCGATTCAGGATATTATTCGCCGCTTTTTAGAAAAGAGCAACGATTTTAAGAAAATGCCGGATTTTGTATGTATTCAGCTCAATGATACGCATCCGGCGTTGGCAATTGCCGAAATGATGAGGCTCTTGATGGATCAATACGGCTTGGAATGGGACGACGCTTGGGAAATTACAAAGCACATTTTTGCTTATACAAACCATACGTTGTTGCCGGAAGCTTTGGAAAAATGGCCGAGCAGAATCTTAAACAGGTTACTGCCGAGACACTTGCAAATTATTTATGAAATCAATCGTCGTTTTATGATTTTTGCACGTGAAAAATTTGGCGAAAATGAGGCAAAACTTCAGGCTGTGAGTATTGTGACAGGTGAGGGAAATGATCAGATGATTAAGATGGCCAATCTGTCGATTGTCGGATCTTTTTCGGTCAACGGTGTTTCAAAACTGCATACCGAGCTTTTGAAAACTTCGCTCGTGCCTGAATTTTATGAATTATACCCCGAAAAATTTATCAACATTACAAACGGTATTACGCCGCGTCGCTGGCTGTTGCATGCAAATACACCGCTTTCGGATTTGATCTCGGAAAGCATCGGGGATGAATGGATCACGAATTTAGATGATTTGAGAAAACTTGAAAAATATGCTTCTGATTTGAAATTTTTGCAAAAATTTGCAGATATTAAAACCTATAATAAAAAACTTTTGGCACTGGATATTTTTAAATCAACAGGTGAGGTCGTTGACCCCAAAAGTATTTATATTGTTCAAGCCAAGCGTATTCATGAATATAAACGTCAATTACTGACCATATTGCAGGTGATTGGTGATTATTTGGCGATTGTCAATGATAATTTTCATCCTGAGGTTAAAAAGACATATATTTTTGCCGGTAAAGCTGCGCCTTCGTATTCTTACGCAAAGCTTATTATTAAGCTGATTAATAATGTGGCTGATGTGGTGAACCATGATCCGCGCGTTTCAGACAGCTTGAAAGTGGTATTTATGCCGGATTATCGCGTGTCACTGGCCGAGAAAATGATTCCGGCTGCGGATATCAGTTTGCAGGTTTCAACGGCCGGCTTTGAAGCTTCGGGAACGGGAAATATGAAGTTTGCCTTGAACGGGGCTTTAACGGTTGGAACATATGACGGGGCTAATATCGAAATTTTGGAGCAGGTCGGACAAGAAAACTTCTATTTATTCGGCCTC
>DFFP01000039.1 GCA_002372275.1 Alphaproteobacteria bacterium UBA3773 | reverse complement strand
CCGGATATGAGTAATGCTTATGACAGAGACTTGCAAGAAAAAATGCGCCAAACCGCCAAAGAAAATCAAATAAAACTCTATGAAGGAACGTATTTTTTTGTTGTCGGCCCGAATTTTGAAACCAAAGCAGAAGTTAAGGCTTTTCGCATGCTTGGTGCAGATGCTGTGGGGATGTCTACCGTGCCAGAGGTGATTACGGCGGTTTATTTTGGAATGAAAGTGCTCGGAATTTCAGTTATTACCAACCAAAGTGCCGACATACAATCCAATCCGCTTTCACATGAAGAAACGCTTTTAGAAGCCAATATGGCCGCTGTTGACTTGCAAGGACTGGTCTTAAAATATATGGAGAAATAAAATGTTACCGCAAGAAGTTATACGTCATAAACGAAACGGAAATCAGCTCACGAAAGAAGAAATTGATTTTTTTGTTCAAGGGGTAACAAACGGCTCTATTTCAGACGCACAAACGGCGGCCATGACGATGGCAATTTTTTTCCAAGGTTTAAGTAAACAAGAAACAGTTGATTTAACGCTTGCAATGCGTTCATCGGGAGATGTTTTAACATGGCATTTAGACGGACCTGTGGTTGACAAGCATTCAACAGGCGGTGTCGGCGATAAGGTGAGTCTCGCTATTGCCCCGATTTTAGCTGCAATAGGCGCATATGTCCCGATGATTTCGGGACGAGGTCTCGGTCACACAGGCGGAACGCTTGATAAACTTGATGCAATTAACGGCTATCAAACATGTCCGTCAAACGATCTTTTTCAACAAACGGTCCGAGAGGTTGGTTGCGCCATTATCGGTCAAACAGGGAATTTAGCACCGGCAGATAAAAAAATTTATGCCGTACGCGATGTGTGTGCAACTGTTGAATCTATTCCCTTAATTACGGCATCTATCCTTTCAAAAAAATTAGCGGCGGGGCTGGATTGCTTGGTGATGGATGTGAAGTTCGGAACGGGCGCATTTATGGAAAAGTTAGAAGATGCGCAAGCCTTGGCAGCTTCTATTGCCAGCGTTGCAAACGGAGCCGGTACAAAAACAACCGCGCTTTTAACGGATATGAATTCCGTACTCGGCACAACTGTGGGCAATGCACTCGAAGTGATTGAAGCCGTCGATTATCTCAAAGGTCAAAATGTAAATACGCGTTTTGATACGGTAGCCAAAGAGCTCTGCTGTGAAATTTTGGTTACTTGCGGTTTGTGTCCTGATAAACTTCAGGCATTAAGCAAAGTCGAAAAAGTTTTATCTGAAGGATCGGCTTTGGAAAAATTTGCGCAAATGGTTACCGCGCTCGGCGGATCAAAATACTTTATCGAAAATCCGGAGCGCCACATGCCTCAAGCGCCGGTTGTATGTCCGATTTTTTCAGCCCAACAAGGTTATATTTCAAAAATGGACACGCGTCAAATCGGGCTTCTTTTGGTGGAGCTCAAAGGCGGACGTACGGATGTTTCGGATACGCTTGATTATGCCACGGGCTTTTCACATTTTTGCCAAATCGGCGATAAGGTGGACAGTCAAACACCGCTTTGCTATGTTCATGCCCAAAGCAAAGAAAAAGCCGATGAAATATCTCAAAAGCTTCGAAAATTGATTACCATCAGCGACAAAAAACCGCTTGAAACACCTGTTGTTTTAAGTTGAAACAAAATAAAAAAACTTCTTGACATCTGAGTTTCATTGTTATATGAAAGCACACAAGCGACAGATTGTTCTGTTGCTCTGTCTGAGACTGAAGGTGGTTCAGCCTTAAATATCCTTCATAGACGGAGTAAAATGTTTTTATTAAAAAAAAAATCGTTTTTTCTCTTTCAAGTTATCGGACAGGTTTGGTTGCCGCAAAAAGGCAAGATATTTGCTTTATGTTGCGGTTGTGGTTAAATTTTTTATACGAGGAAACATTTTCAAATGAACCGCGATGAAAAAAAACAATTACTCGACGAATTGCACGATCTGGTTGAAGGGTCTGAAGTTGTCGTTATTGCTCACTATAAGGGCTTAACGGTTTCTGAAGTTTCAGAACTTCGCAAAGCCGTTCGCGAAGTAGGCGCCGGGTTTAAGGTCACAAAAAACCGTATTACCAAACTGGCTCTTAAAGGCACAAAATATGAAGGTTTAATCGATTTGTTCAAAGGTCCGACAGCGATTGCTTACGCCTCTGATCCGATTTCACCTTGTAAAGCATGTGTCAATTTTGCAAAAGATAATGAAAAGCTCGTCATCTTGGGTGGTGCAATGGGCGAACATGCGTTAGATGTTAATGAAATCAAACGCTTGGCCAGCATTCCGTCAATGGATGAACTCAGAGCTAAAATTATCGGTTTGTTGCAAGCGCCTGGTTCACAACTTGCGCGTGTTACAAAAGCATATAGCGAAAAAGAGGCCGCATAAGGTTTTTTGTTTAAATTAAAAAGTTTTAATTTTTTTACTTTAGGAGAAAATAAATGGCAGATTTAGCCAAATTAGTTGATGAATTGTCAGCCTTAACAGTGATGGAAGCCGCTGATTTATCCAAAATGTTAGAAGAAAAATGGGGCGTGAGTGCCGCTGCAGCCGTTGCTGTTGCCGCAGGTGGTGCTGCCGGTGGCGCTGCTGCTGAAGAAAAGACAGAATTTGATGTCATTTTAGCTGATGCTGGCGCAAACAAAATCAACGTGATTAAAGAAATTCGTACAATCACACAACTCGGCTTGAAAGAAGCTAAAGACTTAGTCGATGGCGCACCGAAGACTGTTAAAGAAGGTGCTCCGAAGGCTGAAGCTGAAGAAATCAAAGCTA
>DFFP01000014.1 GCA_002372275.1 Alphaproteobacteria bacterium UBA3773 | reverse complement strand
TCTCCGGCGGTGAAAAGCGCCGTGTTGCTTTGTGCCGGCTTTTGTTATCAAAGCCCGATTTACTTCTTTTAGATGAGCCGACCAACCATTTAGACGCCGAATCGGTAGCCTGGCTTGAACACCACCTCAAAGATTATAAAGGAACCGTGATCTTAGTTACCCACGACCGCTATTTCTTGGACAACGTCACAGGCTGGATTTTGGAACTTGACCGCGGTCAGGGTATTCCTTATGAGGGCAATTACAGCTCATGGCTTGAACAAAAGCAAAAACGCTTAACCCAGGAAGCACGCGAAGAAAACGCGCGCCAAAAAACACTGGCTGCCGAACTTGAGTGGATTAACAAAAACCCTAAAGCCCGTCAGGCGAAATCCAAAGCACGTATCAATGCTTATGATGAATTGTTGCAACAAGCCGTTAAAGACAAAGTCACACATGCTTACATCAACATCCCCATGACGGAACGTTTGGGCGATTTGGTGATCGAGGCCAAAAACATCAGCAAAGCTTTCGGCGACAAAGTCTTGATCGATGATTTATCTTTTAAAATCCCGAGAGGTGCCATTGTAGGCATCATCGGGCCGAACGGCGCCGGCAAAACAACCTTGTTTAAGATGATTGCAGGCGAAGAAAAACCCGATTCGGGCGAAATCATCATAGGCGAAACGGTGGATTTGGGTTATGTCAATCAAACACGTGACGAACTTGACCCGAACAAAAACGTGTGGGAAGAAATTTCAGACGGACTGGATATGATGATGCTCGGCAAAAAAGAAATTCCATCACGCGCTTATGTCGGACAGTTTAATTTCAAAAGCGCCGACCAACAAAAGAAAATCGGCTCACTTTCGGGTGGTGAACGCAATCGCGTCCACATGGCCAAAATGCTCAAAAAAGGCGCCAATGTCATTATGCTTGATGAGCCGACAAACGATTTAGACGTTGATACACTGCGTTCTCTTGAAGAAGGAATCGAAAATTATCCCGGCTGTGTTTTGGTCACCTCGCACGATCGCTTTTTCTTAGATCGCTTGGCAACACATATTTTAGCTTTTGAGGATGAAGGTCATGTCGAATGGTTTGAAGGCAACTTTGAAGAATATGAAAAAGATAAAATCCGCCGTTTAGGCGAAGAAGCTTGCCGCCCGCATCGCTTAAAATATAAAAAGCTTGAGAGATAATAAATGCGCCAAATCCCTCTGCCCTATTTTGATGAGCGAAACGAAAAAATCGATACGGTCATTATCCATTGCGTGGCACATGACATCAAAGGCGCGATTGAAAGTTTTGAAAAGCATCAAGTCAGCGCCCACTATATCATTGATGAAAAAGGGCATATATATCGCCTCGTTGACGAGCAAAAACGCGCTTGGCACGCCGGCGTCAGCTTCTGGCAAAAAAGAGAAAATCTCAATCACTCATCAGTCGGGATTGAGCTTTGCACGAACTCTTTCGGGCAAAACCCTTATCCTTTCAAACAAGTGAGCGCTCTTATTCGCCTTCTTAAAAAATTAAAACACCGTTATCACATCAAAAAAGACAGATTTTTAGCCCATTCCGATATTGCACCGACGCGCAAGGCCGATCCCGGAAAATCTTTTCCTTGGGGCTACCTTTCCAAACACGGATTCGGGGTTTGGTATGATTTCAAAAACACTAAAAAATTGCAAGAAACAGATGAAACGAAACTTTTAAGCTTAATCGGCTACAACACCGAAAATCTTGAGGCTGCCAGAGTTGCGTTTATCCGCCATTTTGCGGGATATACTCTTTGTCATAGAACAATCAATTCTCTTGTAGATGAGCCGTTTAACGAAGAGCCTCATTTGCCAAATAAAGACTATCTCAAGTTGTTGCAATCAGTCGCGGCGCACTTTATTTAAGCTTACTTTCAATTAAACTAACCACATAATCAATTTCGGCTTTCGGGTCCATATCCGAGGTATCAATGATAATAGCATCAACAGCCGGTTTCATCGGTGCTGTCTGACGCTCAGAATCACGTTTGTCACGAGCTTTCATATCCTCAAAAACTTTTTCATATGTCGTCTCGATTCCTTTGGCCTGAAATTCCTTAAAACGACGCATGGCGCGCACTTCGGGCGAAGCCACCATAAAAAGTTTAATATCGGCCTGCGGACAAACAACCGTACCGGTATCGCGCCCATCATAAATAACGCCTTCGGCCTTTGTACCGTCGGCAAAAACGGGAGAAAGCGCAAAATCCTGTTGCATTTTCAAAAGTGCCGCACGCACCGAAGTAATGGCCGAAACTTTCGAGGCCGATTGTCCACCGATATCCGAGCGAAAATCCGGATGAGAAGAAAGTGCCATCATTTTTTCAAAAGTCATAGCCTTTGCAATTTCCAAAACCTTTGGTTCATCGGTCAGGTCAATTCCTTCCAAAACAGCTTTTAAACCCACCGCGCGATAAATCATTCCCGTATCAAAATAGGCATATTTATAAAGTTTGGAAAGAGCACTTGCAAGGGTTCCTTTTCCGCTGGCGGCGGGTCCATCGATGGTAATAATCATATTTTCCTCATCAAAAAATAAAAAACATTATTCTTTCTTTAACACATATTTTGCTATAATACACTCACGATTTAAATTTATGCAGAAGTTTTAAGCAAAAAATCAAAAGGAACACCACGATGGAAATACTTCTAGCCGATGATCACGAACTTTTCCTGCAAGGCCTTAAATTTGTTTTAGAATCTCATTTTAAGGATGCACATATCATGTGCGTAAAAGACTACACCGAACTTTTATCTGAGGTTCAAAAAAAGCCGTTCGATTTAATCATCACCGATCTTGCCATGCCGGGCGCCAATTTTATGGATGCCTTAACCAAAATCCACAACATTTTAAAAGACACCCCAATCATTGTTATTTCGGCTGTTTTCGGCAAACAGATCGTTCAAAAAACTTTTGAAATCGGCGTATCGGGCTATATCTCAAAATCGAGCTCCAATGAGTTATTGCTCTCTGCCATTCATCTTGTTCTGGCCGGCGGGCTTTATATCCCGCGTGATCTTTTGGAAGAAGCAACCGTTTCACCTGAAATGCAAACACTTAAAGATTTATCAGACGCTTCCAATAACAGCGATAAAGAACGCAAATTAACCAATCGCCAAATAGATGTTTTAAAATGTTTAGCCAAAGGAATGCAAAACAAAACAATTGCTTATGAACTCGGCTTAACCGAAGGCACGGTCAAAGTTCATATTACGGTTTTACTTAAAGCGCTCGGCGTTTCAAACCGAACGGCAGCGATTATGGAAGCCGTCAAACAAGGCTATATCACACAAAGCGAAGTCGGACTGTAGAAAAAGGAAATTTGATATGCCTAAAACAAAAAATATTCCGCTCACAAGCCCAATCCCTGCTTATCTGACAGAGTTATATGCTTTTTTATATAAACCTAAATCATGGCGCTCTATTTTAGATGATGATCGCACACAAACTTTACTGACATTCGGTGCCCAAAATGCCATTATTGAAGATCTTTTAGAAGACATCGGCACAAACAGCAGCGTGCTTCAAATCGGCTGCACTTTCGGTTCTCAAATGCTTAAAACAGCCGAAAAAATAGGTTCATACGGCACATATACACTCATTGATATTCTGCCGTCTGAAATCGAGATTGCGCAAAAAAAATTAGCTGGCCAAAAGGTTGAGTTTCAGTGTCTTGACGGCAGACTTTCCCTCAAAAAGAAATATGATACCGTCATATGCTATATGCTCCTTCATGAACTGCCCGAACGTTCCAAACAAAAAGTCATCAACAATGTTTTAGATTCGGTTGGTGAAAATGGTAAAGCTGTTTTTGTTGATTATCACAAACCTTCCAAATGGAATCTTTGGCGTTTTATCATCAAACCGTTCAATCGTTTATTTTTCCCGTTTGCCGAAAAGTTATGGCTTAAGGATATTCGCCTTTATGCCTCAAAAGAATCGCATTTTGCGTGGTATCAAAAAACATATAGCGGAAAAATGTATCAAAAAGTTGTCGCCGTTCGAAAAATATCCGACTACCAAAAGCCGGATGCCGGTCCGAGCTTTTATTAATTTTTTGTGACGTTTTTTAAAAAAACATACTTTAAAGTTGCAAAAAAAAAGAACTTATGTTAGCATAATTTCATGATATATCATTTATTGAAAGGCCACAACAATGAAACGGTTTTTACTCTTGATTTTGTGTTCAATTTTAGCATTCCCGAACACTTCATCAGCTGCCGATGTCGGAAGTATGATTGAATCACTTCTTCAAAGATTCGGTGCAGATAAGGTTTATTCCAAACACTGCGTTTCAAGCTGTCAAGCACTCGGATACACAGTCAGTATGGATAAATTAGACGGACGTACGGATTGCATTGCTTGTCCGTTTGAATTAGATTGTAACCCTGATAAAACAGACAGTAAAGGTAAATGGTATAACTGCCCGAGTTATTCTTGTGCCGATCTTGGTTTATTCAGTAAAAAGCCTGAGGGTGTCAATTGTACCACGATTACATCTGCGCAAAAACCGGGGCTGACCGAAACCTGTTACAGTTGTCAATGTGCCCCCGGCACCTTAAATACTGCAGGATGCGAGAATAAGTTGGCCGTCTTAAATGATTCTCCTGCAAAATGCGTAGCTCTTGGCTATAGAAATTCCGTTACCGAATGTGAAAATTACCTTGCCTGCCCGTCAGATCCCAATAGGGTACACTGTTTGGCAGACACATGTGCCGCCGGGCAGAGTGGTTGTTCACAACTGATCGAACTTCCTGAAAATGCCACAGGAATCACCACCAAAGCCACTTGCTGTGACGGCACGACAAAAGATGTCATTTCAGACTTTACATGCAATACCGGTTATACTTTAAGTGCCGATAAAAAGAGCTGTGAAGCAACCGTTTGTGAAAGAGGTCAATATGCCGGTCCGGAAGATGCGGCCGAAGGTGCAACATACAAACTTGAAGATTGTATGGCCAGCGCTGATTGGTTAATCGGATGGAAAAAAGTCAAAGTCAACGCCAACAGTACATGTTATACTTGCAAATGTTTACTAGACGAAATCAGCGGTGGTAATCCTTCAGATGAAGCCCTTGCGCTTTTGAAACAATATCCTTATACCAGAACTTATGATGATGAAGGTTTGGCTGAGGTTGCTTGTGATAACAGACATTACAAACAATGTTCCTGCCCGATTAATCAAGAACCTAAAACAATCGCCGGCAAAGCCTTGTTTGAAGTTGTTGAAACAGAGCCTGGTCTGTGGGAGTGGAAAAAACCTTCCGCCAATGACATCATTGCTGAACCAATATTCAGTGCATGCTGCAAATCTGATACCGGTGATAAACATAACTTTGTTTCAGGCTTTACATGTAATGCAGCAAACGGCTGGGTCATATCCCCAGACAGAACCACTTGTGACGCGACTTATTGTGAAGGCAAAAAAGATAATGTTTATTACTCAAAACAGTACACAACGCCTGAGGCTTGCAATCAGGCTTTCGGCTCAACAGGTTGGACCTACACACCCGGAAAATCCGGTGGCGAGATATGTGGTCAGTGCAAATGTACTGCAACAACCGGAAAATATGCTCAAACAGATTCCGAAGATCAAAGTTTGGTTGAATACGGCGAGCCTGTATGCGATGGGATCCATTTCAACGTCTGTAAGTTAAAAGCAGAGTTCAAAGATGATTATATACTTAAGGATGTCTTCTTAAAAGATAATCCGAATGTTTCTGCAAGCAGTATTGCAACGGTTAAGCTTTGTACGGAAGAATATGTCCGTAAAACAGGCATAGCATGCAATCCTGGCTTTGAAGCCGATAGCAAAGGTATTTGTCAAGAAATACAGTGTGACAAAGATATCTATAAGCTTTCTGAAGAAGATAAAATTGACCTCACAAAGAAAGCCGCAGAGCAAGGTCATCCTATCAACTTCGATGAATGCCAAAGCGGCAGCTCTAAGGTCTATCAGCTGACCTCTTGCGGCAATGAAAACACGAATTATGCCATCGACAGCGATAAAACGGGGTGTTGCCAAATTTGCGATACCGATGCTGGCTATACCGTCAATCTCTGTGGTGAAAAGCAAAAAGCAGATGAGACTGTCATAAGTAAATGTGATGGTAAAACAACCTGCTATCATTGCATTGATGAATAACTTTGTTGTTTACTCAATCCTCAAGCCGGCACTTTTAGTGCCGGTTTTTTTACCTTGAAAAATGCCACCAAAAGTTATATTTACACACCTATGCTTAATACTTCATCATTAAAAACTGTCATTTTCGATTGGGATAACACGCTTGCCGTTTCAAAGCCGGCGTTGTTATATGCGGTCAACCGAGTGCTTCAAAATTATCATATGCCTGAATGGTGTACTTTTCAAAAACAATGCAATCCATCCCTTTCTTTTTTTGATAATTTTCAAGTTATTTTTGGAAATAATGCCCCGGAGGCTTACGAGCAATACCGAAAAATATATCTAAAAAATGTAGCCTCGATGATCAAAAAATTCCCCTACACCGATGCTGTTATCAATTTTTTTAAAAAACGTTCCATTCCGATTTGTTTAATGACAAACAAAGATCGCGTCCTTTTAGAATACGAACTTCCCATCTTATTTGAATTTGAAGATTTTAACAAAATCGTCTGCGGTCACGAAGCTGAGTACAACAAACCTTCTCAAAGTCATTTATTTAAATGCGTTAACGGCATTATTAAAACTTGTGACATCTGCCCGCAAAGTGTATGGGTTATCGGCGATTCGCCTCAAGACAGCGATTGCGCTAAAGCATGCCATGCCAAAGCCATCCGAATCGGGCAAAATCTATGGAATGAAGACAATATCAATGACAAAAACATCACATACTATCATTCCTTTGTGGATTTTTATCTTGATTTACTTTCATCTGAAAGCTAAATTGGATATGTTTTTGCTTGAAAGGACGATTGCAGTCACGCCATGAAACGAAGCACAGAATTTTACGATAAATTACTCAAAAATATTGTTCTTATTTTCTGTTTTTTGTTTTTGGTTTTTATTAATATTTTACACTTTTATCAGCTTCATCCCGCTCAAGACCCTGTTCAACTGCCTGAAAAAGAAAATTCTTCTTACCTTTCATTTGTTTTTTTTCCACTGCAAAATCAAACACGCATGATTTTTATCCAAAATCGGTTTGATCAAACCTATACGGAAGCTGTGTTAAAAAAAATAAATCTTCAAAAGAACACTTTGATCGTATTTTTAAACTGCACGGAAGATCCTTTATCCGAAATTTCAAAAAAATGGAAAAACACATTTTCTGATCAACATTTTTCAGAAGAAAGCTGTGATATTTCCCTTCAGCGTTTTCAAGAACTTTATCATCAAAACGCTCTTTTTATGATTGCTTTTAAGAATCGAAATCTAAAACATACCAATGCCTTAAAATTTGCATATCAAAACCATTTAGCCCCTAAAACAGTTACTGTGGAGATTAAAAAATGACATATGAATTTAACTTAACCGAAGCCGAACTCGATAATATTTTAAATAGTCAAACCCGCCAAATCGAACTCATCGGCCCTGATTTTGAAGGTTATCAAGCACTGCCCGAGGGCGATAAAAAAGCTTTAACGCACTTGATAAATGCGGCCAATGCCATCAATGAAGTGGCGCTTATCCAAGACAATCCTCATAACTTATCAGCGCTTCAATATCTCAGCGAAAATCAAAGCAGCCACGCCAAAAAAGCACTTCTTCTTTTTCAAAGTTTCAACGGTGTTGCCGGCATCAACGGTATTGATCCAAAACCAATTGAAATTTTTAAAGGTGTCCATCAAAATCCGGGGCGCAATTTTTACCCCTTTGACATCACATCAGAAGAACTTGCCGACATTTTAATTCAAATGCTTGAAGAAGGCAAAACAATCGAGGTTCAAAAAATTTTATCTGCGCGCACGATGGTTGAACGTTTAGGAAATGAATTAAAAGCCATTGATTATACGCAGTATTTTGAAAAGCAATTTTCATATATTGCAAACGAGCTTGAAGTCGCTGCCCATTACACCACCGAACACGAAATGAAAGACTATCTTTCCTGGCAGGCACAAGCCTTTTTACAAAATAATCCCGAAATGGACAGTATTGCTGACAAACACTGGGCTGCCATGCAAAACAATCGCTTAGAGTTTACCGTCAGTAGAGAAAACTACGAAGATGAATTAACCGGCAGCATCCTTGAAAACCCGAAATTAAAAGCCCTGCTGGAAGCCTATCAAATTGAAGTCTGCCCCAAAGATACGTTAGGGGCCAGAGTCGGAATTGTCAACAAACAAGGAACAGACTTTATCTTAAAATCAAAAGAAACTTTGCCCTTTTTGGCAGACCTGATGCCTTATAAAGACCGCTACACACAAAAAATAGAAAAAACCGGCAAGCAAACGATGGTCGATGTTGACTTAATGGCTTTAAAAGGCGATTACGCCATGTGCCGCGGCGGTATTACCACTGCGCAAAATCTTCCAAACGATGATAAACTCTCCGTTAAAACAGGTGGCGGTAGGCGCAATGTTTACCATAGACAGGTTCGTTTTTCTTATGATCATGAGCGCGCCCAAAAATTACTTGAAAGTTTAGTGGCCAAAGAATTCCATCCCTACTATCAGCATGAAGCCGATCACGATATGGTCATCGGCCACGAAAACGGGCATTCTTTGGGGCCCGACAACAGTTTCAAGAGTGCTCTCGGGATTTATTCCCACACCATTGAAGAACACAAAGCAAATACAATTTCCATTGCTTTTATGTCCAAGGTCGCTGAAAAATTCGGCACCTATACAAACGAGGATTTAAAAAGAATCTATACCACATGGATTATCCGTCTTTTCTTAAAAGCAAAACCGACCCTTTCCAAACCGCACCGCATGGCAGATTTGATAGAGTTTAATTATTTAATGGCCCATCAAGCAATTTTCTTTGATGGCGACAACAAACTGCACATCAATTTTGAAAAAATACCGGAAGTCATGTATCATCTTTTAGAAGAAACGATTGCCGTGCAACTTTCAAAATCTCCTCAAATTGCCAAAGATTTTATTGAAAAGTGGACAACCTGGAGCGAGATTTTACAGTATATTGCAGAGATCCAAGAAAAACTAGGAAACAAACCATATATTCAGCTCATAACTAAATTTTAACCATCTTGCGCTAAAATCAAAGCAAATTTAAGGAGTTTTGATTTATGTTTGCAAAAATTTTTCACGGTCAGTATGAACTCAGACAAATGTTTTGGAAATACGGCGTATGGTTTATTTTTCTGATGAGCAGCGTCACATTCGGCATACGCTTCTTTTTAGTTCATCACCTCAAAGGAATGACACTTTCTAACTATTTCAAGAATGTTTTTTCCATCAACAATATTGACAGCACGATTATCGGCCTGACGATGACTTATTTTATTATGCTTTTCATTTTAAGTTTTTATAACCTGATTTGGATCTGCGGTATTTGGAGATCATCTGCCGAATACGATAAAAGTATTTGGCTTCGCCATTTAACGCGTTTAGCTTCTCTTTTGTTGATTTTCATTTCATATAAGGTTTTATTGTAATGAAAAATGCTTATCTTTTATTATTTCTTTTAATACTCACCGCCTGCGTCGTCGGAAAACATTCTCCGGAGCGCGATGCGTTATATACCACGACCGGCCCTGCTAAAACGATGTAAAGTTTTAGTGAGAATTCATACTCTCCAATGTTTGCAAACGATCAGTTAAGAGACGCTCATTATACATCAAAGGAACAGCTTTTTCTATGCCGTTGTCGATTTTCTGTCTGACGGTATTTTCGCTGATTTCACTTCTGTCATCTTTTGCTTTCAAGGCGTGATTCCATTGAAAACGAGCTTCATTATAGCGCCCGATTTGCCAGTAAGCATCTCCTAAGTGGTCAAAAACGACAGCATTTGAAGGCAGATATTCCGAAGCTCTTTCAAGCACCGAAACGGCATTATCATAATTTCCCATTTTATAAAGTGCCCACCCGAGACTATCTAAAATATGCCCGTCTTCCGGATTTTTGCGATGCGCCTCAAAAATCATATATAGAGCCTCATTGACATTCACGCCACGCTCAAGCCACGAGTATCCTAAATAGTTTAAGACCTCAGGATGCCGATGGCTTAATTTGAGCGCTTTTTGAAAAGATGCATCTGATTTTTCAAAAAGGTGTTGTCTTTCAAAAGCAATACCGAGGGCATAATAAAGCGTCCAACGATTACGTTCATTTTGGGGTAATTTATCAAGTGCATACTCATAATAAAGCACGGCACGATTATATTGTCCCAATGTGCGGCTTGCTTCACCGAGTCTGAATGCAATATGCGCACTTTCCGGATAAAGCCTTTGTAATTTCTGAAGCTTATGTATTGCCTGCTCTTTTTGACCACGCAACATATCATTTGTTGCAGATTTAAGTTGCGCCACATAATAAACCGGCGAATTTTCAGAAACTTTTTCATATTCCGTACTTGCTTTTTGAAAACGGCGCGAAGCTTCATACATATCGGCCATCGCAATTCTTGCCACATCAAGATCCGGATTTAAATAAAGAACGAGAGAAGTAAAAAGTTGTGCCACTTCATTTTGAAAACCTCTGAAAATTGTCCCGACGCTAAAAATCGCTTCAGCCAAGCCTTTTTGAGGTTCATCAATTAGTTTGGGTAACTGGGTATTTTCTTGTGCTTTTTTAAAAGAATCCAAAAGTTCACCAAGCATCGGCACACGTGCATTATCCTGATAATACTTTTCCGTCATTTCAATGAGTTTATCTTTTTTGCCTGTTCTCAAATAAAGATTACCGATAATTTGAAGCTCCCGAAACGAAAGCGGAATGGATATGTTGTTCACAAGGGCTTCAAAATCCTTCATCGCCTCATCAGTATTTTCAAAATAATCGTTAATCATTCCGCGATGCATATGATAAAGGCCTGCCAAATTCGGATCATTTTTCAAAGGATTAAGTGCTTTAACAGCTTCTTCAGGGCGACCCAAAGCCGCCAAAACCCAAGCATTTAATAAGGGCAAAACATTCTTTTCAAACGGTGTTTTTTTCAATTTTGAAATATCTTCAAGCGCCTGATCATACTTTTTTTGTTGCATATCATCCGTTAAAAAAATGAAGTTCATCAAATTTATTTTATCTTTACTGTCCTCATCCAAGCGCGCAAGCTGAGCTGCTTCTTGAATACGCCCTTCTGAGGCAAGCAATAAATAAGTGCTGTTTAAGACGTCTTCATTTTTTAAGCCGAGCTCAAAACTTTTCATATAATAATCGGCTGCCTTGCCGTAATTTTGTCTTAAATGTGCCACACGTCCTGCCAAATAAGCACCATACATACTTTGAATATCGTATTTTGAAGAAACCTCCGGTTTCTTTGCCGACATTTTCAAAAAAAAGTGCTCATTGCAGGAACTGAAAATTCCAAGACTTAAAAGAACCGATAAAATATATAAAAACTTCATTGATAACCTCGTTTTTTTTGCATTATAGACCCAAAATTTTCAAGTTCAAACAAAATAAATTATGATGTGTAAATAGTTGCTTTATCTTGCAATAAAACGTTTTAGGTTGTATATTTTAAGTCATGAACGAAAATTTAAGTATTCAAGAAATATTGCAGTGGTATATTCTCTCAGGCGTTGATGCAACTTGTTCTGACGCATTTCAACCTCTGATCAAACCGCTCGAAACCCCGCAAAATTTGTTGCGTCCGGCGACCACAAATCTGGCTCAAGATTTTATTGCCTCAAAGCAAAATGCACGAGATATCTGTACAAAAGCCAAAACTTTAGCCGAATTAAAAAACATTGTTGAAAATTTTGATGGTTGCGCCTTAAAGCTCACTGCCAAATCAACCGTTTTCGGCTCAGGAAACGAAAAAGCAAAACTGATGTTTATCGGCGAGGCCCCCGGCGCAGATGAAGACAGATGCGGCATTCCGTTTGTCGGCAAATGTGGCAGACTCCTTGATAAAATGCTGACTTCCATCGGCATAAGAAGAGATGATGTATACATCACAAACATTGTTTTGTGGCGTCCACCCGGCAATCGCACGCCGACCGATTCCGAAATTGCCATATGTCTGCCTTTTATCAAAAAACAGATTGAACTGATTAAACCTCAAATGATTGTTTTTCTAGGCGGCAGTTCGGCAAATGCCCTGCTTGACAACACAGAGCCGATTTCAAAACTCAGAGGAAAGTGGCTTGAATATCCCCTTTCAAAAAAAGAATTTATTCCCGCCATGGCCACATTTCATCCGTCATATTTACTTCGAAATCCGTCTGCAAAATCAAAAGTTTGGTCAGATTTTTTAAGGATTTACAAAAAATTAAAGAAAAATTAAATAAAATATATATAATTTGAAAGAAAATGTTTTTAACGAAAAGGGCAAAACTCATGAATAAATTCAAAAAAGCTTTATTAACATCAACTGTTGCAGCCTTAACGCTTGGCACCGGTCTAGCGGTTGCACAAAACAAAAACGCACCGGTTGAACAACCAAGTTCCAAATCCGCAGCTGTTTTATTTAAAATTCATGATATTAAACCCGTTGCAGACAGCGAAGGTAACGTTCAGTCTTGCGAATATACCGCAACATTTTTTAACCGCACAAATATCACTGTTCGCCAAGCAAAAATGGACTTAACGTGGGTAGATAACATCAGCTCTCTTTACCCGATTGAAGAAAAAGAAGAATCTGAAAATAAAGCAAAACCCGAGGTTCAAAATACAAAAGCCCCGGAACTTAAAGCCCCCGTCCAAAATGAGGCAGATCTCATTCATGCCACTCTTGATATTCCCTCGCTAAACCCTTTAAAACAAGTTGTATTAAAAGGAACGGTTCAAACCGATAAATGTTTTGCTCTTTTTGACAACCTCTCATTTCGTGTTTCAGAATGCAACACTTTAAATGCCCAAGAAAGCACAAACGAAAGAGTTAATCGCGCCAATGATGCTAAAAATCAAACCGTGTGTGCCTCGCTTTTCACATACATCAGTTCCAAAAATCCGGAATACTATGATGAATTTAAGGAAGTCTCTTATGAAGAGCAAGTTGTAAGCGAAAAAGAAGCAGAAGTTAAAGAAACAGCGTTTATTGAAAATGCAAACAAAAAAATCACCGAGCAGATTGAAAAAATCAAAGAAGTTCTTGCAAAAATTAAATAGAGGCTCCGATGAAACTCATAGGCAAACATTTGAATAGATTTTGTGTTTCTGTCATATCAGGTGTTGCTTGCTGTGTTTTTTCGGTCGGCTCTTATGCGCAAGTTTTCGGCGGAAACGAAAAATCCGACTCGGCCCCAAACGTCTTTTCTACGCCAAAATTTCAAAACAACAGCACACAAGCTCAAAAAACTATTCAATTTAAACCTGTTGAAGAAAGCGCGGTACAATCGAATGATGCTTTCATTAAACCTGTGATTGAACTTTCGATGGATAATTTTGAGATTTTACCGACATTTACAAAAACAACACATTGTTCAGCCGTTTTCCACGTCAAATCAACGCTCAATGTTCCCATATCCAACGTCAGTTTTCGTCTCAAATGGCCAAATATGGAAACGCCTTTGAGTTTTGACGGCATTCCGGCTGGCGGCTCAACCTCAAAATCATACATGTTACTGGGCAAAGGTTGCTATGAAATAGATACACCCCCGACAGTCATTGTAAACCGTTGCCGCGTCAAAGGCATCACCCAAGAAGCTTGCACAAACCTGATTCAATGGGTTAAATAGCCTGTTTTTCTAAACCTTATTACCTAAAACGCTTTTTTGCTTGTCACCCCTGAGCACGGCTTGCCGTGCGAGTTAGGGGTCTAAAAAACCGCCTCCAGAGCGGTCTTCATAGACTTTCCAATCCGATTTTAGGCTCTAAAAAATAAAAGCGGATAAAAAAGGAAAATACGCCGTATGAACACTTTTGACGTGTGCAAAATAGGTACACGAAAAAGTGTAAATGCGAGTAGTTACCCGTTTAGAAAAAAAATAAAAGCGGAGAATGCGCTAGATACGCCGAAAGCTCTTTGGCGCCGTATACAAAGTTGCTCCTTATTTAAGAAAAATAAAAGCGGATAAC